>CAMYAB010000003.1 GCA_947253625.1 uncultured Porphyromonadaceae bacterium | reverse complement strand
TCCGACCTGAACAAATCACCAACACACAAAAACTGACAACTCGCTAAAAACCAAATAAATAAAATTTCAACCCACCCCACAAAAACCCAAAAACGACCGACAAAAGACCGCCAAAAGAAGGTAAATGCCCCTTCTTTCCGACACCCACTTCACCCCTATTCCCCACCCCATCGGCCCAACCAAACCCAGAACATTCTAAAAATCAGAGCATTGACCAACCAACAATACGCACACCTCGTGTCCAAGAACTCGGTTGTTTGGCGGTATAGAAATAATTGTGTACCTTTGCACCACGAGAACGGAACCACCTTGTGTGGACCTTCTTGAATAAATTAGATCGCGGAGTGGAGCAGTGGTAGCTCGCTGGGCTCATAACCCAGAGGTCGGAGGTTCGAGTCCTCCCTCCGCAACTTTCCCTCCCCCCTGGAAGTCGATAGCACTTAGGTTTTTACCAAGTCTATCGACTTCCTCTTTTTTTATCAACTGTAGCGATGAAAGCACAACGCTGTTGCATGGAAATATCCGCTGAGTGGGTTGTCCAACGAGGGCAAAATGGGTAACTTTACGATGTAACGTCTGAGGACGATATTTATTGCACCTAGTTGCCACAGTTCTTTGGCTTGCCTATGTAGTGAACGGGCTTGAATGGGTGCACCGTGTGCCAATAAAGAAATGCGCTGATAAAAAGTAGGCGCCAATAATATAATGTAACGAAGCAGCCAATGACAAAACAAAGCATAGAGGGCAAACTATCAATCTACCAGGTACTTCCCCGGTTATTTGACAACCCGGACGATGGTCAGGTGCCCAACGGCGGGATAGAGACCAATGGCTCCGGTAAGTTCAGTGCATTTACCGACGAGGCGTTGTCGGCCATCTCGGACCTCGGGTGTACGCACATCTGGTATACCGGAGTCCTCGATCACGCGACTCAGAGTGCCTTTCCGGGAAAGCCGGCAGACCATCCTGCCATTGTGAAGGGCAAGGCCGGGTCGCCCTATGCGATCCGGGACTACTACGATGTAGCTCCCGAGTTGGCCGAAAAGACCGAGGAGCGAATCCAAGAATATCAAGATCTCATAAAGCGCTCGCATACAGCAGGGCTGAGAGTGATTCAGGACTTTGTCCCCAACCATGTATCAAGAGCTTATAGCTCGACAATGAAGCCGGACTACGTAGCAGACTTTGGGGAGGGTGATGACCGGAGTGTTCCTTTTGCCAAAAACAACAACTACTACTATCTGCCCAATAGCACACTTGTCCTAGGTGTGCCAAAGGGCAAAGAATACACCGAGTTCCCTGCTCGTGCGACAGGCAACGACGTCTTTAGCGCCTCTGTGTCTGCCAACGACTGGTATGAGACCGTCAAGCTCAACTATGGCATCGACTACTCCACCGGGATACACCACACAGCACCACCGGTCCCGGACACGTGGCAAAAGATGCTTGATATCCTACTCTACTGGTGCGCTATGGGGGTGGATGGCTTTAGGTGCGACATGGCAGAGATGGTGCCCTCGGAGTTTTGGCACTGGTGCATTGGCCAGGTCCACAACATCTATCCGGAGGTGATCTTTATCGCAGAGATCTACTGTCCGGACCGCTATCTTGAGTATGTAAATGCCGGCTTTGGCTACTTGTACGACAAAGTTGGGCTCTACGACACTCTGATGGCTGTGCTTATGGGACAGGCTCCGGCCAGTGCGATCACTCATTGCTGGCAGTCCACTCAGTCGGTCAAGGGGCATCTACTGCACTTCATGGAAACACACGACGAGCAACGGCTGGCGAGTGATTTTTTGATCGGCTGCGGACATCGGGCATTCCCGGCTATGGCTGTCAGCACTCTGATCGACAATGGCCCCATCCTCACCTACTTTGGTCAGGAACTCAATGAGCGGGGTATGGACGCCGAGGGGTACAGTGGCCGAGATGGTCGCACCAGTATATTTGACTACTGGCAGGTACCGACGATCCGTCAGTGGATCGGCAAGGATCGGGACTACTCGGGTCGCACGTTGCCAAAAGAGGGGCAGATACTAAGGGAGAAGTACCGCTGGTTGCTAAACCTTGCGGTGCACGAAAAGGTATTTGGCAAGGGGCAGTTTTTTGATCTCATGTATGCCAACGCAGAGTGCTTGGACATGGGGAGTCAGTATGCCTTTTTGCGTGCTGTGGATGGTGAGTTTGCCCTAGTGGTGGTCAACTTTTCGGATCGTCCGATCGAGTGTATGGTCCGAATTCCGGAGCATGCGTTTGGGACGTTGCATATACAGAGAGGTGGACTCTTCTATGTCACTGATCCTGCGACGGACAGAGTGGGCGTGGCCCAGGCAAGGCCGGACGATCTCTACCCCATAGAGGTGCCGGAGTATGGTGTGGCTATACGTCACTTTGTACGCCCATGAGCAGTCTGACCTCCTCTCAACTGATGAAGCCCTATCGTCGTGGTACGCTGATGGCATTTCGGTGGATACGACGCCTCATGTACGGCCGTGGGCATGGGATCCACTCGCCTATGGCTTTTGGGCTGGTGTACACTGTTGTTCGCCCCTATAGTGGGTACTACGACTATCCCCTTTTGTCGAGGCGGGGCACCCCCGATGCACTTCTCTGGTATCGCATGCTGGCGCGTTTTGTGCCACGAGAGATCGCCTATCGCCTCGAGGACCGCACGACACAGCAGTTGCTTGAGTGGGCCCAGAGTTTGGCTGTATCCACGCCACGAGAGGAGGGGCAGTTCATACTCGCCACCGACCAAGTCCGGGAGGCTGAGCGCGTGCTGACGGAGGAGCAAGAGGCGGTTGTCCTACTGCTCGGAGTGCGAAAGGGGAGGGAGCGAGAGCAGGAGTTTGTCAGCTATCTCGAGAGTGGCAGACACAAAGGGGTGGTACTCGACCTCTACGACAGTGCGATCTTGCTCAACAACAATAACGAACTCTACTACTACAGGACTACACTATGACCAAAATTTACACCAAGACCGGCGACAAGGGGCTGACCTCACTTGTGGGAGGCCAGCGAGTGAGCAAGTGCCACCCTAGGATCGAAGCCTACGGCACACTGGATGAGCTAAATAGCCAGATCGGATTGTTGAGAGCCCTTCTGCCGACAGGGCTCGACCAGGACGAGACACTGGCCGGTATACAGTCGCGTCTCTTTACTTGCGGAGCCTATATGGCTACCGACAACACCAAATCAAGTGGATATGTGGTCGAGAGTGGGATTAGCCCATCGGATGTTTCGGAGCTGGAGCAGACGATCGACCGGTTGCAACAAGAGCTACCGGCGATGCGGGCGTTCATCCTTCCGGCCGGCTCACAGGCCACCGCCGTTGCCCACATCTGTCGCACAGTCGCCAGACGTGCGGAGCGTGCGATCTATAGTTTTTTGGAAAAGTCGGGGGACGAGGCCACGACGATAGACCCCTGCGTCCTGGAGTATATCAATAGGCTGAGCGACTACTTTTTTGTCCTCGCCAGGGCTATCACCCACCACTTGGGGCTACCGGAGGTTATCTGGAAAAAGGGGAAATAGCTTCCTCGGAAGTGTGTTTCGGCCCGGAAAGAGCACGGGAAGCCCTAGCTCTCTCAGCGAGCAGAGCAGGTGACGGTAGTGCCCACCTTTTCGCCCGACAGCAACTTGCGAAGGTTGCCCGGGGTGTCCATATCAAAGATCACTAGGGGGATATTGTTTTCCTTGCACATCGTCGTGGCGGTAAGGTCCATGACCCTCAGCCCCTGATTGTAGATCTCATCAAACGTGATCGTATCGTACTTTGTCGCATGGGGGTCCTTCTCCGGGTCTGCCGTGTATACGCCGTCCACACGAGTACCTTTCAGCAAAGCGTCAACCTCTAGTTCAATGGCTCGGAGGGATGCCCCCGTATCTGTCGTAAAGTAGGGGTTTCCGGTTCCGGCTGAGCAGATCACCACTTTGCCACCCTCGAGGTCCTTCAGTGCCTCCCATTTGTTGTAAAAGCGTCCTATGGGAGCCATTTGGATGGCTGTCAGCACGGTCGTTTCGATACCGATATTCTCAAGCGCCGAGCTTAGTCCGAGGCTGTTGATGACTGTTGCCAGCATCCCCATCTGATCACCCTTGACACGATCTACACCTTTGCCCAAGCCACTCAAGCCACGGAATATATTTCCGCCGCCGATCACGATGGCCACTTGTGTACCACTCTTGACCACCTCGGAGATCTCTTGTGCATAGGTCTTGAGTTTTTCCGGATCCAGTCCGTAGCCCTGCGTTCCTTGGAGGGATTCGCCACTGAGTTTCAGCAGGATGCGATGGTATTTGGGTGATGGGGTCATAGGCTACCAGATCTCTTCTTCGTCCTCGTCCCAGTGGTTTTTGCCACGGTGACGTTTGGTTGAGTTTTTGCGCCCCTTCCTGAGCTTATTGCTCTTGGGGTTGTTGTCTGCGAACTCCTCTTCGTCCTCGCGTCTGCTTCGAGAGCTGTACTTCTCGGCGGTGTCTTTGTTGGCCTGCTCACGCTGGATCTTCCGAAAGATCCCCTTGAGCGGAATACTCGCTCCGTCTAGTGCGACTTGGTCCTCCATAGAGACCTTGTCGCCTATCCCTGCAGGCTTACCATTGATCGTGACGCGACCATCGCGGAGGTATTGGTCGGACTCTTTACGAGTGTACTCGTAGTATTCGCTTAGAATACGACTTACGCGTACTTCCATGCTTGTCTGTTTCTGATGTTAATTTTATGTAGACAAAGGTAGTCACTCTTAAAATCATTGGCAAAAGTACTCACATTTTTCACAATCTCCAAAGCTACCGACCTTTAGCCCCACTTCGGGAGTACTTTTTGGGGCGATCCGATTCTTTTTTCCGGACTGTTGTCCGAGGGCTGTTGCCCCGGGGCGACAGCTTTTTTATCTGCCGAGCTTGATTTTCTCTCCTATCTGTCGGGGTGATCGCTTCTATCCGTGAAAAATTTTGCTTCTATCCGTGAAGCAGATTGCTTCTATCCGTGAAACTCAAGTCTCTTCACAGTGTGCTGAGTGTCAAAGGATTGTAATCCGTCCAAAAACAAAAGAAGGGGCCATCCAAAAACAAAATACCAATCAGCTGATAATGAGCGAATCGTGTACCGGTTTCAGACGATGTCCGAAAGCAATGTCGGAGAGGCGACTTGTCCAAAGTCTCCAAAGAGGGGGAAATCCGTGACGGGGTACAAAGGAGTAGATAGTTTTGGTACCTTTGTCGTAGAGGAGCCGGTTGCGCCGAGGTGCATCTCTCACAGATTTATCACGAGCGTCCTATGTGCGACAAACGCAGGGCCGACAGCCCGATGGCGACGAAGCAGAGCACTCGGGAGCGACCGTCCACCACAACCGATATTCACACGCATATTACCCCCAATGAAAAGGAAACAAATACTTATCCCACTGCTTGCACTGGTGCTGAGTTGCGCCGGATGTGGCACACTGTCGGCACAAAACAAGGGAGCGAAAGACAACATGCTGGAGCTGTCCCGTGCTCTGAGAGTCTTCAGCGATGCCCTGGCAGGAGTCACCACCCTCTATGTCGACACAGTGAATGTGGAGGAGATCTCCACGTATGGGATCAATGCCATGCTGTCTCGCCTAGACCCCTACACGGTGTATATACCGGAGACGGAGCGTGCGGACTTCAACTTCATGACCACCGGTGAGTACGGGGGTATCGGAGCCTATATCCAGCAAGTGGACTCCGTGGTGTATGTCCAGTACCCTATGCCTGGGTCACCGGCAAAGGAGAGCGGACTGCGGACCGGGGATGCTTTTTTGGAGATCGATGGCAAACCCATGATCCCGGGCACAGCAAGCAAGATCAGCGACTCGCTCAAGGGAACCATCGGCACAAACGTGACGGTGAAGATCCGTCGCCCGGGAGAGAGTGAGCCCCGCACTGTGACCCTGACCCGAAACAACGTCGTGGTCGATCAGGTGGCCTATAGAGGCATGATGCCCGGTGGCATCGGCTACATACGGCTCTCCTCCTTCACCGACAAGAGTGCCGCAGATGTCAAAAAAGCCTACAACGAGCTGGCAGCAAGTGGTGAGCCAAAGGGGCTGATCCTCGATCTCCGAGGCAATGGCGGTGGTCTGCTGGATGGTGCTATAGACATCCTGGGGATGTTTTTGCCCAAAGGCACACAGGTCCTCTCCACAAAGGGGCGGAACCCCTCCGCCCAAGAGACCTTCAAGACCACCGAGCAACCCATCAGCACAACGCTCCCTCTAGTGGTACTGATCAACTCCGGATCGGCCTCCTCGAGCGAGATCGTCGCCGGTGCACTGCAGGACATGGACCGAGCCGTACTGGTGGGGTCGAGGAGCTTTGGGAAAGGACTGGTGCAGTCGACTCGCCCTGCCGGCAGACAGGGTATCCTGAAGGTAACCACCTCTCGCTACTACATCCCCAGTGGCCGATGCATCCAACAGCTCGACTACAGCCACCGCAACCCGGATGGCACGGTCGGCGCCGTACCGGACAGCCTAACCACAGTATTTGATACAATGAACGGACGGCCGGTGCGTGACGGTGGTGGCATCCGACCCGACATAGAGGTAAAGGACGAGATCCTCTCGGTGCCGGTCTACACCATGCTGGTGGAGGGGAAGGTATTCCGATACGCCATCAATCTGGCACAGACCAAACCTCGTCCGGCCACGCTCAAGGATCTGGAGGTGACGGATGAGGATCTGGAGGGCTTTGTGTCGGAGCTGGAGAAAGAGGGTTTTGGCTACGGAGAGCGAAGCAAGCAACTACTGGAGCAGCTAAAGTCTCTGGCGGAATATGAGGGGTACAAGGCACAGAGTGAGGCAGAGTTTGGCGCACTGGCCAAGGTCCTCACCCCCTCGCTACGCAGAGACATCGAGCCACATCGAGAACAGATCAAGAGCCTACTGAGAGCCGCTCTGGCGGTCCACTACTTTGGGATGAAGGGACAGTATGCGGTAAACCTGGAGACAGACCCGACCCTGAAAAAAGCACTCGAGGTGATCCAAGACCCGAAGCGCATGTCCGCTATCCTACAACCCAAGAAAGGTGTGGCCCATGAGTAAAAAGAGCAGTGGCGGGATGGTCTACTCGACCAACAAGAGCTATATGCAGGAACTACTGAGTGCCTCACTCGTGACTGTGAGCACAAAAGATCCAAGCGAGCAGTCGCTCCGTGTGCGCCGCGATGCCAAGCAACGCAAGGGGAAAGTCGTGACCCTGGTGGAGGGTTTTGAGGGGACAAAAGAAGACCTAAACACTCTCTGCAAGAGCCTCAAACAATCGTGTGGAGTGGGAGGCTCCGCAAAGGATGGCCTAATCATCATCCAGGGAGACCGCGTACCCGAAGTCACCAATATCCTAAAGGCAAACGGGTACACCAAGACCAAAATGTGCTAAGCAGCATGGGGCAAACCGACAACAGCCTGAAGATCTACAGTGCCTCAGCAGGAAGTGGCAAGACCTACACCCTGACAGGCGAGTACCTGAGACTGCTCTTTCAGGGCATGCTCAACGGAGAAGGGGTGAAGTACGACAGGATCTTGGTGGCCACCTTTACCAACAAAGCAACCGTGGAGCTACGGGAGCGGATCCTAGGGTTGCTCTACGATCTATCCAAAGGGACAAGCGATCGGGCTGAAGAACTGATCAAGAAGCTGACTTTTGCCCCAGGGCTGTCGGATGCGGACAAACAGCTAAAGATCCAAGCACAGGCGCGCGAAGCACTGAAGCGGATCCTGGAGGACTATGGCAAGTTTCGGGTCCAGACCATCGACTCCTTTTTCCAAGAAGTGGTGCGTAGCTTCATGCTCGAGCTGTCGTCGACCCATGGGGGATTTGAGGTGGAGATTGACCAAAATGCTGTGTTTCAGCTCTCGATGGATCGATTGATCGATGAGCTCCAAAACAGCACTTCCAAGCACACAGAGATGCTGAGCGTACTCCGCCAAATCTTTGACGAAGGCGCAGAGGACGGCGAGCGGGTGGACCTGAGAGCCCAACTGACCGGACTCCTCAGCCCCCTCATAGATGGCAAAGAGCAGTACGACCTCAAGGAACTCGAGGAGCAATTCAGTACCGATCAAGTGACGAAAACCCGCCTACAACTCCAAGAAATAGCACAAAAACTGGAAAGGAAACTGGAGAAGGCCAAGAAGGATCTGGAGGAGATCCGAAACAAGTACCACCTAAACTTTGCGGACAGCAGTCGATCCTTCGTGGAGGGTATCTACAACAAGCTAAACAAAGGGGAGGCGATCACCGCAATAGCAGAGGACAAACTGCTCACGTCGACCACTCGCACCATCTTGGCAAAAGTAAAGGCGGGAGACAAGCGAGCCTGGTGCCCCAAAGGCAAAAGCGAGCAAGTGTACGGACCCTACGAGGCGGCAAGTGATGAGCTACTCGGCACACTGAGCTCTCTGGACCTCTCTGAGGAAGAACTCTACTCCTACAACACCGCCACACTCATGCTCAAGTACTTGATCTGGATGCCGGCGATCCTCAACTTTAAGAAAAGCTTGGATGAATTTCAGGCAGAAAACAACATCGTCCTGATCTCGGAGATCAACCCTCTGCTAAAGTCCATCATAGCCGGAGCAAGTATCCCATTTATTTACGAAAAAGTGGGCTCCTACATAGAACACTACATGCTGGACGAGTTTCAGGACACGAGCCATGACCAGTGGAGCAACTTTGAGCCCCTGCTGGAGGAGTCGCACAGCTACTCGAGGATAAACTACCTTGTCGGGGATGTGAAGCAGAGCATATACCGCTTCAGAGGGGCAGACAGCACACTGCTCGGCCACGAGGTGCCCACAAAGTACGGTGTGAGACCCGATATACTGGACACCAACTACCGGAGTGCCTACCAGATCGTGGAGTTCAACAACAAGTTCTTTAGCAACATCTACGATCTTGACTTTTTTGAGCACGACAAGGCGGGAGCCCCAACCCTCTACGACGCCGAAAACGTTGAGCAAAAGAAACACAACACAAGCAAGGAGGATGGCTATGTGCGGATCACCGCCACAAAGGAGAGGATGAGTCCGGAGGAGCTGCAGAGCCTGCTCCAAGAGCTATACGATGATGGATACAAGCCCGGAGACATCGTCCTCCTGTTTCGGAAACGAAAGGAGTCCGTCGAGGTTGCAGACTGGCTACGCTCCTTCGGTGACAGCGATAAGACAGATAACAGCGGTCGATACAGCTACGACTTCGTATCGGACGAAGCACTGGCCATCAACTCCTCACCGGTCGTCAGATGCCTCGCCTCACTGGTACACAGGCTCGCCCACCCCGATGATCCAAACGCACAAGGGCTACTGGATATCTCCCTCCAAACCCTCCCGGGCCTTGACCCCATGAGGTACGAAGACCTCTTGCACCAACTGGACAACCTCTCCAATACCGGACTCTCCATCTACGAGACGGTGACCGAAGCCATGACTATCCTCAAGGACAATGGTGCAATCAAGGACGAGGACAAGGCCTATGTTGCCGCCTATCTGGAGCAGTTGTTCAACTACACAGCTCGCTTCACTCCCACCTACCTGCAGTTCGACAACTGGTGGCAGGGTAAGCGCGATGATCTCTATATCGATATGCCCGACACCACCATGGACTGCCTGAGGCTCATGACCATACACAACGCAAAGGGGCTGGAGTTTCCGGTCGTCATCATCCCTTTTGCCAGCTGGGAGATGACCCCTTCAGGCCGATCCCAAAGGATGCTCCTGATGAAAACCCCGGAGCAGCTACCGGAGGACTTTCCGAAAGTCCCATCGGTCTACTACATGAAAGAAGCCCCCGGAGCAAACAAGGAGGTCAAAAGCTACTTTGCCCCCCAATACCGGGTCGAGCAGGAGCGACTAGACATCGACAACATCAACCTCCTCTACGTGGCCTTTACCCGCCCCACCCAACGTCTCTACGTTTTCACGCAAAAAAAGCCCGACACGACCACCGAAAGGAGCATCGCCACACTCATCTCCTCTGCCAAGTCGAGACTCGGCAAGTACGAGTGCATCAATGAGACGACCGACCGCTACACCTATGGTGAGCCCAAGCCAGTACAAGCCTCCACCGCATCGGCCGACAACCGAATGATCGAAATCACAGCACTATCCGCCACGCCACAGTACGCCGGCCTCTCCTTTGCCCCCAAGCCTTTTGAGAGCACCGCCACACGCGCCGGCGAGAAGATGCACTTCCTCATGGAGTTCGTCCGCACCACAGAGGACTTTTACCGCCTCATTGACCCCAACAGCCAAGACACCGACCTCACCACACTCATAGATGCCTTTCGGGCCTCCGAGAGCCGTCCCGAGGTCCAAGAGTGGTTTGCCCCCAAGGAGGGCTGGCAAGTCTTTACGGAGACACAGTTTTACAGCCCCCGAAGCGACCGCACGATCCGTGCCGACCGGATCCTCCTCAACGACACGGAGCACCAAGCCATAGTCCTTGACTACAAGTTTGGAGAGCCACATGCAAGTCACAAACGCCAGGTGCGCGAGTACATCAGTGTCCTAAACGAGATGGGCTACAACACCCGAGGCTACCTCTGGTACCGATTCGGAGAGATCATACAAGTAGAGCCATGAAACAAGCAATCCTAGGACTCACCCTCCCTCAGCTCCAAGAGCTAATCGCCACACTCGGACAACCCAGCTACCGTGCAAAGCAAGTGGCCGAGTGGATCTACCGCAGGCGTGCCACCTCATTTGAGGAGATGACCAACCTCCCCAAAGACCTCCGCCAAGCCCTCCAAGCCACATACCGAGTCGGACGCTCCGAACCTATCGCGAGGCAAGTGTCCCGGGATGGGACCGAAAAATACCTTTTTCGCCCACTCGAGCACCCCAACCTCACCTTTGAGACTGTCTACATACCCGATGGCAAACGCGCCACTCTGTGCGTCTCCAGCCAAGTAGGGTGCAAGATGAATTGCCTCTTTTGCGCAACCGGCAAGATGGGCTTTCACACCCACCTCACCCCCACAGATATCCTCAACCAAGTCCTCTCCGTGCCACATGCCGATGAGCTCACCAATATCGTCTTCATGGGCATGGGCGAACCCCTCGACAACTACCCAGCCGTCGCACAAGCCCTCCAACTCCTCACGGCCGACTACGGCTACGGATGGAGCCCCAAGCGCATCACCGTCAGCACCATAGGCCCTAAAAGAGGGCTCAAGCAGTTTTTGGACGAGCAGACCGCCCACCTAGCCATCAGCATACACAGCGCAATACCCGAGGAGAGAGCCAAGCTGATGCCGGTCGAAAAAGCCTTCCACATACACGATATCATAGAGACACTCAGCCACTACGACTTTTCCGGACAGCGGAGACTCTCGTTTGAGTACATCGTCTTCGGTGGCTACAACGACACTCCGAGCCACGCCCAAGCACTCCTCAAGCTCCTCAAGCCACTCGACTGCCGGGTCAACCTCATCCGCTACCACGCCATACCGGGCGTCCCTCTCAGCACCTCCGACGACACACACATACAGTGGATGGAAGAGTACCTCAATACCAACGGACTACGTACCACCATACGACGCTCCAGAGGAGAGGACATCTCGGCCGCCTGTGGCATGCTCACCACCGAGCACAACCAACACTAGCCCATGAGAGACACCTGCGATCTCACCACCGGACACATCGGCAAGCAGATCATCCACCTGGCACTACCTATCCTAGGCAGTGGATTCCTGCAGATGCTCTACAACTTTGTCGACATGGCCTGGCTTGGACGCTTGGGCAGTGAGTACGTAGCCGCATCGGGAGCGGCATCCGTCTTTTTCTGGCTCGCCACCTCACTCTCTCTCCTCAACAAAGTGGGCGGAGAGGTGACCGTAGCCTATGCCGTCGGAGCTCAAGACGAAAAAAGTGCGCAAGAGTACGCCGGACACGTCACCACCATGGGACTCCTCCTCGGCCTCCTCGTCATGGCCCTCTACATCCTATTCGCTCACCCCTTCATTGGTTTTTATCGCCTCATCCCGGAAATTCACAGCTACGGTGTCAGCTACTTTCGGATCGTCGCTCTGGGTCTGCCCATCACATTCCTTACCGTTGCACTCATAGGTGTCTACAACGCCATCGGACGATCCGAAGTCCCCTTCCGAGCTACAGCCATCGGTGTGGCTACCAACCTCCTTCTTGACCCACTCTTCATATTCCTCCTCGACCTCAAAATAGAGGGAGCCGCCATCGCCACCATACTCTCACAGGCAGTGGTACTGGCACTCCTCCTCTGGCGACTCTACAGCGATCGGCTCTTCGGGGGATTTCGGATCATCCGCCACCTGCGGCTCACCCCCACCCTATCCGTCCTAAAGATCGGCACACCCGTCGCCCTCATGAACGCTCTCATGGCAGCTATCAACATGAGCCTGGGGCGATTTGCCTCCCAAGCCGGAGGACACATCGGCGTGACGACCATCAGCGTAGGCGGACAGCTAGAGGGCATATCCTGGAACACCGGACAAGGACTCTCCACAGCACTCAGTGCCTTTGTCTCCCAAAACTATGGAGCCGGACACCGCACACGCATCAGACAAGGCCTCGCCTTCACCCTCAAACTCGCCACAGCAGTAGGGCTCATCGGGTTGCTCCTCAACTACTTCCTCGGCGACCGACTCTTTGCCCTCATCATCCCGGAGACCCGAGCCATCCTAGCCGGTGCCGACTACCTCCGCATCAACTCCCCGGCACAGCTCTTCATGATGATTGAGCTCTCCTTCCAAGGCTTCTTTTACGGTATGCGACGCTCACTACCCCCCGCTCTCATCAGCATCACAGGCAACGCACTACGCATACCACTGGCCATGATCCTCCTCCCCATCCATCCTACCATAGACACCCTCTGGTGGATCATCTGCTGGACCTGCCTACTCAAGGGAGCCGCCATCCTCCTCTACTACCTCACCACACGCCGTCGCCTACTCCCTGCATAACCCCTCCCCGCCACCCAGCAAAAGGCATGGCCGGCAAGGAGAGCCCCGAGTGCAAGTTTTCAGAAAGGAGGGAGCAGTACCCGTGGTTTTTATTTTTTTTTAGGTATGTTTGTCTCGTGAGGCAGAACCCGCATCGGAACAGTGGCCTGTCCAACAGAATACTTAGAAAAACCACGCGAAACTAAACACATTCCATCAATTCAAGAAACCAAAGACTTATGAAGAAAAGCAAATTTAGAAGTGCACTTCCTCTTCTGGTCTGCGCTTTCGCGCTCCCTATGACCCACATAGGGGGGGGTAATTCGCTATATGCCAACAACATAGCGTCTCACTCCACACAGACCATCACCCAATCCAACAAGATCAACGTACACGGTGTCGTACACGACGCAGCCGGTGAAACAGTGATTGGGGCCACCGTAGTACTAGTCGAAGACAATACCAAAGGGACAGTCACAGGCATAGATGGGGCATTTCGCCTCAGTGGTGTCCCGGCCAATGGGACAATCCGGGTCTCCTTTGTCGGAATGAAGACCCTCGAAGTCCCGATCAACGGACAAACCAACCTCACAATCACGCTACACGACGACTCTGAACTCCTACAAGAGGTAGTGGTGGTCGGCTATGGTATCCAGAAAAAAGAGAACCTCACAGGCTCCGTGGCAAGTGTGGATAAAAAACAGCTCCGGAGCCGCCCCGTACAAAACCTCTCAAGTGCCATCCAGGGTCTCATGCCCGGTGTCACCGTCACCAATGCCTCCGGTCGACCGGGACAGGACGGAGGATCGATCCGTGTCCGTGGTGTGGGGACGCTCAACACCGCCTCTCCCTACATCTTGATCGATGGCGTAGAGTCCGGTTCGCTCAACTCACTTGACCCCAACGACATTGAGAGCATCACAGTCCTAAAGGATGCCGCATCGGCCGCCATCTACGGATCCAAAGCCTCCAATGGTGTCATCCTCGTCACCACCAAGCGAGGACAGGCCGGGAAGACACGCATCAGCTACAACGGCTACGGGGGTATCCAACGACCCACTGAGCTGGTACAGCGCATGTCCTCCTACGACTACGCAGTGGCATCCAACCGGTACAGCAAAGCCAAGGGAGAGCCTCTCCGCTTTTCGGACGAGGACCTCAAGAAATTTCAGGATGGATCCTCCCCCCTCACGCACCCCAACACCGACTGGAACAAAGTGGCCTACCGGACCGGCATCCAACAAGCACACAACATCAGCCTCAGCGGTGGTAGCAAGGAGGTCAAGTACCTAGGATCCATCGGATACCTCGGACAGAAGGGTATCCTACCCAACTCCGGACGGGAGCAATTCAACGGGCGAATCAACCTAGACGCCAAGATCAATGATCGCCTGGACATGCGACTCAGCCTCGCCTACACCCGTAATTTTTACTACGACCCCACCACCTCCTACTACGGTGGCTCTTCCAACCAGATCCTCCGACAGCTCAACGTCATAGCTCCTTGGATCGTGGCACGCTACCCCGATGGCACCTGGGGCGTAGGATCGGACGGTAGCCCTATCGCTTGGCTGGATGCCAACCAGACCGTCGACCGACTCAACCACATTTTCACCGGAATCGTAGGTGGCGACTACCACATCACCGACTGGCTCACCGCAACCGCCAACCTCTCCTACGTCTCCAACATCCAGGACTACAAAAACTTTGAGAAGTACATCAAGTACAACGCTCAGAGACACTCCGACCCAAACAAGCTCGACCGCAGGTACTACGCCTGGGAGCGCAGCAACCTCGACCTACTCCTCAATGCCGACAAGTCTTTCGGCGACCACAACCTCAAAGGTCTCCTAGGCTGGCACGCTGAGGCATACGACTACAACTACCTGAGAGGAGAGCGCAAAAACTTCCCCAACAACGACCTTACCGACATGAACGCCGGTGCCTCAGCTACCCAAAAGAACTGGGGAAACACACGCAAGCTCAACATGCTCTCATGGTTTGCACGCCTCAACTACGACTACGCCGGTCGCTACCTTCTTGAAGCCAACGTCCGTGCCGATGCCTCTTCCCGATTTGCCAAAGGCTACCAGTGGGGCTACTTCCCATCATTCTCTGTCGCTTGGCGTATGAGCGAAGAGGAGTTCATGGAGTCCACCAGAGACTGGCTCAGCAACCTCAAGTTCCGCGCATCGTGGGGTATGCTTGGCAACCAAGACGCTCTCAAGGACTACTATCCTTGGCTCAACACCTACAGCATTGAGGGCAAATACCCACTTGGAGGATCCATAAAGAGTGGCTATCTCCTCAAGGATTATCACCTACCAACCATCACGTGGGAAAAGTCGACCAACTGGGGTATCGGTCTGGACCTCACACTCCTCAGCAAGATCAACCTCACCCTGGACTACTACAACCGCCTCACGACGGACATCATCATGAAAGTGCCGGCACCGGATGAGTTTCAGCTCGGTGGCTACAACGACAACGTAGGCTCCATGCGCAACTCCGGCGTGGAGATGATCGCAGGCTACCAAGACCACTGGGGCGACTGGAGCTTCAATGCCAGTGTCAACCTCGCCTACAACAAAAACGTGATCGAGAACCTCGGTGGTGTGCCACAGATGACCGATGGAGCCATCCGCAACCAAGTGGGACAAGCGTACAACAGCTTCCTCGGCTACAAGACCGAAGGGATCCACCAATCCGATGAAAAGGCACAGGCGTGGATGAAAAAGTACGGTACCGCTCTGGGCAAAAACTTCAGAGGAGGTGACCTCATCTTCAGCGACACCAATAAAGATGGCAAAGTCAATGCCGACGACCGTGTGTTGCTAGGCTCCCAAGAGCCGATATGGACGTACGGTATCACCCTCGGAGCCGGCTGGAAAAACATCGACCTATCCACCATGTGGAGCGGTGCCGCAGGCGTATCACGCCTCATCAACAACGAGGTAGCCGGCTACATCTCCGGTGATATGGGACACCCCTCCACCATGTGGCTCAAGGCTTGGACTCCGGAAAACAAAAAGACCAACATTCCACGCCTAGGGATGATCGATGACCCAAGCATGTCCAAAAACGTTTCCGACTTTTGGGTACAAGATGCCTCCTACCTCAGGCTCAAAAACCTACAACTCGGCTACACCCTTCCACAAGACCTGCTGAGCAAAGTCGGCATAGAGAGTATGCGGATCTACTACTCTGCGGAGAACCTCCTCACCCTACACAAGATGATGGTCTCCATAGATCCCGAAAACACCGACCAGAGAGGAGCTCAATTCCCGATCACCTCCACTCACTCGATCGGTATCAATCTCACTTTCTAAAAAAAAGGACCCATAAGATGAAAAACATAAAGATACTATTCGCCCTCACCCTATTGGCACTCGCACCATCACTTGTGAGCTGCACGGGCTTTTTGGACACAGCACCCAAGGACGCACTGTCACCGGGAACCACCTGGAAAACCCAAGAGGATGCCTACAAGTTTTTGGTAGGAGTATACGATGGCTGGTACACCGGGCATCACCTCTTGTACGCCGAGTCGATGAGCGACTTTGGCTACAACTTCCACGTACACGAAGGCTACAAAAACATCGCCAACGGCGAGATGACCCCCACCAACAATGTAGAGCACATCTACAGTGGGTCACTCACAAAGATTGGACAGTGCAACCGCTTCCTCGAAAAGATCGAGGCGGTCAAGTTTGCAAACGAAGCTGAGAAAAAAGCGTGGATTGCCGAGGTCAAGGCGATCCGTGGTTTTGCCTACTTTCAGCTCAACTGGGTCTATGGAGATGTCCCCATCATCAGCTCCTACAAAAATGCCGAAGAGGCCAAAGTAGCACGCAACTCTTCGGAGGAGGTAAAGGCCCAAGTGTACAAGGACCTCACAGAGGCGATCGCTGACCTTCCCAAAGAGCCGGCAGAGACCGGACGCATCGCCAAGGGAGCGGCACTCTCTATGCTCATGAGAGCAGCACTGTACTACGAGGACTACTCTCGGGTGACAGAGTCTGCCAAGGCCATCATGGGGCTCGGACTCTATGAGTTAGGCCCAAGCTATAGCAACCTATTCACCATCGCCGGACAAGGATCCAAGGAGATCATACTCGCCATCCAGGCAGACGAGCAACTCTACAGCGACTGGACCATCGGCAGTATGTACAACAATGGTGAAAATGGCTGGTCCTCAGCTGTCCCCACCCAAAACCTCGTCGACACCTACGAGATGAGCAACGGTCTGGCAAAAGAAGAAGCCGGCAGTGGCTACGACCCCAAGCACCCATTTGCCAACCGTGACCCACGTATGGCGATGACCGTACTCTACCCGGGAGCTGACTGGGAAGATGGCGTATACGACACTCTGACCAAGGATTTTGGAGATACTCCCAACCCCAACTACCCCGAGCAAGCAAACAATGCCTCCAAGACTGCACTCACCTGGGGCAAGTACCTCTTCCCAAAGTCGCAGTACAGCAATATCTGGCAGACAGCCGTCCAACCCATCGTCTTTAGGTACGCCGAAGTCCTTTTGTCTCTCGCCGAAGCTGAAAACGAACTGAGCGGACCAAGCGACAATGTCTACAGCCTGCTCGATCAGATCCGGACTCGTGTCGAGATGCCCGAGGTCAACCGCGCCAAGTACAACACCAAGGAGACCCTGCGTGAGCTCATCCGCAGAGAGCGTGCTGTAGAGCTGGCCGGAGAGGGGATCCGCAGATTCGATATCGTCCGCTGGAAGGATGCCTCCGGCAATCCCGTGGCGATGAAAGTCCTCAAGGGAGACCTTCTGAGAGTCGACGGCACCGTCGACAAGAATGTCGCTGACCCCACCATGAGAGCGACCATCACCGGGACCGTAAAGATTGAGACGCGCAACTTTGATCTGCACAATCGCTTCCTACCGATTCCCCAATCTGCACGAGACAAAAACCCCAAGCTCACCCAAAATAAGGACTACTAATCCTCTATAGCCAGACAGACAGGGACTGTACCGCACAAAACACGGTACAGTCCCTTTTTATTTGCTTTCCACGACAGTCGCACCCTGTCTTGCTTGGTAATATCGGGGAAATGAAATAGCTTTGCACAGTACAAAAAACGAGTACCAACCCTATGCAACCAACAAGACGACTCCTAGCCTCAGCCCTACTCCTCCTGACCCTGAGCACCACACACACGCTCGCCAACCCCAAGGCCGACCCGGTTGACTACGTCACCACCCTGATGGGGACCATGTCCAAGCACAGCCTCTCCACCGGCAATACCTATCCGGCGATAGCCATGCCCTGGGGAATGAACTTTTGGACCCCACAGACCGGAAAAATGGGTGACGGCTGGACCTACTCCTACACCGCCGACAAGATCCGTGGACTCAAGCAGACCCACCAACCCAGTCCCTGGATGAACGACTATGGACAGTTTGCCCTCATGCCCGTGACCGGCGCACCCATCTACGATGAGGAGGCGCGCGCCAGTTGGTTTTCGCACAAGGCAGAGGTGGCACGACCTTACTACTACAGTGTCTACTTGGCGGACCACGATGTCTTGGCGGAGCTGGCACCCACGGAGCGAGCCGCTATTTTTCGCTTCACATTTCCCGAGTCGGAGGGTGGCTACATTGTACTGGATGCCTTTGACAAAGGCTCACACGTTCGGATCATCCCCGAGGAGCAAAAGATCGTAGGCTACACCACAAAAAATAGCGGAGGAGTGCCCGACAACTTTCGCAACTACTTTGTCCTCCACTTCGATCGCCCCTTTACCTACCACGCCACAGTGGCCGATAGCTTGTTGCAGGTCGGCCGCGACGAGGTGACAGCCGACCACGCCATGGGGGTTGTCGGCTTTGTCGGGACTCACCGTGGCGACCGAGTACATGTACGGGTAGCCTCATCATTCATCAGCATAGAGCAGGCCGAGCAAAACCTCCGTGAGCTGGGCGACCGCACCTTGGAGGAGGTCGCCGCTGATGGGCGTACCCGCTGGAACGATATACTCGGGCGCATCCAAGTGGAGGATCCTAGCATCGACAACCTCCGCACCTTCTACTCCTGCCTCTACCGCTCGGTCCTCTTTCCGCGCGCCTTCTACGAGATCGATACCCACGGGCAAGTGATGCACTACAGCCCCTACAACGGCAAGGTCCTTCCCGGATACATGTACACCGATACGGGCTTTTGGGACACCTTTCGCAGCCTTTTCCCCCTGCTCAACCTTGTCTACCCCTCCATCAGCAGGGAGTATCAGCAGGCTCTTGTCAATGTCTACCTCGAGAGTGGATTTTTGCCCGAGTGGTCCAGCCCGGGACACCGTGACATCATGATCGGCAACAACTCCGCCTCCATCGTGGCGGATGCTTGGATCAAGGGGATTCGGGGGCAAGACATCGAGACCCTATGGGAGGCAGTCAAGCACGGTGCACACAGTGTCCACCCCCAGGTGCATGCCACCGGCCGGTATGGGCATGAGTACTACGATAGGCTCGGCTACGTTCCCTACGATGTCGGTATCAACGAAAATGCAGCACGCACGCTCGAGTATGCCTACGACGACTGGTGTATCTACCGCCTCGGACAAGCCCTTGGCAAACCCGACAAGGAGCTCCGGCCTTTTGCCAAAAACGCACTCAACTACCGACACCTCTACGACCCACAGCATAGGCTCATGAGAGGCCGAAACGAGAATGGCACCTTCCAGACCCCCTTCAATCCCCTCAAGTGGGGCGATGCCTTCACCGAGGGCAATAGCTGGCACTACTCCTGGTCTGTCTTTCATGACCCACAGGGGCTGATCGACTTGATGGGGGGCAAAGACTCCTTCAACGAGATGCTCGACTCCGTGTTCAGCGTACCGCCACACTTCGACGACTCCTACTACGGCTACGTGATCCACGAGATACGGGAGATGCAGATCATGAATATGGGCAACTACGCACACGGCAACCAGCCCGCACAGCACATGATCTATCTCTACAACTACTCCGGCCAGCCCTGGAAGGCCCAATACCGCACCCGTGACGTCATGGCGCGTCTCTACACCCCCACACCGGACGGCTACTGTGGCGATGAGGACAATGGCCAGACCTCAGCCTGGTACGTCTTTTCGGCACTTGGTTTTTACCCCGTTTGTCCGGGATCGGACCAGTACATCCTCGGATCTCCTCTTTTCCGAAAAGCCACAGTGACCATGGAGAGTGGCAAGACTTTCACCATCATTGCTGACGAAAACGCACCCACCCACAGGTATGTGCAGTCACTGACGCTGGACGGAAAGGAGTATACCGCCAACTACGTAACCCACGGTCAACTCACCGATGGTGCCACCCTGCACTTCACCATGTCCGATAGGCCCAACACAGATCGGGGCACTGCTGACAGGGATCGCCCCTACTCCCTCACCCAAACCACGACAGCAGCCGGCCAAACTCACTAGAAAAGGGGTACATCCCAAAAACAGCAAGGCCCACCGAGCGTTTTTGATAACTCGGTGTGGCCTTTTTCTTTTCCGCACCCCTTGATGTCCAAAAGTCTCCTCTGAGGATGAAACTAGAGTTTCTACGGAGTGAAACTACAGTTTCAACGGGTAGAAACTGTAGTTTCACTCCGTAGAAACTGCAGTTCCGAGCAGAGAGACTAAAATCTTGAGAACCGATGCTCGTACTCCCGCTCACATACCTGTGTAGCGACGCCACCCTCGAGGGTTATTCGCTCGACCCGGTTTCCTTCGCTACTGTAGGTATAGACGTATCTATTTTCGTCTCGGGTACTCCGGCGGAGTTGTAGGTTCTCACGCCGCAGGTCGTTTTTTTTCGTCTCAGTGCCACACCCGGCAAGCAAAAGGAGGCTGGTGGCAAGTAGGGTGAGACTTGGCAAGTGGTAGGTGGTTGGCTATATGATTGACCTGTGATTATCGGTCTAGGGTGTCAAAAAGGGAGGGCCGGCAGGGTCCGAAAGAGCGACGGTGCAGGGGTGTGATCCCATGGGTGCGGATAGCGGCTAGATGCTCAGCGGTGCCGTAGCCGGCATTGTGCGCCCAGCCGTACTCGGGGTAGGTCTCTGCGGCTACCTCCATCAGGTGATCGCGGTGCACCTTGGCGAGGACGGAGGCGGCTGCAATACTGGCAACACGACCGTCACCCCGGATGAGGGTCTCGTAGGGAATCGAGGTGGTGTGTGGCCTGAAGCGGTTGCCATCGATGAGCAGGTGCTCCGGCTGTGGAGTGAGTCCTCGGATGGCACGCTCCATGGCTAGGAAAGTAGCGGATAGGATGTTGTATCGATCGATCTCCTCGACAGTGGCTTCGCCGATGCTGTAGGTGAGGGCTTGGGCCATGATGGCTTGGGCAAAGATCTTGCGCCTTGCCGAGGTGAGCTGCTTGGAGTCGTTGAGCCCGGGTAGATCAAAGTCCTCCGGTAGGATGACAGCGGCAGCGCAGACCGGCCCGGCGAGGCATCCTCTGCCTACCTCATCCACACCGGCTTCCAGCCGTTCGGGCACCAATCGTATGGGGAGGGGGTGGGTCAGCATCTTGGCTACTCTCGGAGAGGCTCCACATGTATGGTGATGTGTGTGTCCTCTCCATAGCGGTCTCGGATCAATCGCTCGGCCTGCATGGTGAGGTCGTGCGCCTGGTAGAGGCTTGAGGAGCCATGGGTGCGTATGTCCATCTCGATAGCGATGGTGTCGCTCCCGATCATGCGGGTGCGGAAGTTGTGCGGGTCGTAGATGCCGGGGACTTGGAGGACTAGGTCACGGATCTCACGTACCGTCTCATCGGGGATGCTGGCATCGGTGAGTGGGTAGATCGTCGCTCGGATGATCCCAATGGCCGCATAGGTGACAAATCCGGCCACCACGATGGTCGCCAGTGGCTCGGCAAGGAGGGCTTTTCCGCCTAGGTACTTGGCACAAAGGATGCCGATGGTCACTGCCAGTGCGGTGTAGATATCCATGCGGTGGTCCTCGGCTTGTGCGGCAAGTGCCTCGGAGCCGGTCTCACGGCTCCTGAGCAGTGTGTAGCGGTAGGCTATCGCCTTGGTGATCAGCGTGACCAGTGCGACGGCGAGTGCGATCGGCTTTGGCTCTGCAGGAAGTGCTCCGGACCGGACGAAGTCCACGACAGTCTCAGCGGACTGCATGATGATCATGAGTGCGGCACCGAGCATGGTGAGCCCGATGAGCAGTGTGGCCAGAGTCTCAAATTTTCCATGCCCATAGGAGTGGTTGTCGTCTCTGGGCTTTGACGAAATCTTTAGGAAAAGGTAGACTACAGCATTGGTGAGGATGTCACCGATGGAGTTGAGGGAGTCGGCGATCAGGGCTGAGCTTTTGCCATAGATACCGGCCAACAACTTGACCGGAGCCAAGAGCAGATTGACACTGGAGGAGACGAGGTAGGCGTGTTGCTTCTTGCCCTGCCGGCTCGCTCCTACTCTTTTCGTCTCTGACATACGATCTGGTCCTTGTAGGATAGCTTGATGAGCTTGTAGTGGTTGGTCCCGGTCTTGGGGAGTATCTTTTTGTAAAAGATCGGGATCTTGTCCAGGTCCTCATCGATGGTGTCGAGTCCGTGTAGCTCAAAGATGTAGTCCCCTACACGTGGATAGAGGTGGACCTTGCGCTCGGAGACAATGTCGATGAGAGAAAAGAAGTGTCGGTAGTCCTTGCTCGCGTGCAGGTGGGTAGCCAGTGGGTAGAGGGTGGAGTGGAGGATGGAGTCGTTTAGATTACCCATGGCGATGGGGACATACGCCGCAGAGCCTATTCGGCCACGGATGGTGACCCCCTCATCGTCCATGAAGTAGGTCTCACCACCTCGGTAGTAGCGGATAATGGGGGTTCGCTCAAGGATGGTGATATTGAGGGTGCGTGTGGAGGGCGACACATAGGCACAGGCACTCCGGACGTAGGGAATCTCGTGCAGGAGGGTCTGCTCCAGCCACTCCGTGCGGATGGGCATACTGGTACTGTCCTTGGTCGAAAAGGGCAATAGGTCAATGATCTCGGACTGGCGCAAAAAAGAGCTCTCCTCCGTCCCTCCCAGGATGCTGATGTGCGTCTTGTAGGGATAGACGGCAAAGCGCGCCTGTCCACGGGATAGGAGATAGCTCCCGAGGAGAAGGGTCAGGAGGAGCGTCGCCGAGATCATGAGGCTGATCCGTATGATCCGCTGCTTATTCACTGAAGTGGGCAATCACCTTGGGGATTTCAAACTCAATGTCACCGGCCCCCATCATCACCAGGATGTCAAATGGGTGGTGCTTCTCCAACTCCTCGATGAGGTCGGCCTTGGCAACGACCGATTTGTGAGTGGCGTGTAGATAGGGGAGGATCGCCTCAGAGGTGACCCCCGGTATCGGCTCCTCGCGTGCCGGATAGATCGGCAACAAGAGCAGATCATCCGTCACAGAAAGTGACGCACCAAACTCCTCCAGAAAATCCCTGGTACGGCTGTACAAGTGGGGCTGAAAGACGACCGTAATATGGTGGCCTGGGTAGAGACGGTGGATGGAGTCGAGCGATGCCCGTATCTCATCCGGGTGGTGGGCATAGTCGTCCACCACCACTCGCCCATCGGGGAGGATGGTCCGCTCAAAGCGCCGACGCGCACCCCTGAAGGTAGCCAATCCGGCACGCAACTCCGCCTCTGTGACCCCCAACTCTTGGGCGAGAGCCAGTGCGGCGGTGGCGTTGAGGACATTTACCTCGATGGGGGTGCCGATCTGTAGCCGCTGCAGGACACCACCGGGATAGTGCCAGTCGAAGTACAGCTCGCCCCCCTCATAGGTGAGGTGGCTATACCGGTAGTCGCTTGTCTCCTTTTGTCCATAGCTGTAGCGTAGGACCCCGTGCGGATGGGAGCGAATGACCGCATCCTCGTGGACAAAAAGCGTGCCACCGGAGGGCAAAAGGTCGACAAAGTGATCAAATGCCTCGTGATAAGCCTCAGCCGTACCGTAGATATCGAGGTGATCGGGCTCCGTGGCCGTGATGATGGCGTGGTCGGGGTGCAGCCGGTGAAACGACCGATCGTACTCATCCGCCTCCACCACGACATAGGGGCAGGCCTCATCCAAGAGGAGATTGGAGCGGTAGTTGAGCGAGATACCACCCAAAAAGGCATTGGCCCCGATGTGCGAAGTGCTGAGCAGGTGCGCCAATAGCGTGGATGTGGTGGTCTTGCCGTGCGTACCGGCCACACAGAGTGCCCGGTGTCGGCGCGTAATCTCACCCAAAATCTCTGCCCGCTTGACCTGTGTGTAGCCCTCTGCCGAGAAGTAGCTACGGATCCGGTTGTCCTCGTGTATCGCCGGGGTGTAGACGACCCGAAAGTCGGCCGGAGCCCGAAAGGCCGAGGGCAACAACTCCGGATCATCGCTGTAGAGGATATGAGCCCCTTTTTCCTCAAGATCAATGGTATTGGAGGTACGGGTACGGTCATATCCCCCTACCGTGTAGCCATAGTAGAGAAAGTAGCGAGCGAGGGCACTCATCCCGATACCCCCTATCCCGACAAAAAAGATAGCCTTGCTGTCACTCATGGTACCAGTAGCTCTAGTTCGTCCACAATGCGTGCGGCGGAGTCGGGCAACGCCATCTCGTGTGCCTTTTGGGCCATCACAGTCAGTCGTTCGTCGTCCCGGACGAGTGCGAGAGCTGTGGGTATCAGTTGCTCACGAGCGTCACTGTCCTTGATGATCAGCGCAGCACCTCGTGAGGCAAGTGCTTGTGCGTTTTTGGTCTGATGGTCCTCCGCCACATTGGGCGACGGTACCAGTATGGTGGGCATCCCGAGGAGAGTCAGCTCGGATATGGATCCTGCGCCGGCACGAGAGACCACGAGATCCGCTGTAGAGTAGGCGAGATCCATTCGGCTCACAAAGTCATAGAGCCGGATATTGTCCGGGAGCGAGATTTGCCGAGCTTCCTCGTAGTAGGCTTTTCCACACTGCCAGATGATCTGCACTCCGGTATCCTCGGCCAGTTGATTCAAGCCGTGGATGACACTCTCGTTGATGGAGCGAGCTCCCAGGCTGCCTCCGAGGATCAGGATCGTCTTCTTGTCGGGATCCAGCCCCAGTGCAGTATAGGCATCTAGGTCGTGGCGTACAGTGGTGGTGAGCGCGGCACGCACAGGATTGCCGGTGAGAACGATCTTTTTGGCCTTTTTGAAATACCGCTCCATATCGGGATAGGCGACGCATACGGTTGCGGCACGACGTCCCACGAGACGATTGGTCTTGCCGGCATAGGAGTTTTGCTCCTGCACCAATATCGGGATGCCGGATCGTGAGGCGGCGATCAGGGTCGGAGCACTGGCATAGCCTCCCACACCCACTACGACCTCGGGCCTAAAGTCCGCCAAGTAATCCCTGGCAATCTCCACACTCCGGAGGAGATGCCTGAGGGTGCGAATCTTGCTCAACACTCCCCCTCCTCTCTGCAATCCCTGCACGGGCAATAGTCGTATGGGGTAGCCGGCGGCCGGCACACGCTCGGCCTCCATGCGTCCCTCGGCCCCCACAAAGAGGATTTCACACTCCGGATAGCGTCGCTGGATCTCTCCGGCTATCGACAAGGCGGGAAAGATGTGTCCGCCTGTACCGCCTCCGCTGATGATGACACGTTTCATATCGTTTCCTTATAGTTCGTCGTAGGATGACTCGGGGTCATCCATCTCGGGGATATGCTCCAGCTCAACCTCTGGCATCCCCTCTATACCACTTGCCTCCGCATCCCGTCGGAGGGTTGCCTCCTTGATCTCTCGGCTCACGCTCAGCGCCATCCCAAAGAGCATGGACATGAACAGGTAGCTACTTCCCCCTTTGCTGATGAAGGGCAGAGTCTGCCCCGTCACCGGCAGCATGTTGGCGGCCACCATCATATTCATCACCGCTTGGCTCGTGATCAGCAGCCCCACCCCCATCAGTAGCACCGTCTTGTACATACTCCTGGTCTGTCGCGCCAACTGACCGCACCGCCAAAAAAACATGATGTACATGAAGATCAAAAACAGCGAGCCCGGCAAGCCATACTCCTCCACCACCACATTATAGATGTAGTCCGAAAAGGCCGCCGGCAAAAACTGACGCAGCTCGCTCTGACCGGCACCGACTCCCGTCACTCCACTGTTGGCGATGGCTTTTTGTGCCGAGACGACCTGGTAGTCCATCCCCATGATATCGTCGTAGGTATTTTCGTCGATGGGGCTAAAAGCCTTGTCTATAAATCGTGCGATACGATTTTGGCCCGTGGCCGATCGTCCTATCTCCGTCTTGGACGGCATGAGCGTCCTCGCCCCCACAAAGGCCAAAAGCAGTACCAGTGCGATACCGACGAGATAGGCCATCCACTTGGAGTTGGCACCGCCGATGAAGCACATCATGTAGACAATAGCTATGATAAAAGCCGCCGTGGAGATGTTCTCAAAGATAATCAACCCCACCACTACGCCCACCGGCAACCATATCTTCAAGAAGGTCCTGAGCGAGGCATAGGCACCGTTGCCCTCCCTCAGCCGTGCCGCCACATAGTTCACGATAGCGACCTTGGCATACTCCGATGGTTGTAGCGAAAAGCCTCCAATCTGCACCCACCGTTTACCTTCGTTCAGCTCCGTCCCCCCCACAAGGGTCCAGATCAGCATCAGGATAGCCAGTCCCAGCATAGGATACGACAGCCAGCGGTAATAGCGAGTCGGCACACGCGCCATCATGCTCACCAGCACGAAAGAGGCAATGATCAGGATCAGGTGCTTCAAAAACTCGCCATAAAACGCCTTGCCGTACATCTCTGCGGCAAAGGCCTCCTGGCTGATGGCCGAAAAGACCACCACCGTGCTGCCGATCATTAGCCCCAGCAGGATGACCCACGTCGTCGTATCGCCCACAAAGAGGCGCGACGCCTTTTGGGCCAAGGAGGACCGGATAGGCAGTCCGTTCTCTGCGGTATAGGATTCGGCTTCGTTCACAGACTATTGCTTTAGCTCAGTTTTGACATAGGTATAGGTCACCGACTTCTTGCCTTGGCTTGTCACCTTCCGGACCAGCAACAAATAGACGTAGCCCGACTCGTACCGGTCGTCAAAGTCGCCCAGGCTCTTGACCGACACCGCACCCGATTGCTTCCGCAGTGCCTCCAGCTCTATTCGGAGTTGGTCATGCTTGGGCATGTGCTCCAGCTCGTACACAATGTAGTGCCCGATATCATCTCTGTGGTCATCGAGGAGCAGATAGATCTGCTTGGACTTCAGGTACTCCACACGGTGTGAGGGCATACAGCCACCTAGCACCATCGCCACCAAAGGGAGGAGTAGGCAAAAAGTGAGGTAGCTCCAAGTCTTATTTCGCATCATATCTTATCGCATTCACCTGCTTTTGTCACCTTTCAGTGTAGAGAGTAGCCATAGATCGCATCGATCTCCGCCTCGTACCTACTCAGGATGGCCGACCGCTTGGCTTTCATACTATTGGTCAGCAGACCGTTCTCGATAGAAAATGGCTCCGGCAGGATATAAAACTTCTTCACTCGCTCGTACTCTGCCACATCCTTCAGGATGAGGTCGAGCCTCTTTTGCAAAAAGGCCACCACCGACGGTTCCTCGCGTAGGATCACCGGGTCATCGGACAACGCTTGATCCCCGCACTCCTCACGCATCTGTCGGATGAGGTTGCTCCAGTTGGGGTAGATCAGTGCACTCACAAAGTTGCGCTTGTCCGCCACCACCAGTGCCTGCTCGATCGTGGGGTCGCTCGTCATCAGCCCCTCCAGCATCTGTGGGGCTATATACTTGCCATTGGCAGTCTTGTAGAGATCCTTGGATCGCTCCTTGAAGTACAGATAGCCATCCTCGTCCTGCGTCACAAGGTCACCGGTCCTAAAGAACCCATCCGGCGTAAAGGCTTTGGCATCCTCCTCGGGCTTGTTGTAGTACCCCCGAGTGATTGAGGCACCTCGCAGTTGCAGCTCTCCGCCGGCCGCTTGGTCGATACGCACCTCCAGGTGCTCCAGTGGTCGACCGACGCTCCCAAACTTCGTCTCATCAGGCATGCAGTACGACACCGTGGCCGCAGTCTCTGTCGCACCATAGCCGTAGGCGATCGGGATCCCAAACGAGAGCAAAAATCCGTGCACCTCTCTACTCAGTGCCGCGCCCGACACCGGAAAGATCACCCCACGGTCGATCCCGACAGTCTTCTTGACCAGTCGGAGGAGCGTCTTTTCGTAGATACCGTACTTGACCTTGAGCCACAGGGGTGGTTTTTTGCCCTTGGCGATATACTCCATCTGGTACTTGTGGCAGACTTTCAGGCAGTCTCGGCTAATACGGTTGAGCGAGGGGGGCATATGCTCCATCTTGTCCCGCACACCGAGGTACACCTTTTCCCAAAAACGTGGCACATTGCACATGTAGTGCGGACGCACCTCCGGCAGGGTCGTGGTGATCTTGTGTGGATCGGTATTGATCGCAATGATCGCCCCCGCCTCCAAGCAGACCAAGCACCAGAGCTTCTCAAAGATATGGGTCATCGGCAAAAAGTTCATGCTGATATTGCCCGCTTTCATTCCCCGCATATTGACATGGTGCGCCACAGAGGTCACCACATTGCGGTGGGTCAGGATCACCCCCTTGCTTTGTCCACTGGTACCACTGGTATAGAGGACAAACGCTATATCCTCATCCTCGTGTTCGGCACGACGACGCTCCACCTCCTCCTGATGAGAGACCAAGGCTCCCTTTTGCAAAAACGCCCCAAAGTACATACTGCGGTCATCATCCGTCGCAAAAACCACAGACGGATCGTACGACACCAGAGTCAGGTCCAGCGTCCTCGTCACAGGGTATGCACTGTCGTACTGTCGCTGACTGCCCACAAAGAGGAGGCGCATCCCAGAGTCCCGCACGATATACTCCACCTGGCCGGTCGAGAGTGTCGAGTAGAGAGGCACGCCAAAGGCACGCACACTCTGGCAAGCCAGGTCGGTGTACAAAAACTCCTTCATGTTTTCCGAAAAAACACCCACCGGCTCCTGCACACCTATGCCAAAAGTCACCAAGGCCTCTGCTGTACACTGCACCTGAGTGCCGACCTCATCCCAGAGGATGTGGCGCCACTCTCCGGTACCACTGTCCCGCTCCATGAGACAGGTCGTGTCGCCCTGAAGGGCCATTTTTTTCACAGGAAGAAGATGAAGGGGATAGGTCGTGTACATCTTTTTTTTTCTTAGTGCAACATCCAAATCCGGGGAGTCGGCTTTGGTCGAGCCAAGGACGACCCCACAGATCCGGTCGCAAGGTACCAATTTTCTCCGACCTTAGGAAAAAACACCCTTGTCCGGACGCCCCATTCGGGCCAATGTATCGCACACTCTGCCCCCCAAACGACACCCCTCGGGAGAGACGACCACCGCCCCCTTTTTTTTGAGGGGCGGAGGAGGGAAAAGGAGGGTGATTTTCGGGGAAAAAGGCGACTTTCCGGTAGGGGCACTGACAATCAAATACTTACACAGCACCTCGAGTTTCACGAATAGAAGCAAAAGTTTTCACGGATAGAAGCGAAACTTTTCACGGATAGAAGCCATCACTCAGACGGATAGAGGGAAAAACGTTCCTCGGTTTGTCCATACCCCCAAAGCCCCTCCGACACCCCTCGGAGGAGTCGCACCGGCAGAGGCTCCTCTCGACAGTCTCGTAGGGGGGCAAGTGGGGAAACGATTGGTCGATAATTGTTTGGTATATTTGTATCACTATTACGAGACTGTTGCGCCCAAGCGATCTGCTCCGGACCGGATTCGGAGCAGGACTTCGGTGAATGCGGAAGAGTGGTGCTTGGCGCAACACGCCCAACATGTAGAAGACAGTATAGTATATGAGTGATGTACGCAAAGGCGACTTGGTTCGCTTTCTGAACAGTGTGGGTGGTGGAGTGGTGACCGAAGTATCCAGTGATGGCAAAGTGCTGGTTCGGGATGAGTCGGGCTTTGAGCTACCCTTTTTTGCACACGAGGTGGTGGTCGTGACCGAGGGGAGTACGATAGTGCCCAAGGTGCAGAGTACCACCGGCAAGAGTGCCCCCGAGCGCACCGAGCGTCAGCCATCGCCCATCCTCTCCGAGCCACGCTCCGATCGTGTGCGACCCAAGGATCGAACCAGGATCAATGCCTACCTCTGCTACTTGCCGGAGGAGGGGAAGCCTCTGGGTGAAGGGCTGTATGAGGCCTACTTGGTCAACAACTCCTCCTACGACCTCTACGTGTACTATGCCACGGGGCGTGATGACCGACGGCAGGTGAGGTATATGGGAGTGGTGGGGTTCGACAGCATCGAGTTGCTGGAGACCTTTACACCTCGTGAGCTGGACGACCGTGCCCGCACCTCCCTGGTGGTGATCCCCTTCATGGCGGATTGCCCCTTTGCACGCAAAGAGCCCGTGGTGGCTGAGGTAAAGGTGGAGGGGATGAAGTTTTTCAAGAAAAACGCCTTTGTACCCAACGACTTTTTTGACGACGCCGCTCTTGTCTACCCCATAGTGCAGGACGATCGCCCCGTCGCGGCCCGAAAGGTGGACCCCACAAAACTTGCCGAAGCCATGATGGAAAAAATGGCACCGGAGCCCCGGCCGGATAAGCGTCGCCGTGAGGGTGCTCGACTCCAAAAGGCAAGCCCCCTGGTGGTGGATCTCCATATCGACCAACTCCTCGACACCACCGCCGGGATGACACACCTGGAGCTACTGGACTACCAGCTGGAGGAGGTGCGCAAGACGATGCGACACTACAGCAAGCCAAAGGACAAGGGGATGCAGATTGTCTTCATCCACGGCAAGGGAAATGGGGTGCTGCGTCAGCAGGTACTGGCACTGCTTGGACGTGAGTACCCACGCTGTGAGGTGAGGGATGCTTCGTTTCAGGAGTATGGATTCGGAGCGACACAAGTAACCGTGAGATAAGTGAGATAAAAAGAGACATGGGTATAGAGATAGAGAGACGATTTTTACTAAAAGAGGGAGTACCTCTGCCGGACTCCGACAGTATCCATCACTTCCGCCAAGGCTATCTGCTCAATAGCAAAGGACTGAGCATACGAGTGAGGGTGGTGGATCAGGACCAGGCCTTTATCACCATCAAGCATGCGTCGTCGGACCAACCGGCTGTACGCGATGAGTACGAGTACAGTATCCCTGTGGAGGATGCACTGGAGCTACTCGCACTCAGCCCCTACCACATCATCCGCAAGCAACGGCACAACATCCACCTGGATGGCATGCTGTGGGAGGTCGACTTTTTTGAAGAAGAAAATGAGGGGCTCATCCTCGCTGAGGTGGAGCTTCCCTCACTCGACACCCCCGTCAACCTACCGGAGTGGATAGGCAGGGAGATCTCCAATGACCCCAAGTACCTGAATAACAACCTCGCCCAGCACCCCTACACGACCTGGAACACCAACCATGAATAACAACCTACTGACCAAAGCCCATAGAGCCCTGACGCTACTGATCGTCTCGATCCTACTCGTCCCCATGGCACGTGCCGACGAGGGAATGTGGCTGCTCCCACTTGTCCGAAAACAAAACTATGACAAGATGCAAAAGATGGGGCTAAAGCTCCGAGCCGAACAGCTATACAACACCACCGGTGACCCTATGCTGATGGATGCCGTGGTACTCTTTGGGAGCGGATGCACCGGAGAAGTGGTCTCGCCCAACGGACTCGTGCTCACCAACCACCACTGTGGCTATGACCAAATACAGATGCACAGCACGATCGAGCACAACTACCTACGGGATGGGTTTTATGCCCCGGGATTGGCAGATGAGCTGCCCAACCCCGGACTGAAAGTCACCTTTACCGAAGAGATCATTGACCTCACGGACTACGTACAGGACTACACAGCCAAAGACGGTGAAGAGGACCTCATGGTGATCCTCTCTCAGCAGTACCTCCGGCGCATCGCCGATCGCTGGTATAGCGAGCACAGAGGTGAGACGACAGCGGGACTCCGACTGGATCTGAAGCCTTTTTTTGAAGGCAACAAGTACTACCTCTACGTGCGACGCGAGTATCGTGATGTCCGACTGGTGGCCGCACCACCATCCGGCATAGGCAAGTTTGGAGCCGACACGGACAACTGGACCTGGCCACGACACACCGGGGATTTTTCGATCTTCAGGATCTACACCGCACCCGATGGCTCTCCCGCAGAGTATGCTCCAGAGAACGTACCACTCAAGCCCAAAAACTACCTCAAGATAGACCTCCGTGGCGTAAAACCAGATGACTTCGTCATGATCATGGGGCACCCGGGTACGACCAACCACTTCTTTACCGCTCCGGAGGTACGCCTATTTCACGACGTGGACAACGATGTGCGGATAGAGATGAGGGATATCCGCCAAAAGGTGATGCTCGAGGAGATGATGCGTGACGAGCAGACCAACATCCGCTACGCCGCCAAGTATGCCTACTCAGCCAACGGACACAAACGGGCGATAGGGTCCAACTGGGCCATCGACAAGCTCGACTTTGCCGGACGAAAACAGGCCGAAATGCAGCAGCTCCGACAGTGGGCCCTGAAAAACAAGCTACCGGTCTACATCGCAGCAATGGACAAGATAGAGGCCACCATACAGGAGATACGACCCTACCGATACACCTACAAGCTGCTCAACGAAGGGCTCATACAAGGTAGCGAACTCATACGACTGCCACGGATAAAAGACCAAGAAGAGCTGGCCAAACTACAGGCTGACGAGACACTGCTCAATAGCTGGATAGAGAATAAGTACCGACACCACTTTGACAACGACTACAGCGCCGAAGTGGACAAAAAGGTAACCAAGGCACTCCTCAAAGCCTTCAAGGAAAAGGACAAGCGCACAGGGATCTTTGATCTAATAGACGACACCGACCGATATGCAGACCTCGTCTACTCCACCACGATCTACCGAGATCCCCAACACCTCAAGTCCGCTCTACAATCCTACACCTACGAGCAGTACCTACAAGACCCGGCCGTCATGCTGGCAGAGGCCGTGCACAACGCCAACAGCGATGCCCAGGAGGCCATGCGCCCTCTGTACCGCACTCTCGCCGCAGCAAGGCACCTATACGTCCAGGGCATCATGCGTATGAAGGGGGACGAAAACCTATGGCCGGATGCCAACCTCACCCTGAGGTACACATTTGGAACCGTAAAGGGGTATTCGCCACGAGACAATGTCTACTACGGCCCGATGACCACCACTGATGGCGTACTCGAGAAGGTCGTACCGGGTGACTATGAGTTTGGGCTACAACCCAATATCGTAGACCTATTTCGGTCCCGGGACTTTGGCCGATTGGCCCGCGAGGATGGCAAGATGCCGGTCAACTTTTGTGCCACGACCCACACTACCGGTGGCAACTCCGGCAGCCCGGTGATCAATGGCGAGGGGTACTTGGTGGGGCTCAACTTTGACCGCAACTGGGAGGGGGTCGGTGGCGATATCAACTACCTACCCGACTACCAGCGTAGCATCATCTGCGACATCCGCTATGTCGTCTTTGTCCTGGATCGTGTCCTAGGCGCCGATCGCATCACCTCCGAACTGCACTGCATCCGATGAAACGACACCTCATAGCCTCAGCGGCTCTCCTCCTACTCCTCATAGGTTGCCAAGAAAAAACAAGCACCACTGTACTGGAGATCATCCAGACAACCGACGTGCATGGCAATTACTTCTCCCAAGACCTGCTCAACGACTGCCCCTCCACCGGCAGTCTGGCACGCGTACAGAGCTACGTGGCACACTACAGACTCCAAGGCGAACCCGTGGTACTGGTGGATGCTGGTGACCTCCTGCAAGGTCAGCCGGCAGCCTATTTCTACAACTACATAGACACCTTGGCTCCGCATGTCGCCATGCAGATCCTCGACTACATGCAGTACGATGCCTTCACTGTCGGCAACCACGATATAGAGACCGGGCACTCGGTCTACGACCGACTCGTACGGGAGGCCAACTTTCCCTTCCTTGCCGCCAACGCCATCCGGACCCAAAACCCCGACGACACCCTGAGCATGGTGTCCTACTTCAAGCCCTACACACTGGTCACCAAGGGCGACAAAAAGGTGGCCATACTCGGTCTCATCACACCGGAACTCGTCCATCAGTTGCCGGAAGTCCTCTGGAGTGGCATCCGCTTTGACGATCAGGTGAAGACAGCCAAGCGCTATCTGCCGGAGATCCTAGAGGCTCACCCCGACCTGATCATAGCACTCATCCACAGCGGAGCAGGACCCAAAGACCCAGCCCTACCCTATGACCCCGAGAATGTAGGCTACGCACTGGCCCGAGAGATACCCGAGCTGGACCTCGTCCTATGTGGACACGACCACCGCACCTACGTGGACTCCATCGTGCACGATGACAACCACACCACCTATCTACTCAACCCCGGACCAAACGCTGATGCCGTGGCACACGCCACCGTTGTTTTTGGCAAAAACGGTGAAAAAGCCATCCGTCCACGCATCGTCTCCATGGACACCATCGCACCACAGTCACTTTTTGTCCAAAACTTCACCCCGCATCGAAACCGCGTCCTGGACTATGTCTCAAAGCGAGTGGGGCACGTCACGGAGACCATGGAGAGCCGTGGTGCCTTTTTCCGCCCCACACCTTTCGTCGACCTCATACACGAAGTACAGCTCGGACTCTTTCCTCAGGCCCAAGTCTCTATCACCGCACCTCTCGCCGAAAACACATGCATTCCCAAGGGCGACCTAGTCGTGGGTGACCTCTTTCGCCTATACAAGTACGAAAATCGAGCCTACCTCATGCGACTGTCCGGCAAAGAGCTACGTGGTCACCTCGAGGAGAGCTACGACCGCCTCTACCACACCATGTCCGGACCCGACGACCCGATGCTGAAAATCAACGAAAAGAAGCGTGGCGGCCTCTATCTGCCTCTGGCGGGACCCAGCTTCAACTTTGACACAGCTGCGGGGATCATCTACTCCGTCGACCTCTCCAAACCCAGAGGCCAACGGGTGGTCATCTCCTCGATGGCAGATGGATCCGCCTTCTCAGACGACCAAACCTACCTGGTGGTACTCAACTCCTATCGAGGGAACGGTGGCGGCGGACTACTGACACAAGGCGCCGGCATCCCCACAGACTCTATCGACTCCAGGCGAGTGGCAGTATCTGAGTATGATATCCGATACTACCTCAGCGAGTATTTGAGCAAAAACGATCCCTACACCCCGCACACAGTCAGCCGGTGGCAATTTGTCCCCACACAGTGGATGCAGACCGCCATACCCCGAGACAGCGCTTTGCTCTACAAGGACTTTCACTGACCCCAAAAATAATCCCTGAGTATGATCCCCAACCAGATAGCCTACTGCGTGATCATGGCCGGAGGTGCCGGCACCCGATTCTGGCCCCTGAGCCGCGAAGACAAGCCCAAGCAGTTTTTGGACATCCTGGGCAACGGCAAATCCATGCTCCAAGAGACAGCAGACCGATTTGAGGCACTCATACCTTTTGACCACTTCATGGTCATGACCGGTGAGCGCTACGAGCCGGAGGTACTCCAGCAGTTGCCGGCCATCCAGCCCTCACAGGTACTCACCGAGCCACTGAGGCGAAACACAGCCCCACCCATCGCCTATGCCGCATACAGGATCGCCGACAGAGATCCGGATGCCATCATGGTCATCTGCCCGTCCGATCACTATATAGGCAATGAGGAGGCCTTTCACAAAACCCTCAACCAGGCCATCCACTACGTACACCAAAACAGCGTCCTCCTCACCATAGGGATACGACCCACCTACCCCGCTACCGCCTATGGATACATCGAAATGTCCGACGAAATGATCCGGCAAGGCGGTGTGGGTCCCATCAAAGCCTTCAAGGAAAAGCCCGAGGAGCAGCAAGCCAAGGAGATGCTGACCTCCGGACGATACCTCTGGAACTCCGGGATATTCGTCTGGAAAGCCGGAGACATCATCGATGCCATAGAGAAGTACCTACCCGAGGTGGCCATACATTTTGCGGAGATCGACCAGTTTTTCCAAGCCGGAGAGACCGAGTTGGTCAACCGAGCATTTGAGGCCTGCCCGGCCATCTCGATCGACTACGGTGTCATGGAAAAAGCCCAAAACGTCTACACCATGCAGGCCGACTTTGACTGGTGCGATGTCGGGACCTGGACCAGCCTGCACGACCTCGAAAAGCACACAGCCCACAAACGACACGACCCCGTACCGGCCGGACGACCCCGCATGATCTTCGACGATCGATCCACAGACACACTCATCAAGACCACCAACCCCGACAAGCAAGTGGTCGTCATCGGGCTCGACAACTATGTGGTGCTGGACACCGACGATGTCCTTTTCATCGCACCAAAAGGCGATGAAAAGGAGCTCAATAGCCTCCTCGACCACTTCTCCAAAAAGACAGACCTCCGATAGCCCGGGACCACTGCCCGAGACGGACCGTAGTCGGGTGTGTGCAAGGTGGATTCTTTCATTTATTATGACTATACTGGGTTTCTCTCGGACCAACATTTCGGATGCTGGCTGAAGCATCAAACCTTTTTATGAATACAATCCGTCAAAACAAGATGCCCCTCCGGCTGCTGATGTTTGTGCTGGGGGCCTACATCATGGGGTTGGGCGTGGCCCTATCGATCCGGTCGTCGCTGGGTACGACACCGGTGTCGTCTGTTCCGTATGTGCTGAGCCTGGCCGTACCGGCTCTGACCGTGGGGACCTTTACGATCCTGATGAATACCCTCTTTGTCCTGGCGCAATGGGCAGTCCTGCGAGAGGAGTTTGGGAGACGTCACCTACTGCAAGTACCGGCCGGAGTCTTCTATGGTCTCTTCACGGACCTAAACCTCTGGCTCCTCTCGGGACTACTGCCCGTCCACTACCTGGGACAATTGCTACTGGCACTGCTGAGCTGTGCTGTGATGGCCGTCGGGGTCTTCCTGACCGTTCGCTCCGGCGTGACCTGCATGCCGGCTGAGGGGCTTACGCTAGCCATCTCCCGCACTTTCCGCCTCGCTTTTGGCAAGACCAAGACCGGATTCGACTCCGCACTCACCGCCACAGCCGTACTCCTTTCGCTCATCTTCGTCGGGGGCATCCAGGCTGTCCGCGAGGGCACCCTGCTCTCCGCACTGCTCGTGGGCAACATCATCGCATGGATCCAGCGCAACACCGCCTTTGTCGACCGAGCACTCGCCTCAGAGGAGGAGCAGATGGCCGTCGTGTCCACTGCGGACGACTCGGCGGTGGCTTCCGGCAACTTTGTCCTCACCATTGCCCGTGAGTACGGCAGCGGAGGCCATGAGATCGGGCAGCGACTCGCCGAAGTACTGGGCCTGCCTCTCTACGATAGTGAGCTGATCGACCTGACAGCGGAAAAGTCGGGCTTTACCAAAGAATACGTGGCCGAAAACGAGCAGAGACTGCGGACGAGCCTTTTTGATAAGCTCTACCGTGAAAACTACGCCTACGTCAACGAGGAGGATCCGCCCGAGGACATTCTCTTCATGGTCCAGACACAGGTAATCCGCGACCTGGTCCAAAAAGGACCCTGTGTGATCGTGGGACGTGCCGCCGACTATATCCTCAAGGGCTATCCGGGGTTGTTTAGTGTCTTTGTGCATGCCGAAGCCGACTTTAGGCGAGAGCGAGCGATCCACAGGTACGGTATACCCGAGGGCGAAGCGTCTGCCCTGATCGATCAACGAAACCGTGAACGCGCCTACTACAGCAAGCACTATACCGGGCGCAACTGGTCCGATGCGCTCAACTACGACCTCGTCATAGCCTCCGACCGATACGGTATCCCGGCCTCTGTGGAGCTGATCCTTGAGGCACTGCGGAGCTGTGGCAAAGTGACCACCGCCACCGCCAAATAGTAGTAGCCTTTATTCGGATCAGACTTGGAGGTCAGAGGGACGGAAAAAACAAGTCTAAAATATTGTTGGGGCACTCATGTGTTTGTACCTTTGTCTACGCTATTCAACAACGTACTCAAGGTACTATGCGACACTTCATTAGACTCTTCTTACTGCTCACTCCTATTCTTGCCTCATCGACTCAGCTGAGGGCTCAAGCACCATTCACCCAAGAGGTGCGTGGAGAGATCGTCTCCGCACTACCCGGCGACACAATCATCGGAGCCACGGTCGTGCGGCGTGGGAGCAACCCACCCATAGGCACGGTTACCGGTGTGGACCAAAAGTTTTCGCTCCGGCTGCCTGTTGGCCGCAACGCCCTATTGGTCAGTTGCGTAGGATATGAGTCGCAGGATGTGGAGCTACTCGTCGTAGCCGGCAAGCAGAGTGTCCTCCGGATAGTCCTGACACCCACAGAGACCAAGCTCGGAGAGGTAGTCGTCACAGCCCCATACGACAAGAGTGTCCCCACCAATCGGCTTAGCCTGGCCGGAGCACGTAGCTTCAGCGTCGAGGAGGCGTACCGCTTTGCCGGCTCGCTGGGTGATCCGGCTCGCATGGTCCGTAGCTTTGCCGGCATCATGCCCGTCAACGACTCTCGCAACGACATCATCATTCGCGGCAACTCGCCTACCGGAGTGCAGTGGCTGCTGGATGGGATCGAGATCAGCAACCCCAACCACTTCAATACCGGCGTCGGCATGACCGGTGGGCAGGTGAGCTATCTGAATACCAATCTGCTGACCAACTCGGACTTTCACCTGAGCGCTTGGCCGGCGACCTATGGCAATGCCCTCTCGGGAATCTTTGACTTAGAGCTACGCCGTGGCAATCCGGAGCGACAAGAGTTTTGGTTACAGTCAGGCTTTGGGGGCCTGGAGCTCGGGGCCGAGGGCTACCTGCGCAAGGGCAGTCAATCCTCCTACCTAGCCTCCTATCGCTACTCCATCCCTGATATCATGCACGCCATGGGGGTCAGGATGCCCTTCGTCCCGCGCTATCAGGACTTCACGACGAAACTTCACTTTGACTTGGGCCATGGGCAGACCCTCTCCTTCGTCGGTCTGTTCAGCAAGAGTCACATACACTTTGCGACCAATGAGCTGGGAGAGGGGAGCGACTACGACAAGCTCTCCTTCGCACAGCGCATAGCGATCAATTCGACAGCCTACGTAGCCGGGCTGACACACGAGGTGCAGTTTTCGCCTCGCACAGCTCTCCGCACACAGCTCTCCTTTGTACGCTCGGATACCGGCATGCCGGTGGACACCATGAGCCTCCGGAGAGACCCCTCAGATACGTGGCACCTCCTATGGGCGGAGGCCGCACTGGAAAATAGGTGGACCTTACGCTCGGAGCTCACGTGGCACCCCACTCGTGAGGGATTGGTGGTGGCGGGGATCAAAGGCGACCTCTTTGGCGCACACTACTTGGAGCAAGTGGCCGACAGCAAGTTTGCTCGCGGAGTGAAGACGCTTACCGAGGAGCGCCCGCACTATGGCATGGTGCGCACCTACGGACAGTATCGCCGGCATATAGGAGACCACTGGACCGCCACCATGGGAGTGCATGGTATGTATCTCTCGATCAATCATCGCTACACCGTCGAGCCCCGTATGGGCCTACAATACCGGCCGGATCGCTCGCACACCATAGGACTTGCAGCCGGGCTCTACAGCCAGATACTCCCGCACTCCTTTTACTTCATACGCCACTACAGCCCCAAAGGTATCGAATACCGCAACCAAAAGGTCGACTTCACCCGCAGTGCCCAGATGGATCTCTACTACGACTGGGCTTTTGCACCCGACTGGCATGCCAAGATAGAGGGCTACTATCAGGAGCTGTACCGAGTGCCGGTAGTCAATGACCCAAACTCTATATGGACACTCCTGGAGCTCGGAGGTGCCGGACAAAACTACCTAGAGCGCCAGAGCAACCTGGTCAACAAAGGACGGGGTCGAAACTATGGTGTGGAGCTCACGGTGGAGAAGTTTTTCGGTGACAACTACTACCTCCTCCTCAACACATCACTCTACAGATCCACCTATACCACCGGATTCCGAAAAGAGTGGTGGAGCACCCTCTTCGATGGCCGCTACCTGATCAACCTCACCGGTGGGTATGAGTGGGAGCTACCCCGTCACTGGGCTCTCTTTGCAGACCTCAAAGCGTCATGTGCCGGAGGGACCCGCTACACGCCCATACGAATAACCACCGACAAGGAGGGGCGAGAGGTACCGGGACTCGACACGACCCAAGTCAATGCCCACCAAGCCAAGTCCTACCTCCGTGCGGACCTAAAGATAGGCACTCGCCGGATAAGCCGGCGCATCACCCAAGAGTGGGCACTGGACCTACAAAACGTGACCAACCGCAAAAACGTCATGTCCATCCTATTTGATCCCGGCAAGGGCGACTACTCGACAATGTACACACAGGGCCTGACACCGATGATGACCTACAAGCTCTTCTTCTCCGTGCGCTAAAGAGGAGCGCTCGATCCCCCCAAAAGACTTGAGGAGCGATATTTCCCCGACTGTGGCGGGCAAAAAGACAAAGGGTGAGCTTTCGTCCGAAAGCTCACCCTTTGTAAATTGAGCCTACCCACTTTCACCGCAACACACCAACTCCAAAAACTCAACGAGCGGGGGCGAAAAGTCCTCCCCATGTAGATCCAAACTTTTTTCTCCGGTCGAAAAAGTCCAAATCACACTGTGATTTATTCAGATCACTATGTGATTTATTCAAATCACTAAGTGGTTTCTTCAAATCACACAGTGATTTTATCTTTTTCTCCGACACACGTACCTTTTTCTCCGACACGGTCGTTTTTTTCCCATTTGCTTCTCAAAAAAAAGCCCCCCTTCTCTGCTTGGTGCGAATGATGGGGAAAAAGGGTGTGGTATGAGGATTAGTCGGCTAATACCTCGGAGAAGTCTAGTCGGCCGGTATAGAAGTATCGGAGGGTGATGCTCCTGAGCAACCTCGTGTAGACGGACGTGGCGTACTGTATTTGTGCCTGTATGTGTTTGTTTTTGGCCTGCTCCCACTCGTAGGTTGTGATCTTGCCGGCTCGGTACTCCAGGTCTGCGATATTGAGTGCTTGGCGTGTGAGGTTGAGGTTTTCGGCCGATAGGGTACACTGCCCTTGTGCTTTTTGGAGGTCGGACTCGGCTAGGAGTATGTTTTGCTCGTCTTGGTAGGATTTTTGGATGTACTGTGTCCGGAGGTTCATTTGTAGGAGCTTGGCTTGTCGTACCTGTCCTTGGAGCTGTCCTCTGTTGTAGATGGGGATGGTGAGTGAGAGTCCGACGTAGGTTCGTCCATTTTGGCGGAGTTGGTCGGCAAAGGGGATGTTGGTGCTTGTGAGGAGGTGGGTGCCAAAGTTGTAGTAGTAGCCGTTGGAGTATCCGGCGTTGAGCGAGAGTGCTGGCCAGTAGGCTGCTTTGGCACGCTTGATGTCGTAGTCGGCTAGGTTGGCGTTGAGCTCGGCTAGTCGTGTATCGGGTCGTACCCATAGTGGGTCTCGCCGGCAGGTGGAGAGTTGGTCGTTGTGGGTGGCTACTTGGTCGATGGCGTACTGTGGTGTGGTGAGGGTGGTGGCACGATCGGTGACGCCCATTCCCAGAAGGAGTAGGCGCATGGCTCGCTCGGCATCGGCCTCGGCCTCGGCTAGTGTGAGTCGTGCTTGTCCGACTTGGCTCTGTACCTGAATACGGTTGGAGACGGGTAGCTTGCCTGCGGTGACCTGCCGCTCTGTCTCGTGGAGCTGTTGTTCGGAGAGGGTGAGGTTTTCTTTTGCCACTGTGACCATCTGCCTTGCGAGGAGTAGGGTGATGTAGTCTTGGGTGGTCTTGAGTGCGATGTTGTCCTTGGTGTCGGCGATGAGGTAGTCTGTGGTCTTGAGGGTCTCTTTGGCTTTTTTCAGGCTCCACCACCTGGCACCGCCTTGTATGAGGTCCAGCTGTGCCGAGATGGATAGGGAGGTGTTGGTGTTGGAGAGGTCACGGAAGACGCCATCCTTGCCCTGCGATCTGCCGAAGGAAGCATTTTGTCCAAGTCCGGCGTTGAGGTTGGGCAAAAAGGCTTGCGTGGCGAGAGCTTCGTTTAGTCGCATGCTCTCGATTTTGGGGTCGAGTGATAGGAGCAGTGGGCTGTGTGCCTGTGCATAGTCGACGCACTCCACGAGGGTCATGGTGGGCTTGAGCTCCTGGGCCGATAGGGATGCCGGTACAAGGAGGAGCGCTAGGAGGAGTAGGGTGTGGGTGGCTGGTCTCATGGTCGGCTTATTTTTTGATGCTGAGTAGGTTTCCACGGAGCTTTTCTGTGCCACTCAGTCCGGATAGGACTTCGATTTTTAGTCCATCGGAGAGGCCGACTTGGATGGCATGCTTGGTGAAGCTACTGTCGGTGTTGCCTCCATTGGAGAGGTAGACGTAGGCTTGGTCGCCCTCGTAGGAGATGGCACTCTCGGGGATGGTCAGGACGTCTGTGCGACGGTCTAGCTCCACTTCGGCGTTGCACGAAAATCCGGCTTTGAGGTCGCTGAGGTCACCGGCTTGTAGGGCCGCCTTGACCTCAAATAGTATGGTGCCGGTGGTCTCTTTGCCTTTGGGAGAGACGTACTCTACGATTGCGGGATAGGTCCGGCCGGTGATGGCGCCTACCTTGAGGCGGACTTGAGCTCCTACCTGTACTTTGTTGACATCGCTTTCGTTGACATTACCGACAAAAAGGAGGTCGTTTAGGTCGGCAATGCTCACGATGGTGGTGCCTTCGTTGAAGTTGTTGGCCTGGATGACACTGGATCCGACTTTCACGGGTTGATCCAGGATGACCCCACTCACTGTGGCGCGGACGAGGGTGTTGTTTTGGTTGGCGGTGCGGTTGCTGGATCCTTTGCTGGCCAGCTGTAGTTGCTCCTGTGCTGTGACGAGGTCGATGACCGCACGGTCGTAGGCTCCTTTGCTCTGCTCGTAGCGCTCTGCGGAGAGGATGTTTTGGGCCATCAGCAGGCTGTCGCGGCGGTAGACATCGTATGCTGTGCGGAGCGCCACTCGCGCACTCTCGACTCGTGAGGCTACGTTTTGGACGGAGGCTACGTCCGGGATCATACGTATGCGTGCTATCAGATCCCCCTCGCGGACCATATCGCCCGGTAGGTGCAGCAGCTCAGCCACGATACCGCTCATCTGTGGCTTGACAAGCACTTCGTCTCGAGGCTGGATATTGCCGGTCAGGATGGTGCTGTGAATGATGCTGTCACCCGGTGTGGGGCTCAGTAGCTCGTACTCGTTTTCTTTTTTCTTGGACTTGGAGAGGACCAGCCCGAGTATGCCGATGGCCACTAAGCCGACGAGGCATCGGAGGAGGATGGAGATTACTTTGCTTTTGCTATTCTTTGCCATAGCTTTTGGGGGGATATTTTGGGGATTATTATTCGTCTCTTATGGCGTCTATTGCCTTGATTTTTAGTGCTTGGTGTACCGGTAGCAGTCCGGCCAGCAGTCCGGATAGCAGCATGATGATGACCGAGAGCACCATCATGAGTGGCGACGGGTATGGGGCTTGGATGAAGTTTCCCAGCTGTGTCGCATCAGCCAGGGCCCCGATCCCGAGGTTCAGGGTCAGCGCCACAAGCATTCCCGCTGATCCGGCAAGGAGGATGATGAGGATGGACTCGAGCATGAATTGCCAGCGGATATCCGACGGCTTGGCACCGATGGCGCGCCGCACTCCGATCTCGCGCTGTCGCTCTCTGACTGTGACGAGGAGGATATTGGACACAGAGATTACTCCAGAGAAGAGCGTGCCCAGTGCGACTACCCAGACTAGGACATTGATGACGTTGACCACCATCTCAAAGATACGAGTGATCATCTGCATACTCACCGTCACAAAGGCCTTTTTGTCCTCCGGATGCACATGGTGGCGGGCGGAGAGGAGGGTGATCATCTGATCGGCGGCGGCATCCGGAGTCACACCGGGCTTGCGGACAAATGGGAACTGGCAGGCGGCGTTGGGGGAGTTGTTGACTGCAAAGACAAGGGGTACCAAGGTGACGTACTTGAGGTTGAATCCGATATTTGCGGCATCGGAGTAGGGTGTCATCACTCCAACGATCCTAAAAGCGATACCGGATATGATCATGTACTGCCCCACTGCCTCCTCGTAGGTGTCAAAGAACTTCACACTGGTGTTTGTCCCGATGACGCAGATGTTTTCGCCTCTGTCGATCTCGTCGGGATGCATGTATCGGCCGGCTACCACGATGGCTTGGAGGATATTGGGTATGTAGCCGGCGGACACCCCTTGGACGTTTTCTTCTTGGCTCTTACCATTGGCTATTACGCGTGTCGTGTTTGAGTCCACTCTGCCTCCAAATCCGGCTGTCCCCTCTATTTTGTCGATAAGGGTCGCTTGCTTCTTTAGGGCGAGAAAGTCGCCATAGGTGGTCGTGATCTGCCGATTGGCTTTGTAGCCTTGGTAGGGCATTGTGGTGCGAGAGCCAAAAATCATCTGCATCTCGGACGAACTGGTCTCCAGATTGGCTCTGATGGAGTTTTCGATCCCCTGCCCAATGCCGGTCAGGAAGGTGAAGAAAAACATCCCCGCAAAGACCCCCAGGCTTGTCATCAGTGTGCGACGCTTATTGGCGCGGATCGTGTACCAGATCTCCTGACGTACTTCGTGATTCAAAAACCGCTTCATCATCATGTTGCCTGCTTACTTGTCCCTCATAGCCACCACTGCAGGTATCCTGACCGCCTTCTTGGCCGGTCCATAGCCGGCCCACAATCCGGCGATGACCAGTACGCACAGAGCCCCAAGAGCCATCCCGGGGCTGACCTGCGGATCCCGAAAGATCGTGATCTGCGTCGTGCTGTCCAGTCCCATCATTATCGGTCGTGAGGCCCAGCCGTGCCGAGCGACCATGTCACCGATGATATCCACCGACAGGTAGCCAACCCCTATGCCGATCACTCCGAAAAAGAGTGACAAGAGCAGGCTCTCGCCAAGGACCAGCGTGAGGATATCCCTCGGGCGAGCGCCTATTGCCTTGCGGATGCCGATCTCGCGACGACGCTCCTCGACCGTGACACTCATGATATTGGTCACTCCTATCGTGCCTATCGACAAGCTCCCCACACCCATCACCCAGAGTAGGATCTTGAGGCCGACAAAAGCCTTTGCCATCGCATTCTCCGCACTTGACGTACTCCTGACAGTCACCGACAGGTCGTCCTGTGGATCCACGGTCAGCATACGGCGCACATCCGCTTTGAGCTCCTCCTCACACTGGGCCAGCAGCTCCTGATCCCTCGTGACAGGGTAGAGGTTCAGCATCTTGTACTTCAGGACATCGTTGGGGAAAAGGGCGACAAACGTGTTGTACGGAATCTTCATCATCCCCATGTAGGGGTTGCTATACTCCAGTGTCCCCACGACCCGAAACGACACCCCCCACACGATCACACTCTGCCCTATCGGGTCCTGCCCCGACACAAACAGTCGCGACACCTCATAGTCCGGCAAAAGGCACACTCGCTCTGCCTGCTCATGCTCCCGAGGCGTAAAGAGTCGCCCCGCAAGCAACCTCTCTTGGTTGAACATCTGCTCACGCGCCGTGATGGTCCCGATCATCATCCCCGACTCTCCATAGGCGGTGCTGACCATGTTGCCTATTTTCTGAAAACAGGGCTCTATCGCTCTGTAGCGAGCCGCCTGAGCGGACTGCAGCTGCCGCACCTGTCGGGACGAGAGGTACAGATCCCGCCCATCCTGGTACCCGCCGTAGGGGCGATTGGCGTTGTTGAGATAGAGAGACATCTGCACATCCCCCAGCCCTGTCGAGTAGGCCGTGTGGGTGATACCCTTCTCGATCCCGTCGCCCACGCCCAAGAGCACGATGAGCAGAGTAATGCCCCAGGCTATCGTCGAGCCGGTGAGGAGGGTCCGGAGGACGTTGTTGTGTAGGGAGTTGATCAGCTCTTGAAAAAAAGGCACTCTCATCCTCATCCTCCTCCTTATCGGACGATCAGTCCGTCCTTGATGTGTATCGTGCGCTCGCAGCACTCAGCCACCGCCGGCTCGTGCGTGACGATGAGCATGGTCACACCCTCCTCCTCATTCACCTGCCTCAGCAGATTCATCACCTCTATGGTGGTCGTGCTGTCCAGGGCTCCGGTGGGCTCATCGGCAAGGAGTATGGTCGGCTTGGTGATCAGTGCTCTTGCCAGGGAGACTCTCTGCTTTTGTCCGCCCGACAACTCATTCGGGAGGTGCTCCTTCCAGTCCAGAAGCCCCACTTTGTCCAGATACTCCTCTGCCAGCTTGTTGCGCACTTTGTGGGAGACCCCTCGGTAGTAGAGTGGCAGAGCCACATTTTCTAGGGCGTTCTTGAAGCTGATGAGATTAAACGACTGAAACACAAAACCAATATGCCGTCCCCGCATCTCGGCCGCACTGTTTTCGTCCAAATCCCGAATCAGCTTGCCACTCAGGTGATAGGAGCCTGCATCATACGTGTCGAGTATCCCGAGGATATTGAGGAGCGTACTCTTGCCCGATCCACTGGCCCCCATCAGAGCCACCATCTCCCCATTGTCTATGCGCAGTGAAACCCCCTTGAGGACATGCAGAGACTGCACTCCGGGGTAGGTCTTGTGTAGATCATTGATCTCGATTACCGGATTCATAGCTATCATAATGTTGGTCACCACTGTGCACACCGTACAAGGTGGACACTCATAGAGTCGCTGATACGGGACACACCGCAAGCTCGGCATCTACAAAGATAGTTTTTTTCCCCTTGAAAAAAACGACCGTGTCGGAGAAAAAGGTACGTGTGTCGGAGAAAAAGATAAAATCACTGTGTGATTTGAAGAAACCACTTAGTGATTTGAATAAATCACATAGTGATCTGAATAAATCACAGTGTGATTTGGACTTTTTCGACCGGAGGAAAAAGTTTGGATCTACATGGGGAGTACTTTTCGCCCCCGCTCATCGGGTTTTTCCTATTTGTCCGTACCGAGATGGCCGGGGAGCAGTCCTTTTTTGCCTACTTGAAGTAGAGGCGGGCGGTCCGGCTGTCAAAGCGCACATTGGGGCCCTCAAAGAGCCGATCCACCAGGCCGGACTCGGCCATATCGGGGGTGGGTAGGTGGTAAAGCTCAGGGGGCGACAAGAGTAGGATCAAGTCGCAGAGCTGAAAGGCAATGTCCAGCTCATGGGTGCTGAAGATAATGAGCCTCTGCTGTCGGTGTGCTATCTCACGTAGCAGGAGAGCAATCTCGTAGCGATTGGGGAGGTCCAAAAAGGCGGTAGGCTCGTCCAGCAAAATCACCGGTGTATCTTGGGCCAAGGCTCGTGCGATCATCACTCTCTGCAGCTCTCCATCACTCATGGTCGCCAGGGTGTGTCTCTCGTGTCCGGACATGCCGGTGAGTCGCAGTGCTTCGTCCACTTTTTCTCGATCGTTCTCCTTTAGCGTTCCCATCCAGTCGGTATAGGGGGATCGTCCGAGTGCGACCAGGTCAGTGGCCGTCATGAGGGGGTCTCGTACCCTTTTGGTATTGACCACACTGATCAGCAATGCACGCTCATGAGGCGAGAGCTCTGCGGTATCTTGCCCATCCAGTGTGATGCATCCACCAAGCAATGGGAGTGCCCCGGAGATATGGCGGAGCAGGGTACTCTTGCCGGCCGCATTGCGCCCAAGGAGTGCGGTGAGTGAGCCGGAGGAGAGGTTCGCTGAGGCGGTGGGGACAAGCGGATGCCCCGGGTAGCCGACTGTGATCTGATCGAGGTGGAGCTGCATGGTGTCTTTTTGGAAGGAGGGAGAGAGGGGTGGTGGGTCAGCGGTAGTTGAGCTGCTTGAGTATCACTCCGAGTATGATCGGCACCCCTAGGAGTGCCGTGACAGAGTTGATCGGGATCAAGAAGAGCTTTGCCAGCGTATTGCACAGGAGCATGGCGCAGCTGCCGAGGAGTGCTGTCGCCGGTAGCAGTACCCGATGATCCGCACTCCGCACGAGGTAGCGTGCCACGTGAGGGACGGCCAGTCCGATGAAGCCTATCGGACCACAAAAGGCGGTGACCGCACCGGTCATCAGAGCGGTACTGCCTAGGATGAGGAGTCGGCTGCGACGGATATTGAGCCCCATACTCTCGGCATAGTAGTCCCCGAGGAGTAGGAGGTTGAGCGACTTGATGGAGGCAATCGTGGTGCCGACACCGAGGAGTAGGATCGGCAACATCACAGAGAGCTGAGTGCGAGTCACCCCACCGAGCGAGCCCAGGCTCCAGAGGGTAAAAAGTCGCAACTGCTCTGCCGAGGAGTAGTATTGGAGGATTTGGATCACAGAGGAGACCACATAGCTGAGCATCACCCCAATGATCAGCACCCCAAATATATTGCCAATCCGCCGGCTGAGAGTCAAGATCAGTAGCACCACAGCCAGTGCACCCAAAAAGCCCGACCCCAGTACCCCTAGGCTGCTGATAGGCAACCCCAGCAACGGCACCCCGAGAACAAAAAGGGCCACTCCCAGCCCAGTACCACTGCTTACTCCCAGTATGTAGGGATCTGCCAGGGGATTTTGAAAGACCGTCTGCATCATCAGCCCACAGAGCGGAAGGGCAATCCCTATCAGCACCGCCACCACCGTCCGTGTCCCCCGGACGGAGAGCAGGATATGCCGGAGTGTGGGGTCGCCATCCGTACAGAGTGCGTGCGCAAGCTCCCACGGGGTGCACAGGCGATCACCGACCATCAAGTCGACAAGGGTCAGCAGGACAAGTGCTAGTGCCAAGAGAGGGAATAAAAGGCGAAGACGAGACTTTGGGTCCAAAACAGCCACGGGATCAAAAGAGAGAGAGGGGGGACAAAAAGCTACTTTACCGCAATCTGCCGGTAGTATACCGGCTTGTGCTCGACAAGGCCCGGATGAAAGATCGAGACCAGGTCGGAGAGAATCACATCCGGCTCCACAGGGCCGGTCTCGAAGTAGGCATTGCCACCGGCTGCATTGGAGATACGATTGTTGTTGTAGAGGTGGTCCTCACGTATCGACTTGATATTGGAGGCGTGCTCGCGCAGGTTCGCCGGCAACTCCTCGTAGCGGGTCACCATACCAAGATGCAACCAGTAGTCTGCCTCCTGCAGATACTCCAGTGCTGTCTCCATACCTATCCGCAACATCACTCCACGCTCCTCACGCCCGTAGAAGGGGCTACTCCCGGCATCGGTGAGGAGCGTTGTCTGAAACGAAGCCATCGGTGGCAACTGCCAGACATCATTGTAGGGGAGGTTGAGCATCACAGAGGGACGGTGGTCTGCTCGACTAGCCAGGTCTTTTACAGCCTGATACCTGTGACAGACCTCCTCTTGGTAGGCCACGGCGGCGGCCCGACGATCCATCAACTCCCCGACGACAACGATCCACTCACACTTACCCAGAGGATGCTCCTCCAGGTACTCGCCAAAGTAGATGTACGGGATACCCAGCTCATCGAGCTTGTCCGTGACTACTGTATTGGCACTCTCCAGACCATAGAGTAGCACCACATCCGGCTTGAGGCTCAGCAGTAGCTCATAATCCGGCACAGTGCCAATGTCTCGCACCCCATGCGCAGGATCGCTGATGTAGGGATTGGTCACGTAGGACAGTCCACTGACCCCCACCACACGATCCGCCAGCCCCAAGCGATCCAGCATACCTATGTAGCTAGAGCTCAGTACCACGACACGCTGAGGATCTGCAGGGACGACACACCCCTCAAAACCACGGGGAGGCTCCTCGTCTCCGCGTTGTACAAAGACATCTCTCACCTCATCCGTGGCACCCTGCCAAGGATTTTTGGACCGAATAATGGTGCCGGAGTAGCCATCCAACCCATATAGCTCAAAGCCCGAAGCATACTCCGGAGTGTAGAGTGGGGTCAGGAGATCATCATAGGCTCTGACCTCCTCTCGGCAAGAGACCAAGAGAGGGAGCAAGGCAAAAAGAAGGGATAGGTAATGCTTCATAAACAGTCGATAAGTGTCGTTGGGTGCAACAAATCTACCATATATCTAGTGTTTTTTGGGGAAGAAACGTCGGTTGGCTTTTCCCCACCGACAGTCTACTCAGATGCCGAGACATGCATCCACTTGTCGGTGTAGGCGATGGGTGCCAGCCCTTCTCGCGGAGGGGCTATGGTGACTCGGATAATGTACAGCAGTGTGGGGAGTGGCGCAGTATTGGCCATAAGGTGGTGGAGGAGCTCTGTGGCTTGTTTTTGGCGTACTGTGAGGATCGGAATCCCTGTGGTGTGGTAGAGATCTATGGTGAGGAGATCGGAGTACTTGGTCGCATAGTGTAGGAGGCGGCCGGGGGTGAGTGCTTGGCTCTCGGGCCAGTCGGCGGCCGTGCTGTCATCGGTATCCATTGGGTGGTTGCGTACCCCGGGAGTACCGCCTTGTGCGGATCGTGACCAGGATTTTTGTTGCCGCCCATCGGTGTCGGGTGCTAGTCGCTCCAGCGAGTGGTGGCTGCGCTCTCCCGAGGTGGCTCCCAGCCACTGACGGCGGTAGATGGCTTCGTCAACGACAACCCCACCTCTGTGGCTGACAAGTGTCAGCTCGGTGTAGGTGGGGCTGAGTGATGGGAAGTCGATTCGCTCGATATAGGTTTTGGGGTCGGTCTGCTCGTGTATGCGGGGTAGTGCATCGGGGTAGGGACAGAGGACGACATAGGCACCCGGTGCGAGTGGAGTGGGCTGGGTGACGAGGAGCCAACTCTTGGGAGCGGCTGTGGGGGTATTTCGGTAGGTGAGGTAGAGATCGCTGAGATTGAGCTCGGTATCGGAGTTGTTGTAGAGCTCAATGTATTTTTCGCCTGTCGGCTTGGGGGAGAGCATCAGTTCGTTGATGATGACAGATTGTTTTTGGATCGGCTTGTGGGCTCTCATGGTCGATGGAGAGCCTGGGGTACCGCCTTGTGGCGCGTCGGATCGTCTCCACTCTGCCGGACGCATGCTCACTCGCTCTACCGAGGCACCACCGACGGGTAGTCCCACTCCGTAGAGTGCGGAGGAGAAGTGGACATGGTCGAGTATACAACCATCGGAGAGGGCCTCGAGGCTGAGGTCGAACCTTGCTCCGGCGAGGGCCGGAAAGTCGGGCATCGGGACCTGCACGCCTTGGGCAAATATCGCCGACCCCATAGGATAGAGGAGTGCGTAGCTGTATGGGGCAAGTGCCACGGCCGGAAGTCGGTAAGTACGTCGCTTGTACTGCAGGCGTAGGGCACCGAGGGAGATGGTCTCGGGGGTGGCATTGTATAGCTCGATGTAGGCTGTGCCGGCCAGTGGCCCAGTGGTGGGTGGATCGGCCATGATCTCGGTGATGAAGATACCGGGGGCCTGGGGTCGGTTTTGCTCCTGTGGGTCGTCGGACTCGGCCTCAAAATCTAGCGTGATGGTGTGCGGTGTGCCGTGGAGATCAAGTAGATTTTCGACCCGTACAGCGTACCGCATCCCTTGGGCAAAGGCAAAAGGAAGAGTGAGGATGATCTCATCGGAGGATTGGCCCAGGGTGATGGATGCAGCTGTACCACTGACCGTGGCCACTGCCTGATCCACTCGTACCACTCGGTCGAGACGCAGGCAGATACGCCCTTCGTCATAGATCTTTAGGTCGGTATAGGTGAGCTCGGGTGTCTCCTTGCCGAGAGTGGTCTCCACTCTCGGTAGGATCCAGCTGTACTTGAGCTTCTTTTTGGCAGAGAAGCGTGTACGGAGGGTCATGATGGTCATGATCTCCTCATCTGCTATAGTGGTGATCGGATCGGCGGTGAATGTGGTGCCATTCGGCTGGATGGCAGAGACCCTGAGGCCGTCGTGTGCGGTGTAGAGTGCTTGTATCGTGAGAGCACCCCAGGTGGTTAGTCGGTCGTCCAAGGGTAGGGTGGCCAGGATGGTCCGGTCGGTAAAAGTCCTCCGCTCCGCATCTGTGGTGTAGCGAGTGAGTAAGAGGCCGGATCCTCGTATGGCGGGCTCTAGGGAGTAGGCGTAGAGGGTACCGAGGTGCTTTTGGAAAAAGAGGGTCCAAACAAAGGTGTTGACAGTGGTGGGCAGGGCATCAAACCGGGTCTGCATCTCCCAGTATAGGAGGCCGGATGGACTTTTTTGGTAGGGTTTGGAGATGGTTGCGACACCTGCTTGGTCATCGTTACGATAGCTCAGCAGTCCGTTGCTCTCACGAAAGAACCCCACGTCACCCTCCCATCCCTGACCGCTCCAGTCGCCGGCTCTCAGACTCCTCTCCTGGCCAAGTGCCGAAGCTATGGTGCATAGTACGAAGAGTACGAAAGTGGCTAGGCGATGGGTCATATACGCATCAAGTCCTTGTAAAAGTCCAAGCCTTCATCCCATAGTTTGCGCCCTACACCTGCTCCGTACAGGGGTGCGCCAAAGTCTTTGAGTAGCGTGCAGGTGACTTGACCTTTGGGGTTGGTGAGGTTCTTTTTGTCCTGAAGCGCATGTGCCCAGAGGCGATCGTAGTCGTCGCAACTAAAGTGAACCGGAGCGATAAAACTCTGTACCCACTCTCCCAAACGTAGGAGGTGCCCCTGCGGGAAGCCCTCCAATACGTATGAGAAATATCCCTCTATGACCAGACCAGCCGCAACAGCCCGACCATGGGAGATCGGTCGCCCCTCCGCCAATGCCAGCCCCTCCAGTGCATGGCCTACTGTGTGCCCTAGATTGAGGTACTGACGCACCGACCGATCGTAGGGGTCTTGCTCCACCAAGCTCTGCTTGTACTCAATGCACCGGCGTACCATCTCATAGAGATCGGAATCCCCTGAGAAGAGGGCTGTGGGGTCTTTGGAAAAAAGACAATAGCACTTGATGGCTTCGGCCAATCCCTCCTGGAATAGGTGACGTGACTCCCGCACCAGCTCAACACACCCAAAAACCACCTCAGGTGGGTAAAAGGTACCAAGTAAGTTTTTGATATTTTGATCTGAGGATTGCATCGGCAGATCCACCCCACACTTGCCCCCTACGGAGGCATCGATGAGTGCAAGGAGTGTCGTCGGGATGAAGGCCAAGCGACAACCACGCTTGTAGTTGGCGGCCACAAAGCCACAGATATCGGTCACTGTCCCGCCACCAATGGCAAGCAGTAGATCGTTGCGACAGATACCACGGCTCGCCATACTAAGCCAAATACGATGAGCACTCCGGAGATCCTTGTACTCCTCACCTGCTCCTAGGACTAGGTCTACAGGAAACTCCGGCAGAAGGGACTGGGTATTTTCGTCGGCGACAACAAATACCCGGATACCTTGCTCCTTTTGGATGAAGGTAATGTAGTCGCTTACCTCACGAGTCAGTTCGTGTCGAGTCTTTCGTAGCTTATAGTCCGTCGGAGGAGTGGTCATATCAACTCTTTTATCCGGCTCAGGGCATCATGGATCCCGGCCGGATTTTTGCCTCCTGCTGTGGCAAAGCCCGGTTGTCCACCGCCACCACCTTGTATGTACTTGGCGGCTTCACGGACAAGGTTACCGGCATTGAGCCCTTTTTGGACCAAGCTGTCGCTGAGTAGGAGGGTGAGCGTTGCTTTGGGTCCCTCTACCGATCCGACCAAGAAGGCCATATCCTCCTCGGGATGCAGTGCCTTTAGGGCAAAGGCAATATCCTTGGCCAGAGCCGGTGTCATGTTTTCAGTCGGGGCAAAGAGTAGGATACCGTGGTGGTTTTCGGGCTGGGTGCTGAGTCGCTCTATGAGTTGTTTCTTGCGGAGATCTTCAGCTTCTTTGAGGCTCTTTTTCAGTTCATTGTTTTCGTCGATCAGCTTGCGTACTGCGGCTTCGGTATTGTTGCCGGTCAGCAGACTCCTGATCGCCATGAGCTCATCCTCACGACTGTACAGATACTCCTCGGCACCACGCGCAGTCACAGCCTGTATACGACGGATCCCTGCCGCAATAGATCCCTCGCTGATAATCCTGAAAGTACCGATCATTCCGGTGGATGGTATGTGCGTGCCACCACAGAGCTCGACCGAATCCCCGTACTTGATGACCCTCACTTCCTCTCCATACTTCTCACCAAACAGTGCCATGGCTCCCATCTTCTTGGCTTGGGCTATCGGCACTTCTCTAAACTCCTCTTGGCGGTAGTCGGCACGGATCATCTCCGTCACCAGCTCCTCCACTCGGCGGATCTCCTCAGGTGTCAGTTTGGAGTAGTGGGAGAAGTCAAAGCGAAGCTCAGTAGGCGATACATATGAGCCTTTTTGCTCCACATGATCACCCAATACCCGTCGTAGAGCCAAGTGCAACAAGTGGGTGCAGGAGTGATTGGCCTCGGTCGCTAGGCGTTTGTCGAGATCAATCGTTGCCCTAAAGGCTTGCGAAGGATCGTTCGGCAACTTGTTGACCACACAGATCGGTAGGTTATTTTCGCGGATGGTATCCACTACATGGATTTCTTCTCCATCCTCCAGTCCGGTCAGCACTCCGGTGTCGCCCACCTGACCACCCATCTCGGCATAGAATGGGCTATTCTCTAGGACCAGCTGATAAGCGACCTTATTGTTTTTCTTGACCTGTCGGTAGCGCAGGATGGCGGTATCTGCCTCGGACTGATCGTAGCCGACGAAGAATGTCTCACCCTCCTGCAGCTGTACCCAGTCTGTGGCATCAATGTGTGCGGCATTGCGGGCGCGTTCTTTTTGTTGGCGCATCTCCGCCTCGAATCCCTCCAGATCAGCTGCCAGCCCTTGTTCGCTGAGGATCAGCTCGGTCAGGTCGGCCGGAAATCCGTAGGTGTCGTACAGCTCAAAGATCACACGACCATCAAGCCTGCTCTTACCCTCTGCTTTTAGCTCGGCTATATGGCCATGGAGCATCTGTATACCGGTGGCCAGTGTCCGCAAAAAGGTTGCCTCCTCTTGCTTGATGACCCTGGAGATAATCTCCTCCTGGGCTCGTAGCTCGGGATACGCATCGCCCATAGACTCGATCAAGGTCGGTACCAAGCGGTACATGAAGGGTTCTTTCTGACCCAAGAATGTATAGCCATACCGGACAGCACGACGCAAGATACGTCGGATCACGTACCCTGCCTTGGCATTGGATGGCAACTGCCCATCGGTGATCGAAAACGCAATCGTACGGATATGGTCAGCCACCACACGCATAGCGACATCCACCTCCTCCACTTTGCCATACTCCATGCCACTCAGCTGTGCCACCTTGTGGATCAGTGGCTGAAAGACATCCGTGTCATAGTTGCTTGTCTTTCCTTGCAGAGCCATACAGAGTCGTTCCAGACCCATACCGGTATCTATCACACGATTGGGGAGGGGTTGCAAGCTACCATCTGCCAAGCGATTGTACTGCATAAATACGAGATTCCAGATCTCTATCACTTGGGGGTGATCCTTATTGACCAATGTCCGGCCATCCACTTTCTTTCGCTCGCTATCCGGACGAATATCCACATGGATCTCCGAGCAGGGGCCACATGGGCCGGTCTCACCCATTTCCCAAAAGTTGTCATGCTTGTTACCATCGATGATTCGGTCCTCCGAGAGTACCTTGCGCCAGTGGTTGCCGGCCTCGACATCACGCTCCAGACCCTCCGACGGCGCACCCTCGAATATCGTGACATACAGGCGATCCTTGGGAATCTCATACACCTCTGTCAGCAGCTCCCAAGCCCACGGGATGATCTCTGACTTGAAATAGTCCCCAAAAGACCAGTTGCCCAGCATCTCAAACATAGTGTGGTGGTACGTATCCTTGCCGACCTCCTCTAGGTCATTGTGCTTACCACTCACACGGAGACACTTCTGGCTATCCGCGATCCTGGAGTACTTGATCGGCGCATTGCCGAGGATGATGTCCTTAAATTGGTTCATCCCCGCGTTCGTAAACATCAGGGTAGGATCATCCTTGATCACCATAGGAGCCGAGGGGATGATGTGGTGTCCTCGTGCTTCAAAAAAATCCAAGTACGCCTGGCGTATCTCTTTTACCGTCTTCATATTCGCTTGTTTGTTTCTTTCCTATATGCCACCCTCCAAACCCTATTTGGCAAAATTACTCATTTGTCTCAAGATACGCACTCTGCCCCACCCTTTTTGACCCTACTTTTGCAACAACGAACAGATATACTCAGCAGTCGCTCCAGGGGTCTCCTGCGGACGCACGTAGGTGATTGGTACCCCGCGCCGCTCCATCCCCCTAAACCACGTCATCTGACGCTTCGCAAATTGGTGGATCGCCACTTCCAAGTCCGTCACCAGCTCGGCATAGGTACGCCTGCCCAGCACATACTCGGTCACATACTTGTACTCCAGACCATAGTAGATGAGCTGCTCCGGAGTCACCTGCTCCAGTAGTCGCTCCACCTCCTCTATCATACCCTCCCTCAGACGACTCTGCAGACGGGACGTGATACGGGCACGACGCACCTCACGCGGTACATCTATGCAAAAGACAGGCCCCTGCATTGGTGGTCTGTGGAGTACCTGGGGCACTTCGCCCGACTTCCGACAGTACGCATCCACCTCTATTGCACGGATCAAGCGACGGGGATTCTGAGGATCCTCCACTTCCAGTCCTTGGGCAAGCCGCTGTAGCTCCTCCAGAGAGTGGCCGGACAGGCGTTCCCGTAGCTCAGGATCCTCCGGAGCATTACTTAGGCTATAGCCGCGCACCAGAGACTCCACATACAAGCCCGTACCACCACACAGTATCGGTGGTACCCCCTTGGGGAGACGAGCTAGTGCCTCATCGACATCCGAGAGGTACCTATAGAGGTTGTATCGCTCACCCGGCTCACAAATGTCGATGAGGTAGTAGGGTATCGCCCTACCCTCTACAGTGTACTCACTCAGATCCTTGCCCGTACCGATATCCATTCCTCGGTACACCTGCCGAGAGTCCGCACTGAGGACACTACTCCCCAGCAGATACGCCAGATGAGCAGCCACGGCAGTCTTGCCGGTAGCCGTCGGACCTGTGATGGTGATGAGCTCTATGATCGGCGACAGTGCTTAGTGGTTGAGTAGATTATCCGGATAGAGGCCTTTGCGGTGCAGCTCCTCAAACTTTGCCACCACACCGGGACGGTCACTGGCATACGTCACCCCAAACCACCGAGACGGGGTATCCAGCACCTTGCATGTCGCACGACCGGCATGGATCAGGTCATTCACCACAGTGGGGATATAAAATTCACTCTTGGGCTCATGCATATGCTTATCCAAAAAGTCGACAAAAGCCCCCTTGCTGTGCTCAAAATAGTCCGGCGTAAAGCCCCACATATTCATCGACACAGGAGTCATCTCATCCAGTACTACCTGGCGATCCTCTTCGTCGATAAAGCAGATTTCACCCTCCTTGTTGCGCTGGATAGAGGTACGCTCCACCACTCCGGTCAAGTAGTCCTCCTCATTTTTTTCGCACACACCGCGCGCCACAGAGCCACCTTCACTCAGTGTATTGCCGACACGGTAGCCTACCATGGCATATTGGTTCGTCTTGTCCCATACCTCTCGGAGAAAGTCAGCAAGGATCTTGTAGCTCTCGCGACCATAAAAGTCATCCGCATTGATCACCGCAAAAGGCTCCCTCACCTTCTCCTCTGCCATCATCACAGCATGGTTGGTACCCCATGGCTTGGTTCGATCCGCCGGAGCACTGTACCCGGAGGGCAGCGTATTTAGGTCCTGAAAGACCACCTCCACCGGCAAGTGCTTCTCATACTTGCTGACAATCGTTTTCCGAAAGTCGTCCTCAAAATCCTTGCGGATCACAAAGACCACCTTCCCAAAACCCGCCTCCACAGCATCGTAGATCGAGTAGTCCATGATTGTTTCGCCATTTGGGCCCAAGCCATCTATCTGCTTCAGACCACCATACCTCGAGCCCATACCGGCCGCAAGTACTACTAGTGTTGGTTTCATCATACTATTGTTTGAGTTTTGATTATTGCTTGATCTTGTCTCCATGCCGAGCTTTCCCGACAGACAGCGTAAAGTTATCCAAAATATACCGTATTATGGACTTTTCACACACTTCTTTCCTAAAAAGCAACCACTCTCTCGCATACCAAGTGTGCCGATAGAAAAACAATTTTTGGACAACTGATGCAAGGAATCCATACCTCCTGCGTTTACATAGTAGAGACAGATCACTAATTTTTTTTTTATTCACTTCAACATTATGATGATCAAAACAAAACAAATCGCACTGGCTTCTCTCTGTGTCACACTGATGATGAGCTCCTGTCTATTTGACAAAAACAGACCCAAAAACGAGATGACCTCCATAGGTATCGTCACCGTCAAGACCGAACCCACCAAAAAGGTTGTCTACCTCCAACTGGATGAAAAAACCACCCTTTTGCCCACCAATATCAAGGCGCATCCTTTCAAAAACAAAGAAGTGAGAGCCGTCGTAAACTACAAAGAGGACAAAAAAGCTCCACACGATGGCTTTACCAAAGCTGTATACGTCAATTGGATCAAAGACATCCTGACAAAAGAGATGGTCCAATCCACTGACAAAAACGATCTAAAGTACGGCAACGACCCCATTGGTCTCATAAAAAACGATTGCCTGGTCGAGGATGGATACCTGACTCTAAACTTTGCCGCTCGATACGGAGATGCCAAAAAACCGCACTCCATCAACCTACTCTACGGAGTGGACCCACAGGATCCCTACACCCTTGAGCTGAGGCACGACGTCAAAGAGGACAAAAATGGACGCATGGTGGCCAAAAACTTGGTGGCTTTCAGCCTAAAGCAGCTACCAAGCACCAAGGGAGAAAAAAAGGTACTCAAGATTCGATTCCGCACCGAAACCGGTAGCCAGACCATCGAGCTGGACTACATTAGTGGAAAGAAGGAAGAACCCAAACACTAAGGCCATCAACGATGCCTATACACTTCACAGCTATCCAATAGGGAGAGTGAGTACCACTCCCCGGCTTCTGCCGAAAAAGGAGGTAGCATCAAACTTATAGTATGCAGTCGTCTCTCCTTACCTCCGCTCACTGCACCCTATTGGAAGTAGCCTCTTTTTGGACTTTGTCCGAAAAGGGGCTACCTTTTCACCACAAAAAAAATCTCCCAAAAGGCTCCAAAGGGCTCCGGCCCTGCCAAAAACGCACCCCAAAAATACCACACGGATGAGTAGACGACAATGGGATCGGGACGATGAAGCACTCCTAAGCGGTATCCTCCAAGGCGACCAAGAGGCGATGAAGGCTCTCTACGAGACCTATCTCTCCTTTCTACGTGGCGTCTGCCATAGGTATGTACCGGACCCGGATGCCACCAAGGACATCCTCCAGGATAGCTTCATCAAGATCTTTCGGAGCATCAACACCTTTGAGTACCGAGGCGCAGGATCTCTGCGTGCCTGGATGAAGCAAGTGACCACCTACCAAGCTCTCAGCTATATCAGGAGTCGGAGACACTTTTTTTTGCTCGACGAAACCTACGACCTACCGGAGGAGACCACAGAAACAGAGCCGGATATTGCCTCAGTACCCACCGAGGCCATACAGGAGATGATACAGGAGCTACCCACCGGCTACCGTCTCGTCTTTTGCCTATACGCCATTGATGGACTCAGCCACAAACAAGTGGCCCACCAACTCGGAATAAAAGAGGGGACATCAGCCTCTCAGTATGCCAGAGCAAAAAAAATACTGGCCAAAAAAATACAAGACTATCTAGACAAAGTGTGACCATGAGCAATGCAAATAATTGGATAGATGAGCTAAAAACAAAGCTCGATCGGTACGAGGCGGCGCCACAGTCCACCCGTGAGGAGGAGGAGATGTGGGGCGCCATACTGGACGGCGTACAGCACACACCACACCCCAAAAAAATCCACTCACACCTTTGGCGGCTGGTGCCGGCGTCAGTGGCGGCGACGACACTCCTCTTTATTTGGCTACTCTACCGACCCACCGGATCGGTACCAACCTCCACCAACATCAGATTGGCTCAGATCACCAATACCAACACCCCTACCCCAAACAACGTAAAAAAACAACATAAGCCCACCCCATCACCTCTCTCCGACCCCCATCAAAACAACACACACAACCTCCCAAAAACGCACCATACACCTGCCCACACAGCTCGGCCAAAACCACTACCCACCCCACTACCGGCTACACTACCCACAGTCAAACCACTCACCACACAGCCACTCCACCCTCTCCTCATAGCCAAAGCCCTAACCACTGACAGCCAAGCAAGCCAAGCTCAGGAGCAAAAAAAGTACCCCACACTCCCCCACACTCCACACACACACCACCGCATGAGTGCCTCCCTGCTGATCTCCAATATACCGGGAGGTGCCAGCAACATCAAGGGCTATGGTGGACTGTATGCCACAGCATCCAACGTCATAGATTACAACAACAATCCAAGTGAGGCAACAGACAAACCAACACAAGACGACGAAAAAAACGCTCAAGAGCTCATCTCACTCTACAACCAAGCACAAGGCACAGCCATCAGTGTACACCGACACCCACCCATTCGTGCCGGCCTACTAGCCTCCTATCCACTCACCCACTCTCTCTACCTCGAGAGCGGAATCCTATACACCAAAGAGAGCACCGACCTAAAACAGGGATCCAAAGACTACTACACCCAAACTACCTACCACGACCATCTACTCGGCATACCCCTCACACTCAGGTACGACTTTGTCAAGACCAATAGGTGGTCCCTACATCTGGCAGTCTCCGTACTGGGCGAAGCAATGCTCCACACCTCCCGACAAACCTACTACAGCATGCCGGACAACAAAATAGTGGCCCAGGGTACCCCGTCTCGTGATCCAAACGAAAAGACCTTGCGCTGGAGCGTACGAGGTGGAGTGGGACTGAGGTACGCACTGACCAAAAAAGTAGGCCTTTTCGTACAGCCGGGTGTCACCAAACAACTCACCACCCTCGGACGAACCTACGAGAAACTTGACCCACAAAACCTATCCATCGACGGTGTGGCCGGACTCTCACTTGACTTCTAGCCTCACCACACGACAAACTATATAGCCACGCAACCGAGGACGGTATTCGGTCACGTGGCCGAATACCGTCGTACAACAGTCACCTTAAAAAAAAGAGAACCCACAGCAAGCATGCTATGAGCTCTCAAAGTCTCTACTTATAAAAGCAATGAAAAAGTAGATGGCTATAACAAAATAAACATCATGTCACCTAGGTAAAACCTAGGATTCTATGCAGACCAATGATCTGCAATAGGTCGTCTATTGCACCACTGCACACCATCCCAAAAATCGGACACGCACGCAGATCAACAATAGTATGTTGTCTGTATAAAAAATCTGTATTTCCTAACAAGCAGTGCAAATGTAACAAATTATTTCGTACCCACCCAAGACACTCTTCCCATCAGGACTACATTCGGAAACAAATGTTGCCCCCCTTTATGAGGGAGAAAAACGAACCAACCACTTTTTTCTATCCGTCCAAACGATTGCTTCTATCCGTGAAAAGTTTTGCTTCTATCCGTGAAACTCAAAGTCACTTGTAATCATCTGATTATCAATACCCCCAAAAAGCTGTTTTTGGCCCCCCGGCTGGGACAACCATATAGACCTATGATTGGTTATTTGAGTAGAGGGTGGGGCGATGGTAATTGGGGCGCAGCTCTCGCAAGGGTAACAAAGCAGATCGTCAAAACCGGGGCATCCTTTTTTTTTGCCTCCTCACCCGTTTTGCCCAACACCTTTCTTCTTATTTTTTTGTGTGCTAAGAACTGTTTGTGTGGACTTATAGGGTGGGGGCTAAAAGATAGGATGGATATAATACGTGTGGAAACTGTGGATAAGTGCCGACTTCCCCGTCCGGTACGAATGAATCAATGTTGATGAATCTGTGGAAAGAGTGGTGGAGAAGTTGTGCATAACTTTTTTGCTGTTTTCTTGGAGCTGTTGATTCTTTTACGTCATAAGAAAATCTGAAAATAAACCAAGAAAAGTAGCCCAAATCTTTCCACACGTTTTCCACACTTTACTAACACTCTACCAACATGCCCGGGTGGTATGAAAAAGTGAGACCTTCGGAAAAAGGGTAGGGGGGAGTGATTTTTGAAAAAAGAAAACAGAGAGAGGAGTATTTTTAGGTACTTCCTCTCTCTGTTTTGTCTCCTAGGTAAGTGTTGTGGATCAGAACTTGCAGTCGGTGCTGGGTGGCACCTGGTCCAGCAATCCAAACAGCTCTTCTCTGGTCTCGGCACGAAGGATGGCAATCCTTTGTTGCCTGAAGTCGGGGATACCTTTCAGAACCGGTGAGGCTGCCAAGTGACGCCTGATGGGCCAGATACCACGATCGCCACCGCATCGGGCTATGCTGTCATCTACTAGTCGCTTGAGTACGTCAATGTACCATTTGTGATCATGTGTAGGGGGAGTGGAACCGCTCAGAGTGGCGGTCATCTCCTCAAATACCCACGGTCTGCCGATGGCTCCTCTGCCGACCATGATGGCGTCCGCATTGGTCTCTTGGTAGCAGCGCAGTGCACTCTCGCCATCGGTGACGTCGCCATTGGCTATGATGGGTATGTGGATGCGTGGATTGCTCTTGACACGTGCGATAGGTGCCCAGTCGGCCACCCCTTTGTACATTTGGCTACGGGTGCGTCCGTGTATGGTGAGTGCCTGCGCACCGGCATCCTGGAGTTGTTCGGCAAGGTCCTCTATGATGATGTTGTCGCTATCCCAACCTAGTCGCGTCTTGACCGTGACAGGTAGCTGCACTGCCTCCACCACTGCGCTGGTGATATCGAGCATGCGTGGAATATCGCGTAGGAGACCTGCCCCGGCTCCTTTTGTGGCCACTCGCTTGACAGGACAGCCAAAGTTGATGTCGATGAGATCCGGACCCGCTTCTTGGCTGATACGCGCTGCCTCGGCCATGACGTCCGGATCCTTGCCATAGATCTGTATGGCCACAGGACGCTCTTCGTCGGAGACCACCATTTTGGTGAGGGAGGAGCGGATACTGCGGACTATGGCATCGGCACTGACAAACTCGGTGTAGACCAGTGCCGAACCAAACTCTCGGCAAAGCAACCTGAAGGACTGATCCGTGACGTCCTCCATCGGTGCAAGTAGGACTGGATGAGGACCGAGATCGATAGAGCCTATTTTCAAGGTTTGTCTTAGCTTTGGAGGATGGATCGTACAGCTGCAGAGATGGCTTTTCCGTCTGCCTTGCCGGCCAGCTCTTTTGTGGCTACCCCCATCACCTGTCCCATTCCTTTGAGGTCGGTGACCCCGAGTTGGTGGATAATCTCTTGGATGCGATTGTGTAGCTCCTCTTCGCTCATCGGCTCGGGCAAAAACTCGAGATATACCGCTGCCTCAGCCTCATCTTCTTCGGCTAGGTCGGGACGGTTGTTTTCGCGATAGATAGCGGCACTGTCTTGGCGTTGCTTTAGGAGCTTGCTGATGATTTTCATCCCCTCTTCGTCGGTGAGATCACCTTGGTGTCCCGGTGCGGTTTTTGCTTCCAAAAACTCCTTTTTGATGCCACGTAATGCCTCCAGTCTGGCGTGATTTCGTGCCAGCATGGCGGTTTTTATCTCTTGATTTATTTGGTCAAATAGTGCCATGAGTTGGTTATTTTTTGTCGTTGTCAAAGTTGAGCCCAAATCGGATCAACGTCGAGTCCACTGTCTGAGGACCGTCGTCGCTTATTTTGTTTTCGGGGGCTGCCTGTTTTGGTTGGAAGTCGTTGTGCAACGCCTTGTGAGCCGATGGGTTGATGACTTTTCGGTACCGTGTCAGATCCTCATCTCGGCGAGTGAGCGTGGGCTTGTCGCTCACTAGGGCGATGAAGGTGTCGTCGTCCAACTCCTCTTCGGTAAAAATGATGGATCCGTACTTGGAGTAGGTGCTGTTGCTTTTCATGCTGTCCGGGTACCAGGTGCGGATCTTCTCCTCTCTCTCTGCAACAGTGTAGTCGTCGAGGTGTAGCTCCTCTTGTCCAAATCCACTGGCCAGTATAGTGATGCCCAGCTCGTCCTCCATGTACTCGTCTTCGCGCTCGCTGTAGCCCCATATGAAGTTGAAGTCGGCTTTGATCGAGTCTGTCGTACGGCGTAGATCGTTGACCACCTCAGCCTTGGGCTCAAATCCACTCTTGTAGGTGAGGAGGAAGAGGACACGAGTGGCCTTGTCGAAGTTTGTGGTATTGACGAGAGGTGAGTTGAGTGCGCGATCGATGGCAACTCGTATGCCCTCGGCTTTGGATGAAAAGCCTCGGGTAATGATGCTGACACCCCCATCCTTGAGGGTTGTGCGGACATCGGCAAAGTCTACATTCATCACAGCCGGTAGGGTGATGAGCTCGGAGATGGATCTTGCACTTGTGGTGAGGGTCTCATCGGCACGCTTGAAGGCCTCGGATACGGTGAGGTCGGGGTAGACTTTGTAGAGTAGTTCGTTTTGGACAACCAGTATGGCATCCACGTTTTTCTGCAACTCCTCCACACCGCGTATGGCTTGGTAGATCTTTCTTTCGCCCTCAAACAAAAACGGTATGGTGACTATTCCCACCGTGAGGATGCCCATATCCTTGGCTACACGAGCGATGACGGGTGCGGCTCCTGTGCCGGTGCCACCACCCATTCCGGCAGTGATGAAGACCATTCGGGTGCCATCGTTGAGTGCTTTTTGGATCTGCTCCTTGCTCTCTTCTGCGGCTGCTTTGGCTATTTCCGGGTCATTGCCGGCTCCGAGTCCGCCGGTGAGTTTTTCTCCGATGACGATGGTGTCGGGTATGCTACACTTTTGGAGGTGTTGTCGGTCGGTATTGCAGAGTAGGTAGGATACGTTTTTGACATCCTGCGAGTACATGTAGTTGACGGCATTGCCACCGCCACCACCTACGCCTATTACCTTGATGATCGTTGGGTCCGTGTAGGTGCGGGATTCTATATCTAGTAGTTCTTCCATGGCTACATTTACATATTATCTTCATCATCTTCGGGTGGCATGAGGGGGTTTAGGAACCCCTCGATCCATCCTTTGAATCCGAGTCCACTCTTTTTTTCGGTTTTCTTATTGCGTCTCTTTACAGTGTTTGGCTTGGTATCTTGTTGCTCTTTCTTGATACGTTCGCCAAGCAGGTCATCGGGTATGAGTGGTTTTTGCTCCGGTAGTTCGTCATCCTCCGGAAAGTCTGTCACAGGAGGGTTGAGTGGTGGGTTGTCTTGTCTTTTTTCTTCCGGTTGCGGTACCACTACCGGCTCTGTACACGGGGTGTCTGCCTCCAGACACATACTGTAGACGAGGTTCCACTCCGGGTTGGCGATGTAGTAGGTGTTGCCTAGGTCGTTGGTCTTGGTGGAGAGTTCCACTTTGGTCTGTAGGACATTGGTAATGAGCTGTGGTAGTTCTTTCAGCTTGGATCCTCCACCGGTGAGGACGACCCCACCCGGCAGGCTGTTTTCTCCGAGTACTTCGTGTACAAATGCCGCAATATTGTCTACGATCTCTCTAGTACGTGCTTCGACGTATTGGTTGATCTCGTAGAGTGGAATCTGCCTGCTGGATCGCTCGTCGGCGTTTTTGACCAAGATCTGCTCATCTTTTGCCTTTGAGGCATCTGCGGATCCATCATTTTTCTTGACGCGCTCTGCCTCCGACACTCCTATGTGCAGTGCAGTGAGGTCGAGTGTGATGTTTTGTGAGCCGAGCGGAAAGGTCCGCAGCCCGGCGAGTACGCCGTTATTGTAGAGTGCCACCGTGGTGCACCCACACCCAAAGTCTATGATGGCACTACCCAGCTTTTTTTGCTCCTTGGTCAGGAAAGTATTGCCCAGAATGATGGGTGACACATTGATATTGGCTATTTCCAGTCCCAGCTTATCCACGATTACGTCACGGATACTGTCGGGGATTTGTCGCTTGGTCAGGATTCTCTGACTTCGGACGCGTAGGCTCTTGGCCTTGATGCCGACAGGGTTGGCGGTGAGGTTGCCATTGACATGGTATAGTGGGTCTACGGAGTCGAGGGTGGTGTAGGGGGAGTCTTGGTCCTCCAGGAGTCTTTGGCTGAGGTCTGTGAGGTCCTCTGCGGTGATCTCGCGTTCGTCCGGAAAGGGCAGGTCGTGCTCTTCTATCTTGCTACGTAGCCCTTGTCCGCCGATCCCGGTATAGACTTTGGTGATACGTTCTGTGCCATGGGTGGTCTCCTCCAGTTCTTGGAGCAGGAGGCTGAGTTTTTCGGCTGTTATTCGCTGATTGAAGACGACACCACGTACGATACACCCTTCGGCAGGTATTTCGGTTCGTTCGAGGATGTCCAGTGTGCCGTCGGGGAGTTTTTCGGCAAGGGCCGCCTTGATCTTGTCCGTGCCAAGGTCCACTACGACTACGGAGTACTTATCAGTTTGCATTGGGCGGAAAGTTGTTTGGATACTGGTAGTGATCTGTTTTGTTTTACCTATCTCCAAAGGTACTCATTTTCTACAAATAAGCGGTAAATGTCTGTGGCAATGGCCATCCTCTCCTCTACAAAAATAGGTGTGCCGATACTGCCACTCGTGTATTATCTGCCGGAGTGTCCTAAAAAAGAGAGACCGCTCGGGGCCGATGTGAAGGCCCCGAGCGGTCTTTGTTGGTGGAGATGGAGGGATTCGAACCCTCGTCCAAACACGGAACTAGCCCGCTTTCTACACGTTTAGCTTTGCTTTCGGTTTTCGTCCCGCAGATTAGGCCAAAGCCACCACTCTGCAGGCTTAGTCTCTTGAGTGTCGTGCCGGACGAAAGACGCCTCCGGCACCCTTCCCGATATAGATAGCACCACCGGATCAGACCACCTCGGGCTCACGGTATCTGGGTGATGTCTCGCCGGGAGCAAAGGGCTCAACCGCAAGAACGTTTGTTCTAGTCGTGATCAGAGATCACGCTGCGAGAGCGTAGTTGTTTTCGCCATTTGAAAGTGTTTGTTATCTAGGATTATAGTGCCAGCTAACCATGCACTACGTGCTTACGAACTACCTCTACATGCTGTCAAAACCGGTCATCCCCATAGTCTGTGGACCTGCTTTGGTCCGTTGCGGAGGTGTACCGCCGATCTCTATCGTTGGTGCAAAGGTAGCCAAAATAGTTGTGACTTTTGTCTTGTCGGCTATTTTTGGGTGAGTAGCTTCTGGATTTGGTCGAGTTTGTTGAGGGCTTGGATGGGGGTTAGGCTGTTGATGTCTATCCCTACGATCTCGTCTCGCACGGCGGCGAGGGTGGGGTCGTCCAGCTGAAAGAAGCTGAGCTGTACCGGTGCGGCACCCATTCCGGTGGGCTTGAGGACTGTGGTGGTGTTTTCGGCTCCCAGTCCGGCTCTCATGGTGGCGGCACTTTCCTCGAGTTGCTCTAGTAGTTGGGTCGCACGTGCCACTATTGCTTGGGGCATGCCGGCCATCTTGGCGACATGGATCCCAAAGCTGTGTTCGCTGCCCCCCGGTACCAGTTTTCGGAGAAAGACGACCTTGCCATCGGCTTCGTTGACAGCTACATTGTAGTTCTTGACCCTTGGGTAGACTCCTTCCAGCTCGTTTAGCTCGTGGTAGTGTGTTGCAAAAAGGGTCTTGGCGTGACCATGTGGGTGGTCGTGTAGGTACTCCACTATGGCTCGTGCTATCGATATGCCGTCGTAGGTGCTTGTGCCACGCCCCAGTTCGTCTATGAGTACGAGGCTTCGCCCGGTGAGGTTGTTGAGTATGGCGGCGGACTCGGTCATCTCGACCATGAAGGTGCTTTCGCCTCTGGAGATATTGTCGGAGGCTCCCACTCGGGTAAATATTCGGTCGATGATGCCCACTCTGGCGGAGTCTGCCGGGACGAAGGATCCTACTTGGGCCATGAGGGCTATGAGTGCTGTCTGGCGTAGGAGTGCGGACTTTCCGGACATGTTGGGTCCGGTGATGATGATGATCTGGCGGGTGTCGGTGTCGAGGTATAGGTCGTTGGCGACGTAGACTTCGCCCGGTGGCATGGTTTGCTCGATCACGGGGTGTCGTCCTCCCACGATCTCGAGTACTCGGCTGTTGTCTATGGTTGGGGCGACGTAGTGGTTGTTTTGCGCCACTTCGGCAAAGGAGCGCAGGACATCTATCTCGGACAGGGTGGTGGCGTTTTTTTGGAGGACCCGTATGTAGGTCAGGACCTCCTCCATGAGCTGTGTGTAGAGTTCTTGCTCTAGGATACCGATCCGCTCCTCTGCTCCCAGGATCTTTTGCTCGTACTCTTTGAGTTCGGCCGTGATGTATCGTTCGGCGCTGACGAGGGTCTGCTTTCGGATCCAGTCTTCGGGGACTTTGTCCTTGTAGGTGTTTCGGACCTCAATGTAGTAGCCAAATACGTTGTTGAAAGCGACCTTGAGGCTTGGGATGCCGGTGCGCTCGCTTTCGCGTTGTCGCAGGTGTACCAGGTACTCTTTGCCTCCTCCGGCTATGGATCGCAGTTCATCGAGTCGCTCATCGACACCTTGTCGGATGATGCCGGATTTGCCGGATTGTATGGGTGCGTCGGGGTTGATGGTGTGCTCGATATGCTCAGCCAGCTCGTCTATGGGGTCGATGCCTAGAGCGAGCTCTCGTATCTCTTGCCCCTCTGCTTGGAGTAGGGCATCCATGATCGGGCGTGCCAAGCGGAGACTGTGGGCTACCTGTAGGAGCTCACGGGGGTTGATCCTATTGACCGCCACTTTGCTGCTGAGTCGCTCGAGGTCACCTATGCCATCGAGTAGGGTGCCTACCTTTTGGTGTAGGTTGCGATCGTTTAGGAACGAGGAGACGACACTCTGCCTCCTCCGGATCTCCTGCACCTCCAGCAGTGGAAAGACGAGCCAGCGCTTGAGCAGTCGTCCGCCCATGGGGGTGTGAGTGTGGTCGAGTACTTGGACCAGTGGGATACCCTCTTCGCTCATGGGGCGTAGGATCTCCAGATTGTGGAGGGTAAAGCGATCCAGCTGTACGAATCTACTCTCCTCTACCTTTCGGATCGTGGTGATGTGCGAGAGTCGTGCGTGCTTGGTCAGCTCGAGATAGTAGAGTATGGCGCCACAGGCGATGATCGAGAGCTTGTCTTCCTCGATGCCCATCCCTTTTAGGTGCTTGACGCCAAAGTGCTTGAGGAGTCGCTCTCGCCCATAGTCTTCGCTGAAGACCCAGTCGTCCAGTGGGTAGAGGTTTAGCTTGTTTCCCAGCCGGTCGGCGACGTAGGTCTCTGTGCCTCGCTTGACCAGTGTCTCGCTGGGGTCAAAGTTGGCCATCATTTTTTCCACCTCGGGGAGCCTACCCTGTGTTGCCAAAAACTCCCCCGTGGATAGGTCGAGAAAGGCTGCTCCGGCTATCCCTCCTTGGAGGACCACGGCGGAGAGGAAGTTGTTGGTATTGGCATCTAGGACAGTGTCGTGCATGGTGAGCCCCGGGGTCACGAGCTCGGTGACATCACGCTTGACGAGCTTGGTGGTGAGCTTGGGGTCCTCTATCTGGTCGCAGATGGCGACACGCTTGCCCTGAGAGACAAGCTTGGGGAGGTAGGTGTCCAGAGCATGGTACGGAAATCCGGCCAACGGGACTTCGTTGGCACTGCCATTGCCTCGCTTGGTGAGGGTGATGCCGGTGAGTGCGGAGACCTCCACGGCGTCTTCCGAAAAGGTCTCGTAAAAGTCCCCCACCCGAAAGAGGAGGATGGCGTCGGGGTACTTCTTTTTGAACCTATTGTACTGAGACATCATGGGTGTCTCTGCCACTTTTGCACTCATATATATCTAGGGAAGTAGCTAGCTGTTTTTGAGGTGTGTGTCCTAACAAAATTACGCATAAAAAAGAAAACCCCTCCTTCCAACCTTTTTTTGCTTCTATCCGTCTGAGTGATTGCTTCTATCCGTCTAAGCGATCGCTTCTATCCGTGAAACCGATTGCTTCTATCCGTGAAACTCAAGGATCCGTGTAAGTGGTTGATTGTCAATACTTCCAAAAGTGGCGTTTTTGATGGGGAAAAAGTCGTTTTGGCCGATTTGTTTTGCGACCTCTTGGTGCGGTCGCAAAACGCTCGTGCTCTTTTTCTCCTCGGTCTCCCATTTATACCCACTACTATTAGGTATAATTTGCCCCCAAAAAACCCTACTGTAAGGTATGTAGAAAAAATAGGCACCTATGTAAATTTGCGGGTATTTTACTCCAACTATAACTAATAAAACTAAGTAACACTATGATTGGAACAAAACAAATCATTCGAGGTGGAATGATGCTCCTAGCGTCAACGATCCTCATGGTCACCACGGGCTGTGACGACAATGGATCCACACCCACTCCTCCGGCACCGAAAGGGCCTTTCACCGTATCCATCCACTCGACCCCAACTCCCAAGACCAAGTGCACCTACTTCTCTTTTGAGACCAATAAGGTGGTAGAGCTGGCGGATGCCGATGCTCAGGAGAGCAATCAGTGGGACATTGCCATCGTCGGCCTATCGTGCCGGACCAACGGCGGTGCGAGTGGCAAGGGTATGGGTGCCGCATACCGGACCAATACAACCGACTTTGACAACCTCAAGAGTGCCGAGGAGTTTATCAAAAACACCAACCTCTGGTACACCGACAAGTTGGCAGAGATCTACTACACTTTTGGCATCATGCCACCTCCTACCACCACTATGGGTATCAACCCACTCATGACCCTGGGTTCCTGGGTCAAGATGGATGGGCGTGTGATGCCCCCCAGTCTAGTCGTGGATGATCATGTCTACATCGTCCGCACAGCTGCCGGCAAGTATGTCAAGCTCCAGATCCTCGATGCCAAGGAGGGAGATAAGTTTGGCCACTTTAGCCTGAAGTACGACTTCATCTCCGACAAGGGGTCCAACGACAAGCTAGCCCCAAGAGAGGGTGAGAAGGTAGTCACCGGCAAGGAGGCTCTCTCCGTACTGCTCCCCAAGGAGGAGGCCAAGAGTGTCCGCTACCTCACCATCAAGGATAAGGAGATCAGCCAGGCGGACCTGGACTACATCAAGTCCGATATGCCTGCACTGGAGGAGCTGGATCTCACCACTTCGACCCTGGCTATAGATCCATTCGACAACGCCTTCAAGGACAACAAAGTGATCAAGAAGCTCATCCTGCCGGCCAACCTAGCCACTATCGGCAAGGGGCAACTCTCCTACACCGGCCTGGAGGAGGTCGTATTTCCGGGCGAAAAGCTAGAGAATATCGGTGAGGGTGCGTTCACATTTTCCAGCAAGATCAAGAGCCTAAAGCTCCCCTCCTCAGTGATTGTGATCGAGAAGCAGGCTTTTTACAACATGGCTTCGCTCGAGGAGATCAACATCCCCAAGAATGTCGTGACCCTGCCGTACTGTACTTTCATGTACGACAAAAAGCTGAAGCGAGTCCTCTTTGAAGGGCCGGTGAAGAGCTTTGGTAGCTGGGTTTTTGACAGCTGCAAATCACTCACCGATATCACTTTCACGAGCCCGGTACCACCCGTGATGGAGAAGAGCTGGCCTTTTGTGGACTACAAGGATTGGAGCAACGAAGACGGCTCTCCACGCCTCATCTTCAGCGTGCCAAAGGGTAGCGTGGACGCTTACCTCAAGGCCTTTACGCTGAGCGAAGAGGACAGAAAGTTCTTCAAAGAGTTTTAGTCATTTACCTCACTGTTTCTGATGAACTTGCTAGCCAAGACTAGACTACTACTGACCGCACTCCTCATCCTGCCGGCAACCATGGGTTGTACCGGTGAGGGTGGAGGGCGCGATCCTCAGCTGATCCCTGAGGATCGATTTGCTACCGATGCGGTAGTGACCGACTACTTCACCAAGCAGCTGGACCACATGACGATCGAGACGCCACCTGAGCAGATGAGCCGTGAGGCCATCTCCGCACAGGCCTCAGAGATCGAGCGTACCAAGCAACAGATCTGGACCCTATGGAAGGATGCCAACCAAGCCCGTCTCGCCACCTGTGGTATATCTGAGGCCACACCCATCGACAAACCGGTGTGGACCCTCCCCAATGGTGACAAGATGAAGTTTGCCCCCTTTGCCAAAGGGACCAAGCCGGCCGGTGGATATCCTATGATCATACACCTGCACGGAGGAGGCAAGTACCCTGACACCCCGATCCCCTGGGGCAGTGAGGTGAATGAGGATGAGTGGTTTCAGTCGCTCAGGCTCTCCGCAGACTACAAGGATGCCCCCTGCCTCTGCTTTGTACCACGCATGCCGGACGACCGCAAGGGTAGGTGGTACCACATGCCCCTCACCTTTGTCTACAGAAGAGCTTACCAGCTGGGGGTCCTCTCGGGACTGGTAGACCCGGACCGCTTTTACATCACCGGTATATCCGAGGGTGGCTACGGCACGGTACGTGTGGGACCTTTCATGCCCGACTACTTCGCCGCCGTCGGTTGCTTGGCGGCTGCCACCAAGCCCACGGATGCCCTCCGAGGACTCCGCAATACCCCCTTCAGGATGGAGGTGGGTGAGGATGACACCATGTACGGACGCAATGTCTACGTCCGCCTGTGGCAGGACAGACTGAATGAGCTGGCGAGCCAAAACAGCGGTAACTACCCTCACGAGGTGATCATTCAGAAAGGGCGAGATCACTACATCAACTACTACGGAATGACCCCCTGGCTCCTCACCCACAAGCGAAACGCACGTCCGAACCATGTGACTTACGTCTACCACAGTATCGTACCCGATGAGCCGGATGCAATGGAGGCCTTTTCTGCTGGAGTCTACTGCCTGGACCTGAGAGCACTACGCCCCGACAGCAAGGATGCAAGACTGAGTATAGATCTGATCAAGAAGGACAACACCTATACCCTGACAACCGAGCCACTCTCCGGAAATGTAACGGGAAAAATAGGACTCTACATAGATGATGTAGACTACACCAAGCCTATTACGGTCCTCTACAACGGAAAGACGGTGTTCAGAGGCAAACTCTTCCCCAATAGGGGTGCCATGGTGGATGCTGTCGCACTCTTTGGTGACCCCAAGCGGATCTTTTCCTCCAAGCTGGCTATCGACCTCTGATCGACCGGCACCTCCGAGCCAGAGCTAAATAACCAAGAGAGGGTGTATCGAAGCAGTAGTTTCGATGCACCCTCTCACTATTTGCAAAGACCGGTAATCAGTCCTCTATAGGCTCAAAATCCTCCTTGGATGCTCCGCAGATAGGGCACACCCAATCATCAGGAATGTCCTCGAATGGTGTCCCTGGCTCGATACCGCCGTCCGGATCACCCACCTCGGGATCATAGATCCAGCCACAAGGCTGGCACTCATACTTCTTCATGATTTTTTGTTTGTTATGAGGTTAGTATTTCTGGTTATCAACACAAAGATACCCAATTTGGAACGGTTGCCAAAAGCCCCCCCTTCCAGCTTGATTTTTGATCTGTGGTTGAAGGTGACAATTTTGGTGAAGGTGTTGTTGCTTTAGGGGAGGAGCTTGTGTAGTTCTTCCCAAAATTGTGGATAGCTCTTTTGGACCACATTCGGAGCCTTTATGTCGTATTGGCCCCCGAGTGCACCGCTCTTGGCAAGTATGCCAAATGCCATCGCCACACGGTGATCGCTCATGGGGTCGATGACTGCTGAGGGGGTGGGGTGCAGTGTGCCATCCCAGGTGAGAGTGGAGGTGGTTGTGGCAAATCCCGATGCGCCTAGTCGCCCGGCGTTGGCAATGAAACTCTCGATCCGGTCGGACTCCTTGTGTCTCAAAAGATCTAGTCCACTTAGTGCAAAGGTACGTCTCTGTCCTAGACAAGTGCAGGCGATGGCCGAAAATAGGTCGGGAGATTGGCTCAGATCAATCTCTACATGGCTGTGAAGGGCCTCTGTGTGGCTGGAGTGTAGTCTGGTGGCAGAGGGGCCGGCCGTGGTCGTGATGGCAAAGTGTTTTTTATATAGATCAACCACACGTTCATCGGGATGATGGGAGCCGAGACAAAGGCTTTTTGCCTCAAGGCTTGGAATAGTGGGGCAGAGAGCCAGAAGTTCGTACCAGTATCCGGCTGATGACCAATCTCGTGGAAGGTCGTCCATGTTGCCCATTACTGGACTTTTTACAGACGTGCGACCCACAATGTCGATACGATCCCCCGCTATCGCCACCTGGTAGCCAAATTGATCCAAACATCTGATAGTCAAGAGTATATACGCATATGACGGTCCGCTGTCGGGGTATAAAATATGCGACCGAACACCTGAGAGAAGAAGTGCTGAGACGTACTGACTGCTACGCCAGTGGTGTGCGTCTATCGTCTCGGGGAAGTGTAGCGGCCGGTCACTTCGAAGTGTAAATGGGAGGTGCCCCTGAGCTCCGAGTGGTGTGATTTTGGCTCCGGCGACTGTGAGTAGATCCAGTAGCTCGGATATTGGACGTTGGCAGAGCCTCTCGCTCCCCGTGAAGGTGTGCTCTCCTCCGCGGATGGCGTGGTAGGCGGTAAGGAGCCTCAGGGCTGTGCCACTATCCCTACAATCAATGCCCCCACCCTCTAGCCCAAGCCTTAGTACTCTAAGGTCGTCGGGTAGGGTGGGGGCTTGATCTAGGAGCTCTGCCAGCGTTGCTTTTCCATCTACAGCCTCTAAAATGAGCCACCGTGCGAGGGTGCTTTTGCACACAGGTAGATTGACCGTCGTGGTGTCATCGGAGTGACGTCCGGAGTGCGATGGGTGGGCAAAGTGTTCCATGTGGAACAATTTTGGAGCTATCCTTGAAGTCTATGGTTACTGTAGGTACTTGAGGACGTCACTCTCCAGTGAGGTGGCCCCAAAGCGGAATAGGCGATTGTCGAGCCACTCGTCGCCGAGTACTTCCTTGACAATGCAGAGGTACTTGATTGCATCCTCTGTGGTGCGTACTCCACCGGATATTTTTAGGCCGCGCTTCTGTCCTTCTTGGTCGTAGTATTGCTTGAGGACATTGGCCATCACGTACGCTGCCTCCAGATTTGCACCGGGGTATTCTTTGCCGGTGGAAGTCTTGATGAAGTCGGCATCGCTATATAGTGCGAGGATGGATGCTCGTTGGATGTTTTCGGTGGTCTTTAGGGCGCCAGTCTCTAGGATAACCTTGTAGATTGCTCCATGGCAGGCATCGTGTTGTTCTAGTAGTTGCTCAACAACCTCGTTGTAGTTGCCACTCAAGAATTCTCCAATGGGCAACACCACATCGATCTCATCGGCTCCATCGTGTACGGCTAGCTGGATCTCCGCCACCTTTATCTCCATGAAGGTCTGTGCGCTCGGGAATCCTCCCGCTACAGAGGTGATGTGTACCTCCTCCACGGCGAGGTGTTCTTTTACGGTGTGGACGTGGTTGGGGTAGACGCAGATACTGGCTACCGGAGGTATAGAGGGGTCATTTTCGTCGAGTTCGTTGACCGTATTGACGAGGCGGAAGATGTGGTCTTCGTGGTCGGTACTGCTGAGTGATGTGAGGTCTATGCAGCTGTGGATGAGCTTGACGGTGTCACGGTTGTTGAGTTCGTTGTAGTGTTTTTCAATGGCTTCTTTGACGCGCTGTTGCACGGTTGCTTGATCCGGAGCGGTAGCAAATTTCTCAAAAGCTTCTTCGAATCTACTCTTTACTGCTGTCTGGGGTTGTTTTTTTGTCTCCATATCTGTTATTACTTTAGCTTTGGATTATCAATATGTCTGTGGTGGTCACGTTTGGTTTTCTTGTCGATGTTTTTCTTGATCGCTTCTGTGAGGTCGCAGTCGGTTTGGTTTGCCAAGCAGGTGACGACCCATAGGATGTCTGCCAGCTCATCTGCGAGTGCCTCTTTGGATAGGTCATCGGTTGCCTTGGCGGATTGTTCGCCATAGGTGCGTGAGAGGATGCGAGCGACTTCTCCGACCTCTTCGGTCAGCTGAGCCAGGTTGGTGAGGGGCGAGAAATAACGCACACCATATTTGTGGATCCAGTCGTCCACAGTTTTTTGTAGCTCCACTAGTGTCATCGCTCTGCTCTACTGTCCAGGAGGATGGTTACCGGTCCGTTATTGGTGAGACAAACTTGCATGTCTGCTCCAAAGATACCCTTTTGTACGGGGTTGCCCAAGGCTTGGCTCAGCGTTTTTGCCACTGAGTCGTAGCGTGCGGAGGCCAGTGTTGGCTCTTCCGCTTCGATATAGCTAGGACGATTGCCTTTGCGTGTGTTGGCGAGTAGGGTGAATTGGCTGACGAGTAGGATCTCACCGTTTACTTGGGTGATGTCTAGGTTCATGACACCATCCGGGTCGTCAAAGATTCGGAGCTTGAGTATCTTTTTTATCACGTAGGCTTCGTCTTCATCAGTATCTCCTCTCTGTACACCGAGGAGGATCATGAGTCCATTTTTTATGGCCGAGATGCGTTTGCCGTCCACGGTGACCGAGGCAGAGGTGACGCGCTGTATGACTGCTTTCATTTGTTTTGAGGGTTGTTGAAGTATTCGTATACCGTGGCTCCCTTTTTGTTGCCGATTGCTTGTTGCAGCTCCTGTAGGGTGGCCGATTTGATTTGGGTAACGCTTCTGAAGTGCTTCAGTAGCTTTTGTTTGTTTACGGATCCTATGCCGTTGATATTGTCGAGAGCGGACTGTGTACTTCGCTTGGATCGGAGTTTGCGGTGGTAGTTTATTGCGAAGCGGTGCACCTCTTTTTGGATTCGCTCGAGGAGGTAAAAGACCTCGCTGCGTTGCATGATTCCCACCACGGTTGGTGGATCACCATAGAGTACTTGGTTGGTATTGTGTGTCCGGTCCTTTGCAAGCCCCATCACCGGTATTTCCACGCCCACTTCTTGTAGGGCTTTTCGGACGGTGCTCATCTGTCCTTTTCCGCCATCTGTGATGATGAGATCCGGCAGATCTTGCTTCTCCTCCAGTAGTCTGGTGTAGCGTCTCACGACCACTTCGTACATTGAGGCATAGTCATCGGGGCCTTCCACTGTGCGGATGCGGTAGAGGCGGTAGTCCTTTTTGGAGGGTTTTGCTCCCTTGAATACGATGCACGATGCCACAGGGTCGGTGCCAGATATGTTGGAGTTGTCAAAGCTCTCCACGTGATAGGGTAGTTTGGGCAGTCCTGCCGCTTGCATGAGGTTGCGCAGGATTTGGGTGTTTCGTTGTTCGGGGTTGAGCTTTTCTTGCTGTTTTATCTTATCTTTTTTGTACTGCTCTACATTTTTGATGCTTAGGTCAAGCACCTTGCGTCGGTCACCCCTCTGTGGTGTCGTGATCTTTAGTCCGGGAAAGTCTCCAAAGTTGGGTGGAGTGTCGACGATGAGTTCGTTCACCGGTATCGGGGTGTCGGCTATGAGCTCCTGGAGGACGGTCGCAAAGAGTTCGTCCTCTGCTTCTTCGATTTGTCGTTTGTACTCGAGTGTTCGGCCGGCTATGATGTTCCCGTCACGCAGGAGCAGGTAGTTGACGAAAAAAGAGTCTGTGTCTGTCCCGTACGAAGCCACGAGTGCGTTTCCGATCACGTTGCTGATGATGGTGCTTTTGGCTTGGTAGTTTTCGAGTGCTTCGAGGGTTTGCTGTATTTCGATTGCTTTTTCAAAGTCCAGGTCTGCACTGGCCTCCAGCATTTGTTCCTTGAGGGTCCTTGCGACCTCCCCTATACGTCCTTCCAGGATCTGCCGTGCTCTCTCGATGTTTTGGTCGTATTCCTCTCTACTCTGTAGCCCCACACATGGTCCCAGGCAACGGTCGATGTGGTACTTTAGGCAGACTCGGTATTTGTTGGCTTGGATGCGCTCCGGGTTGAGGTTGAGGCTGCAGGTTCTGAATCTAAAGATCCGCCTAAAAAGTTTGCTGAGGGTCCACGCCATGGCTCTGTTGGGGTAGGGACCATAGTAGGTGCTCCCATCTCGCTCCGGCTTGTGTGTGACCAGTACTCGCGGGTATGGTTCGTTTTTGATGCAGATGAAGGGGTACATATTCCCCTGCTTGAGGAGGATGTTGTAGTGTGGTTGGTGTTGCTTGATTAGGTTGTTCTCCAGGAGCAGGGCATCGTGTTCGGAGGCGACGACCATGTACTCTATGGTGCAAAAAGCACGGAGTAGTGCTTTTGTTTTTCGGCTGTCCGGGTCTCTGTTGAAGTAGGACGATATTCGTCTTTTTAGGTTTTTGGCCTTGCCTACGTAGATGACCCTATCCTCTTGGTCACGGTATAGGTAGCATCCGGGTTGCTCCGGTATCAGGCTCAGGTTGTCTCGTATCTCTTGCTTGCGTAAAAGCATGGCATTGTTTCACGTGGAACATTACCGCCCCATTAGGACCAACAGTATATTGATGTCTGAGGGGGATATGCCCGGTATTCTACTGGCTTGCCCGATGGTGGCCGGGTCTGTCCGAAGTAGTTTTTCGCGGGCTTCGGTGGATAGTGCGTGGAGCGACGAGTAGTCAAATCTGCCACGTATCTGTATGTCTTCCAGTCGCATAGCCTTCTCTGCCAGCTTGCGTTCGCGCTCGATGTATCCGGCATATTTTACCTCCGTTTCTGCCGACTCTTGCACCTCCTCACTGTATGTTTCGACGAGGTTGGGTACAATTTCGCTGAGAGCCTGTATGGATATGGTGGGTCGGGTGAGTATTTGCTTGACCTTAGTCGCTTGCTTGAGGGGCGTGCTTCCGTGTCGCTCGAGCCAAGCGTTGGTTTCGGCTGTTGGTTGTAGCGATAGGTCCGATAGTTGGTGTAGGAGTTGATCCCGCATCTGTCTCTTGGCTACGAAGTGTGCTTCGCGTTCTTTGGAGACCAAGCCTAGTGCCATTCCCTTGGGGGTCAGTCGTTCGTCAGCGTTGTCTTGGCGGAGTAGGATGCGGTATTCGGCTCTGCTCGTAAACATGCGGTAGGGTTCGTCCACCCCCTTGGTGACGAGGTCATCGATCAGCACGCCTATGTACCCTTCGTTTCGTGCGATCGTGAAGTCACTTCCGGCACCTTGTGCGCTCAGGTGTGCGTTGATCCCTGCCATGATTCCTTGTCCGGCCGCCTCTTCGTAGCCGGTGGTGCCGTTGATCTGCCCGGCAAAGTAGAGACGCTTTATGGCTTTGGTCTCGAGCGTGTGGTACAGCTGTGTGGGGTCAAAAAACAGGTACTCTATGGCGTAGCCCGGGCGTAGGATGTGTGCGTCCTTTAGAGCCGGTATGAGCTTGATCGCCTCGGCCTGTATGGCGAGGGGCATAGAGCTGCTAAATCCATTGACATAGTACTCGGTTCCATCCACCCCCTCCGGCTCGAGGAATAGCTGGTGGCACTCCTTTCCGGCAAAGGTCGTGATCTTGGTCTCTATGCTTGGACAGTAGCGTGGTCCGATGCTCGTGATCTGTCCGTTGTACAGGGGCGAGTCGGCGAGGTTGTCTCTCAGGAGTTGGTGTACTGCGGCATTTGTGTGGCTGATGAAGCACGACCTGGCCTCCAGTTCGTGGTTGGAGACGGATGGTAGGTAGCTAAACTTTTGCCACCCCTCCTCTCCCTTTTGCTCCTCGCATAGGTCAAAATGGATGGTCCGGCCATCTAGACGCATAGGGGTGCCGGTTTTCATCCGGTCGGCTCTAAGTCCGTAGGCGATCAATTGCTCCCCCAAGCCATGTGATGCGGGCTCGGCTATTCGTCCACCCTCGATCTGTGTCCGGCCGAAGTGCATCAGACCGTTGAGGAAGGTGCCATTGGTCAGGATCACCGCACGTGCCGAGAAGGTGACCCCCAGCCTAGTCTGTACACCCTGCACCTCACCGGCCTTGATCTCCAGGCTGACTACCTCGTCTTGCCACAAGTAGAGGTTGGGGGTCTGCATCAGCGTCCGCCGCCAGAGGTGCGAAAAGTGGTTCCGGTCGTTTTGCGCTCTTGGGCTCCACATGGCGGGGCCTTTGGAGCGGTTGAGCATCCTAAAGTGCATCGTGCTTCGGTCGGTGATGATTCCGATCTGTCCGCCCAGAGCATCCACTTCGCGGACGATCTGTCCTTTGGCGATTCCCCCTATGGCCGGGTTGCAGCTCATCTGTGCGATGGTGGCTAGGTCCATGGTGATCAGCAGTACCGAGGACCCCAGTCCGGCTGCCGCATGGGCCGCCTCACAGCCGGCATGGCCTGCGCCCACTACTATGATATCGTAGGTTGTCTTCATCTGTTTCTTCTGGTGAGACTTTGCCCGAAAGCACTTTACTTTTTTGCCCTCGGCGGTCGGATTTGGTTGCGTGTGTATGTTTCTTTGACCTCCCCACCGGTAGCGCTACGTCGTCCGGTCATCTCTGTATTATACAAAGGTACTTATTTTCTCCTTTTGTCACTTTGTGCAATGGGTGGGGCAAGTTGTTGGTTGACTCGCTTTGCGATTAAAAAGGTGCCTCCAAAAAGCAATTTTTGGGTCCGAAAAAGGACTTTTTGGTGGTGCTGATAATCAGGGGCTTACAAGGGGTCTTGAGTTTCACGGATAGAAGCGAAACTTTTCACGGATAGAAGCGAAAGTTTTCACGGATAGAAGCGATTGCTCCGCAATGATATCCGCCTGTCTGCCAAGACAGTAGACGAACATTCCGGGAGGTGAAAGATCAGCGTGCACCGCCGCCCCGATTCCTTAGGCCACAGAGACGGACAGATTACAACAACAGACCTGCTCGTCGCCGAAAACCACCAAAAAAAATAAAAAAACAAAAAACAAAAAATAAAAAACAAAAAAAAGACACGGAATCCTCATGCATTGTTGATAAAACTGATTATATTTATGCGCAGCAAGTAAGTAACAAGCTAAATATCAGAAACTTTAGACGCTTGCTACTCTGTTCAAGACATTGTTGACCGGTCTAAATTTATGAAAAAGATCATTTCTCAGCTCCCAATCGTCAAGTGCAGATTGTTGGGACCGGCCATCGGGGGAGACACCATTCTTTCACCATTCCGGAGGACGACCATCTTTTACCTCTGAACTTAACTCGATCAACCATATAATATAAATAATCATCCATAAAGAACATGATTAAAACTTCGAACCGTATTTTATTCGTACTACTTGCGGTATTTGCACTATCTGCAGGTGTCGCAGCACAAGAGGTGGGGCTCAAGACCAACACCCTCTACCTGGCTACCTCGACGCTCAATGCCGGTCTGGACTTCCGGATGGCAGACAAGTGGAGCGGGTCTGTACACTTGAGCTACAACCCCTGGCAGTTTGGCAACAAGGCAGTGACCTGGGCAAACGGCACGACCGTCGATGCCAACCCCAAGCTCATGCATTTCCTTGTCATGCCCGAGATAAAGTGGTGGCCCTGCCGGGTATTTGAGCGGCACGCCATCGGGCTGCATGGGATCTATGCGGCATACAACGTTGCGGCACTCCCGTTCCCCAAGCAGCTCAAGGATCACCGCTACCGAGGCGACCTCTACGGTGTCGGACTCTCCTGGGGCTACCAGTGGGCGATGGGGGATCGCTGGGGTCTCGAGTTTTCTCTCGGAGCCGGATACCTCTGGACGAACTATACCAAGTACGAGGCTGGTGCCTGTGGAGCTGAGCTGGGACGAGCCGGCAAGGGCTTCTTTGCCCCGACCAAGCTGGCACTCAACCTCATCTATTTTCTAAAATAACGCAGACGATCTGAATCATGAAGAAATTACTCAACATACTTTTACTCCTGGGATTTGCTTTTCCTGTTTTTGGACAGGAGGTGGGGACTTTCTGCAAGGGTGCTTCTGTGAAGGATGGAGCACTGGACTTTACCGTCACGATCCCCGAGGGAGTAATCAATAGCGATGAGATCCTGATCGTCACCCCTATGCTCGTGACCGAGCAAGGGATCGAGGTGGAGCAAAAGCCGCTCCTCTTCATCGGGAAGAGCCAACACCCGTACTACCGTCGCGCACGCGCCCTACAGGATCACGAGGTCTATATCGATCAGACACCCTACGCCTCTGCTGTCGTGGAGCGTCGGAAGGCAACCGGTCTGGACTACCATATACAGGTCTCAGATGTGCCGACCCTCCTGAGGCTCCGCTACGAGGTTTGCGACTGCTGCGATCTACGGTTGCTGGGTACAGAGGAGATCACTCCGGAAGTGCCGGGAACCGTGATGACAGAGCAACAACCCTTTACCTTCACACTGGAAGATAAGATGATCTCTCCCCTGCTGGCAGCGCAGAAGGTGAGCCGAAAGATCCAACACGAGAATGTCGAGGCGCGGTTTCACTACCTTTTTGACAAAGACCGGCTCCTCAAAGACTTTAGAAGCAACAGCAGCGAGATCGAAAAGGTCCAAAGAGCGATGGGACACCTATTCACCGACAAGGACATGTACACGATCCTTGAGGGGGAGATCGTCGGCTATGCCTCACCGGAGGGTGGCGCAGAGTACAACCTGGACCTATCCCGGAGACGTGCCGCCAGTGTGAAGAAGTACTTCACCGAGCTTTACCCGGAGATGGCGAACTTTTCATCCACCGGAAGAGGGGACAACTGGGAAGGCCTCAAGAAGGCGCTCCAAAGCTCATCCTACGGTGATAAAGAGGGACTGCTCCGACTGGTTGAGAACAAAGACAAAGAGGGGTTGAAGAGACATCCGGACTATGCCGACCTCATCCGGGACGTCTACCCGCCCCTCCGTCTCTCCACGCTCGCCATCACCTACTCCCCACGCCACGTCACTCCGGAGGAGGCTAAAAAGCTACTCTTCACCCACCCCAAGGACCTCTCGCTGTACGAGTGCTATGAGGCGGTAGAGGCTCTGGCGATGGAGGGCAGGGACAGACTGGAGCTGCACAAGCTCGTCCTAAAGGGACACCCCGAGGATCCGATTGCGCGGATCAACTTCAGCAGCGTGGCACTCGCCAAGGGAAAGACAGACGAGGCATACAGCGCACTCAAGGACCTCAAGAATGACCCCCGTGCAGCCAACAACCTCGGACTGGTTTACGCCCTCCGTGGAGACTACGAGAGCGCACGCACGTACTTCAAGAAGAGTAGCGAGCCGGTAGCGCGCGAAAACCTCACCAGGATACAGGATCGATGATGAAACGGCTGCTCTATCTACTTTTGTTGCCGGTGATACTTGCCGGCTGCATCAACGGACTGGACGACTCGCGTGACCTCTGCTGCTCCAATGCTATCGTACACTATAGGTATGTGCGTTATGCCAACGACGAGTATCGTGAGTTTGTCCACGGGATGCGACACTTCCTTTTTGGGCAGGATGGGATCTACATCGGAGAGGTGCCAAGTAATCTCGCCAACCCACAGGACTTGGAGCTCAAAGGACTGGCGCAGGGAAAGTACACCATCGTCACGGTGGGCAACGCCGGCACAGACAGCAAGGGTGAAAACACCATGCTCTCACCCCTCGAGTCGGGCAAGAGCAAGCTGGCTGACTTCCGGCTCGCTCTTTACGGCACCGATCAGCTGAGGCGTAATAGCGAAGAGCTCTTTTGGAACACGATCTCCGTTGATCTCACGGATCGTAAGAAGGAGCGGTACACCGCCGACCTCGCCAACATCCACTGTCACCTGCAGTACAGAGTGGTCTGGCAGGATGCTCCCGAGCTGGACGGCACCTACCGGATGGAGATGACCGGCGCAAGCGATGGCTACAGCCTGGATCCCACAAAGGCGTCTCCCGAGATTACCGTCAACGCCCGGCACGGGATCAAGCACCTCTTCCCCAAGCACTCCGACCGCCTCACCGGTTACGAGAGCAAGACCGACCTCTTTCAGCACCGGCTGGAGGGAGAGATCGTATCGCTACGATACAGAGATGACCGCATCCCTACCATCAGACTATTCCACGGAGACCAAGCGATCACCAAGCCCATTGATCTCGGCAGAGTCTTTGCTGAGTGGGGTTGGAGACCCGACAAGCGGGCAGAGCAGATCTACCGCATAGAGATACGCATCAATAGGGACGGCTCCATCACGATCCGACCCTGGAATGAAGTCACCATTGCGGACTGGCAACCCGGTGGGACTGTAGTAAAATAAACCAGAGAGACAATATTCATTATTATTCAACAGAACTCAACGAACATGAGAAAGATTACCAACCTAAGCATGCTTGCCCTGGTATCCCTCACACTCGCTATTGCCGGATGTAGTAAAGAAAACGGCTACACTCATCCCAGCCAAGAAGCGCTAGAGGGCACCAACAGCATCACCTTTGCGATTGCCACACCTGCCGGCGATCCTATTACCCTAAGGGCAGCCATCCACGACCAAGATGAGTGGGAGGTCAAGAGCCTGACGATGTACCAGTTCAACGCCGACGGCTCCAAGCTTACAGCGATTGAGGAGATCGACATGACCAAGCTCACTCGGACGGCAGATGCCGAGTACACCTACACCAAGGAGTTCACCAACAAAGACGCAGGCATCTATCGCTTCCTCTTTGTTGCCAACGACAAGGTGGCAGATGCGACTGTAGGCATGACCCAGGCAGACTTTGAGAAAAAGCTGATGACCCAAAAGCTCAAGGCCGACGGCACATCTACCTCCAAGGATCTGCTGATCGACTTTGGTGGAGTACTCCGTATCCCGATGAGCGGAGTAGCGACACACGGTGGCTCGCAAAAGATTGCCACCTCCGGGACCACTGCGCCCGTGAAGGTAGAGCTGACCCGTGTAGTCGCTCGTGTAGATGTGATCAACCACATCCCCAACCTCGTCATTACGAAGATTGCACTGCGCAACACCAACGACCAGACCTCTGTCTTCCCGACCAAAGCAGCTGCGACCGGTGAGCTCACCTACGAGGCGCCCGCAACAGCGACCAAGGTAGCTATGGCAGGCGGCTTTGCCGATATTCCAGCAGCAGGGCTGGCAGGTGTCGCTACTCCGGAAGGTGCCAAGCTCGCCAAGGCACTCTACCTCTATGAGGGTGTACAGCCTGCCAAAGAACAGGATGCGACCGCGATCGTCGTTACCGGTAAGCTCGGCAGTACCGATGTGGAGTACGTGATTCCCTTCAAGAAGTCTGAGGTAGGCTACGACCCCGTGACCGTCAAGCGCAACTACCTCTACACCCTGCGTCTGGGCGACAACACGCCTGCGACTCCGGATACCAATGTCAAGTTCACCATTGAGGACACGCCTTGGAACGCCGTCACCCTCAACCAAGAGCTGCAGGTCATCCGCATCGATTTCGACGGTCTTGACCAAGAGTACCACAAGTACTTCCCCGAGAAGCAGACCCTGAAGGTCAGTAACCCAAGTGGCGTGCACTACAAGTTCACCCTCTCCACGCTGTACAAGGAGCACACTGTATTCAAAGTGGAGGAGATTGCCAACCCTGTTCCTGCAAACCTCACGTACACCCTTGAGGACAACGTCCTGACGCTAAAAGTTAAGCAGATAGACCCGACAACTCAGAAAGCGTTTGAGGCGAAGTATAAAATCTGGAGCGATGCCAACCCCGCTCATGTGGAGGTCCTGACATTTGCTTATGACCCTGATTTCGTAAACCCCGATCCTGCACACTAACTACACCATGAATAAATTCTTAAGACCATTATTTGCCACCCTCGTACTAGCTCTCACATTTGGAGCTTGTACCAAGGAGGATTTGAGTCTGCCCACCGTCCGCGGCGGAGAGGGCAACCACGTACAGTTCTCGCTCAACACCGGATCACTCCGGGCACAGGGCGATGAGACCATCACCCGCCCCACTCCGGCACTCGACCGCGAGAAGAAGATCAACGAGCTCTACGCCGTTGTGTTCAAGGCGGGCTCAGGGGTGTTCTACAAGACCATCAAGTGTGACCTCATCAGCGGCGAAGACTACAAGTTCGACTCCGAGCGTCCCGGTCAGTACTACTTCTTCCTCGTTGCCAACCCCGATGCAGGCCTCCTACAAAAGATGCAGGCAGGTCCGAACACCAAAGAGGAGCTGGGTAAGCTCATCGCAGAGCAGACCCCCGGCGACGACAACACTGCTGCCAGCTTCCTCATGACCTCCGAGCTGACGACGGTGACGACAAAGGCTGCAGAAACAGTGTCGGTGACCACGCCCATCAAGCTGGAGCGTGTCGCTGCCCGCTTCGACTTCTACAACCGCGTAGAGGACTTCGTGATCACCAAGATCACCTTCAAGAAGCGCTACACCACCACGCACCTCTTCCCTCAGGTCAAAAAGATGGATGAGCTCACCTCCACGGAGGACATGGTGTACGCTCCCACTGACGGTGCAGCCGGAGTGACGGCGACCATCTACGGCTACGAAAACGACACCCGAGGAGACACCTACTTCACCCTCGAGGGCACCTACAAAGGCAAGGAGATCAAGCCACAGGAGGTACGCCTGGAGAGCATGGTCGTCAAGCGCAACCACCTCTACAACATCTACCTCCACACTCCTGCCACCGGTGGCAACACCGACCCGAGTGATCCGTCTCAGGAGTTTGGCAAGCTGCCGTACCTCATCACGGTACTGGACTGGAACCAAGGTCAGGAGCTCACCATGTCCGATGACAACCTCCTAAAGCCCCTCTATGTAGACTTTACCGCGCACCTCGAGAACGCAGGCTACATGGATCCCTACCTCGTCAACTCCCCCAAGACCATCTACAGCACCACCAAGGAGGCTACGAAGATCATCCTCACTCTGGGCAACTACATGCAGGCAGGCACCATTGAGCTGGCTGACCCTGCTGCGGCTGCGGGCGTAACGCTGGAGGAGGTGCCAGGATCTGAGGAGAAAGACGCAGTGACCGGCAAGATCACCAAGAAGTACAAGCTCTCCCTGCCGGCACGCAACCGGTACGACAACTCCTCGATCGAAATAGCCTCAGGCTCCGCAACAGCCAAGCCTCACAGCTTTCAGGAGGTAAAGCTGGTGGCATACAATGCGCTCAAAAACGAGTCGGTGGAGTTTACCGTCAAGCACGGTCGCCCCAAGATGGCACCGGAGTACCTCACCGAGTACAACCTGGCACCTGTCTCCGGCTACGATCAGTCAAAAGCACTGACCGATGACCAGATCGCCAACCTCGCCTTTGCCACCTCACACAACAATGACAAGAGCGGGTACTTCAACCCCTTCCACAGTGTGCAGCAGCTCAAAGAGCTGACCATCGGTGGAAAGCAGTACCGCATGGCTAAGGACGGATGGGACTGGGCAAACTTCATCCCTTCCAGCCAGGTAAGGGGCAATAGCAAGTTTTTCTTTGTCGGCAAAACTGCCCAAGACGTCAAGGGGACACGTGAGGTGATCCGATACCTGCCGTGGAGTAAGGCCTTGAGTCCAAGATCCTTCTATCTGGATACCAAAGCGGACTACAAGACCTCCGCTGACAAGCTGACAACCTATGCTCTGCGCTTCAAGAATGATAAGAAATTTGGCAACCTTGAGCAGGTAGCCGTCAAGTACGAGTGGGTAGACTCCTCATCAGCGGACCAAAAGACTTTGCTTACCCCCACTGCGGATGCCAACACCACCGCACTCAAGGTCACCTTCAGGTACCTGGGCGAAAACTGGAACGGCGAAGTCGAGAGCATTGCCAACGATGACTTCTGGAGCAAGGACAACGCCTCCGATGTTTCCCGAATCTTCCCACTGGTGGGCTATCAGCAGCAGAGTAGCTTTAGGAATAGAGGTGTATTGGGCCGCTACATTTCGGTAGCGACACAGGACGAATATAAAGATGACGCTACTATGCCTTTCTATATCTCCTATGCTAAAATGGCAGACGTTAACTACGTGGATGGTACAACAACGGATTATTCTTCCGGGGGCTGGTGGGTCACCAAAGCGACCAATGCGGTGGACGGATTGACTCTGTTCTACCCGATCCGCCTCTTTGAGAACGAGTAATCACACTCAGTGACGAGCCGACCCCACCAGGGGTCGCCAAATGGTCCAAACCAATGGCGACCCCTAGCGGGGTCGTTTTATTTATTGAGGGCTATCGCTCTTCCCGGGGTCTTCGGCGCTTCGCGCCTCGACCGCCGGGCTATGAAGGAGGCACCCCTCCGGGGCGCTGCCGAACCCACCAGGGGTTGCCATGGGAGTGGCTCCGGAGGGGGCAAAAAGTTTCCGGTAGGAAAGTGAAATGTTTCACGGATAGAAGCGATTGCTCCGACGGATAGAAAAATCTTGGGAGCAAGAGGTGATACCTTTTTGAGACTGTTGCACGAAGGGGATCTGCGGCGTTGCTTTCGGAATTCGGCCTAGGTCACGTACATGAGTATGCTCCCTTCGGCCGGGTAGGCCTTGGTGCCCTACGTGCACCTAGCCCTCATCCTCAGGCCTTGCATCTCATCCTTCGTGCAAAGTCTCAGCACATTTGCTTCAAATGTGCGAGAATGGCACTTCGTGCAACATTCTCTTTTTTTTGTTTGTACGAAGATCGGGAAAGTGTGGGCACATTTCATTATGTTTGCATGGAGTGGCCCTCATGGTGTGATGAGATGAGCGGTGCTCCGATGTTTTGTGCGTACCTAATAAAGAAAAAGAGATACTTTGAGTACCGAGCTATTACTTCTCTATGGATCCATCTTGGCAGTGGTGGGTATTGTCCTGAGCAAGGCGAGTTTTCGCTTTGGACTGCCTACGCTGTTGTTGTTTTTGGGAGTGGGGATGTTGGCCGGCAGTCTGGGTCACATTGAGTTTAATAGTCCTGAGACGGCTCAGACGGTAGGGATCATTGCGCTGACCGTGATTCTTTTTTCGGGTGGCTTGGACACGAGGTTGTCCGATGTGCGTCCGGTGATGGTTCCGGGTACGTTGTTGGCTACGGTGGGTGTGCTGTTGACGGCTTTGCTGACCGGTACGTTCATCTACTTTTTGTTTCAGGCCATTGGTCATGTGTCGCTTACTTTTCCGCAGTCGTTGCTCTGTGCGGCGGTGATGTCCTCTACGGACAGTGCCTCTGTCTTTAGTATCCTGCGCTCGAGAAATGTCCACTTGCGTCATAATCTAAAGCCGTTGCTGGAGTTTGAGTCCGGCTCCAATGACCCTATGGCGTACATGCTCACGGTGATCCTGGTGTCCATGATCCAGACGGGCAACCTCTCGATAGCGCATGGCGTCTTGATGCTCTTGATGCAGCTGGCACTGGGTGTGATCCTTGGGCTGGCGTTTGGTTTGGCGGCGGCGTGGTTTATCAACAAGGTGAACCTTCCGGCCGGAGCTCTCTACCCCATCCTGCTGTTGGCCTTGGCTTGTTTTGCTTTTTCGGTCACGTCTCGGCTGGGGGGCAACGGCTACTTGGCGGTCTATCTGACCGGTCTGGTGGTGGGGAATAGCAAGGTGGTGCACAAAAAGAGTATTGAGCGCTTCTTTGATGGGTTTCAGTGGTTGTGCCAGCTCATCATGTTCTTGGCACTTGGTCTCTTGGTGAATGTCAACGACCTAGGGTTGGTGGTTGTTCCGGCACTGCTGATAGCGTTTTTCCTACTTCTTTTTGGCCGTCCTCTGTCGGTGGTCTTGACGATGATCCCTTTTTGGCAAAAGTTTGGTACCAAGTCTGTCGCCTACGTGAGCTGGGTGGGGTTGCGAGGAGCTGTGCCTATCATCTTTGCCTGCTATCCTTGGGTGGCGGGTCTTGAGCATGCGCAGTTGTTTTTCAACCTGGTGTTTTTCATCACCCTCTTTTCGCTGATCATTCAGGGGTCCACGGTCAGTGTGATGGCCGAGAAGCTGGGGCTGATCGATGAGGATGTGCGCAAAAAGGTCTTTTCGGAGGTGGACCTCCCGGAGCAGATCAAGAGTACGATCTCGGAGATGATCGTGAGTGCCGGCATGATCGAGCGAAGTAATAAGCTGAAGGACCTGCCTATCCCGGATCATACGCTTGCGATCCTGGTGCAGCGCGATGGACACTTCTTCATTCCACGCGGTAGCACGGTGCTGGAGGTGGACGACCATGTGCTGGTAATCTCGGACGATGAGGATGCACTGGTGCAGGCGTATGAGGAGCTGGGGGTACATAGCTACTCACTGGGCGACAATGACCTTTTGTGAATGACTTTTTTTTATAAACGAGTGGTGCGACAGACAATGGCAGACACAGTACGTTTTGACAAGATGCATGGGCTGGGAAATGACTACATCTACATCAATACCGACCGGTATCCTATCCGTGACCTCGAGGCGTTTGCACGTCGATACAGTGATCGGAGGTTTGGGATCGGAGGCGATGGTGTGGTGACCTACGGTCGAGAGGGTGGGGAGGTGTACAGGATGCGGATCTTCAATATCGATGGATCCGAGGGTCAGATGTGTGGCAATGCGATACGGTGTGTGGCCAAGCTACTGTATGAGGAGGGTCTGGATCATACCAATCCTATGCGTATTGATACGGCATCGGGGCTGAAAGTCCTCCATCTGGTGACGGACGAAATGGGCCGTGTCGGCTCCGTCCGAGTGGACATGGGGCGACCGGTGCTCCTTGAGCACGAGCTGAGTGTGTCCGTGGAGGGTGCCACCTATACCGGTATGCAGGTGAGTATGGGCAACCCTCACTTTGTCACCTTTTTGGACCAAGATCCGATGCAGTACCCCCTCGAACACTTTGGCCCTCTGGTGGAGCGACACAGCCACTTCCCGGATCGAGTCAACTTCGAGATCGTCCGTGTGGAGGATCGTCACCACTTGTCCATGCGGGTATATGAGCGGGGCTCGGGGCTCACGCTGGCCTGTGGGACCGGTGCCTGTGCCACTGCTGTGGCCGCTCTGGAGTCGGGGCTGGTGGAGAGTCCTGTGGAGATACGGATGCCGGGTGGTGCGCTGAGTATTGAGTGGAACGGTGACCCGATGGATTCGGTATTCATGACCGGGCCGGCCACTTGGGTCTATGCGGGGCAGGTGACGGGAGACTTTTTGGGGTGATAGGTGCGTGAACTTGCTTCCCCCGATTTGATACAATCAAGAGACGATACATAGTATAGGATATGAAAAAGATCAATACCAACTTTCAGCAACTCCGAGATAGCTACCTTTTTGCCGAAGTAAACCACCGAGTACAGGACTACCTGCGTGAATGCCCCGATGCCCGACTGATCCGCATGGGGATCGGCGATGTGACTCTACCTCTGCCCAAAGCGGTGCTGGAGGCAATGCATGAGGCGGTAGATGATGAGGGCGGTGCCACCACGCTGCATGGCTATGGTCCGGAGCAGGGCTACGACTTTTTGCGTGAGGCGATCGTGGAGCACGACTACCAAGCCTTGGGCGTGGAGCTGAATAAGGACGAAGTATTCGTGAGCGACGGAGCCAAAAGTGATACGGCCAATATCGTGGACCTATTTGGCAACGATGTACGGCTGGCCATCACGGATCCGGTCTACCCGGTCTATATCGACTCCAACGTCATTGCCGGACGCACGGGCCGGCTGATGGAGGACGGACGCTGGAGCGGAATCACCTACTTGGACTGCAATCGTGAGAATGGATTTGTACCCAAGCTGCCGGCCACTCCGGTGGATGTCATCTACCTCTGCTTGCCCAACAACCCCACCGGTACCACACTCACTCGCGACCAGTTGCAGGAGTGGGTCGACTATGCTCGGTCAGTGGACGCCATCATACTATACGATGGTGCGTACGAGGCTTTTGTGCGCGAGTCGGACGTGCCACGCAGCATCTATGAGCTACCCGGTGCCAAGTCGTGTGCCATAGAGTTTAGGAGCTACTCCAAGACAGCCGGCTTTACCGGCGTGCGCTGTGGCTATACCGTGGTGCCGATGGACCTGAAGGTCGGCAACGTGTCACTCAACGCCATGTGGCGGAGGAGACAGACCACCAAGTTCAATGGCGCATCCTACATCAGCCAGCGAGGAGCGGCCGCCATCTACACGCCGGAAGGACGACAAGAGGTACGCCAAAATATCGACTACTACCTCCAAAACGCCACTACGATACGCGAGGCTTTTCTGAAAGTGGGCTACGAGGTCTTTGGGGGTATCAACAGCCCGTACATCTGGGTCAAGACACCGGAGGCCTACCCTCAGAGTTGGGACTTTTTTGAGTACCTGATGCGCGAAAAGCAGGTGATTGGCACCCCTGGTGTGGGTTTTGGTAAGCAAGGTGAGGGGTACTTCCGCTTCTCCGCCTTTGGAACCACGGAAGCGACGAAAGCCGCGATGGCTCGTATCCTGGAGTAGCGCATTGCCTCCGTCCGGCATCTCCTTCATTGTGCTGCCCGGCTCTCTGAGAGCGTCGTGTACGACAGCCTGGCTCGGTATGTTTGGCTATTTGAAAATATGGTTATCTTTGTTTGGATGACTTGGACAAGTCACTCCGACACACACTAGACCCCAATGGATATGAGACTACTACTGATCAGCAACTCCGCCTCACCGGGCGAGAAATATCTGGAAAAAGCCGGCGCAGACCTGGCCAACCTCCTCAAGGATGCCAAAGACAATGTCCTCCTGATCCCCTATGCCGCCGTCACCTACTCCTTTGACGAGTATGTGCGTCGAGTGAATGAAGCTCTGAGCCCCTATGATGTGGTAGTCCGAGGCGTGCATGAGGTGAGTGACCCCATCCAAGCGGTAGAGGAGGCCAGTGCCATACTGGTGGGAGGTGGCAATACTTGGCAACTCACACGTATGGTACAGGAGCAAGGGCTCATCGATGTGATACGCAAGCGGGTGCTTGACGGGGTCCCCTACTCAGGCTGGAGTGCGGGTAGCAACATTGCCTGCCCCACGCTGTCCACCACCAACGACATGCCCATCACAGAGCCGATGAGCTTTCACACCCTCAGGCTTGTGCCGTTTCAGATCAACCCCCACTACCTCGATGCGCACCCATCCAACCACGGAGGAGAGACTCGTGAGATGAGGATCCAGGAGTATATCATCGCCAACCCAACCACCTATGTCGTGGGGCTGCGCGAAGGTAGTCGTCTGCTCGTCGAGGGGGACAAGATGACCCTACTGGGAGCCAACCCCATGAGACTCTTTCACAATGGGGAGCAACCACGAGAGATTGAACCCGGGGCTGATGTCTCGTTTTTGCTCAATCCATAAGGTCCCAGGCTATGCACGAACAACCACTATCCCCCGACACCGCCACCCAGTACGACAAAGTGCTGGCCGAGTGCCAAGCCTTGTTTCGCAAAAAATTTGACGACTACGGAGCCTCCTGGCGTGTGATGCGCCCCACAGCTGTCACCGACCAGATATTCATCAAGGCGCAGAGGATCCGATCCATTCAAGAAAAGGGTCAGAGCCTTGTCCACGAGGGTATTCGGTGCGAATTTGTGGCGATTGTCAACTACGGCATCATGGGGCTTGTGCAGCTCGAGCACGGCTACTCCACAGACCCTGAGCAGGATCACCAGATCCTGCTCAAGTGGTACAACGAGTATGCCGGCAAGGCCCGGAGGCTCATGCTCTCCAAAAATCACGACTACGGCGAGGCGTGGCGTACCATGCGTATCTCCTCCCTCACCGACATCATCCTCCAAAAGATCTACCGCACCAAGCAGATCGAGGACAATCGTGGGGCTGTCAGCGTCAGCGAAGGGATAGATGCCAACTACCTAGATATGATCAACTATGCGGCATTCGCCATAATCCGCTTGGACGAAGGTGCCGCCGAAGACTGATGACCTCGGGGATGAGACAAAATAGGACCCTTACCTACTGTGTACGACTAGCGCAGTACCTGGTTGGTACGGTGTTTGTACTCTCCGGACTCCTCAAGGGGATCGACCCTGTGGGGACCTCTTTCAAGATCGGTGAGTATGCCACAGCTTTTGGCATCCCACTCCCCGAGCAAGTGGCCTTGGTAGCGGCTGTCGCACTCAATCTTATCGAGACACTGCTGGGCGTGTGTATCCTGGGCGGTGTACGGAGACGACTTGCCACACTGGCGATGCTCCTACTCATGCTCCCCTTGACCGCTCTGACCCTATACATAGTCATCGCCAATCCCGTGGCGGACTGTGGTTGCTTCGGTGATGCCATCAAGATCAGCAACCATGCCACTTTTTGGAAAAACGTGGTACTCCTCCTCGCCACACTTCTCCTATTCCTCTTCCCAACCCGTCTCCACAGAGCGGTACCCGAGAACCGGAGCACAGCTGTCCTATGCGTGGCAGTACTGTTGATCACCTACTTCAATATCTACCCCATCCTTCACCTCCCGGTCATCGACTTTAGGCCCTACAAGGTCGGCACAGACCTCGCTTCAGCAAACGGGACGGACGGTGTGTACGACTACCGATTTGTCTACACCAAGGATGGCGAGGAGCGGATTTTTGACTTGGACGAAGTGGCCGAGCTCGACAGCACCTGGCTATTTGTCCGCGACTCCATCACCACTGTGCGCCCACCGCAGGAGTCCCCCGTTGCCGACTTTTTGCTCCTGGATCGTGACGGCACCCCCGTGACCGACATGCTCACCACCCCACCGGCACGCGCGCTCCTCTATATCACTACCGATCTCCTCCGGCTGAGTGACCAAGACCTCTCCTATGCACTTAGCTTGCAGACGCAGACCGGAGAACCGGTCACTATCGTCATGTCCAATTCATTTGGCGACCTCTCGACGCAGAGCAATAGGGTCTCACCCTTTGGACGGATCCTCTACCTTGACCGCACCGCTGCCACCACTGTCATCCGGGCCAATCCCGGGCTGCTCGTATTGGATCAAGGCAAGATCGTCCGAAAAACCGCCGCACGAGACCTCCCACAGCTGCTCAAGCAAGCGACATTTAGGGCCAACCCCTATACCCCTGAGACCTCGGACGAACTGCTATACCGACGGGGGCTGACCTTTGGGCCCATACTTGCGGGACTGCTCCTGCTACTGATCATGGGCATATACTACCGTAAGGAATCACACGAATCATAACGTACTACGACTAATCATTTCAATAATAATAACCATACATTTAAGACCCTAAAGACATGAGAAAAAATGTAGTTGCAGGTAACTGGAAAATGAATACCACCCCCACTGAGGGTATCCGGCTGGCCGGCCAAGTCAAGCAAGAGCTTGCCACCATCACCCCCAAGTGTCGCGTCATCCTAGGCGTGCCCTTTACGCACCTAGTGGGTGTGGTGGAGGCCGTCAAGGGATCTGATATCCTTGTCGCCGCCGAAGACTGTGCGAGCGAAGCCAAGGGCGCCTACACCGGTGAAGTGTCCGCTGAAATGGTGGCTGACACGGGTGCCAAGCTCGTCATCCTCGGGCACAGCGAACGACGTGCCTACTTTGGCGAGGACTCCGATATCCTCAAGAAAAAAGTTCGCCTCGCACTCGACAATGGGCTGGAAGTGATCTTTTGCATCGGTGAAAAGCTGGAGGAGCGCGAAGCCGGACACCACTTTGCTGTTGTCGAAAAGCAAGTGAAAGAAGCACTCTTTGACCTCAGCGAGCAGGACTTTGGCAAAATAACCCTTGCCTACGAACCCGTATGGGCCATTGGTACCGGCAAGACGGCCACCAGTGACCAAGCTCAGGAGATCCATGCACACATCCGCAAAGTGGTAGCCGACAAGTATGGTGCCAAGGTTGCTGATGAGACGACCATCCTGTATGGTGGAAGCTGCAATGCGGGCAACGCTGCCGAGCTATTTGCAAAGCCTGACGTAGATGGTGGATTGATCGGTGGTGCCTCTCTATCGGCAGAGAAGTTCCTACCAATCATCAAGGCCTTCTGCTAAAAAAAACAGCCCCTATCGGAGCCCCCTTTCCCTAGGGCTCTACATCCGTGGATCATCCGCGGCTCTCAAAATGAGGAGGTGCCAAAACTCTTGGCACCTCCTCATTGCATGGGCGTATCCTAAAACTTCTTAAAAAAGTATATTCTTCTTGAGGGTGAGCAATTTATTTTCGGAAAAAACAGTATCTTTTCAGAGGAATTGGAGTCGATCCATTTCCGTATCCTAATTTTTTACTGTTGTACCAATAAGAGAAGGTCATGTATGATGAGTTGTAGAGGTTACTTTGTCAGGCAGGATCTAGAGGTGTTTGGCCATATTCGGCGGTCAGTTGCCTCCATTTTCCTAATTTTACTCACCGGTGTCCTCCCCTCCTGCAAGGATCGAGGAAGTGAGTTTGATGTCCCCGACCGGGGTATTACTGTAGGTGATGGCGTTTTGCGTGGGGTCACTCATCTGTACGGCATGGATATCAATCTATCCACCGCCATGCTCAAACGGCAAAACGACTACAAGATCGCTGAATCTGTGCCGTACCGATATACGTACGAGTACACAGCTCTGGACAAGAGCCAAAAGGAGATGGAGGTAAGTGGTCACATAGCCGGTGACAAGGAGGTGAATGCTGAGTACTATACGCTGACCCTTTTTGAAAAAACCATCGGTTACGACGAGGTGAAAAAAGATATGGTCGGGAAGGGGTTTGTCCTCACCTTTCATGTCGCTACAACGCCGGGTTCCGCTCTCACACCTATGACCTACAAGGGTAGTGCACAGGTGGAGCCAGGTACTTTTCATGCCTACTACAGCTCGCTGTACGATACCTCCAAGGGGCGAAACCGTGAGGTGCAATGCATGGAGGGAGAGCTGACAATCACCGCTGTCACCCCCACAGAGGTATCGCTCACCTACCGGATCCGGACGGGAAACAACAGTGAAATCACCGGAAAGTACTCCGGAGCCTATCGGACACTGGACAATAGATCCCCGTCCAGCCGAGAAGGCAAGGGGCTGAAGGTCTATGCCTACCGAGACAAGATCCATGTGAAGTCTGAGGCTTTTGATGGCAAAGGCAAGTATTTGGGCGGCGAAGACAAGCGGCACTATGCCTATACCCGTCTGAGCTCGGTGATCAACCTCGCCGCCGCAAAGGTCTTGACCCCAATGGATGCCAAGCGGGCGGGTGTCGAAGCTATCGACCTATTTCTGGTCGAAGATCCTGAGAATCAGGGAACCTACCTACTGACTCCTCCGATCAAACACCCCGTCCCGGCCATTGGCTACCCCAACAATAAAAAGGCCTTGGTCCCGATCGTCTTCCCGAACTATACCAAGTTCATGTCCGCTCCGGCCGGATTTAGTGACGAGGACTACCGCGATGCTGACAAGAAGGGCTTTTCGTTTGTGGTAGTGGATGAGGAGATTCGGATTACTTCGGGCGAAAAGAAGTTTATCCTCTTTCAGACCGCATCGGGCCAAAAGGGTGTGCTGCGGATCACCGGCTCGTTCCCGGCGAAGAATAAGCGTGAGCTTGTCTACAACTATGAAACGTTCAAGCAATACGACGAGGTGGATCGCCCCGGTGGTCTCATCGTGGACTACAAGTGTTTTGTGAGTCCGGTAGTCCCCAACATTGGCTAATCACAGAAGAAGCCACAATATCACTATTAGGCATAGAGTATGAGTAAATTGAGAAATCTGACATTTATCACCCTATTGATGATAGGGCTGCTGGGACTGTGTGGGTCGGTCCTTGCGCAAGAAGGCTCCGGCACCCTGACGGGGCGTGTGACCGACAATAGTGGCACCCCGATCTTCATGGCCACAGTCCGGGTAAAGGGTACCACGGTCGGTACATTTACGGACGAGCATGGAGACTATAGGATTGATCTCTCCGCCAAAAAATTCCCTGTGACACTTGTCTTTTCGTATGTCGGTAAACAGACTATCGAGAAAGAGGTCAAAGGACCGGGTAAGGTCAAGACCATCAAGCTCCAGGATGCAGACAATGTCTTGGAGGAGGTCGTGGCGACCGGTATGCGCGAGGTACAAAAGCACGAGATGGTGGGATCTGCCAAGGTGATCACCGCACGAGACCTCACACTCAAGGGATTTTCGACCGTCGACAAGCTACTGGACGGTATGGTGGCCGGACTAAACAGTACTACCGTGACCGGAGCCCCTGGTAGTCGAGCCAAGATAACTATCCGTGGCGAAAACAGCCTGAGTGGCAACACTGAACCACTGTGGGTCATTGATGGGCTCCCCATGCTCACGGGGATTCCGCAGGTGAGTGGAGGCAACTATGCCGCCTCCATCATGCAGGACGGTATCGGTAATATTATGCCCGAGGATATTGAGAGCATCTCCATCCTCAAGGACGCTGCAGCGGCATCCATATATGGTGCCAGGGCGGCAAACGGTGTCATCGTCATCACGACCAAAAAGGGATTTAGGAGCAAGACTCAGATCAACTACAGTGGGACCGCCACTTTGAGTACCATGCCACACGTTGACCTGGGAATGATGTCCTCCGGCGAAAAACTCGACTACGAGAAAATGATCATCGACAACTTTGGTGTCGACCAGATGCAAAAAGCCGGACGGGGTGGACGATTGTATGGAAACTACCTGAAGGGATACTTGACCAAGGAGGAGTACATGCAACAGGAGGCTCTCCTCCGTGGACGAAACACCAACTGGCTGGATCAGATCTTTAGGACCGGCTTTTCGCACATCCACAATATCAACCTGCGTGGGGGTACGGAAGAGCTATCCTACTACACCTCCGCATCCTATACAGACCAGCAGGGAATCCTCCTTGCCAATAAGTATCGGAGCATGGGCTTTTTGGTAAACATGGACTACCGCCCAAGCGACAAATGGATCTTTTCGCTCAACCTCAACCTCAACAACAGGATCAATAAGAACCACGCATCGGCAGTGGACCCATTTAGGTACGCTATATTTGCCAACAAATACGAGGTTCCCGATGAGCCGGATCTCAGCTACCTACCTAATAACTTTACCAACGTCACCTCCGACATGCTGAAGTACAATACCTTCAACATGCTCAATGAGCTAAGACGCACTCGTCGGACCGAAAACGCACTGAACGCAGATGCAACCCTAAACATCCGATGGGAGCCTATAAAAGGACTCGCACTGCAAGCCCTTGCGCGGAAAGGAATCAGCCACTCAAAGGACATGACCGAGATACCGCCCAATACCTACACTTCCTATAGCGGTGAAGAACTGGCCAAGCTGATCTACCAACAATTCCCGATATACCCCAAGCAGTACGACAATGGCGAGCTGAGAGAGGCCACAGCGCAGTCCGACAACTGGGCAGTACGTCTGCAGATAGACTACTCCAAGGCCATCAATGAGAACCATATCCTGACCCTCTTTGGTGCAGTTGAGGCTATGTCGAGAGAGTACAATGGATTTGGGTACAAATCTCCTGTGTACTACGATGACTACCGGATCACGGGACTGCCACAGTTCGATGGTACAAATCCCAGCTATGCGCAGTTGAAAAGTAGACTCGAGGGACTGTACCACACCAATGACGGGCAAGAGCACTCCGTCTCTTTCATCGGATCGGCCATGTACAACCTGCTCCAGGATCGCTACATCTTCAGTATGAACCTCCGTGCAGATGGGGCAGACGTGATCGGAAACGTCAATAGGTATACTCCGCTCGGATCAATAGGAGTACGGTGGAATGTCCACAAAGAAAAGTGGTACAACATCCCCTTCTTGCGAGAGCTATCCATACGTACTTCAGGCGGACTCACCGGTAATATCGACCGAAGGGCCTATCCATTTTCCGTTATTCGCCTTGGTGGCAACACCTATATGGGCAACAGACTGGTAGAGGAACTGAGGTTTCCCAATCCCACTGTGAAGTGGGAACGCAAGAGGGACCTCGGTATGGCCGTGGAGAGCAATGTGCTCGATAAAGTATTTATCACAGCAGAGTACTACAACAACCGCACCACCGACATTTTGGACGAACTACCGGTAGCCCCATCCATCGGCCGACGGAGTGTCAAAGCCAATGGTGGAATTACCGAAAATAGTGGGTGGGAGCTTGACCTACGCGTAAAGTGGATCGATACACCGGACCTGCTTTTCTCCACCAACTTCAATATCGCCCGCAATAAAAATAGGATCCTCAGATCGCAGCACAACTTTTCTTCATGGATCGATGCCACCAAGAACGGTCACTACCTAGGTGGTGTGGTGAACGTCGTAGGTCACGAAGTGGGAAGTATTTTTGGCTGGGACTATGCGGGTGTGAATCCCCTGACCGGCAACCCCACTTATTACATGAACGAAAGAGCGAAGCGAGAGTACGCTCACATGCTGGACGGCTGGAACACCTACTCCCCGGCAGATAAGGAAAAGTACCTCAACTACATTCGGGACTTCAATACGATCCCCGACGTGGTGGACTTTCTCAACCAACCGATAAATAGCTACAGTGATGAGCCATTTTTCACCTCATCCATGAAGTGGCTTGGGCGTGCCAACCCGATGTTCATCGGTGGATTTGGGACCTACCTAAAGTACAAGCAATTTGAGTTCACGACAAACTGGACCTACAAGATGGGGCACATTATCCCCCTCTTCAGCGACCTGCTCGATGCCCCCGGTGCCGGACATCAGGGAACTGCCAACCTATCTGTCTCCAATACAAACCGTGAACGCAAGTATCTAGGTTTTTGGAAAAAAGCCGGTGATATCACCACTGTGCCACGATTCACGACCAACAGCACGGAGCAGTGGTCCTCCAACCATACCTCCGACAAGTATGCACCGGGTGACTTTTTACGGCTCAACGATCTCTCCCTTTCGTACCGCTTCACGCAGGCACAGCTGAGGTACACCAAGCTCTCTACCTTGAGGATGAGCCTCACCGCTCGCAATCTCTGCACTTTTACACGGTACAGAGGATTGGACGTGGCGACACAAGGAGCTTTCAACTACCCTGTCTCGCGAGAGTTTTCGTTCAAAATAACATTGGGAATCTGACCCTCTATAAGAAAGGTTGCAGAACACTATGAAAAGAACTATTCACACCGGCAAAGTATATACCAAGAGTCTTTTGCTCCTTGTCGCCCTTCTCCTATCCGGGGTGCTTTCAGGTTGTAAAGACTTCCTTACGATGACCCCACGAGGCGAAAAGGTACTTCGGACTGCCGAAGACTACCGCGATGTCCTGGGTAGCTTTTTGCGCATGATGAGCGTCCCCAATTGTCCGCAGTTTGCACCGTTGTTTGGAGTGGACAACTTTGCGATGCCCTACTTTAGATTGAGCACCCTGCTCAGTGTCTACTCGATGGAGATGCAACTCGACGACACCCAGGGATCGCGCTTTTACGATGCCAAGGCCAACGCCTACAACTCTCAGGGTCACGACTATCTAGCCTGGACTTCGTCCGATGACGAGGTCTGGATGTGGTACAACTCAATGCTTGGTCCGCTGAACCTCATCGTATCCGATATCGACAACATGATCATTACCGACCCCAATGTGCGCAATATGGTCATGGGCGAAGCATTGGTATGGCGTGCGTTCGGCTACTACAAGCTCCTACAGTACTACTCCCCCTATGAGGACAACCAGATGGGGGTACCTATGTTCTTGGACCCTACGGATGACGCCGGCAATGCCATGCCACCACGCCAAACTCAGAAAAAGGTCTTCCATCAGATCATCAAGGATCTAGAGACAGCCAACGAACTACTCGACAAGACAGCTCGACAGCCCTACAATTTTGCTTTACGCCGAGACTTTATCTATGCTTTCCTGGCAGATGTCTATTGGTACAAGGCCGACAGCGGGGCCAAGGAGTCCAGTGACTGGAGCAATGCCCTCTCGTATGCCCAAAAAGCGATGAAGGGAAGGACCCTTGTCAATACCTCGGAAAAGCTCTCCGATATCTTCGACATAGGCAGTGGCAAGACCGAGCGTATCTTTGAGAACGACGAGTTTTTTCTCCGCATTGCCGATGGAGCTAATGGACAAAAGATGAATTTCATAGAATCCTATGTCAAATCCACCACCAATGGCTATCTCGAGCCCGCCTTCAGAGATCTGTACACCGATGAGGATATCCGCAAAGCGGCCTACATCACCCCGGAGGGTCGACTGAAAAAATACAATCTGGCAAGTGTCTCCTCGTACTGGTCCGGATTCGGCGTCTATATGCCTTTCCGACTAGCCGATGCCTACCTGATCGCCGCAGAGGCAGCCGCACGACTTGGGCAGAAAGATCTATCTGCGGAGATATTGGGTCAGTTTGTCGCTGCTCGATACACCACTACGCATCCGGTGCCGACCAATATCGACGAACTCTTACGCGAGATCCGTACCGAACGCAAAAAGGAGTTTCTCGCAGAGATCGATGCAACTTGGATTGCCATGAAACGCTACCAAGAAGAGGTCACTCGTCTAGTGGGTGGAAAAGAATACCACCTAGATGGCAATGACTTTAGGTACAGCTTCCCGATCCCACGGTTTGAGCTGGATAAGAACAAGGCCATGACCCAAAACCCCGGCTGGAGGCGTAAATGATTCACGACACGATTACAAACATGAGACGAAATAAAGAACAAATGAGCGCAAATGCGCCAATCACCACACTGTTGCTTTCTGCATTGGGGCTGTTTGGCCTACTGTCTGGATGTACGCCCCGACAGGATGTGGTCTACGATACCTCTCGTACCAACCCCGATATCATAGACTCCATTGTCCTCAAGCCCTCCAACGACTATCTCATTGCCTCTCCCGACAACGAGGTGGATCTTACTCCCGTCTGCTACTATACACGGTTGGGCAAGAAGTACATTATCCCTCTCGATAATATCTCGGACGAGGACTTCGTTTGGCGTGACGAAGCCGGCAACACAGTTTCGCGCCACTACATAGCCAAGGATCCGGCTCTTGCCGGGCAGGACAGGACCTTCACGGTGACCATGAAAGGCGGGAAAAAGCTACAGTCTGCCCCGGCCACCATACACATTGTTGCACCGACCAAGAGTCCGGAGCGTGTGGTCATCCCGATCGTTTTTCACCTGATTCAGACCTACAAGGAGGTGACAGAGTCCGGCATACACTATGAGTATGGGGTCTTCACCAAGCAGCTCGACAAGCTCAATCGTGTTTTTGCCAATACAGTGGTCAAGACAGCGACCGGTGTCGATGCACGCATACAGTTTGTCCCGGCAGTGTACGATCCCAATGGCGAAAAGATGGTAGAGCCGGGGCTCAATAGAGTCCTCTCTCAGTACCACATAGCTACTGATCAGATCAGGGACAAGGATCTGCCCGGAATTTTTGAGAAAATCATCGCCGATGCCCCCAATGTCGACTGGCCATCAGAGGATTATCTCAATGTATGGCTGGTGTCAGAGGCCTCGGACAATATCAAAGCTTTTGGCAAAGCGGTGCTGGAAAAAAGGATTGCCCCCAAGTACCTCATACAAGGGGCTACCACTGATGGTATGCCCGGAGGTATCGAGGCTGCTCCTCTGGCGGAGGGGCAAAGCCCGGAGCTGTACCAAAAGGGGATCCCCTTCCTAGCCCAGGACATCCTACCTTCCTACAAAAAGGGGGAGAGCAGTACCAATGAGTTCATCTACTACATCGGACGCTACCTAGGGCTAAAGCCCACCCCCGATGATGACCTAAAGCTCACCGTCAGCTACAGTCCGGGCGACAACTCGTTTTACCTCAGCAACAACACGGATGTCAAGGAGACGGAGACCAACTTCTTCCGCTCCACCAACATTATGGACGACCGTCATGGGTTGCATGTCAGCATCTCTCAGGATCAGGTGCCGATCATGCACTGGACGCTCCAAAACGTTGTCGGACGTCAAGCGTGGCGTTCAACCAAGGCTCTGACCGGACACTGAGCCGGTCGGCCACTGGAGTCAAAACTCCAGTTCCAAGCCGATCATCAGCTCCTCCGGGGCAAGGCGAAGTCCGATCCCGTTACTTCCGACACCGGGTTCCTCACCCATAAAGTAGTTGTGCCTATAGCCTACAAAGCCCATACGCAAGCAGAGGCAAAGCCCATCGGTGAGGTCAATGCAAGCCCCGGGGCGTAGCCCCACTTCGAAGCCATTGCGTCGCTCGGTGCTATCGTTGCGTCGCTCGCTTGAGAAGTTGAATCCCACACCGCCGTCCACAAAGAGATTGAACGGCAACCGATGTAGATAGTAATAGCGGACAAAAGGCGAGAACTTGAATGCGTTCCCAACAGCCTTTTGTCCGCTTACTGTGTTTATCCTCTGTTCGTGCTCATAGCCTAGGAGGATCCCTACTCCCCAGTCCTCGCTAAATAGGTACCCTACTTCGGGGCATAGGGTTATGGCTAGAGACTTCTCTTCCGGCTCGGCCCAAAAAAACATTGCTCCTCCCACAATGCATCGCCCTCTGTGGTCATGCTCATAGTGGACGAGGTGGTGGACTATATGGTCGGCTGGACGCTGCTCCGCTCCGACTTTCTGAGCCCGGGCACCACTTATACTCACACATGCCACAATAGTGGCAAATAATACGGCTATACGCTTTTTCATCCGGATCTTCATTGCTTTGGTGACTATACTGAGAGAGACGATGTGCGCCCTTAGGGTCCTTGAGACCGCACGCACAGGTCGCACTCCCTTTTACGTAGCCAAAGTTCGTCAGATCCACCTAGGCTGTCAATACCTAAAAGTGGGGGTTTTCTCCACCGTTTTTGATACAAAATGCCCAAAATGAGACCATTGGCCAAGGTTCCATTTTGGGCAAAGTGGGTGTACTACGACCGAGGATAGTCGGTGGAGTGCTAGTACTCGCTCTTTGGTGAGGCGGAGTAGTGACCCCAGGAGTCACGATCCATCTTGCGGTAGTTGATGGCTTCGGCGATGTGTCGGGCCAGCACCATCTCGCTGGCGTCCAGGTCTGCAATCGTCCGTGCGACCTTTAGGATGCGGTCATAGGCTCTGGCGGAGAGGGCAAAGCGCTCCATTGCGAGCTTGAGCTGTTGCATACCCAGAGGCTCTACATGTACAAATCGGTGCATCAGATTCGGAGTCATTTGGGCATTGGTGTGGATGCCGGGACAGTCCCTGAACCTCACCTCCTGTATTTTGCGAGCCTGTATCACACGTTCCCGGATGGTGGCACTGCTCTCGGAGGGGGCTTTTTGGGCGAGAGCGTCAAATGGCACCGGCGTGATCTCGCACTGGATGTCGATCCTGTCCAGCAACGGACCGGAGATACGCCCCAGATAGGAGGTGACCATGCCCGGGCTACAGGTGCACTGCTTGTAGGGGTTATTGTAGTTGCCACAGGGGCAGGGGTTCATCGAGGCCACGAGCATGAAAGAGGCTGGGTAGTTGACCGTTTTGCGCGCTCTGGAGATAGTGATGTTGCGGTCCTCCAGTGGCTGCCGAAGCACCTCCAGTACATTGCGCTGAAACTCAGGTAACTCGTCCAAAAACAACACTCCGTTGTGGGCCAGAGAGATCTCTCCCGGCTTGGGGTAGGAGCCACCACCCACCAGTGCGACATTGGAGGTGCTGTGGTGGGGGGACCGGAAGGGGCGCACCTGCATGAGCCCCGAGTTGGGCGGGAGTACGCCGGCCACGGAGTGTATCATCGTCGTCTCCATCGACTCCTCCTTGGTAAAGGGGGGAAGGATTGTCGGCATACGCTTTGCCATCATTGATTTGCCACTGCCCGGTGGGCCGACCATGATGATGTTGTGCATTCCGGCTGCGGCGATTTCCATGGCTCGCTTCACCTCCTCCTGCCCTTTCACGTCGGCAAAGTCGGGCATGCCGATCGTGGGGAGTGGTTCCAGATCCGGATCTAGATACCGGACCTGCTCCAGTGCGTTGTCGTCGCCCTTGATGTAGTCGATGACGTTGCGGAGTTTTCGGGCCGCATAGATGGTCAGCCCCTCCACCACAGATGCCTCGCGTGCATTTTCGTACGGGACGATCATTGCCTCGTACATGCCCTCACGTGCCGCCTGTATTGCCATCGGCAGGATGCCGTGTATGGGCCGAATAGTGCCATCCAGCGACAGCTCGCCCATGATCATGGTCCGATTCAGGCGCTCCGACTCGATCCGCTCGTTGAGGACCGTGAGTGCCACAGCCAGAGGCAGGTCATAGGCCGACCCCTCTTTCCGGATATCAGCCGGTGCCAGGTTGATGATGTACCTCATGTTTTGGTACGTGTATCCACTCTCCTCCATGGCGGCTTGGACCCGCATTTGGCTCTCCTTCACGGCAGTATCCGGCAGGCCGACGAGCGAAAAGCGTGCACCGCGTGAGGCTTGTGCCTCTATCGTCACTGTGGTGGCGTGTATCCCCGATACGGCCGAGGCATATACTTTTACGAGGAGGGCTCCGGAGTCACCGGAGGGGGCATTGTCGATGATATCCATCATAGTAGGCGGTCGGTCACTTAGGGGGTTCGTGAGGCTTTTAGGAAAAAGAGCAAGCTGTCGGCATCATGTCCACGGTGCTTGATTTGCCCAAGTGAGTCGACAACCATATAGGTTGGCAACCACTCTACACGGAGACGATGTGCCTCCTCGGTGGCTGCCCCCAGACTGTCGACCACTGTATAGGTGCGTCCATGACTGGGGAGTGCTTTTTGCCAGTATGGAGGGATACTGTCCGCCAGTGGCAGCACAAAGTAGTTGACCTTGGAGAGGCTGTCCAGTGCGTGCAAAAAGGTGGTGTCACCCTCCGATAGGCGAGTCCCATCGAGCAGGCAAGCGACCAGTAGGGAGTCTTTGCGGATCACCTCTCCCAGCGTCCGAGCCTTGCCCTTGCGATCCTTCACCGCCAGGTAGTGGGGAAACGAGTAGCTGTAGGAGATTTCGCCGTACCCCTCTCGTCCGAGGAGCTCCAGGTAGGTGCGTTGGTTGAGGGCACTCCGGTTGTATCGGTTCATCAGCTCCGGTGTCTTGCCAAATCTGTCTATAGCACCCAGTGTCTCCAGTAGGCCTATAGGCCGGTCTCCCTCCTCCTCCAGGAGATCCAGGAGCTCTGTGGAGAGGGTGTCTCGCTCTTGGGTGAGGCGGTACCACTCCTCCAGGCGAGGCGTGTGTGTGGCACCTTTCAGCTTGAACTTGGGAGCCAGCGTGACGGAGAGGTCCACCGAGTCGGGGATCAGGGGCAGTATGATGCGGTCCAGTGAATCCGTGAGGAGAAAAAGGTCCACCGAGTCTCGCACATACTCCAGCCGTGTGGTCTCACCGGCTAGGATCGTATCTTTGGCCACACTGTTGGTGCCGTAGGTATAGAGATAGAGCACCTCGGCGGGGTGGTTACCCGGCCGGATGACCAGCGAGAGGGTCTCTCCACCGGATTTGTGGCCACACCCACACAGGGTGAGTACCAGTGCGCAGAGGGCTAGGAGTAGTCTTTTGGGTTGTGTCATGGTCAGGGTTGATCGGCTGTGTGCGTGGTGATGAGGTCGTAGATCAGTCCGCACTCTCGTGTGGAGAGATCGTACCTCTCGAGGTACTTGAGTAGCGCCATCAGCTTCGATCGGTCGTTGTCCGTACTGTCGTACCACTCCTGGAGAGCACGTAGCCCTTGGGCTCGCTCCCCCACAGCCAGGAGGATGGTTCCGGCCAGCCCCCGGGCCTCTCCAAGCGACGAGATCATCTTGACGGCCTCAGTGGCACGACCCGCCGCCAGCAGTGTCTTGCACAGTAGGTATCGGGCCTCGGACTGCCGACCCAGCTCGTCAGAGAGGTAGTCGACCTTGTAGGCTGTCGCTATGGCCTCCTCGTGCAGCCCCTCACTTCCCATCAGTCGGAGGAGCTCCAGGCTCAGCTCGTAGTCCTCTGCCGGAGTCAGGGTCATCGTATCGGCATACGATCTGAGGAGCGTGATAGCCGAGCGACAGCCACCACACTCCCGTAGCAGTTTGGCCTTGCTCTTGATCGTTGTCATCGTGGGACCCTCCAGGTCAATCGCCTTGTCGAGTGCGGAGAGTGCCTCGCGTTGCTGCCCGGCACGGATATTGGCGACAGCGATCAGTCGCCAGCCCGTGGCACTCTCTGCCCCATACTCTCGGATCATTCGGGCATAGGTGTAGGCGGCTGCCGTGTAGTCGCGTTGCTTCGTCAGTCGTTTTGCCAGTCGCTCATACACCTCCTCGCTGAATAGGTGCGTCACCTGCGTCAAGGCACCATCCGGCACATAGGGCTTGGGAGCAAAGATATTCCGAAACGACTTTTTGCGCTCAAATAGGGTGTAAAAGCGGTAGGCACCAAATACAAAGTCCCGCATCCCTCTCCGCAGATCCTTGACTTGAAAGGCCGGTGCGCCCCCCTCTATCGGCATACCTATGCGGCGCATCTGATCCTCGACCTGTCGCCAGTTGACCTCCATGGCATAGAGGTAGCGATCCGAGGAGATGATCTCGCGGTTCTGAAACGCCAAGTCACTCATGGCATCCATCGCGGCCACACTCTCAGGGTCTAGGCTCGGATGCTCGGCGTCATAGGGCAAGAACCAATTCACCGGTTTCTGAAAAAAACGACCCCGACCCATCATCGATGTCATATGGTACTCCAGGTCATGCTCCATATAGTCGGCCTGAGTGAGCTTGTCCATGAATTCGGCCAGCATTCCCCCCTCCGCACTATTCTCTGGATCCTCCATCATCTTGCGCTGCAGAGCCTCCATCTGCTCGGCCAGGTCGGCACCTGAGGACTCTCCTAGTACCCCCATCATGTCGTTCAGCTTGGGCAACAATTGCGACCGAAACACCTTGTGGTCCTCCTCCGTTCGGTAGCAGTTGTGCAGCTCCAGTGTGGCGAGCAGGATGGCTTCGTGGAGCGACGGGTCGCTCATCACGGCTTGGCGGGCCTGCTCCACAAAGTCTGGCATGGTCGTCTCGATCAGATCCTGATACAGACGAGCGAGGAGCAACAAAGCCGGCACCGAGGCCCCCTGTACCATAGGCGAGTCACTCTGCCGACTGCCGACAAAGAGCAACCTCACTTTGCGGGGGTCAAAAGCCAGGGCGCACCCCACCAGCAGTGCCGAGGCCACCACTCGACCCACCTGTGGAGAGGTGGGGTCCTCCAGTAGCTCACTCAGCACTCGCTCCTCCTCCTCGGTCAGGTCATCACACGTCCAGATTAGGTCAAATAGGTCCTCCAGTAGGTTGTAGTACACCTCGTCGTGCGCCGTCTGTCGGACCAACTCCCGCACCACCTCCATCGAGGCACCCTCTCCACCCAAACCACGGATCCGCAGGGTCTCTCGGACCGTGTTGCGCAGATTGGATGGATCACGCCACGCCACTCGCTCACTCTGGCACAGATTGGCGAGGACGACCAAACGCGACCCTATATTGGCCAGTATCGTAGGCCGCTCCGGATCCTCGGCTCCACGGGCATAGTAGCTCATCAGTAGCCGGTAGGTCTCATTCAGCTCCGCCAGTCGCTCATCGTCCGTCGGCAGACTCTCCGCCAGTGTGGCCATCGCCGACCGGTATCTGCCCCGACCGATTCCGGCAAGTATTTTGTCGTACGCCTCCCACAGGGGACCATTCTCAGCCGGCAATTCCGGACTGCTATAGCACACTTTTCCGGGTACGGGTATCATAGGGTGTTGCTCACTTTTTTGTAAAAAATACTTGGGTCACCGCACTTTGGTACTCATCACCTCCAGTGGATCCACCAGGATCAGGACACCGCAGGCGATCAGGAGCAGCCCCAGTACGACATAAAACAGTCGGGCGTACTGCAACCCCAGATACTTGCGCACCAGGGAGACTCCGCCGGACTCAAAAAACCAGTGACTGCCACGCAAGCCAACCACTACGGCCATCAATCCGGGCAAAAAAAACATCAGCACACCGGCTGCCTTCACCACCAGATCCGCTCGCATAGCCCACTACTCTTGCTTGTATAGGTAGGTGCGGTCGGTGACCGGTGGTAGATAGCGGAGCAGACGACGCTCCCCATCGGCACTCGGCTCGATACGCAGGCACACCACATCATCCGGCAGCAGCTCATCCACCACCTCAGGCCACTCCACAAAGCAGTACCGACCACTGTCGAGATACTCATTCAGCCCGATACGGTACGCATCCGCCAAGCTATCCAGTCGGTAGCAGTCAATATGGTAGACACTCTCACCGACCCTTTCGCCCAAGGTACGGTACTCATTCACGATCGCAAAGGTGGGGCTGCTCGTCACCTCCTCGATCCCCAGTGACTCGCACAGGGCATTGATCAGGGTCGTCTTGCCGGCACCCATCGGTGCATCCAGTGCCCATACCGGACGATCACCCAGGAGGGTCAGCAACCGGCGAGCCACATCTGGCGTCTCCGCCAAGGTGTACTCGATACAAAAGGGAGCTATCTCTTCTTTCATTCCTATATACAAACTTCTGTCCAAATAACGAATCCTCCCCGACGCCGAGCGGAGAGAGACTCCGCCTTGTCTGCCCAAGCAAATATACACGAAATCATTGAGACCCATTTCCTGACCGTCCGGAGACCCTTGGCGGGGTGCTACTACCCGTTGTCTCTCGCTCAATCACTGATTGATTGGGGCTGATGACCCCGAGAGGGGGCGCAAAACAGGTCGGCAAAAACGGCTTTTCCCATCAAAAACACCCTAGAAAAAAGGACGATTTTCGGGTCCAAAAACGGCCCTTTTGGGAGCGTTGGTAATCAGATGGTTACAAGGGGCCTTGGGTTTCACGGATAGAAACGAAAGTTTTCACGGATAGAAGCGAAAGTTTTCACGGATAGAAGCGATCGCTTAGACGGATAGAAGAAAAAAACTGCCTCGACAGCCTCCCCAAAAGAGACTGTTGCACGAAGGCGATCTGCGGCGTTGCTTTCGGACTTCGGCCTAGGTCACGTACGTGAGTACGCTCCCTTCGGCCAGGTAGGCCTTGGTGCCCTACGTGCACCTTGCCCTCATCCTCAGGCCTTGCATCTCATCCTTCGTGCAAAGTCCCAGCACATTTGCTTCAAATGTGCGAGAATGGCATTTCGTGCAACATTCCCCAAAAAGAAAGCTCCCGGAATATCCCCTCAATTCCGCAGCCTCGTGGGTATTGACTTCATGAAGGACACCAAGAGTCAGTATCCAAAGGAATGTCGAGTAGAGATTCTCCCGATTCTTTACTGCGGATAGCCTAGGCTCAGATTTGATGAACGCGGTAACACTTAGTGTAGTACCACTTTTATGCGACTACATCTAATCATAAACTATGCTAAAAAGCACACACTTACAAATGCAATGACTACATTTGGAAATAGATAATTAGTAACCAAATAAGACATATGCGTATGAAAAAGAAATTCTTTAACGCGAAAATCTATCGGAATAGCTCTGCAACTGAGATCATCGTGGAGAATGGTAAGATCACTCAGATCGGTACCAACCTTCCTAAGTGCGATGAGGAGATAGACCTCAATGGCAAGTTTGTACTGCCACCCTATGTAGATCCACACCTTCACCTAGACTACGTCTACACTGTCTCTGAGATGGAGGGGCTTGGAGCAGCTTCGGGTACACTCTTTGAGGCAATTGAAAACTGGCCAAAGTACAAAGCCACAATGACCATTGATGGCGTGAAACGACTGGCTCGTAAGGGTATTGAAGACGAGGTATCACAAGGGGTGCAATTTATTAGAGCACAGACCGATGTCACAGACCCTAAGTTTACTGGTTTCAAGGCCATCATGGAGCTCAAGGAGGAACTGAAAGATATTGTTGATATCCAGGTAGTAGCCTTCCCACAGAATGGAATGTACACTTACAAAGGTGGTAAGGAGCTAGTAGAAGAGGCTCTAAAGATGGGCGCCGATGTAATCGGTGGCATTCCACACTACGAGCCAGCACGTGAGTTTGGTGAGAAGTCTATCCACGACATTGTAGAGCTAGCCATGAAGTACAATGTACTCATCGATGTACACTGCGATGAGACGGACGACGTCATGGCACGTTTCGTAGAGATCCTCAATGCCCTTGTTTATTTTGAAGACTATGGTGAGAAGACCACCGCTAGTCACACCTGTTCCTTTGGTTCGGCAGATAACTCCTACGCCTATAGGATGTTTGATATGTTTAAGCGCAGCAAGATGAACTTCATCTCCTGTCCTACTGAGAATGCCTATCTACAGGGAAGACAAGACACTTATCCAAAGCGTCGTGGCCTTACTCGTGTCAAGGAGTTTATGGAAATGGGTATCAACGTAGCATTGGCACAAGACTCTATCAATGACCCTTGGTACCCACTTGGCAGTGGTAATATGATGAATATTCTTGATAATGCCATCCACCTCACACAATATGCTAGTCCAAAGGAGATAGAGAATGCCTTTGATATGATCACCTACAATGGTGCTAGGTGTCTGAATATTCACGACCAATACGGTATAGAGGTAGGCCGAGATGCCAACTTCATCGTACTGGATGGTGATAGTGCCTGGGATTGCATCCGCCGTCGTGTAGGTGTACTCGCTTCTGTACGAAAGGGCGAATTCCTATTCAAGAAAAAGCCAACTGAGTACGAGGTACCCTTCAAAATGTAAGATCGTCTACTACTGATATGAAAAAAGCTACCCTCAGGTGTCGAGGGTAGCTTTTTTATTAGTCAAAGTCTCAGGTTTATCCGATACGTCGCAGTGTATGTTTGGCGAAGAAAGAGATGAGTATTCCAGGCACAGCCATAATCACAGCGTACCAAAGTAAGCTCAAAGCGCCGTAGCGGATCAATAGCAAGCCGGCAATCCAGGTAGTAATCATGATCGAGAGATTAAACATACAAGACTGTACCGACATCGCCACATCCTTGCCATGCTCCACCTGATTGCCCACAGCCGCTTGGAAAAGCGTCACGAGTGGACCAAAGGAGAGCCCCCACAAGAAGAAGGCAAAGTGCGAAATACCGACTGCCCCCTTAAAGAAGTAAAAGAGTAGCATAGCAACAGCAAGGAACGCAAACATCAGCACCGTCAGTTCCCTCAGGTAATGATCAATATACTTCGTAGCAATCACAATAGAGATAAGCGACCCGATACCAAAGGCCAGTAAGGCTATCTCTACTCCTCCACTAATACCAATCTTTCCCACCAATTGCGTAATATAGGTATAGACCCCATAATGCCCACAGACGCCAAGTAGTGTGAGAAGGATGATAAGCAAGATAGATTTATTCTTGAGCATCGCAAAAGGAGAAGTACTTGAAGTGAGCTTTTCACCAGGTGTTGAAGGTAGCATCACAAGCGATAGTAGAGCAATCAATGCCACCAATACCCCCAAGACAATAAACTCAATACGCCAGCCAAAGCGATCGCCAATAGAAGTCATCAGTGGCATCCCTAAGCTAATCCCGAGTGTATTACCAGCCATAATGATCGCCACAGCCCTACCTTGATGCCCCGGATCCACCAATCGCATACCGAAAGCCGCAATCATCGGCCACATTACGCCTGCACAGATGCCGCCGAGAAAACGTAGACACAAAATAACATAGTAGTTCTGAATAATCCCAGAGAATATATTACATACTGCAAAGCCCACCAGCAAAAGTAATAGTAAATTCTTGCGATTAAAGCCCACGGTAGCAGAGATAAGCGGAATACCGAAGATCGCCGATGCTAAAGCATACCAGCCCACCATACGGCCACCCTCCACCTCATTAATTCCTAAATCGCCCATGATCTGCTGTAGCACTCCAGAAGGGAGTAACTCCGACAGAATTCCCACAAAGGTAACCGACGACATCAAGATCATCAAGACCCAAGGGAAAGTACCTATAGATTTCTTTTCTTGTACCATAGAATAAATGTTTAAAGGTTTCACCACCTCTTAAAGGTACCCATTTAGATTAATATAGGAAAAGAAAAATAGTAAGAAAATTCTTTTTACTGAAAGGCGTTGCTCGTTGGTGCGGAATCTAGGGATATCCCCCCTTTGTGTAGCTCTCCTCATTATTTGTGTACCTTTGCACAGATGTGCGTCATATACCGCACCGCAAGACACATAATCTCGTACACCCATGTCTTCAAAGCAATGATCAAGACAAATAACCGCTGGGGAGTGCTTCTCTGGCATACATTTTTGGCAGTGGTAATGATGCAGGCTTGTCGCTTGCTCTACTTTTTTTACAACCGAACCTTTTTCCCCGCAGTGGATGCGGAGCGATTGGTTGGGCTGATGAAGAGTGGCTGGACGGTAGATATGGCTGTCCTTGCCTATGGTTTTCTCCCCTACTATCTACTGATGCTGATCGGAGCCTACCTGCCGTCTCGCATCGAGATGGGCCGGTGGTACCGTATTGTCCGCCATGCGGCCTATTTTATCCCCTACACTGTGTGCGTGTTTCTCAACGTCTCGGACACCGGCTACTTTCCATACGTGCTTAGGCGGGTCAATAGTGAGGTGTTCAGTGAGTTTCAGGGCAAAAGTGCGGTAGGCTTTTTTGGCAATTTTGCGGTGGAGTTTTGGCCACTGACCTTGGCGTTTTTGATCTTTATGGCACTAGGGGTGTTGGGCTACACTCTGGTACGCTTTCAGCGGAAGGATGGTCAGGTTTCGTCTCGACGGACAAAAGTTGTCGGGACCGTGGTCGTGGCTCTCTGTCTCTTTTTTAGCATGCGCGGGCGGTTGGATTTTCAGGGGCAACCGATCTGCATTCCGGAAATAGCCGGTAATCTGGAGGACCCACGCGAAATAGCGATTATGGTCAACAGTCCTTTTTCGTTGGCCAAGAAGCTGACCACTCGCCAGGAGTTTCACTTCTACGACGACCGGACCCTCTCCTCTATTTTCACCCCCTACTACAAGGCGGCCCCGCTGGCAGAGAACGACTCCCTCTTTGCCTCGATGAAGGGGCGCAATGTGATGGTGATCATCATGGAGAGCATGGCCAAGGAGTTTGTGGGTTTTCTGAATCGCGATATAGAGGGCTATGTGAGCTACACTCCGTTCCTCGACTCTCTCTTCTCAGAGTCGCTGTATGCCAAGTATGGCTTTGCGACCGGCAAACGGTCTGTGGAGTCGTTCCCGTCGGTATTTGTCTCGTTGCCTGCATTTGGGGGGACGTTCAACGACGACAACTTCAGGATGGACAACTACAAGCACTTCTTGAGCTTTGACACCGGCTTGCCTCTCTCCCTCAAGGGGAGTGGGTACCACCTCAAGTTTTACCACGGTGATGAGGCGGGAGCTATGGGCTTTTTCCCGTTCCTCCAAAAGCTGGGTGTGGAGGAGGAATACACCAAAGACGACTATCAGAAGACCCATGAGCTGAAAAAGGAGGATTGCACCGCCGGTGGGTGGTATGGCATACATGATCTGCCCTTTGTCAAAGCAATGGGTGAGGATATGAATTCCCTCCGGGAGCCCTTCGGTGCCTTTTTCTTCTCCCTCTCCAATCACATGCCGTTCCAGCTACCTGAGTCGTATCAGGGCAAGTTCAAGAAAGGCACCCTCCCTATTCACGAGACAGCACAGTATGCCGACCTGGCGTTGCGAGAGTTTTTTGACCAAGTCAAGCATGAGCCGTGGTACGACAATACCCTTTTCGTCCTCACAGCAGACCACACCAATCTCAGTGACCACCCGGCCTATGACAACCTCGCCGGACACGCGGCCGCGCCTATTGCGTTTTTTGACCCCAGGGGTAAGCTAAAAGGTGAGATCGATGGGTATGTGGTACAGCATGCCGACATACTGCCGACACTCCTCTATCTACTCGGTATCGAGGAGCCGGTCCTGAGCTATGGGGCCAATATGCTGGACCCGAATGCTGAGCATGTGGCGCTCAACTATTTTTACAACCAGTATCTGCTCTTCTCCAAGGAGGTGACGGTGACCCTATCACCCTATGGGGCAACACATGTGGAGGCACCAAGTGCCTATCTGCAGACCACTCCGGAGCAGGCAAAAATGCCATCGGAGGAAGTGCAGGAGCACTATGTGCGGTACATGAAAGCCATTGTCCAAGACTACAACCACAGGATATTCAGTACCTCCTTCTCCATCAAGGATGTCGTGCCAAAAGCTACAGAATAGAGTCCCTGAGTGAAGGGGTGAGCCTACCTATCTTTTTGGCCAATGTCCTTATTGAAGAAGAGAAGATATGAATATTGCATTTGTCAACTGGTACTCCTTCAACAACGTCATTGGTGGGGTGGAGTCGGTCGGCTGGCGTCTCGCCAATGAACTCAAGGATAGAGGACACTCGGTCTCTCTCGTCGCTGTCCGCAAAGTCTATGACACCCCACCGGGACTGGAGACAATGCTTTTCCCCTCTCACCGGCAGGTGGATAGCGAGCAAAACTACCATGCACTTTGCGCCTTTTTGCTACAAAATCGGGTGCAAATAATGGTCTGCCACAATGCCTACCGCAAAAAGCTTGGGCAACTCCTCGAGCGGATCGCCAAGGAGCATGGGATCAAGCTCGTTTTTGTACTTCACACGACGCCAGACTACTTTCTCCACAAGCAGGTCAGTCCATCGTGGCTCGGCTGTCCGGTGCGCCGGATTCGCCTCCTAAAGCGAAGACGAATGTGGCGACAGATGTACAATGCCTGTGATGCTTTTGTACTGCTGGCCGAGCCCTACAAGCCTATATTTGAGCGGGTTGTACAGCTCCCGAGTGCGGACAAACTAAGGGCGATACCCAATGCCAATACCTATATCAATGCCGAATACCTGGAGGCGGAGAAAGAAAATATGGTGCTCTTTGTCGGTCGCCTCTCAAAGGAAAAGGGTATCCCCAAGATTATCCAAATCTGGAGAGAAGTCTCTCGGTTGTGCCCGACCTGGGAGCTGGTGGTAGTGGGGGATGGTCCGCTGCGCTCGGAGCTGGAGCGCGCCAACCTAGAGCGGTGTAGGCTCGTGGGTGTCCAAAATCCACAAGACTACTATCGTAGGGCAAAACTCCTCCTGCTCACGAGTGACTACGAGGGATGGGGTATGGTCCTGACAGAGGGGATGCAGTATGGTGTGGTACCGGTGGTTTTTGATACTTATATGGCCGCCCCGGTCATACTCGATTACGGTAGTTGTGGAAGCCTAGTCCGTCCGGGCGATATTCAGGGCTTTGGCCGAGAGCTGTGTGCGCTGATGAATGAGGTGCAACGTCGTATAGCTATGGCAGAGCAGGCAACAGACTACGTCCGCAATTTTGACAGAAGTAGCGTGTGTGACCGATGGGAAAAACTCCTGGAGGAGTTGGTCGGAGGTGCCGATCAGTAGCCTTCGTTTCGTAGCATTCGGACTATATCCGGTAAGGACTCATGGTGCTTGAAGCTCAACTTGTGAAAGGGGTAGCGAGCCAATAGCTCCGAGGCTGTCTCAAAGTCTTTGGGCCAGCGTCCTCTGCCGATGAGGTAGAGCGACTCGAAGTCACTGTAGGACTCCAAGGGGCAATTGATGTCGCTCAAAGGACCGACCTGCACCAGCTCGTGAAAGAGAATATGGAAGAAGTGGTAGTAGGGTACCGGGTCATTACTCTTGACACTCCAATAGTAGAGCATAAGATCGAGCAACGTGGAGGCAATCTCGGATCCGGGGTGCCCAAACATTAAAGCACTGTGAAAGCGAACCTTGAAGCGCGGATCCCAACAAAAGGTTGCATATAATGTCGTACCCCAAAAGTCCTTATTGGGGTGCTCATCAGGTAGCTGGAGCGCAAAAAAATCGTAGTCGAAGTAGCGCTCCGGAATAGGCTGAGAGAGAAGTATTGTCGCATCAACCCATACACCGCCATACGCTTCAATGAGTGCCAAGCGCAAGAGATCCGAGAAAAAGCAACGGGTCATGTGCGGATTGTGCGCAAGTAGGTCGATAATGAATGGGGGAAAGTCGATGTACTCCGATATATTGTCATCCGTGAGTCGGATGAGGAGGTTGTCTCCTTTGTTTTTCTCCACTGAGTTGAGCGCAATCCGGACAATCTCGGGAAGTGCCTCCGGCTCATAACCCTGACCCCAGTACTGCCAAATGATACGCCTGGTGCCAAGCTCTTTTTGGGGTACAAAGTGGTATTTTTTGATCTTTCCGTCGTAGTAGTCCTTGATTGCTTGATCCCAAAATTGAGCTACACCTTGTTGCTTGGCCATAAGTCGCTTTTGGAGTCGCTTGTGATTGAGTTGTCGGATGTAACTGTAGATACCCATAGGTTTTAGTCGTTTGGAATGCTGGTATTCAGTCTGTAGGGGATGTTGTCCAACAAATGTGGACAATAGTAGTGAGCCCCCATAGTACGAGGTGCGGTGAAATCAGAAGGGGTAGCCGATCGCCAAGTGAAGGGCAAAGGGCATTTGATCCCGTCCAAAGGTATTGAAGTAGGCTTGCCCTTGTCGGTCGGGGCGGTGAAGGGCCAACCCGAGATCCAGACGGACCACGAGGAAGCTGAGGTCGTAGCGAAATCCGAGGCCAGTATTGAGTGCCAGGTCTCGTAGGAAGTGCTTGCGACTGATCTCGCCGTCCGGTCGGAGATCGGAGTGCCTGAGGAGCCAGATGTTGCCGGTGTCGAGGAAGGTGGCCAGCTCCAGCTGTCCGATGACTTTGTAGCGTAGCTCCGCGTTGAGCTCGAGTCGTAGGTCGCCGGTCCGGTAGAGGAAGGAGAGGGGATCCTCGGTATGGGGTAGGTAGGCTCCGGGGCCTATGCTTCGGACGTTGAAGCCTCGGAGGCTATTGGCTCCACCGGTGTAGAATTGCTCGGTGTAGGGTGCAACGGGGGTATTGCCGTAGCTGCAGATCACACCGGCATAGCCGCGTGTGGCTATCTGAAGTGAGGGGAGGAGCTGGTAGCTATAGCGCAACTCGAGGGTACTCTTGAGGTACTGGGCAAAAAGGGCACTGAGGAAGCGGTTGTTTTGGTAGGTGCGGCTTGGGTCTTTTTTGTAAAAGAGCGAGAGTAGGTTGCCCGCCTCTGCAATGTAGGCATCCAACGAAAAGGCGTGCGCTCCGGTGGGTTGGCGCAGCTCGTAGCTGAAGAGGTAGGAGGCCTGGGGGATGAACTGATTTTGGAATGATAGTGCCAGTCCCGGGTTTTTGCCAATCGCCTCTCGGAAGCGTCCGGACTCGCGTAGAAGGTGGTTGTAGGTGACGCTGAGTGGCTTGACCGTGTGGCGTATATGTCGGGCGGGCTCCAGACGGTAGGTGATGTCGGTGGCGAACTGTGCCTGGCGGTAAAAGTCGCTGCGGTTGAGGAATGTGCCACTGAGGGCGAGACGTGTGGAGTGGGGGTAGTAGAGGTAGCGGTCGTAGAGTACAGGGAGGAGCAACCGAGGGAAGGTGAGCATCGAGGAGAGCGAAAGCTCGTACGAATTGATGTCCCAGCTGTTTTTGCCGGTCGTACCGACTTGTCGGTGTGTCTCCCACTCGTAGCTGCCACGGAGTACGGTGGAGAAGAGTTCGCCTCCGCCTAGGATGTTTTTGCGATTGAGTGTGAAGGATGCTCCGGGTCCGGTCTGGTTGTTGCTCTTGAACTTGTAGGTTGTCTCCAGCTCAGTGAAGTAGGGCTTGTCGATGGTGGAGCTGATGGAGACGTCGAGGAGATTGGTGGTGTCGACGCCAAAGATGCCCGGAGTGTAGGTGACGTTGGTGTAGGCAAAGGTGTTTAGCTCGGCCAGGGCACTGAGGGTATTTTGCTGAAAAGCTTGGTTGTAGAGGGCGTCTCGTATCATGCGCACTCTCGGTCGTAGGACACTGAGGCGTACGGGGGGCGTGCCTTGGTAACGGAAGAGGACCCCCTGGTAGTAGATGGAGTCGGTGAGCTGTCTGTCGCCGGTGGAGGGATACAGATCGTAGGTGATGCGACCAATCCTCCAAGGCTGGTAGGCCTCGGGCAACATCTCCTCGGAGAGCTGTACCCGTAGCTGTACCTTGCCCGGTACACGTATCGTATCGGCGGTGAAGCGGATGTGCTCGGGCTTGAAAAAGTAGTAGCCCCGCTCTCGGAGTAGGCTACTGATGCGATTGCGCTCGTTTTCGAGAGGTAGGACACCGAAGGGGTCTCCCTTGTGGAGGAGGCGTCGGTCGGGTGCATCGAGACGGATGGAGTCGGGAGTGACAATGGGGAGGTGGTAGTCGATGGAGTCCAGCAGGTGTGGCTCGCCCATGCGGACAGCGTAGCTGACCTTGGCGGTGATGGAGTCTTGCCCCTGTGGCAGTACCGTGGCGGATACAGAGCTCCGAAAGTAGCCGTACTCCTCGAGTATCTGCCGGCCTACTGTGGCACGTAGGTCGGGGTTGACGGTGGAGATGAAGATGGGGGCTCCGCCAAAACTTTTGTAGAGCCAGCGTCCGATGAAGGTTTTGGCCTCGGAGAAGTTTTTGCTGATCCAGAATGGAAAGGTGAGCGGTATGCGTACTTTGGAGCTATTGAATAGCGAGCCATTGGGCTGGTAGGAGAGTACACTCTCAAGGTCGGAGATGGCAGCTGCGGCATGGCTACCGGCATGGCGATCCTCGTAGTTGATCGCCTTGATGCCGGTGTAGAACTGCTCGCCCTCCGGTACGTACTTGGCGACAGAGCAGGCTGTGAGTAGGAGTAGAAGTGCCGGTAAGAGGTGTCTATTTTTCATGCTCTGTCGTGTTGTCCTCGTTGGTTGGTGTAGTCTCGGGCTCTTCGTCCTCCACGATAAGGGTCTGCGGACGGAGACGGCGGAGACGAAAAAGATCCGATAGCCGGCTTAGGCGTCGTCTCATGACGTAGCCACCGCCAGTCTCGATCACTTCGCCATCTAGTAGGTTTTCGTAGTTTTTGTTGTGAAAGAGGCGGAGGTAGTGGGTGCCGGCTTGGTCGAGCTGATACTCGATGGACATGTTGTCGATGAAAGTTTGATCCATCCCGTAGGCGGCGGCACCGGTCATGACTTTTCCCCCCACTACGACGTTGATCCGATCGTTCATGAAGCTCTTGGCTATTGAGTAGGAGTAGTTGGTGCCTTGCCCTTGGGCTGTCGTCCCATCGCTTATCCCAAAGTTGATTTCCGCATCCAATGCCTCACCCGCCAGTGAGGTGAGCTGGGAGGCGAGTAGGGAGGCCATGGCGTTATTCATTAGGTCTCCGGTGGTCTGTCCCCCTCCTGTCCCGACAATTCCATTGCCGGCATACTGCTTGGTGGCGAGTAGCATGATGGATTGACGGGTCTGCTCTTGCTCGTTCATCCCGGCCAGCTGGTTGCGTATCTCGAGGTCCTCCGGGGCGTTTGTCTCAAACCGTAGGCGCAGGTCATCCAGTCTGTTTTCGGCAATGATACTTACGTTAAAAAGGACCTGCCGGGGCACTTTGCCACTCCCCGCCACACGACTGGTGACATGGGTGGTGGCACGGAAGTCGATGTCCGGCTCCAGTAGGTCGCCGGTCCAGGTGAGTTGGCTCCCTTGGTCGATATCAAACTTGTAGTTGAGACCGACACCCCCACCCATGCCGATGCTGGCATTGACATAGCCATCCTCTATGGAGTATAGACCGGCCAGCTGCATTTCGCCATAGGGTGGCATGGTGAAGCTAAAGTCGCCTCCTCCCTTGATGGAGACGGCGTTTTTGCCATCCGATCCCATGAGGTAGGTGACCTGTGCTGCGGGATCTATGTGGATGGCTAGGTTGACATTGGCTCCCCCCAATGAGAGGGAGTCAATGTCTCTTTTTTTTGCCACAAAGAGTGTGTCGCTAAAGTCCGTAAACTCCACCAAGTCGCTGTAGCCGTTTCGGCTCTGTAGCTCGGAGCTTTGGTTGACATAGGTGAGGTCCGTTGCCCCCAGTATGCTGAGGTGTCCGGTCAGATCCACTGCTCTCGATGGACCATTGATGCTGAGGTCGGCACTTGCAGTGAGGTTGCCGTAGACCATGGTGTTGGTGGTCGGCTTGGAGTTGAGCAGGGTGAGGTTGTTGCCTCGGATGCGGAGAGCGAGCGGCAGGGTTTTGGAGAGCCCCACTGTCCCGGTGGTGGCGAGGTGGTTTTCGTTGGTGGAGATCTCAAACCCCTTGAGTCTCACTTCGTCGTCCACTATCTCTATCGGCTTGGAGTCTAGTGCGTAGGTCTCGTTTAGCTTGGGGATAAAGAGGGTGGCTTGCCCCAGCTGTATCTGTCCGTTCATCCGTAGGGTCGGCATCTTCCGAATGTCTCCCGAGGTGTCGTAGTTGGCGACTGTTGCAGAGAGGTAGCCCTTGGCTTGTGCCAGATCTTCGGGCAAGAAGGGGTTGGCGATCTCCAGTGGCAATCTCTCCACTTGTGCATACAGGCGCAGTGTGCCCTCCTTGTCTCTTGGGCTATAGAGCATGCCGTGCAGGACTTGGCTCCCGTTGAGCGACAGTTGGGCTTTGCCTCTGATCCCGTCGTGATCTTGATCCCCTCTCCCGATCAGGTGTAGATCGCCAAACTGCTTTTCCTCATACTTCAGCCCGGCTACATCCACATCGGCCGTGTACTCTGCGGTGGCAGAGGCTTGCAGATAGCTGAGGTCGGCATTGAGTCGACCGGCCAGTGCCGGCAAAAAGTCCAATCCACTCAAGACATTTAGCTCAAAATCCTTCACGCTTGCTTCTAGCTTGTGTCCTACCTCCGACGGGACATCTCGCAGGTGTATCGATGCGCCATCGGCTGAGGTGAGTAGGAGGTTGGCCTTGAGGTGGCGTTGGTTATTGGCCGGCATGATGACATAGTTCTTTCCCCGTACCTCAAAGGGGTTGTAGACCAGTACGATCGGCTCCGGTGTGAAGCCCAGCTCCAGGTCGCCCGATGGCCGGCTCCACAGCTCCAACCCCATGCGCATAAAGTCCTTTTGGCGGTAGTCGATCCACCTAAAGGTCGCCTCCGATCGGTGTACATTGGAGGTGACGGAGGCTAGGATGTCAAAGGGCATTTGGTTCCGGAAGCGCTCTTTGTGTGCCGTGGCCACTGCGTAAAAAAAGGCGGAGTCCTGCCTGAGTATCAAGTCCATATCATCGATACGCAGTGTATCCTGCTGAAAGTACTTCACGTACCCATCTCCTGTCAATCCCGCTCCTGTGTGTGTTTGGAGTGCAAAATGAACCTTCTGGGCGCCTATCCTGTGTTGATCAAGGTAGGCCCTCAGGAGGTTTTCTCGTCCCATATCCAGGGAGAGGCTCAGGTCTGGGTAGTGAGCCATCCAGGGTGCCATATTGATTCCACCGCTGATGGTGTCTTTCATCGTCTGGGAGATCAGGTCGGATACTTTGGAGAGGCGAGCCCCAAAGTCCTTCAGCCCATTCTGTACCGCTAGGCTTACCTTTAGGTCGCCACTGTTTAGGTCGGCATTTACCTTTGTATCATCGATATCTGCGGTAATGTAGGTGTTGGTGGGGTGGATGGTGTTTTTGTCGGTTTGGATGAAAAAGTTCTCCACCTCGCCACTAAAGGCGTAGCGTTGCTTGAGGTCGGTGTTGAGGTTGCCACGCAGCTCGAGTCGAGCTCCCTGGACGATGGGCAGGTGCAGTCCGATCATTGATGGGATGATGGTATCAACGTACATATTGAGGTTCACATCCACTCGGTCGGGGATCAGCATGGCGTTGACCAGTGTATTCACCTTGAGGGCTTCGTGGTTGGCATCCAGTGCCGCATAGAGGTGTCTGTCCTTTAGTTCACTGAGTAGCGTGATGCCCCTAAAGGACTGCTCCTTGATGTGCAGCGAGTCGATGCTCACGTAGGCATTGGCCCATGTGTGTGGACTGTATAGGTCAGTTCCCTGCCCTTCGGCTTGCACGACACCGGACAGGGTACCGATCGTATCCTTGGGCAAAAACGCCATCAAGTCCAGTTCTCGCACCGAGAGGTCCCCCTTGTAGTGCTTGGCACTCTCTCGGTAGCTGAGGTCTCCGGACACGGATCCTCCTCCGGTGCGTAGGTCCAGGTGCGCCTCTATGCCGGCCGGTGTGTAGTGTGTCTCTCCGCGGAGGGTCAGATCGGCCGGGATCCTCCATGTGGTGGAGGTGACTCCCATCAGCTTGTGGAGTAGTCGGGTGGTATTGGGCCCGGCGGAGACGCTGTACTTTGCTCTGATGCCACGTCGTTGGGCGTCAAAAAGTGCCGATGCCGTTCCTCCCACTTCGGCCACCACTGCATCCGTACTTTTCAGCCGAGCCTTCAGCTCCACGTCCTTCTCCACTTCTCCTCGCCCCGTGAGGTCAAAGTCTATCGGGTCACCGGGGAGATTCCGCATGTCGCCCAAAAAGCGCACCAGCTCGCTCGCCACGAGCTGCCCTTTGAGGTCAAAGTCAGCGTGGCCGACCGTGTCGGGGATCCAGCCCCTAAAGGGTAGCAGAGCCTTCCCCTTGACGCGTGTCTTGTCCAATCGGATATCCAGGCCTTGCACGGATAGCGCAGTGGAGTCCTTGCTGATCTCCGCACGACCGTCCGACACTTGCCACCCGTCGCTCACGCGGTATGTCACCTTGTTGATCACCCCCTGCACATCACCGGCACCTCCGTAGCGGAGGTTGTCGCCATCCACACGCACACTCCACGGCAGTGGCAGTGCCTCTATCTTTGCGCCGACAGCATACAGCTCGCCATCGAGGTCGATATGCTTGGCCTGGTAGACGGAGACGGGCAGATCCACCACCCCCTCCCGCAGAGTGGCATCCTGCACATAGGCGGCGACGAGGGTTGAGTCCACAGAGTCCGAAAAAGCCCCTCGCAGGTCCTGTATGCGTATGTCGTTGAGCTTGATGACCATTTGGCTTGGGTCCTTGGGCACCGTGTCTTGGTCGATGAGTGCGATGACCGCCACATTGCCACCCCTCAGTCGGAGCCGGTCTATCGTCAGAGCCTGCGACTTTAGTCCGTAGCTTAGAGTGTTGGTAGTCAGTTCTGCCACTCGTCCTCGGATATGGAGTGAGTCGGATGGGGCATGGTAGTCGACATAGGTCCCCTCGAGTGCCAAGCCGCTGACCGGTATATCGCCTCCCATCAAGATCGGCAGTAGACTGACCTGGGCCGTCAGGCGATCCACCTTGGCCACGGTGTCGCCCTCCGCTCCCACGGCGAGTAGCTCTTCCATCTGTACCCGCATCGGAAAGGCCACACGCATACGACCGACGGTCACTCGCATGCCAAGTGTGCTTTCGAGTTGACTGAGTGTTGTATTGGTCACCCACCTCTGTACCGGGGGAATGTAGAGGAGCAGAGTCAGCAAGACCAGTAGACCTACCAGCCCCAATAGTACACACCCCACGACTTTTGCCCCTTTTTGCCACCACTTGGTGGGTGTGGCTGTCACCTTAGGTGTGAGGGTGGGTTCTTCGTTTTCGAGCTCACTATGGCTGTCGTTTTGTCTTTCTGTCTGCTCTAGCATCTCTGGATCTCTCGGCCACTGCGGGGTGAGCCTTTCTTGCCACACTCGAGGGTCTTGTCTGGTGAGACTTACAAATAGCGTTTCAGGATTGGATATTTACACAAATGTACCAATTTTTTGGCCGTCTTTCCATTATATTTTTTTATCCTCTTTCTCGAGAAAAAGGCTTTTTTAGGCCCTGTTTTTAGCCCGTTGCAATGCTTTGAGATTCAAATGGTTGCAACGGGCTGTTTTTTCACGGATAGAAGCGAATGGTTTCACGGATAGAAGCAAAACTTTTCACGGATAGAAGCGAATAGTTTCACGGATAGAAAAAGCAAGAGTGCGGTCGGGGAAGAGCTGGGTCCCCGAGGGTGGGGGTGGCGTCGGTGTCACTCGCTGTCGACTTGCTCCTCTGTGCGTACGCCGGTGCGTAGTTTGGCGCTTCGAGATCTTGGGTTGGAGGCGATCTCCGACTCGGTCGGGAGAGTGGGTTTGGAGTAGAGTGGCGCAAAAGTGCTACTGGGGACACCGAAGTGGTCGGTGTGGCGGATGCCGTCGATATTGCCGGTCCGAAAGAAGTTTTTGACCGGCCGATCCTCCAGTGAGTGGTAGGTGATGATGGCAAAGTGCCCTCCGGGCTTGAGGAGTTTTTGGCCCTCGCTCAGGAGATCGCGTAGTGCACCGAGTTCGTCATTGACCGCTATCCGCAGTGCTTGGAAGATCCGTGCAAGACCCTTTTTGTCGTGCGGAGGGTTGGCCGGGGCTATGGCGTCGAGCAAGTCTTGGATGGTGTGGAGGGAGTCGGAGTCGGAGGCTTGCTTGATGAGGGTCGCCACACGCCATGCCCCTCGGACCTCTCCGTACTCCTTTAGGATCCGTGCGAGGTCTTCGACCGAACTCGTCTGGATGAGCTCCGCCGCGGTGGCACCTCCGGCTTGGTTCATACGCATATCGATGGGTGCGTCGAAACGAAACGAAAACCCACGCTCCGGGTCGTCCAGGTGGTGGCTCGATACACCTAGGTCTGCCAAGATGCCATCGACCCGGTCGATGCCAAAGTAGGCCATGAAGTGTCCGATGTAGCGAAAGTCGGAGCGGACGAATGTGAAGCGACTGTCGGTGATGGTGCAGTTTTTCCGGGCATCAAGGTCGCGATCCACGCCGAAGAGGTGAGCCCCACTGCCTAGTTGCCGGAGGAGCGCAGCAGAGTGTCCACCTCCGCCAAATGTCGCATCTATGTAGAGTCCATCGGGGTCGGTGATCAGCTGGCGGATACTCTCATCTCGCAAGACGGGGATATGGTAGGTGGGGGCTTCTTGCATGGTGGGGAGGGGGGCTTAGGTTCGAGGACGTCGCCGGATAGCCCGGTCTTCGTCGCTGTGGAGGATGGGTAGCGAGATGTGGTAGTACATGCAGAGCACCCGGACGAGTATCACGGTGAGTGCCGTGAAGGTCTGGACGATGACGTTGCTTGCGCCCATGTGTGCGAGGAGGAAGTAGACCGGTCCACCGACCAGGCTTGCGACGGCATAGATGTCTTTTTGGAAAATGAGTGGGACCTCATTGATGCAAATGTCGCGCAGGAGTCCACCAAAGGAGCCGGTGATGACCCCCATCATGATGGCAACCCACGCCGGGTGGCCCATCATGAGTGCCCGCTCGATACCGACCACTGTGAACAACCCCAGCCCGACTGCATCGAAAAGGAAGACCCCGCGGGTGACCTTTTGGATCAGGTTGTTGAAGAGCAGTACGAGGAAAAAAGCCAGGAGTGAGATGAGCATGTAGTTGGGGGTGAGCAGCCAAAACGGGGTCAGCCCCAGCATCACGTCGCGGAGCGTACCACCGCCTACCGCTGTCAGTAATCCCACCACAAATGCCCCAAAGAGGTCAATGTCCTTGCCCGAAGCGAGCCGGACACCGGAGATCGCAAAGGCAAAGGTCCCGAGGTAGTCGAGGATGAGGGTCACGTTGAGACTCTTTTCGAAAAAGAGCAGACTTGCTGTCAGTGTATCCATGGGTGTTTTTTGGGGGGAGTGTGCGTTTGAAATGCCGGATCGGCTGCGACCTAATAAGACTCTTCGGTAGAGGGAAAGGTACCGGCCTTGACTGCTGTGGAGTAGCGATCAAATGCGGCGACCATCTCCTCACCAATGTTGCCAAACTGGCGCAAAAACTTGGGCTTGAAGCCTCGGGTCATCCCCAGCATATCCTGCATCACCAGGATCTGCCCATCGGTGTCGGGCCCGGCACCGATCCCGATGGTCGGAATCCCGATGGACTCGGTGACCTTTTTTGCCAAGTCGGAGGGGATCTTTTCGAGCACCAGACCACAGCAACCGAGATCCGCAAGCATGGTGGCATCCTTGAGCAAACGCTCGGCCTCTGCCTCCTCTTTGGCTCGCAGACCATATCCTCCAAACTTGTGTACCGACTGTGGGGTGAGCCCCAAGTGCCCCACCACAGGGATACCGGCCTCGAGGATCAGCTTGAGGGATTTGCGGATTGGGCTGCCTCCCTCTACTTTGATGGCATCGGCTCCACTCTCTTTCATCATGCGCAGAGCGCACTTGAGGGCATGGCGCTTGTCTCCATGGACGGTCCCAAAAGGCATGTCCGCCACCACAAAGGCATGGCGGACTGCATTCGTCACACAGCGTGTGTGGTAGATCATCTGATCCAGAGTGATGGGCAGTGTGGTGGGGTTGCCGATCATGGTGTTGCTTGCCGAGTCACCGACCAAGATGCCATCCACCCCACTCTCGTCGACCAGCAGAGCACTGGTGTAGTCATAGCAGGTGACCATTGCTATCTTTTCGCCTGTGGCTTTCATGCCGGTGAAGCGGGTTGCAGTGAGTTTCTTTTTATCTGTGCTGAGGTATTGTCCCATGTTGTGTCTTTTAGGGAAGGTGTTGTCGTTGTCTATAGTTGCGACAAAGATACCAAAAAGAAAGACCGAGAGTCTCCCATCGGGTTGGGAGCTCTCGGCCTTGCCTTTTTCGTTGGTCAGTGGATGGGCTTACTTGATCCCGCGTGCGGGCAGTAGTGCGGCCACATCAGGTGCGGCCAGGCCGGTGAAGTCCGTAAAGGCTTGCGACAGATCCACGGTGTTGCCTTTGCTGAGGATCTTGTCTCGGAATGCCTGCCCTACCTCCGGACTGAGTGACCCATGGGTGGTGAAGTAGTCCATCACGTTGGCTGTGAGGACCTCACTCCAGACATAGCTGTAGTAGCCGGCCGCATAGCCACCGCCCCAGACGTGGTTGAAGTACGAGGTACGGTAGCGTGGGGCGATCTGCGGAAGATTGAGCCCAGACTCCTCGAGCGCACGTGCCTCAAATGCGGGCGCATCCGCCTCTGCCACCACTTGGTCGGAGCCGGTCAGGTGCCAGGCCATGTCCATGTAGGATGCGGCAAGGTTTTCGGCCAGTGAGTAGGTGGGCAGGTAGAGGACGGAGTTGAGCATATTTGCCTTGAGCTGTGCGGGCATGGGCTCGCCTGTCTCGTAATGCTTGGCAAAGTGGTCAAAGACCTCCGGGACAGTGGCAAAGTATTCGTTGAACTGTGACGGCATCTCGACGAAGTCGCGAGATACGGCGGTGCCACTGAGGGTCTTGTACTTGCAGTCGCTGAGTAGGCCGTGTAGGGCATGCCCAAACTCGTGGAAGAGGGTCGTCACGTTGTCCCAGGTGCAGAAGGTTGGTTGGCCCTCCGGTGCCTTGACTATGTTGTGGACGTTGTAGATGATCGGCTTGGTTTCATTGAAGTAGCTCTGCTTTTGGAATGCGCTCATCCAGGCACCGCCACGCTTGGTTGGGCGAGCGTAGGGGTCAAAGTAAAAGAGCCCGATCTCGCTCCCGTCCTTGTCCTTGACGGTGAAGACGCGCATGTCTTGGTGGTATGTGGGGAGGTCGAATCTCTCCTCAAAGGTGAGCCCATATACCCGATTAGCAGCGTAGAAGACCCCGTTTTTCAGCACGGAGTCCACTTGGAAGTAGGGCTTCACATCGTCCTCGGAGATGCTGAAGTGCTCCTGCTTCATTTTGGCGGCGTAGTAGGGGATGTCGTAGGGTTGTAGGCTAAAGTCACTGCCCATGGTCCTCTGGGCATACTTCTCGATCTCCTTCATCTCGGCTTCCAGCTTGGGTCGGAAGTCGCTGATGAGGGTGTTGAGGAAGTCCATCACGGTTGCCGAGTTTTTCGCCATGGCGTTGGAGAGGCTGTAGTCTGCATAGTTTGCGAAGCCCAGTATCTCTGCTTTCTTGGCTCTCAGCTTGGCTAGCTCGACGACGATGGGGTAGGTGTTGTACTTGGAGTTTTCGTCCGTCCTGTGTATAGAGGCGTTGAAGATACGCTCACGCAGGGCGCGGTTTTCGAGTGATGCGAGGATGGGCTGTTGGGTGGTGTTGGTGAGGATGACCGCATAGGGGGCCTTGGCACCATTCTCTTCGGCGTTGTGCTTGAGCTGCTCCAGTGCATCCTGTGATACGCCGGCGAGTTCCTCTTCGTTGTCGATCCAGACGAGTGAGTTGTTGACCGCTTCGGGGAGTCGTTTTCCAAAGATCTGCTCGAGTACGGCGATCCGGGCATTGATTTTCTCCAGCTCTTCCTTTTGTCCCTCTTCGAGGTTGGCGCCACTGCGTACAAATCCATCGTAGATCTCTTTCAGCAACTTTTGGTCCTCTCCTTGGAGGGTGTTGTACTCGTTGTCGTAGACGGTCTTTATTTTCTCAAACAGCTTTTCGTTGAAGGTGATCTCGTCGCTCCAGGAGGTGAGCATCGGGATGACCTCTGCCTCGATCTTGGTGATCGCATCGGTGCCGTCCGCTCCCGACACAGCGAAAAACGTATTGGTCACTCGATCCAGCAGCTTGCCACTGCTCTCGTAGGCGAGGATGACGTTTTCAAAAGTGGGGGCCTCCGGGTTGTCGATGATGGCCTGGATCTCTTCTTTTTGTTGGGCTATGCCATATTTGATGGCGGGTAGATAGTCTTCGTCCGTGATTTTGGCGAAGTCGGGTGCACCAAATGCGAGTGTGCTGACCTCTCCGAAGGGGTTGCCCTCGATTGAGATGGCCGCTTTTTTGTTGCACCCCGCTGTGGCTAGTAGTGCCATACCGGTCAGTGTTAGGATGGTTGTTTGGATATAATTCATGGGTGTATGGTTATTTTGGTTTTTGATAGTATCCTTTTCGGACAAATATACTCAATTTTTGCTAACCCGCTGATTTAGGGGAGGCTAGTTACGATTGAGGGGCGAAAGGTTGGGCTGTCGTAGGGGTGTTTGCCTCGCGGTGAGTGCTTACACCTCGAGGTACTCGTCCTCCTCTTCTTCGATTTGCTTGGCCACCTCCTCTTGTACTTCGCGGCGCTCTTTGTTGACGATGGCCAGCTCGATGGAGTTGAGGACGTTTTGCCAAATGACATAAAAGGCCGGGACGATGAAGACGACGGGGTTCATGAAGGTCTGAGCTATCCAGATGGCTAGGATGGTGTTTTTTTGGCCGAGTGATTGTCGTCCGTTGACTCTCTGTCCTCCGTAGTAGGCTCCCAGCTTTTGGCCGATGTAGTAGAGGATGACCGCCAGGCCTGCCGCTGACACGGTGTAGACAAAGGCATCGCGTATGGTGAGGATGTCGCTGGTCATGAAGGTGTGGATGGTGTTGGCGGATATGATGGCGACATTGACCATCCAGACGTAGAAGGTGAGCCCCACGTACTTGGAGAGCCCATCATGCACTCGCGGTGCGAGGTAGCGCAGGCCCCAGATCAGTGCCAGGGGTAGGATGAGGAGTGCGGAGACTTGCCCCAGTATGGCGAGGACATTGTCCATGTAGGTGCCTCCCATATCCGGATAGACTGCGCTGATGAGGAGTGGGGCCGTGAGGGCTATGAGGATGTTGCAGGGGATGAGGAAGGAGGTCACAAAGGCAATGCTACCGCCCAGCATCATGGTGATGACTGCCGCGGAGGTGGCAGTGGGGGTGAGGGCGATGAGTGCCAGCCCTTGGGCGAGAATCGGGTTGAGCGGTGCGAGCACAAAGTAGATCAGCAGCCCCACGATCCACTGGGCCGCAAAGAGGGCGTAGTGGAGGGGTTCGATCCGTAGGTCCGAGGGTTTGAACCGTGTGTAGCTCAGTGCAAGCATCACAAAGAGGGAGTAGGGGAGGATGAATGTAAAGCGGTATAGGTAGGGCGTCAGGAGTGCTCCCACCAGCATGGCCCACATGAGGCCAAAGTCTTTGAAAAGCCGTTTTGCTGTCACGTTTTTAGTGGAAATAAAATAATGTTTTGGAAATAGGGGGTTAGGGGAGTCGGAGAGGGTGTACGATGGTCTGTTTATTTTCGTCCGTAGTCGGCGGGGTTTTCTCCAAATCGGGGGGTGTCCCAGAGTCGTAGGGTGTAGGGGGATAGGTCGTGGGTGCGGATCCAGTTTACCGCACGGTCCAGTGTCCGAAAGAGCTCTTCGGTCTCAGCTGTCCTGGGGAGGGTTGTCTTGTAGGCTTTTTTTTGGATCCAGCCGATGGCGATCTTGCTGTCGGAGTAGAGGGGTGGGTAGTAGCCTACCTTTTGCATGTGGGCCATAGCATGCACGATGGCCAAAAACTCCCCCAGGTTGTTGGTTCCGAGCGGATAGACTTTGCTTGCAAAGATCACGTCGCCTGTCTCCACGACGACGCACTTGTACTCTGTCGGCCCGGGGTTGCCGGAGGTGGCGGCGTCCACGGCCCAAGCGTCCGGGTCTACGATCCCGTGCCAGTCTCCCTTGGTTTTGGTTTTGGTCTTGGTCTTGGTCTTGGTCCTTGGTGCGGTGGGTGGTGGCCCGGCCTCGAGGAGCCGACGGGCCTCCTTGGGGTCCAGGTCTTCGTAGGACTTGAAGCGGGCTTTCACGCCATGGGTCTGTGCCTTGCACTCCTCCCATGTCTCGTAGATCCCGGGCTCTCGGCCCTCCCATACCACGTAGGTTTTTGGCCGTTTACTCATACTCCTTGCGTTTGCTCTTGCTCAGGTAGAGGAGGGCTCGCCCGTCGGAGGAGACGGTCATGGTGTGCTCGGTGATGTGGTTGAGGGTGGCCTGCCAGAGTGCCGGGAAGCTCCTTTGGACAAAAGGATAGGCCACTCCGCTCGCACTCATTGGCATTCGGTCGATGTCGAAAAAGCTCACCTCGTGACCCCTCATCCCCTCTACCACCATGGTGCCTCTAAAGGGTACAAACACCCCATACTCCGTGTGCATGGCGACTCTTGCTCCCTCCTCCAGGTAGTCGGGGAGCAAAAAGATATTGCCCAGTGTGTGGTCCTCTCTCCGACCGGTGCCACCGATGATGTGAAGGTCGCGCCAGCCTCGGTGCAGGGCTTCGTGTACGGCTTTGGTGAGGTCGTTGATCTCTTCGTCCGATACGTGTGTGAATGCGACTCCCAGCTCCTGCAGGAGGTCCGGGTCTACTGAGTCGCCGTCGCCGATCACGAGGTCGGGTGTCCGAGAGCCTGCAACGGTGACATACTGCCCCAGGGCGCCGTCACATATGAGGATGTGCTTGGCTTGACGTATGTAGTCCGGGGCGTCCGACTGAAGGGTGCCATTGGCGACCACCAGGGTGTCCGGCAAGGGCATATTGCTGATTGAGGTGAGTAGTCGTGTCGACCAGTCTTGGTTGCTCATGAGCTAGTTTGAATAATAATGGGGCAAAGTTAACTAAAAGCTTGGAGTGTGGCTATTCTCATCGCTCGCCGTCCAAAAGTCCGACCGATGTGCATACAAACTATTTTTCCCTTGGGGAAAAGTCGAAATCACTGTGTGATTTCTTCAAACCACTGTGTGATTTCTTCAAATCACTTAGTGATTTATTCAGATCACACAGTGATTTTATCTTTTTCTCCGACCTGCGTATCTTTTTCTCCGACCTGCGTGCTTTTTTCTCCAATCTTGGTGCCTTTTTCTCCGAAGAAAAAAACACCTCCCGGCCCGATAGGGCTGAGAGGTGTTTTTCTTGTTTTTTCCGAATCTTGGGCGGGGTGGTCGCTACTTGGGGCTAGAGGATGTTGCCGTGGTCGTGGTAGCTGTAGTAGCCGTGGTCAGTGATGATGAGGTGGTCTAGGAGTGAGAGGTTGAGGAGCCGTGCGGCCTCGAGGAGTTTTTGGGTGAAGCTGTCGTCTTGTCTGCTCGGGGCGAGTGTCCCTCCCGGGTGGTTGTGCACCACCATGAAGGCCGGTCCTCCTAGTCGAATAACGTGTCTCAGGATGGTGCGTATGTCGGCCGTGACCTCGGAGATGCCTCCTCGTGTGACGTTTTGGGCGGCTGTGAGGGTGTATCCGCCACTGATGACTAGGACCCACATTTGCTCCTCGGTGAGTCCGATGAAGTTGTGTCGTATGGCGTGGTATACGGCTTGGGAGGAGTCGATGGGGGTGGGGCGTCCTTCTTGGTTGTCGATCTGTGTCTGGATGCGCAGTCCGAGCTCCATGCCGGCGAGGATGGTTATTTTTTTGACATCTCCCAGTCCGGCTATGTGCTGGCAGGATCCGCTGAGGAGGTCTTTGTAGAGTGCGAGGAGGTTGTTTTGGTAGGTGGCGAGTAGGGTTTTGCTGAGCTCTAGTACGTTTTGGCGGGGTGTGCCTGTCCGTGTGAGTATGGCGATGAGTTCGGCATCGGATAGGGTTTTGATGGCGAGTGGGTCTTGCAGTATTTTTTCGCGAGGTCGCTCGTCCTCTTTCAGCTGATCCAGTCGTACTCCTTGGCCGGTGGTGTCGGTGGGTGTGGCAAAGGCGTTGTCCGACTTTTGGAAGGCGTGCTGTGCCATGGGCTGGTGGGGCTGCTTTTTAGTCGATGAATTTTTCGTCGATGTTGAGTGCTTCGGGTATGACTTGCTTGAGTTTTTGCTCCTCTCCTTTTCGGCAAATGACGAGTACGCCGTCTTTTTGGACGACGATGAGGTCGCTGATGCCTTGGAGGACGACGAGGGTGTCGGGGTTGTCGAGTACGACGAGGTTGCTGTTGCTGTCGTTGTATATGGTGGGGGTATCGCCGACGGTTGCGTTTTGGTGTGCGTCGTGTGGGGTGAGGGTGTAGATGGTGTTCCAGGATCCGACGTCGGCCCAGCCTATGTCGCAGAGGAGCATGACGGCGTTTTGGCTCTTTTCCATCACGGCGTAGTCGAATGATATGCTGGGGCAGTAGGGGTATTGCTCGGCGATGTAGGTGGCTTCGCGGGGGGTGTTCCATACGGTGTCGTCCTTGAACAACCGCTCCGAAAGCTCGGGGATATTGGTCTCGATCTCGTGCAGTAGGTGGTGGCACTGCCCGATGAAGATACCGGAGTTCCAGAAAAATTCGCCACTGTCGACCAGGACTTTGGCCATGTGCTTGTTGGGCTTTTCGGTGAAGGTCTTGACGGGGTAGAAGTGTCCCTCTCTGGGGTCGGCTTCGCTGTCGTGTGGGTCGGTGGCTTGGATGTATCCGTATCCGGTGTCGGGGTAGGTGGGCTTGATGCCTAGGGTGACGATGGTCTCTTTGGTCGTGGCCAGTGTGAGGGCTTGCCGGATGCGCTGGGCAAAGACTTGCTCTTTGGTGACTAGGTGGTCGGATGGTGCGATGGCGAGTACTGCGTCGGGGTCGATGGCGGAGATGTGCTTGGCGGCGTAGGCTATGGCCGCTGTGGTGTTGCGTTGCATTGGCTCGAGCAGGAGTGCCTGTGGGGGTAGGTCGGGGAGTTGGTCTCGGACAATGTCGGCGTACTGGATGTTGGTGACGACATAGAGGTGTCCGTCGGGAAAGACGGGTGCATATCTACGATAGGTCTGCTGCAGTAGGCTCTCTCCGGTGCCAAAGAAGTCGAGAAATTGCTTGGGTTTCCTTTTGCGGCTGTAGGGCCAAAAGCGGCTGCCGATCCCTCCGGCTAGTATGATGCAGTAGTGGTGGTTGTCCATGGGGCGCTTTTTTGCTTTTTGTGTGATGGTGTCTGTTTTGTGCCAAAGGAGGCTCTCGGGTGGTGTCCTAGCTGTACATGAAGTGTGTGCGCTCGTACTCGATGGTGGTGGGTGCTCCGTGGCCGGTGAGGACGTGTGTGTCGCCGGGTAGGGTGAAGAGCTGTGTGTGGATGGAGGTGATCAGCTGGCGGTAATCGCCTCCCCAGAGGTCGGTGCGTCCCATCTCTCCGCCGGCAAAGAGTACGTCGCCTGTGGCGATGAGGTGGTCGGCCGGTGAGTAAAAGGCGACATGGCCTCGTGTGTGGCCCGGAACATGCAGGATCTTGAGGGTGGTGTCGCCGATCTGCAGGGTGTCGCTTGTCGGTAGTGGGCAGAAGGGTATGCTGAGGATTTGCTCGGACAGGGGGGAGCCTTTTTGGATCAGACCTTGCATGAGGTGCGGAAGGTCTTGGATGTCGGTGCTTGGGGCTTCGGGGGTGATGCCGTATCGGGCTATGATGTGGGGTGCGCCCCAGAGGTGGTCAAAGTGTAGGTGGGTGTGTATGCAGCGTGTGAGGGTCAGCCCATGGTCGGCGATGAAGCGGTCGAGCTCCTGCTGCTCCCCGGGTGTGCTGAATCCAGGGTCCACTATGCAGGCTTGCTTTGTCTCGTCCCAGAGGAGGTGGCTGTTTTCTTGGATGGGATTGACCGTGAAGGTGTGGTGCTGTATCATAGGGGGATATGGATCACTTTTTTGCTGTCGAAGTAGGGGTTGTCCGGGAAGTAGTGTATGATCTCCTCGGTGGAGCAGATCTGCCGAAAGGGGCTCAGTTCCTGTGTGAGGTCTCCGCCCTTGAGCATGATTACGCCATTGGGGAGGGCGTTGAGCTGCTCGTCGGAGGCTACGATGCGTCGGGCTATCTTCACGAGTGCGTCGGCGGGCATGGCGGCTCGGCTGACGACGTAGTGGCAGGTCGACTGGAGCTTTTCGCCTCGCTCCTGCAGGGTGGTGACGTTGTGGAGCTGTATGGCGTCGGCGATGGCTTGGGCGACGCGTACCTTTTTGCCAATGCTGTCCACGAGGGTAAAGTGTACCTCGGGAAAACGAATGGCCAGCGGAATACCCGGGAACCCTCCTCCTGTGCCGATGTCGTAGATGCGTGTGCCGGGGACGAAGCTCACAAAGCGTGCTATGGCCAGCGAGTGGAGTAGGTGGTGCTCCTCGATCTCGTCTATGTCTTTTCGGGAGATGACGTTGATTTTGGAGTTCCAGTCGCGGTAGAGTGCCGGTAGTTGTGCGAGTTGTTCTTGCTGTGTCGTGCTGAGGTCAGGGAAGTACCGGCTGATCAGGGGCAAGTCGGTCATAGGGCGGTAGGAGATAGGGTTTTAGTTGGTCGTAGGGCAGGGTGATGATGAGCTCGCCCATGGCGTAGGGTCCTACCTCATAGGGGTTGTAGACTAGGGTCACACCTTGGTCGGTGAGGTAGAGGTTTTCGGGGACGAAGAGTCGGTCGGTGTCGACCAGCTCGGCATAGCTTGCCCAGTGCTCGACCTCGGAGTCGGTGCTGTCTAGCTCAGGTATTTTGGCTCGGACAAGGTCTAGGATTTTGTCCTGGTGGCTGAGGTCGAGTAGGCTGGCGGGGGTGATGGTCTGCTGTAGGTCGAGGTCGTAGCTCTTGGTGTAGTATCCGTATATGGCGTGGGCTCCTCCGCTGTAGTTTTCGTAGTAGAGTAGTAGGGAGAGTAGTCCGTCCTTGTTGTAGGCTACGCTGTCGGTGACGGATAGTTGGCTGGCAAGTGAGTAGAGTAGCGCTTTGTTTTGGGCTCCGGCTATGCTCTCGAGGTACTCTTGCTTCCTGTGCTGTGCCAATTGGAGAGCGAGGGTGTCGAGTGGTGCGTTGTGGCTTGGGAAGAGCCAGTGGTAGCGTGTGGTCATGACGGAGTCCATCCATGTCTGTAGCTCGGGCTGGCGGTTGCTCCGGATTGTTGGTCGGAGTAGTCGTAGCTTGGTCTCGTACATCTTGCCACAGTCATCGGCGACCACTCCCTCCGGGTCGTAGGAGTCGTCTATGGTGACGGTGTGCCACTCGATGAGGGCATTGAGTTCGTCGCCTTTCTTTTTGCTCTTGCAACCGATGAGTGCCGCTGCGAGCAGGAGTATGAGGGCCAGCTTTCTGTTCATGGCATTGGGAGGGACAGGGGGGGGGGGCCGATCAGTTGGCCATCTCGGAGATGAATTTGAGTCGGACCAGGCGTATCTCCTCTTCTTCGCAGTCGCCCAGTTCGCTCATGGCTGTGTCCAGGTCATCGGTCACAGATTCCTTGAAGTACTCGTAGATGTCCTCTATTTTGTCTTCGTCCATCACATCGTGTATGAAGTAGTCGAGGTTGATCTTGGTGCCGCTATAGACTATGGACTCTATCTCATCGAGTAGCTCGGGGAAGTCGAGGTTGTGCATATTGGCGATGTCCTCCAGGGATACTTTTCGGTCGATCAGCTGTACGATGGAGACTTTGAGCTTGGACTTATTGGGGACGGTGCGTATGCGTATGTCCTCCGGTCTCTGGATGTCGTTTTCCTCGACGTACTCCATGATTACCTTCAGGAAGGGTGCTCCGTACTTCTTGGCTTTGGACAGGCCTACTCCGCTGATGTTTTGGAGCTCCTCCATGGTGATGGGGTAGTAGCTTGCCATGTCTTGCAGGCTGGCATCCTGAAAGATGACGTAGGGTGGCAGGTCTTTTTCGCGTGCGATCTTTCGCCTCATGTCTTTGAGGATGGAGTACATTACCGGGTCTGCGGCTCCGCTGTCGCTGAGTGTCGCACGGGGCTCTTGGTCCTCCTCATCTTCGTCCGGAGTGGCTACCTTGAAGGACTTGGGCTTTTTGATAAAAGATTTCCCGCTCTTGGTGAGCTCGAGTGCTCCGTATTTCTCTGGGTTTTTGCAGATGTATCCCTCTATCTCTGCTTGTTGTAGGACGGTCTCGAGTAGCTCTTCGTCCACTCCGTCGCATATCCCAAACCCCTCCAGTTGGTCGTGTTTGTAGTTTTCGATGTCTGCTGTCTCCACTCCTCTGACGAAGTCGATGACGTAGTCGGCCTTGAATTCTCCCTTGAGTTCGCTCAGGGCTTTGAGTACTTTTTGTAGCGTCTCTTTTGCTTCCACGTGTTTATGCTTTGCGTTACAGTTATCGCAGTTATGGCAGTTGTCCTGCCCATAGGTCTCACCAAAGTAGTGCATGAGGATCTTTCGACGACAGATAGGACTCTCGGCGTAGTCTCGGATCTCTCGGAGGAGTCGGCGTCCCACCTCTGTCTCGCTGTTGCTCTTCTTTTTGCTCTGGAGGAGCTTGTCCATATGCTTGACGTCCCCCATGCTAAAGTAGGCGATGCACTTCCCTTCGCCTCCATCTCGTCCGGCTCGTCCGGTCTCTTGGTAGTAGCTCTCCAAGCTCTTGGGGATATCGTAGTGGATCACGTAGCGGACATCCGGCTTGTCGATACCCATCCCAAAGGCTATGGTCGCAACGATGACGTCGATCTCTTCGTTGAGAAAGGCGTCCTGCGTCTGCACACGTACCTTGGCATCGATACCGGCGTGGTAGGGTAGGGCTTTGATGTGATTGGCACGCAGCACTTCGGCAAAGGTCTCCACTGTCTGTCGACTCATGCAGTAGACGATTCCGGTCTTATTTGGATTTGACTTGACAAACTTAATAATATCTGCGTCAATCCCCTTATCTTTTTCCCGAATTTCGTAGTAAAGATTGGGGCGGTTGAATGAACTCTTGAATACCCGTGCGTGCTCCATGCCGAGGCTTCTCTGGATATCCTCCTGTACCAGAGGGGTTGCGGTGGCGGTCAGGGCGATGATGGGGCGGGGCATGATGCTGTCCACGACATCGCGTATGCGTCGGTACTCCGGCCGAAAGTCGTGCCCCCACTCGCTGATGCAGTGTGCCTCGTCCACGGCATAAAAGGAAACTTGGATCTCTTTGAGAAGGTCGATGTTTTCGGACTTGGTCAGGCTCTCCGGTGCGACGAAGAGCATCTTGGTGGCTCCACAGCGGAGGTCGTCGTGCACTTGGTCGAGCTGAGCGCGACTGAGGGAGGAGTTCATGAAGTGCGCCACTCGGTCGTCTGCCGAGCAGGCGCGGATAGCGTCCACTTGGTTTTTCATGAGCGCAATCAAGGGTGAGATGATCACCGCTGTGCCTTCGGAGATGAGTGCGGGGAGCTGATAGCAGAGGCTCTTGCCCCCACCCGTGGGCATCAGCACAAACGTGTCGTGCCCATCCAGGACACTGCTGATGATCTCCAGCTGGTGGTCCTTGAAGGTGTCGAACCCAAAGAAGTGCTTGAGGGTCTTGTGCAACAGTGCGTTTCGGTCGTTGTCCATGGGTCAAGATTTTGTTTCGGTGATGCGTGGCTTCCGGTGCGTCTCTCCTCTCGCTCGGTGTGGGTCGCACGAGGCAAAAATCGCCCTGGTGCAACGGTCACTCTCTATTCAGGCGCTATCTTTTCAATAAAGATAGCAAAAAAAATGATAGGATATACGCCCCACTTTCTTGGGTGAGGTCTCATGGGCACACTAGGTGGGGCGGCGGTGTGGTTTTGTTGGGAGGCTAGCAAGTTTTTTCCCCTTTTCTATCTGTCTAAGCGATTTCTTCTATCCGTGAAAACTTTCGCTTCTATCCGTGAAAAAGATTGCTTCTATCCGTGAAACTCAAGGCCATCTACAAGTGGCTGACTATCAGTGCTTCCAGGAGGGCCATTTTGACCCCCAAAAATCGCCTTTTCCGGCCCCCTTTTCCGGCCCTTTTTTGAGGGGCATCTGACCGAAAAAAGAGCGGGTGTACCGAGATGTCTCGGTACACTCGCTCTGTGGTAAATGTGTCTGTGGCCTTTGGTCGATTGACCGTGGCCGTGGCTTGTCTTAGGCGTTGACTTTGGCGATGTGTGCGGCCATGTCGAGCATCTTGTTGGAGAAGCCGATCTCGTTGTCGTACCAAGATACCACCTTCACGAATGTGTCGGTCAAGGCGATACCTGCCTTGGCGTCAAAGATTGAGGTGTGCTTGTCACCCAAGAAGTCGCTAGATACGACTGCGTCCTCGGTGTAGGCGAGTACACCCTTCATCTCACCTTCGGCGGCTTTTTTCATAGCCTTGCAGATCTCCTCGTAGCTTGCGGGCTTTTCGAGGTTGACGGTGAGGTCTACGACAGATACGTCAAGGGTAGGTACGCGCATGGACATACCGGTCAGCTTGCCATTGAGCTCGGGGAGTACTTTGCCCACGGCCTTGGCGGCACCGGTAGAGGAGGGGATGATGTTGCCACTTGCGGCACGACCACCACGCCAGTCTTTCTTGGACGGACCGTCTACGGTCTTTTGGGTGGCTGTGGTAGAGTGTACGGTGGTCATCAGACCGTCCTTGATACCAAAGTTGTCATTGAGGACCTTGGCGATAGGTGCAAGGCAGTTGGTGGTGCAGCTTGCGTTGGAGATGATCTGTGTGCCCTTTTGGTACTTGTCGTGGTTTACGCCGTAAACAAACATTGGGGTGTCGTCCTTGGATGGACCGGACATGATCACAAACTTGGCACCTGCCTTGAGGTGTGCTTGGGCTTTTTCCTTGGTCAGGAAGAGGCCGGTGCACTCAAAAGCGATGGTGGCACCAATTTCGTCCCACTTGAGGTTGGCGGGGTCCATCTCTTGGGTGCAGCGTACTTCCTTGCCGTTTACGATCAGTACGTTTCTGTTGCTGTCAAAGTCTACTGTGCCATTGAAGCGACCGTGCATGGTGTCATACTTGAGCATGTAGGCCAGGTAGTCTACATCGAGCAGGTCGTTGATACCTACTACCTCAATGTCGTTGCGCTCCATTGCGGCGCGGAAGACAAAGCGTCCGATACGGCCAAAGCCGTTGATACCTATCTTTACCATAGTTTTTTGTGTTGATTATTTGTTGAATGATTGCGTTATCTGTATTTTATTGTCTCAAAAGTGCCACAAATATACCAAAATCTGCTCACCCTTCCATAATATTGCGGAATTTTATCCCCAAAAGCTCTAGAGCTTTGTTTTGGTGTTGTCACTTTGCGCTTTTTGTACTTTGCGAGTGAGCCGGCGACGAATGGGGATGTCGTACAGCTTGAGTGCTAGGTAGCCGACGAGGAGAGCGAGTGCATAGACGCTGAGTGCCACGGGCCATGTTTGGCTAAAGGTGTAGCCGTCTCTCCATAGCCAGGAGTAGAAGTAGTACATGATCGGGTAGTGGGTGATGTAGAGCGGGTAGGAGAGGTCGCCGAGAAGGCGGCAAGCTCGCTCACTGCGAGGGGTTGTCGGCTGTGCCGAAGCTCCGATGTAGACTAGTAGCGGAAAGACCAGGATGATGCAGAGGGCATCGTAAAGGCCATTGAGCCAGGGCATTTGCCCGCCACCGATATGGGGGATGGAGAGTAGCGCAATGATGGCAAGTGATGCGTACCAAAAGGCGCCCTTGATGGGACGTTTGGAGCGCGGTAAGCGTGCTAGGAGGAGACCGGCCGTATAGGCAAATAGCAGTCGAAGCATGCCGCCAATAAAGCCGGTGCCTGCCAAAGACCAGCCACTGCCGAGGTTGCCGGCACCGGAGTAGTCGCCGAGAGCAAACCAGAGCAACCCAGCTCCTGAGGCTCCGGCTAGTGCGCCCAGCCACTTGGTGGGCAGACGGTGGAGGAATAGCCCGTAGAGGATGTTTCCGATGTACTCAAAAAAGAGCGACCACGAGGGACCATTGAGCGGAAACATCTCGCCGAAGCCTCGTATCTCGACGCCGGCACCCGGTGCGGCGGGGATCATGAGGAGGTGCATGAGGAGAGAGAGTAGTACCATGGAGATGGCTACCTTGGTGCCATCCCACTGCACACCACCCTGTACCAAGAAGGAAACAACACCTAGGAGTGCTCCGAGGATGACCAGAGGGTGAAGGCGGATCAGGCGTCTTTTGAAAAAGTTGCCCAGAGAGAGTGTCCTTTTTCTCAGTCGCTCGTCATAGGCATAGCCCATCACGAAGCCGGAGAGGATGAAGAAAAAGTCTACGGCAAGGTAGCCGTGGTTGAAGCGTTGGGTCACCGGTGAGGTGGCGTAGCCCTCAAAAATGTGGTACCAGACCACCATCAGGGCGGCGACTCCACGAAGCCCGTTGAGTAGCTCGTAGTGGGGTTTGGTGTCTGCGAATGCGGCCGCAGATGGGCGCGGAGATGGGTTCATGGGTGTTGGAATAGTTGTTCTTCGTTGGTACGAAAAAAGTCCCAGGCCACTCGTGCTTGATGGATGAGCATCTGCATGCCGTTTTGAGCCGAGGTGCCACGCTCCAATCCCTCTAGGAGGAAGGGGGTGGTACCGGGGTTGTAGTTGAGGTCGTAGAGGTGGGTGTCGACCTGCAGTGTCTCGTAGGGCAGTGGGGGCTTCTCTTGCGCATGGCGGGCGGTGCCGAGCGGGGTGGCGTTGACGATCAGGTCGTATGCGCCGAGCCCTGTCTTTCGGAGGTCGGTATAGGTGAGGTCGCCTCTCGTGCCTCGGGAGACTACTTGGGTGAGGATCCCGTGGTGGCGTAGGGCGTAGGCGACGGACTTGGCCGCTCCGCCTGTCCCCAATACGAGTGCGTGGGCGATGGTGTGCGATGGGAGCGACTGCCAAAATCCCAGCCAGTCGGTGTTGGTCCCTAGGAGGTGTCCATCGCTCTGGCGTCGGATGCAATTCACAGCACCCAGTCGCTCGGCATCGGGTGTGAGGTAGTCCAGCAGCGGGAGTACCTGCTCTTTGTAGGGGGTCGTGACCATGAGCCCGCCCCGGCGGTTGTCCGAGCGAAGGGCTCGGACAGCCTCCAGGAGGTCGTCCGTCTGCATGTACTCAAAGGTATGCTCCGAGGAGGAGCCCCATATCCGATCCTCAAAGATCTCCTTGGATCGAGAGTGCTGTAGGTACTTGCCTACCAGTCCGTAGATCATTTGGTGTGATCAAGGGCCCGAATCTTGCCAAATCGACGCCTATTTTCGGCCAAAGTGTCTCGGAATTGGGGCTTGTAGCCTATGTAGAGGATGCAGACACCGGGGAAAAACTCGTGGTAGGAGGTGTCGCCAAATCCGGCCTCTTTCATCAGATACTCCATTACGTCTCTGCTGGGTGCGTGCTCGATGCTGTCGCAGAGGTAATCGTAGGCGGTGTCGTCGGATCCGAAAAGCCGAGCTGCTGTGGGGATTAACCTTTTTGCGTGGATTTGATAGAGGTCGTAGAGCAACTTTGTATCGGGCGTGCAGAGCTCCAGGATGGCACAGATGCCACCCGGACGCAGCACTCGGTACATCTCGCTCAGGGATAGGGGAATGTCCTCAAAGTTTCGGACCCCAAAGGCGCAAGTGACAGCATCAAAGTGGTCCTCCTCATAGGGTAGATCGGAGGCATCGACCTCGGCTATCTTGACCTGCCCCGTGAGGTCGGCATTCATCGCTTTGTAGAGTGCGTGAAAGAGCATCCGCTGCGAGAGGTCGGCCGCCACCACTGTCGCATGGGGCAGTTTTTTGGCAAGGGCTATGGATACGTCTCCGGTGCCGGCGGCGAGGTCCAGTACGAGCTTTGGTCGCTCAGCCGCCACACGTCGGACTAGCTCTTTGCGCCACAGTCGATCCAGTCCGAAGGAGTTGACTTTGTTCAAAACATCGTACTTCGGGGCTATGTGGTCGAACATCTCTTTGATCCGGCTTGTGAAGTCGGGGCGGCTTCTTGTCATGGGAGCGGTCATGATGTTGGGTGCTATTGGGTTGGTTATCGGAGGTTTACCGTTCGTTGATCCAAGCGGTGAGGTTGCGCTCTATGCGTCCTTCTAGGTCATCGGTTGGGTGCTTCACAAATTTTTCGCCTGTGATGTGCTCGTACAGCTCAATATAGCGCTCTGTGACACTGGTGCAGTACTCCGGTGTCATCTCCGGGACTTGCTGGCCTTTCTCTCCTTGAAAGCCGTGGTCGATCAGCCACTTGCGTACAAATTCTTTGCTGAGCTGGCGCTGTGGCATCCCTTTCTTGAAGAGCTCCTCGTAGCTGTCGGCGTAGAAGTATCTCGAGGAGTCCGGAGTGTGGATCTCATCGATCAGCATGATTTTGCCGTCCTTTAGACCAAACTCGTACTTGGTGTCCACCAGGATCAGCCCACGCTTCTCGGCCAACTCTGTACCCCGCTCAAAGAGTCGGTACGTGATGGCTTCGATCTGGTTGTAGTGCTCTTCGCTCACCAGTCCTTGGCGTATGATCTCCTCGCGCGATATGTTTTCGTCGTGTCCGCTATCTGCTTTGGTGGTAGGGGTGATGATGGGGTGGGCGAACCTTTGGTTCTCGACCAGGCCGTCCGGTAGCGTCACTCCGCAGAGGTTGCGTTCGCCTGCTTGGTAGGCGCGCCATGCGCTCCCGGTGATGTATCCACGGATGATCATCTCCAGCTTGAGGGGTTCGCACTTGTGCCCCACGGTGACCATCGGGTCGGGGGTGGCAATCTTCCAGTTGGGGACGATGTCTTGGGTGGCGTCTAGGTTTGTGGCTGCGATCTTGTTGAGTATTTCGCCTTTGTAGGGGATGCCCTCGGGTAGGATGACGTCAAAGGCGGATATGCGGTCGGTGGCGACCATCACCAGTAGGTCGCCCTCCAGTGAGTATACATCTCTTACTTTGCCGTGGTAGACGCTCTGCTGACCTGGGAGCGTGAGGTTGGTTTTGATCAGTGCTTGTGCCATAGGTTTATTGGTTTATTGGTTTTTGTAGAGTAGTCTTCTTTTTGTGTCGTTGCTCATCTTCGTCGTAGGCATCGACTATTTTTTTCACGAGACCGTGCCGCATGATGTCCGTGCGGTCAAAGTCTATCCATCCTATTCCCTCTGTCTTGGCGAGGATCTGCTTGGCTTGTCGGAGTCCGGAGAGTTGTCCACCTGGGAGGTCGATCTGGCTGGTGTCGCCTGTGATGATCATCTTGGCGTTTAGGCCGAGCCGGGTCAAAAACATTTTCATCTGGTGCGTGCTGGTGTTTTGTGCTTCGTCGAGGATCACGACGGCTTCGCTGAGGGTGCGTCCGCGCATAAAGGCCAGCGGGGCTATCTGGATCACACCACTCTCCATGTACTCACGCAGCTTGGTTGTGGGTACCAGCTCTATCAGTGCGTCGTAGAGGGGTTGCAGGTAGGGGTCTAGTTTTTCTTTCATCTCGCCGGGGAGGAAGCCCAGTTTTTCGCCGGCTTCGACAGCCGGTCGGCTGAGGATGATTCGTCGCACTTGCTTGTTGCGGAGTAGCTTGACGGCCATGGCGATTGCTAGGAAGGTCTTGCCGGTTCCGGCCGGTCCGGTCGCAAAGACCAGGTCGTGCTGCTGTACCAGCTCCACCATGAGGGTTTGGTTGTCCGTTCTAGCCACGATGGGTCGTCCGGATGCTCCATAGAGGATCACGTCATCGGTCTTGCGGTGCTCGACGATATTGCCGTGTGCCATTTCGACCACGATGGTCTCGGGTAGGTCGTTGTACTCCACAGCGTACTTTTCGAGCTGGTGTAGGAGTTTCAAAAAGAGGTCTGTCTCCTTGGGCTCTCCGATCACTTTCATGACATTGCCCCTCGCCATGAGGCGGAGCTTGGGGTGCAGCTCTCGCAGGGCCACGAGGTTGCGGTTGTTGATGCCATAAAAGACGGCAGGGTCGGCTTCTTCGAGCAGGTAGATCCTTTCGTTCATTTGTTTTCCTTTTTCAGCAGTATGCTTTCGACCCCCTTGATCAGATCCTCCTCGGAGAGTGCGCCCATGCTCAGGGTGGGGATTTCGCTCATGGGGATAAAGAGTAGCGACGGATAGGCCTGTATCCCCAGCTGTCGCATGAGGTTGGGGGCTTTTTCGCCATTGATGCTGTAGACGATGATTTGGCCGGCGTAGGCTTTGGCGAGGCGTTGCAGTCGTGGCATGAGGGTCTTGCAGTGGACGCACCAAGGGGTGAAGCAGTCGATGATGGCCGGCTTGTCGCCTAGGTACTTCCACGGCCCCTCGGTACGAAAATTATAGACCTTTTGGGCAAAGTCGTCCGGGGTCAGCTCGATCACCTCTTGGGCATTGCCCCGCAGTGCGAGGAGCGGGAGCAAAATGGGGAGGAGTATGAGGAGTGTGTACTTTTGTTTTCCCATGTCACAAAGTTAATCATTTTGCCCCTAAAAAAGAGAATCTTGTGCGAGGTGCCGTGTCGCTTTTTTTGACAAAACGTGTCCCGCCCCTCGCATTGGTATACGGGCCGAGGACTAGGTGCGAGCCACCTTGCTCAGTCGGTGCCACCGCCACAGTCCAAGCACCGCCACGATGCTGTAGATGACGAAAAAGTAGCCGGTGACCGTGTAGCCCTGCAGGAAGTAGAGTATGCAGTAGAGTACGTTGCTGAGGATCCAGCAGTACCAGGTCTCGATGTACTTCTTGGCCAGGAGCCACATGCCCACCAGGCTCACCGAGGTGGCCAGCGCATCGGGCAGTGGGTAGGGGCTCTCCATGTAGAGTCGGAGTAGGGGCTCGATGGCGGCCATACCCAGCAGTGATACGAGGAGTGTGCAGAGTGCTGTCCGTGTGCGCATGTAGCGGATCCCCACCGTGTCGTCATTGCTCTCGCCACGACTACGGTGCCAGGCGATCCAGCCTAGGATGCAGGCCACGATGTAGTAGACATTGACGACGATATTGCCATACACTTGGCTCTCCCACGAGATGTAGATGTAAAAAAGGGGCAATACGATCCCCACGGGCCAGAGCCATCTGCTGGCACGCATCTCCAGCCACACGTAGATGATCCCCACGGTGGCCGCTATTAGCTCTATGATTTGCATCTGATCCATAATCCCCGACAAAGGTAACGAAATGACCCTTTTGCACAAAGGCGTTGCGAGGCCCCTCCGAACATCGGAGCCAAAAGACAGTGCACTGCCACGGTGCTTGATCTCAAAAATGGGTATATTGTCACTCAGTCAGTCTGTGCTCAACAGATCGGGTTCTACATTTTTTTTGTCCCAACCATCAAATCAGCACCATGATCAAAAACATACTACTGGACCTAGGGGGTGTCCTGATCACTCTGGATCACGAGGAGGCGGTCCGCCGCTTCGAGGCGATAGGCGTACATGATGTCCGAGCTATGCTGGACCCTTATTGCCAGGGGGGTATCTTCTTGGACCTGGAGTCGGGGCGACTCTCCGAGGCGGACTTTGTCGCCACACTCCGCGCACGGTACGGCGAGCAAGTGACGGCCGAGGCGGTGGAGTATGCTCTACTGGGCTTTTTCAAGCGAGTGGATGAGGAAAAGTTCGACTACATCTACCGAGTCCTTCGGCCCAAGTACCGCCTCTTTTGCCTCTCCAATACCAACCCGATCGTCTCCAAGCTGACCTTGTCTCCGGCCTTCCTCAAGAGTGGTCGCTTGCTTGAGGACCACTTTGAGAGACTCTATCTGTCCTACCGCTTGGGGGTTTGCAAGCCGGATCCCAAGATCTTTGATCTAATCATCAAGGATAGTGGGATCCTACCCGGTGAGACGCTCTTCTTGGATGACGGAGCGAGCAATACCGCGATGGGCAGGCGGATGGGCTTTTTGACCTACCGCCCCGAAAATGGTGCCGACTGGCGCGATGCCATAGACCGCCTGGTGGGGGAGCAGGCATGAATAGCTACCGGACGATCGTCGCACCCACGACAGCGCAGTACACCGATAGGCGGAGCCGATTCATCGCTCACGCACTGCCGGTGACTTCTGTCTCGGAGGCGATGGAGCGGATAGAGGCTTTTCGGAGAGAGTACTACGATGCTCGGCACGTATGCTGGGCCTACCGAATCGGCCGGTCGGAGGAGCCGGAGGAGCGAAGCAATGATGATGGCGAACCATCCGGCACCGCCGGAAAACCGATCCTGGGGCAGCTCATCAGCTACGACTTGCGGGATCTGCTGGTTGTCGTTGTGCGCTACTTTGGGGGGGTCAAGCTCGGGACGGGGGGGCTGATCGTGGCTTATCGGGCCGCAACGGTGGCGGCACTGGACACAGCGGACATCGTGGAGTACACACTCTACACACGGTACCGACTATGCTTCCCATACGACTTGATCAATCCCGTGATGATGATCCTAAGGGAGTATGCGGCTGAGACGATCGACAACGATGCGGACCTCGATGGATACATCTGGAGGGTTCGGATCCCCAATGCTCGGTGTGAGGAGTTTGAGGAGGCAGCCGGGCAACTCTATCAGCTAGATTGGTCGCTCATTGAGGAGCTTTGACCTACTGTCTGCGAAAAGAGAATCCTTCTGTCCGTCTAAACGATTGCTGCTATCCGTGAAAAGGTTCGCTTCTATCCGTGAAACTCATGCTCCCTTGTAAGTAGTTGATTATCAACGCCCCCAAAAGGGGCTTTTTTGATCCCAAAATCGCCTCTTTTTCACCCTGCTTTGAGGGGCCGTTTGGGTGCGAAAAAGTTGGATCTGTCCATCTGTCTGGTGACCTCTCTCCGGTTTGTGGGTGGGGTATGCGGCCGGAGGTCCCCGGGCGACAGGATCGTTGTTGGGGGTGGAATAACAAATAGGAGGATGCACCAATCGCTTGGCACATCCTCCTCTGCGGTCGGGCGTAGCCCTCTCTCCTGCTTGTGCGAAGGGCTACGCTATGGCCTTGCCTTACTCCTTGATCAGTCGGATCGGGGTCGACTTTTGCACTCCGGCGGTCACCATGCGGTTGCCGATGGAGAGGGAGGCTAGGTCGAGTGTGTAGACCGCCTTGAAGCTGGTGCTGTAGGCGGCATCGTACCTGGAGATATAGCGTCCTACCATGCCATTGTTGCGCAGACCCTGTGTCCCATCCTGTGAAGCGTTGTAGCCAATCAGTGGCAGGGTGATGGTGTGGTAGGTAGCGCTGTTGTCGTTCCAAAACTCGGGCTTCTCGAGGTCTGCCATGGTTGTCTCCTTGAGCCCCTCGCCGAGGTAGCGACAGGTGACGATGAGGGCATAGGGACCGGTGAAGCGACCGGGGGTCTCATCGGGATTGTTGTCCAAGACGTAGCGGTAGGCGGTGAAGTTGGAGTAGTCCGTTGCCGCCGGTGCTACCGCACCTCCGGGTAGCCGTGGATCGTCCTTGCCGAGGGCGCCGGTGTGGGGCTTCATCCGGAGGCCGAGGACCAGACGGTAGGTACCGGCACTAAAGTCCCCGGGCTTCTTTTGGACGTTACCCATACCCTTGTACTCGGCAGAGTACCGCTTGGGGCTCTTGCCATCGGTGTCAACCAGCTCAGAGACGTTTTCGCTCAGCTTTTCTTTACCGAAGCCAAACCTGATGGCTCCCTGTTTGGCACTGTTCTCCATGGCTGCTGCCTTGAGCTCGGAGGAGGAGGGGATGATGATCGCCAGCTCCCATGGTGTGGGCAGTCGGTACCCGTCGGGCAGGGTGATGGTGCTGCCGTCTGCCAGCGCTGCCCGGCCGGTGACTTGGTCGTAGGAGAAGTAGCCACTCTGGTCCTGTGCATGACTGGTGGCAAAGGCCTTGCCGGTGTGGTCGAGGTTGTAGTCGGCAAAGCGAGCGAGTGCCAGCCCCGGTAGCGGCAGGCTTGCGGGCTGTGTGATCGTGACCTCGCGGACCAGTGTGGGGTCGTAGGCGTTGGAGATGCGTAGCGTGTAGGTGGCCTCAGAGTCTTCGGAGCTGTTTTTGGGTATAAGCACCTTGAAGGTCTGGGTGACGGTCTCACCTCTGAGGTTGCTTCCGATCTCCTCTATTTTCACCTCCGGCTGGTCGGGTGCTGTGATGTTGACCCGATCCTTGTCCACAGTGGTGGTAAAGAGTAGCTCCGCCGGGTTGCCGGTCGTGAGTGTGAGTGTGGTGGGGTTTTGCCCGGGTGTCTCAGTGAGCAGGTTGCTCGTGACGGTAAAGTCGGGGGTGCTGAACTGTAGCTTCTCGTCGTCCGGCAGGGAGAGAGTGCCACCGCTGCTCCAGCTGTGAGCGACCAGTCCGACCTTGATCAGGCTGAGGATGGGGTTGGTCTCGTCTACCGGCTCACCGATCACCCGCTCGGTGTTGAGGATGAGGCTGTAGATGGTGTTGCGCTTGACTTCCCTATCTTTTAGGACCACGGTGATGGGGTCGATGGGCTTGCCCTTGAGCGTGGCTTCGATCGTGAGGCTCACGGCCTCGATCTTGGGATCCTCGTAGCCATAAAACACAGCCACCGGCTTGGCCGATGGTCCTCCGGCAGTGGGGGTCACTTTGGCAGTGGCTCGTGGCAGGTCGTTGGCGACCTTAGTGGGAGCCAACAGCCCGGTGGCAGGTGCCACACCGGTGATGCTGACGCTCGTGATGTCGAGGTCGTGGACGCGGTTGTAGAGGTCAAAGCGGGAGGCAAGGCGTGCCAGGGCGACATTGCCTAGGTCGTAGGTGGATCCTTGCTCAATATATGCCTCGAGGGGGATGCTGTTGACCATCACGAGAGGGGTCTCCGGTGACAGTGCCGTCTCGACCAGCAGGGTGCGGGCCGCTTTTAGCCCTAGGTCGGGGTCGCTCAGCTTGGTACGGAGTGTCTGGTCGGCATTGGCGACGACCAGTAGATCCAAGATGCCGCCTTTCGTTAGCTCAGCGGTATAGCTCCCGTCGGTACCCTTTTTGGCAGAGGTGGTGGAGACTTGCTTACCGTCTTCAAAAGCCACGAGAAGTACCTCATCGATGCGGTTCTCGGCGTCATCGGATGCCACGGTCACCTCCTCAGCCGCTCGTGCGGCAGAGGTGCCGGTGGTGAAGGTCACCATGTAGCTCCCCTCCTCTTCGGGAGAGGGGCACTGCGTGCTCTCCTTCCGACAGCTGCCGAGGGCGACCGTCAGTAGGGAAAAGAGCAGTAGGGTGAGTGAATAGCTTATATTTTTCATATCAATCAAGTATGCATATTTAGTCAATAATAGGAGCAGTCGGCTGCTCATTTGCCGGTAGAATGACCTCAGCTCACGAAGCGATTGAGTATGCCGGCTGCTACGATCAATCCCGTCGAAAGGTAAAACAGCGTCCACATAAACTTTTCGTTTCTATGAGAGCCCTTGCGACACAGTACGTATAGTAGTATGTTGAGTACCACTCCGAGGTAAAAGAAGAGATCATCTACTGCAAAGGGCTTTCTACTCCAGATGGTTGTCCCAGCATAGATCGATGCCGACACAATAAGATATATGATCCAGAAAATGTGAAGAGATGAGAATCTTTTGTATATGCTTTGCTTCATGGTTTGGGAACTTTGATACCTTCTTTGTGAATCTTTTTTAGGGAAAAAGGCTCTTGTTTATTCTTGCACAAGGTAAAAGTCAAAGAATATGCCGAGTTTGTCGCCATCGGGGCCACCGTAGTATTTGCTGTTGTTTAGATCAAGCAGCATGACCCCGCGCGGCTCCTTGAAGACTCCGGTGCCGTTTTGATTGGCATCCTTGACCTCGCAGTCGCCCTTGTTGGGGCTTTTGAAGACGAAGCGGTGGTACTGTCCATTGGGGGTTGCTTCGGCAGGTGCAATGAACTTGGCTTTTCCTGTCCCAATGAGGTCGAATATGGAGCACTCCTCCTCTCCGGTACCGGAAGAGGCTATGAAGAAGACGTCACGGGGAAGGTGTTGGTTGGAGGCCAATACCAGCTTGTTTTCGTCGATCTGTAGGAGCAGGTCTATGGCCAGCCCTTTGAGGAATACACTTCTACCCACTTCGTGCGCCTCGAGGGTGACGGGCACTGTGATCTCCTCGTCTCCGATGGTTGCATAGAAGGTGTAGGAACCAAGTATGGATTGGTAGTCTATAGTGTTGATGGGGGCAAAGTTGAGGACGACCTTTTGGTTGACGGTTAGCTCCTTTTTGTAGAGCCCTGCCTTGATGGTGACGGTGGCTTGGCGAGGCTTGGAGGTGACGTTGGGTTTTGCCCGGAAGTAGAGGCGATCCTCGATCTGCTCGATGGTGAGCCACTCGGCGGATCCTTCACTCTGGGTGATCTCCAGTGCACTTTCAGCGTGGATAGGAAAGTACTGCTCCCCTCCCTTTTCGGAGAAGGAGAGGTTCTCAAGGCTGGCGTAGTCGACACGCCCCAGCTGAGTGACCGGGATGTGTGCTTTTTTGCCCTCCTTGTCCACGACGATGAGGGCGTTGCGGGTGTCCGCACCGGGGTTGGGCATCGCCACTACTTTTAGGCCCCGTTTGCCGGTCTTGGTGATGGTAATCCACTGCTCTGCTCCGGTAGAGAGGGAGCAGGCAAATCCTTCGTCCGACAGCTCGATGTGACCGGTGCCTCCCTCGTAGTCAAAGGTGACTGTGGAGGAGACGACGCCAAATGGGGTGTCTTGGCCCCCGCAAAGTGTACTGTTGGCTCTTTTGCACCCCGTCGTGAGCGTCATCAGGAGAAGGGTACAGGAGAGGAGTATGTTGATAGGTTTCATAATGCTTGGTCAATAAGCGATGTGATTAGTCTGGAAGTTTGCTCAAGGTCTTCAAGGAGAAGAGCGCCGGTGTTATAGGGGCTATGCTTACTGAAGAGAGGTCGATGGCGGCAAAGGCCCAGATCTCTTTGCCCCACTTGCCGTTGTCCTCAAACTTGTAGACCCCTTCGCTGTTGGGGACAGGTGCTGTGACGAGCCCAATGTCGGAGGCTTGCCCGATGTGACCTTCGGAGTCCAAGGCTACGAGTACGTATTGTTTGCCACCGGCGACTATCGCCTGTGGTGCGAGAAGGATCGCATCGCTCTCCGGTAGGTAGGTGAGGGTTATGTCGTAGGGAAGTCCTTTGACTAGGTATTGGTTCCTTGGTGCCATCTCAAGCTCAACAGGTGCTTGCACCACCTTTCTTGCCCGGAAGTCAATGTACTGTAGCATATACTTGCCCAAGTACTTGGCGTAGGACTTATAGACGGGGTCTTCGCGCAGCGTAAGTGCATCACCGGAGGGGAGCTTCCAACTCTTGTCCGTGGCGTTCCAGGTGAGCTCAGTCACCTTGAGCAGGGGAGTCAGGAAGCGAAGACCGGTGTCGGTGATGACGTAGGGGGCTTGGACGCGATCGTACTCGCCCTCTATCTCGACGTCAAAGACGTTGAACCCATCGAGGTTGTAGTAGAGGACCACTTTCTTGCCACCGATGGTGCCGGTCCAGGCATCTTGATGGGTGGTCAGGAAGTAGTAGTCGAGGTCAAAGGCCTCTGCCTTGAGGGCACGAGCTTTGGCATAGTAGGCGTCGACACCCTCCTTGGGGCGGTGGAGCGTGATGATGTTGTCGCTCATCTTGCCCCGCAGGGTGATCCGGTCGGCAGATTGGCTCAGGACCACCATGGACCAGTCGCCCAAGAATCCTTTGCCTCTCCCATGCCCGTCATTGATATCCGGGTCGGCGAAGTAGTGAAATGTGGGGTTGTAGGTGTCAAAGGAGAGAACGGTACCCTTGTCCGACTGTATGCTGTATAGGCCGGAAGTGGCGGGTGCGTCTTGCTTTTGGAGTTCACTGTTGACGATCACTTCGCCACTTTTCTGGAAGCGGACGTGCATGAGAAATCCCCCAAAGGACTGATTTTCGTCGGGAGTGTACTCCATGATCCACCCCTCGGGTGCATCTGTGAGAAACCGGCGTAGCTCCGCCACCGCAGAGGCGGTGCGCTCGGAGGGAGATTCGGGGAAAAGGGCTTTGTTCTTTACTCCTGTACATCCTGCCAGGACCAGTAGTGTGATCGCAAGGGTATATAGTTGCTTCATGGTATTGTCGGTCATTGGATAGAGGGTTTGAGGTCAGGAAGATTGACTCGGGCGGGGTCTTGCATGAACTGTGTGATCATCTGGCACCTATTGGTGTGGTCATTTTCTGCAGGTACATTGCGGAAGTCAGGGTTGCTCATCAGTGCTTCCCATACGGCACTGCGCAGAGCCGCTTGTTGTGCGGCGGTGGTGGGTGTCACCGGTGTCTGGAGCAGAGGCTTCCACGCATCGTCGATAAGCTGGATGTGTGCGACCTCGGCTGTGCGTCTCTGTACGACTGCGCGCAGCTGGTCCATGTCGATATTCCACTTGTCCTTCATGTAGCCTTTCATCAGCTCGATCTTGCGCAGGATTTTGTCTCGCCCTTCGGTATTTTCTTTGCCATTTTCATCCTTGGTCACCGCTAGGTTGTTGAGCAGGTTGTCCCACTCTTCGTCGGTGTAGGTGAGGTAGTAGGCGGTCACCTCGGTGATATCCTCTACCGGTTGGCTGCCGGCATAGGGAGAGACAAAGCCGAGGAGTGCGGCCTCTTTTTCCCGACGATCCTGCCATGAGGTGGCGGCGTAGTCCCCTTGGCTGATGGCACTGTACTCTTTGCGGGGCCAGTCGTGCTTCTGCTGTAGGATGTGGGTAAACTCATGGTGCATGGTGTGAAAGTAGTAGGTATTCATCATCGCCGGATTGGTCTCGTCCAGCCAGTTGGTCTGGTAGAGGGTCACTTTCAGACCGCCTTCGGCAGTACCGAGGAGGATGGTACCGTTGGCGTTGTATCCGGGTGAGCCGATCAGCATGAGTATCCGTGGCAGGCGATCGCGCATAAAGTCCACTCCGGCTACCTCGTTGTAGGCATCGATCCAAGCATGCTGGACGACCTTCGCCATCTTCATACTTTTTTCCAGGCTGGCCGGAGCCAAGTGCCGAGCAAAGTCGATCTCTTTGTCGTCCATGCGGTACATGAAGCGTACGTTGTATGGGTCGACGAAGTTTTGCTTGATCCAGGTGTCAAAGGCGTTCTCGGGGGATTTTTCGAAGCGGACGACACTTCGCCCGTTGTCGGGGAGGTCTCTCTCTTTGCACCCGGTGGATAGAGCCACAGTGGCCAGTAGGAGTGTGGCACTTAGTATTTTGGTAGTTGTCTTCATTATTATGTTCATTATTTGTTAGACCTAGGCACAAAGGGCTGTATCTGTTGGATGATGGCTGTGCTGACTGCGCTCACGGGTTTGCGGTCGGGTCTGTTGGCAGGGAGACCGGCGGTGATGACGTCGCTCGGTATCTCGATGGCACGTCTGGGGTCGTCCGTGGTCAGGGTGATGTCGCTACCTCGTGCGACGTTGTGTGTGATCTCTATTCCGTAGCGCTTGATGTCCTCCCACCGCTGTCCGGTGTGGATGCTCTCGATACGGCGAGCGTGTAGGACGGCTTGGATCAGATTGGTCTGCAGTCCGGGCTCCAGCTCAAACTTGGGGTGCAGTGGTTTTGCCACCGGGTGTTTCTTGGCAGCTGCCCCCTCGTAGTACTCAGCGATCTCGGCCGCACTGAGGTTGACCTTGGCGCCTTTGGCATTGTACCACATGTTGAGGTCCTTTGCGGCTAGGTCGTACTGCTTGGTGAGGACGTAGGCTTCGGCTCTAAAGAGAAGGGTCATGTCGCTGCTAAAGGGGACATCCACCACGTGTACATACCCGACACCTGCCACGATATCGGTGTACTCAAATATCTCGTAGTACCGTGCCAAGAAGTTGTTTTCGGCAGCGGAGCTAGAGAAGTTGTAGATACCTTTGGAAAGGAGGGGCAGCCCTGAGCCCCATGGTCCTGAGCTTAGCAGAATCTGCGAGCTCATGATGGAGCTGTGTACGCCATACCTAGCGGCTATGATGTCTCTAAACCAGGTCGAGTTCATCGGCACGATAAGGTAGTTGCAGGGCACGTTTTCGTTAATGTATAATTGGCCCCACTCTGCGGGGGTGTTGGCCTTATTGAGCTCATTGTAGCTCCGCAACGTAGGTGCCGGGTTGGGGCCGAGTGCCTGTGTAGCATACTGTATGGCCTTGTCCCACTGCTCGGCGTAGAGGGCTACTTTGGCGGCAAAGGCGTATGCGGCTTGAGTGTTGAAGTGGTAGGCGGGCACCTTCAGCTTGGCATCGTCGATCAAGGGTAGTCCCTTGGAGATGTCCATCATGATGCTGTCGTAGTTGGCTTGCAGGGTCTCGCGCTTGTAGGTGGTTCCGATCTTGCTCTCTACCTTGGTTGCATAGGGGATACCCAGTGCGCTCTTGGCGGTTGTCGGGCTGTAGGCCGGAGCAAAAGTATTGACCATCAAAAAGTGGCTGTACGCTCGGCAGATCAGCGCTTCACCTTTGGCGGCTTGTAGCTCCGGTCCGTCGCCTAGTTTTTTGATCCCGTCGAGAAGGATGTTGACGTTGGCTATGGAGCTGTAGCATTCGTTCCAGAGGCCGAGGGTGTTGTCCTCACTGGCAGGGCCGGTGTTGGCTTTCCAGTGGTAGTTTTCACGCACATGGATGCGGGACGACTCCTCGAAGCGTGGACCATTGTCCATCACGTTGTCGGTGCGGTGCTCAAATATCGGTGCGGTGAACTTGGTCGGGTAGCACGACACCAGCATCTCGTACACCTTGTCGGTGCTATTGAGGTTGGAGCGGCTGTCGGGCGTTACGTCCAAAAAGGAGTCGCACCCTGTCGTCAGAGCGGTGAGCAGTCCGGCCAGTATAGATATCTTTATTGTTTTCATATTCGTCAGGTCATCATTAGGTTAGAATCCAATACGCACAGTGGCCGTGATCTGCTTGGGCACAGGGGCCGATACACCTCCCGAGCGGAAGAACTCCGGATCTTGTCCGTTGAGTGCCGGGTCGGCGTAGAGTAGCAGTAGGTTAGTTGCCTGCAGCTTGAGCGAAGCGTTTTGCAGGACGGTACCCTCAAGCCACTTCTTGGGCATGGTGTAGGTCAGTGAGACCTCCTTGAGGCGGACGAAGTCTCCCTTCGCCACACGGGCAGAGGAGTAGTTGTAGGTGTTGAATCCGGTTGCGATCCGCGAGATAGTCTTGTAGTCTCTGTAGCTGGGCACAGCGGGGATGATCGTCCGGGCTTCGTTGCCACCGACCACCCAGCGGTTGTTGAATTCACGAGGGGTAGCCGTCAGGTCATCGTACCGGGCTCTAAAGACCGGATCCAGGCGGATCACATTGCCGGCCGAGTAGGTCACGAAGAGGTTGAGGCGCCACTCCTTGTAGCTGAGGATGTTGCCAAAGGAGCCATTGATCGTCGGATCGGTGGGGCCCTCGTACTTCAGGTAGTCCACATTGTCCCGCTCCTGGAGGTTGATCGAGCCGTAGCTACGACTGTCGATCACTTGGTCTTGGATCTTGAACTTGGGGTAGCCACGGTCATCCAGCCCCTCAAATGGTATGGAGAAAAGACCGCGTACCGGGTAGCCTTTGCGTGCAAATCCGGACCCGGAGATGAAGTTGAAGACAGTCGAGCGGGTATTGAGCTCGGTGATCTCATTGGTGTTGTATCCAAAGATAAAGTCAGTCGTCCACGAGAAGTCTCGTGTCTCTATGTTGCGAGTGGAGAGCGAAAACTCTACCCCCTTGCTCTTCATGGCGGCGACGTTGCCCAGTCGGTTGGTCTCTCCTCCGACGCCTTGTGTGATGGCGTAGCCGATCAGGTCAAAGTTGTTGCGTCGGTACCAGTCAAAGACGACATTGATGCGGTTGTTGAGGAAGCCCATGTCCACACCGACGTTGATCTCGTGCTTCTTTTCGTAGGTGAGGTCTTCATTGGCGAGCGAGAGGCGGGTCAGCCCGGACTCAGCTGATTCAGCGGACGGACGCCATGGGGTGTAGCTCTTCAGGACGATATCCGGGCTGGTGATACCGATGGGGCCCGGGTCAGCGGTCAGTGAGTAGGATCCACGGAGGGTGAAGTGGGTGAGCCACTTGAGGTAGTCGCTCCTAAACCACTCCTCCTCATGGGCGTTCCATGCGGCGGCGACGTTCCAGGTCGGCAGCCAGCGTGCTTGGCGACTCTTGCCTAGGCGGTTGGATCCCTCGTAGCGTGCTGTGCCGGTGAGGGTGTATCGGCCCATGTAGGAGTAGGTGGCAGTGCCAAAGATTGCGTGGGTGCGGTTGCGGGTGTTGACCAAGCTGTAGTAGGGGATGTTCATCTCCTTCATGCGCTTGAAGGCCAAGTAGTCCCAAAAAGCCAGCTCTCCGCTCTGGTACTGCATGCCCCAGCCGTCAAAGTGATTGAGGGTACGGTCTTGGGCGTTAAACTCCACACCGGCATAGCTATTGATGATGTGTGCGTCGGCGATCACCGTATTGTACTGAGCACTGGCGCGAAAGTCGTAGCTGAGCATCCGGTAGTTCTTGGTGTTGTAAAATCCTCCCTTGGGCAGGACCGACTTGGGTAGCTCGTTGATCTTGTCCGGGTCTTTGTAGAGCCAGTTGTTGCGCTGTTGGACAGTGGCGTCTTGCATAGCTCGGTAGGCGAGTGCTTGGTTGGAGTCGTCCTTGATCTTGTGCTCCTGCATGGTGCCCGAGTAGCGCACAGCGGCGAGTGCCTGGAGCTTGAGCTCGCGGATGGGCTTCCACTCCAGCTGTGTCTGGAATCTCACGTCGATCACATCGAGGTTGAGGAAGTTGTTGTCCAGCTCCTTCTTGATGTTGAATGGCGCAAAGTTACGGGTGTACTCTTCGCTCGGGTCGAGTGTCCGGCTGGAGTTGATGGCATAGGAGTAGGGGTTGATGTCAAAGGCTCTCGATACGGTACCGCTCACTGGGTCGGCATCCTGCGACAGGGTCCCCGGTGCTGTCTGCTGGCGGTAGGAGGCATTGGCGATCATGTTGAGCGACACTTGGTCGGTGAAGTGGTAGGTGTTGTTGAGGTTGGCGGTGTAGCGTCGTACCGCACTGCTCCTCATCCAGCCCGGGTCGGTCATCAGTGAGAGGGAGGCGTAGGTCTGGCTCTTGTCGGTACCGGAGGACATGCTCACCGAGTGGTTCATCATCACAGCCGGGCTGAATAGCTCGGCAAACCAGTCTGTGTTGATCATCTCGTACTTTTTGAGAAAGCCTGCCTTGGCTTCCGGAGTGTTGGGTAGCCCAAAGATCCCCTTCTTGGGGTCGTAGTTGTGGATGAGGTGGTACATGTTGCCAAAGACACCACTGTCCGCAGCCCGATAGGTCTCTGCCAGGTTGAGCCAGCCTTTTCGCTCCAGCTCCATGTAGAAGTCCATCTGGTCTTGGGAGTTCATGATATTGAAGTCGTTGTACGACGGTATCAGTCGGGTCGTGAACTCACCGGTGTAGCTAAAGTTTGCAGTGCCTTTGCGTCCTTTTTTGGTCGTGATGACGATGACCCCCGCCATCGCCTTGGCACCGTATATAGAGGTTGCCGATCCATCCTTGAGGATCTGGAAGGACTCAATGTCATCGGGGTTGAGCCCTGCGATCGCAGAGGAGATCAGTGTGGTGGCGTCTCCACTGGATAGCTCGTCGGGGCCTACCTCTACGACACTCTCCTGGATCACACCGTCCACCACCCAGAGTGGGCTGGAGTTGCCATAGATGGAGGTGGCACCGCGGACACGGATCTTGGGTGCCGTGCCGAACGTACCACTGACGTTTTGGACCGTCACGCCGGCCGCACGTCCCTCCAGTCCGCGCGAGACATCCGCCATACCGTTGAGCTTCACTTTGTCGCCCTCTAGTTGGTCGGTCGCTCCGGTGAATAGTCGCTTGTCTTGTGCCACCATACCGGTCACCACCACCTCACCGAGCAGTTCGGCATCAGGGACCAGCTTGATGCGCATTCCCTTCTTGGCTTTTGCTTCTACACTCTTGTAGCCGACGAAGGAGATCACGATGGTGCTTCCCTCTTTTACATTGATCTTGAACTGCCCATCCATATTGGTCGTTGTACCCTTGGATGGATCCGCCTTGGAACGGACGGTTGCCCCAAATACGGCTTCGTTGGTTTCGTCTACGACAGTCCCCGTGATCTCGGTGGTCTGTGCAAACAGTGACGATGCCGTAAATAGGATGGTGGCTAGGAGCCACAGCAATCTACTCTGTTTCATAAAATTTGTTTGTTCATTTGATTCCGCTGATGACAGTGAGTCAAAAAGCATGAAGGGAGTTTGGGTGAAAATAACTCTTTTTTGCGCTTTGTTTGCCTGATTGTTTCTTGTCAGTTACTTCTGTTTCGTATAAATGATTTCAAATTTGAACAATTTTTGGCAAACGGCCAAGTATTATCGTCTGTAATTCGCTTTTTTTTGTTTTTGCGGTCAATTGGTCGCCTACAGGGTATTCTTTAAAATAAATTATAATGAGTCTTTCGTGGAAAGCTGAGCTTCATCTTTTGCTTCGGCTGTTTTTGCCTTCTATCCGTCGGGGCGATTGCTTCTATCCGCGAAAAGTTTCGCTTCTATCCGTGAAAAGTTTCGCTTCTATCCGTGAAACTCGAGGTTCCTTGTAAGTGGTTGATTATCAATGTCCCAAAAATGGGCCTTTTTGCGCCCCAAATCGGCTCTTTTTCGTCCTCTTTTTCGGGATGAGCTGTGGGCACAAAACAAAAGCGGGTGTGCCAAAACTGTCTTTGGCACACCCGCTTTTCGTGGTTTGTCTCGGAGTGGGTCAGGCCGCATCGGGCTTTCCGGAGGCGATCATCTCGAAGTATTGGTCCTTGGACAGGATCTGTGCGAGGTAGTCGCGTATCTCCTCTGCCGTGATGCTGTGGAGTGTCCGGAGGTAAGTGTCGTGTGTCTCTTCGCCCCAGATGACCTTGTCGTAGAGCAGTCCGGCCCAGTAGCCGTTGGTCTCGAGTGCTTCGGTGTGGCTCTTTTCGCGGTTGAGGACTGCTTTTTTGAAGTAGTCTTCATCGATGCCGTTTTGGGCCATTTCCCGGAGCTGTTTTTTGATGATGTCATTGAGACGTTCTGCCTCTTTTGGGCTCGTTTTGTACATGATCATGAGGGAGCGTTGGCCTAGCGGTAGTCGATCCACATCTCCCATGACGCCTACACCGTAGGTGCCACCCTCGTCTTCGCGGATGGAGACGTGGAAGGCTTGGTTGAGGACATCGGTCAGCAGTCCCATGATTAGTCTCTCTCGGAGGTTGTAGGCTCCTTGTCCGGCGTAGAGGTCTATGACGGAGGCGGTGGGGGTGTCCATCTTGAAGTCAAAGTGGCTGACTCTGCCCTTGGGCGCATGGCTGAGGACCTTGGTGAGGTCGGGGGTCTCTACGCGCTTGGTGGAGGGTAGTGCACCGAGGTACTGTGCCACTAGTGGCTTGACGGTCTCGGGGTCAAAGTCTCCACTGATGAAGAAGGTGAAGTCATCCGCATTGGCAAAACGCTCGCGGTAGATCTCGAGGATCCGGCTGTAGTTGATGGCTTTTGTCTCCTCTTCGGTGAGGTATTTTGCCATCACTTGGTTGTCACCGTAGATGAGTGAGGATATGCTGTCCTGCATGACGGTGGCCATGGGGTTGGCCTTGCCGGCTCGGATCTTGGCGATCATGCGGTCCTGGACATTGCGGAAGAGGGTGGTGTCGGCTCGGACATCGGTCATGGCAAGGTAGGCGAGCTGGAGCATAGTCTCGACGTCGGCGGTGCTGGAGGATCCGCTGACACGCTCGGTGGTGGTGGTCACGGTCGTGCTGATAGATGCGGCTTTGCCGGCAAGTATGCGGCTGAGCTGGATGGGGTCGTGTGCGCCGAGACCGCCGACCGTGGCATAGCTGGGTAGGGCTCGGAGGTCGATGCTCTCCTTGGCCTCATCGTAGAGTGAGGTACCGCCGGGGCTGACTCCGACTAGGGAGACTTGGTTTTTTTCGTGGGTCTGTGGTTGGAGGTAGACTTTCACGCCATTGCTGAGGTGGAGTAGGGTGGAGCCGTAGGGTTGGTTTTCCTCTACCTGTGTGATGGTGCCACCTGTGGGGTGCTCTGCCAGGAGGTCTTGGGCGATGGCCTGCTCCTTGTAGGGCTCTACCTTTTGTTGCATGGCGGTGTCGTACTCTTGGAGGAGCTGACGATCGGTGGGGTAGGTGAGGTCGTCGGCTTTGGGTGCCATGAGGTAGAGCGTGAGGTTATTGCCACAGTTGAGGACTAGGCTCTTGAGTGCTTGGTTGATGCTCTCTACCGAGATTTGCTGGGCCATCTTGTTGGCCCACTCGTACTCGACCTCGATGCCGGGGATGTATCCCCCTTGTGTGAAAAATGTCGCATACTCATCGGCATAGTCACCGTTTTCGCGGCTCTCCTTGCTTTTGAGGCTGTTTTCGAGCATGGATAGATAGTTGGTGCGGACCAGTCGGTATTCGCTGTCGGAGAATCCATAGAGTGCCGCTTGCTTGAGAGTTAGCAGTGCCGCATCCATTGCGGGCTTGTACTTGCCTTTGTCGGCATTCACTTGCAGGGCTAGCGCATCTCTGGTGAGGGCTACAAAGTAGGGCTCGTAGCTGAGCGTGGTACTGAGGTAGGGACAGCCCGGCTTCATGGCCTCCTCTGCAAAGCGTTGGTTCATCATGGCGGAGAGCATGGTCATGACGTAGTTGTTGACCATGTACATTGGAGTGTTTCGCTCCATGATGGGCCAGGCTTTGCTGCTGTATAGTGCGGTGACGGAGGTGCCTACGATCTCCGGGTCGGTGGCTACTATGCTGATGGGTTCGGCTTGGTCGGGGACTTCGGGATATACTCTCTCGGGGCGGTTGGGGTCGAGCCGGATGGGGCCAAAGAGCTCTTTGATCTTGGCCTCGACTGCGTCGACATCGATATCTCCGACGACGATGATCCCTTGGAGGTCGGGGCGATACCAGCGGTGGTAGTAGTCTCGGAGGGTCTGGTGGTCAAAGTTGAGGACCACGTCCATGCTGCCTATGGGCATGCGTTTGCCGTAGCGTTGATCGCCGGGAAATCCGCGTCGCATGACTTCTGTCATTGCACGCAAGCCTCCGTTGTCTCTCGACCGCCACTCCTCGTGGATCACTCCCCTCTCCTTGTCGATCTCGTCTCCGTCGAGCGAGATGGCTGTGCTCCAGTCGTGGAGGATGAGGAGGCAGGAGTCTACCATCGACTTGCGGGCCGATGGAGCATTCATGATCATGTACACGGTCTCGTCAAAGGCGGTGAAGGCGTTGAGGTTTTCTCCAAACTTGATCCCATTTCCTTCCAAGTAATTGATGAGGGATTTGCCGGGGAAGTTTTTGGTACCGTTGAACGCCATGTGCTCCAGGAAGTGTGCCAGTCCGGACTGGGAGTCCTCCTCTTGCATGGAGCCGACGCGCTGTGCGATGAGGAAGTGTGCGCGCTGTGCGGGCTTTTCGTTGTGGCGGATGATGTAGGTGAGTCCGTTGTCCAGCCGTCCCATGCGTACTGCCGGATCGATGGGAAGGGGTTGGAGTAAGGGGTCTTGTGCGCCGGCACTCAGTGCAAAAAGGGCACAGCCTATCGCTACTAGGGTCTGAAGTCGCTTGTGCATAGTGGTTGGTTTGTTATTGAAGTGGTGCTTTTGTTGTCCGAGTGGACAAGTTACGTTTTTTCTTTGAAAAAGAAAGCCCGCTTGTCTCGTAGGGAGTGATGCGTGTGGTGCGCCCTACTCGTGATCGGCTAGGCGGAGGTAGGGTAGTGCGTTGGCGTCGGAGCAGGCGGCGCATACAGCGTCGATCCCCTCGTGAATGTGTAGAGCGCGATTGACGCAGAAGAGCCGACGGACCATCCTGCTGAGGGTACCTATGTCGTGCGACACAATGATGATGGCAGTCTCGTGATTGACTTGTGGGAGGATTTGGTAGAGGCGGTTTTCGAAGCCTTTGTCGACGTAGGTATTGGGCTCATCGAGGATCAGCACATCTGGCTTGCTCACGAGTGCACGCCCGAGTAGGACACGCTGGAGTTGCCCGCCGGAGAGTGCCCCGATCTCGGTGCCGGCGTAGTCGGACATCCCCACTTGGTCAAGGATCTCCATGGCTTGCGTATGATCCGCCTTGGTGAAGCGTAGTTTCCCTGCTCGCATCAGCCCACTCTCCACTGTTTTTAGGACGGTGATCGGGAACTTGCTGTCTACTTTGCTCTGCTGTGGCACATAGCCCATCCCAATCGGTCCGGAGGGGTAGTGGATCTGTCCACGTAGGGGCTTGAGCAGTCCCAGAAGTGAGCGCATCAGGGTTGTTTTGCCCCCTCCATTGGGGCCGATTACTCCCACGAAGTCGAGCGGATAGATGTTGAAGCTCAAGTCCGATAAGATAGGTGGCTGCGAGCGATCGTAGCCAAGCGTAAGGTCTGTGGCGGTGATCAGTGGTGCGCTCATGGTTGCTTGGTGGCTGCTTCTGTGGGGGTGCGGAGGGCGTCGAGTAGGTGGGCCATCTCTGCCATCCAGTCTGGGTTGTTGGGGTTGATTTGGACTGAGGGGATTCCGAGCTCCTGTGCCACCGTCAGGGCACTGCGTCGGTCGTACTCCTGCTGTACCAGGACGGCACGTGCATGATGGTCACGAGCGGTGTCGATGAGCGTCGCCAGCTGGCGCGGAGTGGGGCTCTTGCCATCCTGCTCAATTACCAACTGGGTCAGCCCCATCTCCTCACTGTACTGCGTGAGTGAGGGGTGATAGACGACAAAAGCCACGCTCACCCCTTGGGCTTCAAAGTATTGGCGAGCAGTCTCCCGAGCGGTCTCGATCTTGTGGATCAGTCGGGTGTAGTTTTGCTCAAAGGTGCTTCGGCGGTCGGGAAAAGCGGTGCACAGTGCTTGATAGGTCACTTCTGCGATGGCCATACCGCCCCTATAGGAGGACCAGTAGTGTGGGTCACCGTGTGGGTGTGCGTGCTGCTCCTCGGCGTCTGTGTGGGTATGGATGAGGTCGTTTGGCACGGAGTCGGCGAGGTTTACCGGCGTTGGACCATTTGCGGTGAGTACATCGATCCACTTGCTCTCGTAGGGCAATGTTCCGAGGTAGATATACACTCTTGCACTCTCCAGTCGGGCGATGTCCTGTGGCGTGGGGTCGTATAGCTCGGGGTTGCTGCCGGGTGGTACCATTATCTGCGTCTGTACTGTACCACCGGATATCTGGTCTACGAACCACGCTTGGGGTGCCACGCTGACAGCGACGGTCTCGGGTGTAGTCCGGTCCGTTGTGCCACAAGCCGTGAGAAGTAGCAGGGAGAGTAGGGTCAGTGTCTTTTTCATGCGCTGATGATCAAATAGGTATTGTAGGCGACAAATAGGAGGAGCATCCCCAGCCCTTCTCCCCGTGTGATGCGGTTGCCACTACCCACCCACCGTGCGACGATCAGGGTCAGAAGCACAGCAGCGAGTTGCATGAAAAGGTCTAGGTAGGTAAAGTCCAGATCCGGCATTGGACGTGCCACACCGGCGACTCCGAGTACAAAAAAGATGTTGAAGACATTGCTACCCACCACATTTCCGATTGCGATGCCCACGTTTTTCTTGAAAGCCGCCACCACCGATGTGGCCAGCTCCGGTAGGGAGGTGCCCCAGGCGACCAGTGTGAGGCCGATGAGTGTTTCGCTCACGCCGAGGGACTTGGCTATGTTGGATGAGTAGGTCACGAATAGCTGTCCTCCGTACACTAGGGCGATCAATCCGCCAATGATGAAAGCGACATCCAGCCAAAGTGCTCGCTTGGGGTCCACCATCCCCTCCTCTACCAAAGCCTGGCGACCACGGTGTGCCATCACAATCGTGTAGAGGAGGAAAAGCAGGCCCAGTAGGAGTAGCAGGAGAGCCTCCACGCGGGTAATGTTTGCCGGTGTGCCATCCAGCGCTTGATCCGAGAGGATGAGGGTGAGCACGACTGCTGCAAATACGGCTATGGGGAGGTCGTAGTTGCGTGAGTTGCGATCCACGGGCAGGGGGGCTATGAGTGCGGAGGCACCTAGCACAGCGAGGATGTTGAAGATATTGCTGCCGATGACATTGCCGACCGCTATCCCTGAGACGGACTGGGTGCTGGCTATCAGGCTGACCGTCAGCTCAGGTGCGCTTGTCCCAAAGGCGACGATTGTCAGCCCCACGATGAGCTCCGGTATCCGAAACCGTGTGGCGATCGACGCCGCCCCTTCGGTCAGGTAGTTGGCACCTGCCACCACCAGGGTCACCCCCACAACCACCAATAGTAAATCAATCAACATGGAGCTCATCGAGTGTGGGGAGTTGTAGCCCAATGGGGTATTCGAGAGTGGTCACGGAGCCGTAGTCCGGCAGGTGTACAAAGAGATGCTCCAGGTCCACCAGTCCGTGCATGAAGCGGGCAGAGTTGATCACCCCTCCGTGACAAAAGACGGCTATCCGCTCAGCCTTGGTCGCTTGGAGTGCTTGGATGAAGTCGCGCACACGGCCGACAAAGGTGCGCAGGGTCTCTCCCTTGGGTGGGTGGGCCATGCCGAGGTGTGTGGCATAGCCGATCATGTCCAGCCCCTCAGGCAACGACAGGGTCGGGATGATCTTATCCCATGTGGCCATCTCCCACTCTCCAAAGTTGCGCTCCTGTATTCGGGCGTCTGTGATGGGCGAAAAGCCACAATACTTTGCCAGATTGTGTGCCCTACTCAGTGGACTCGAGTAGACAGCGTCGTACCGGCGTCCCCTGATGCGTTCGCCGACCTGTGCCGCCTCTACCTCAAAGGATTCGGCCACACTCACATCGGTCTGTCCGTAACAGATGTCGGTACCTGTCACTTCGAGCGAAGTGTGCCGTATCCAGTCTATGATTTGCATACGTGTATATCCTTAGTGTGTTTTGGTTATCCCCACAAAGATACTCAAAAAAAGGTGTCAGAGCCGACAGGCTCTGGCACCTTTTCATTGATCTGTATGGGCCCGATGGCTTCGGATCAGTTTGCCTTCTTCATTAGGCGGTACATCTCCTCATTCTCAGGCTTGTTGCCCTCAGCATCGAGCATCAGGACAGAAGTACCCTCGTACAAAAACTTGGTGACGTTGCCATTGGTGGCTGTCAGAGTGATGACCTTGCTTTCAGGCTCGACGGTGAATGCCCCTTCGCTGGTCTCAAGGGCGCCCTCGCCTTGGTTGGCGGCCTGAGTGAATACAAAGGTGCTGTCGCCCTTTAGCTCAAGGGTGCTGCTGAATCCTGCCCCATCGGCCTGTGCGATAGTACCCTCGTAGGTGCCTACCCACTCGGCTACATTTGCCACGTCGGAGCGAAGCTCGGACATCCCTTGTGCGGCTTCGGCTTCAGTCTGGTCGGAGTCACTCTTTTTGCTGTCGCATGCTGCGAATGCTATGCCCGCAACAAGTGCCACGGATAGTAAAATTGTCTTTTTCATCTCTTGAATCCTTTCTAAATAAAATGAGAATATCAATCTTTTCGGGTGCAAAGGTACCTAAAAAATAAATACACAGTATTTTTTGGCACTTTTTTGTTTACCTTTGTAGGCAAAGATATGGCCAAGAAAAAGGATGACAATAGGCGCGTCCTGATCAAAAACAAGCGCGCCACCTACGACTACGAGATACTCGAGACCTTTACTGCCGGACTGGTGCTCTACGGCACCGAGATCAAGTCCATCCGGCAGGGCAAGGCGTCTCTGGTGGATACCTTTTGTCTCGTGAGCAAAGGCGAAGTGTGGGTGAAAAACATGCACATAGCCGAGTACTTCTTCGGGAGCTACAACAACCATGTCCCCCGTCGCGACCGCAAGCTCCTACTCACCAAGCGTGAGATCCGCAAGCTCCTCGAGGCCTCCAAGGATGTGGGCCTCACCATCGTGCCACTCAAGCTCTTTGTGAACAACAAGGGGCTCGCCAAGCTCGACATTGCCATCGCAAAAGGTAAGAAAGAGTACGACAAGCGAAACGCCATCCGTGACCGTGAGCTGAAGCGTGAGGTGAGCGATGCGAAAAAAATACGCTGGTGACTTGTTGGTTGTTTGAAATATTTGTGTTACCTTTGCAGAGCAAAACTCAACAACCGCCCCTCCCATGAGAGTTCTCGGAGCGTTGAGTGACAAATAAAGGCGCCATAGCTCAGTTGGTAGAGCAGCGGACTGAAAATCCGTGTGTCCCCGGTTCAAATCCTGGTGGTGCCACTTTCCCTCCCCCCTGAAGCCCCATGTGCCACCTAATTTTGGTGCCGTGGGGCTTCTCTCTTTTCCCCCTCCTGCTGTACTTGGTCTCTCCCCCGATGGTGCTCTTTCGCTCCCGTGTGGTTTCTCTCCGAGGTGCCGTGGTGCTCCACACTCTGTGCGGTCGATCTGTTTTTTTTGTGATCGAAAGCCCTTCCAAAAAAGCGGTGAAAAAGCGGTGAGGTTTGGGGCCAAAAAAGCCCTTTCCGGAAGCAATGATAATCAAATGCTTACAAGGAGCTTTGAGTTTCACGGATAGAAGCAAACCTTTTCGCGGATAGAAGCGAAAGTTTTCACGGATAGTAGCGATCGGCTTCACGGATAGAAGAAAAAGGATGGTCCGAAATCCCCTCCTCTTTTTGCCCCTTTTTTGGAAGGGCTTTCGATCACAAAAAAAACAGATCGACCGCACAGAGTGTGGAGCACCACGGCACCTCGGAGAGAAACCATACGGTGGCGAAAAAAAGAGAGTCGCCCCCTATCCATCGGAGAGGGGGCGACTCTGATGAGTGTCGTCGTGGAGAGCTGTTAGCTCCTGTGGCGATCAGCGTACTTTGCCTTTCAGGTCTTGTGGTCCGGCCTCTGTTTTCTGATCCTTATCATAGAGAGGACTATACTTGCCGTTGGGCAGGTCGGATAGGACGAAGGCATTGGCGCGACGTGCTCCGACGACGTGGTCGGTCATGGCGGTTACGACGGAGTTGACCACGAGGTTGAGCAATGCGTTGTCGCTCGATACGGCTGAGCAGTCTACAGTGAGGTCAGCTGACCTGCGGAAGAGTGTCTTGTTGTCTTTGGTGGACTTGAGGATGTACTCGATCTCTACATCAATGGTCGAGAGGAGAGACATCTTTTGCCACTTCTTGATGACGGTGAAGAGTACGGCATCGGCTGTGAATACCTGCCTGAATGGCTGGAGGTTGCCCTCTATGAACAACTCGGCATCATCTGCACTCTCGCTTTGCAGCAGCTCTTGTGCGAGGATGGGTGAGAAGACGTAGTAGCCTTGCTCGAGGAGTGGGTGGTAGAGTGAGGCGTAGACGGCTTCTTTGGCCTCGACTTTGTTGGTCTTGTTGATGGGTGGCATCACGAGTATGCTCACCGGTTTTTGGGCATAGAGTTCGGGATAGGCTTGCTCCTTTAGGAGACTTTTATTGAGACCGCACGAGGTGAGCAAAAGGGCTACACCTAGGATCGAGAGTGTGCTTAGTAGGAGGGATTTGGTCGTTTTCATTTCTCAAACTGCTTGATGATTCGTGTGATAAATACCTCGCTCTCGGGATAGAGCTCTACCTCTTTTTTGAGCAGTGCCAGTCCTTCTTCTCTCTTGTCCATCTTGAGCAGAAGGTAGCCATACTCGGCACAGATACCGGGCTGGATTGCTTTTCGGGTGCCTCCGGGGTGGTTGATCAGTTTTTCGTACATTGCGATGAGGGCTTTTTCGCTCTTTGGGGTACGGTCTTTGGTGTAGGCGTGGACGGCGTCATCGTAGTTGTACCACGAGTAGAGCGTCCGAGTGGTTCCGCAACCACAGAGTAGGAGTGTGATGGCTGTGGAGAGTAGGATTTTGGTTGTTGTTTTCATGATGCGTTGTTGCTATCGGTTGGGTAGATATGCTCAGTGAAGCTCGATGACCTTGGTCTTCCTAGTGGATAGGAATATTTTGGTATTGTAGAGCACATTGCCGGCTTTGTCGGTGATTCGGATGGTGTAGGTGCCGGGCTTGAGGATGAGGTGTGGCTTGGCAGCGGCCACTTTTTTAGTGCTGAGGACGATCACCTCCTGTGGGTTTTGTCCGTCGATGGTGACTTGGACGGAGGTCTTGATGATTGCGGGGTTGTCGCTGGCTACCTTCACAAACGCTTCGTCGGTAAACCCTCCTGTGGCGCTATTGACCGTACCACAGGCGGTGAGCAGTGCCGCAAGGCCGAGAAAGAATAGGAGTAGGGTTGTTTTTTTCATGACGATACTTGGGCGTTACTTGATTTCTTGTATGTAGTACTTGGATAGGTCGGCGGGGTCGATGGATCCTTCAACGACAGTGACGATCGAAAACTCCGTGAGTGGGGTGTCTCCGAGTGTCGCATCGATCACGATGGCTCCCACGCGCTTGCCGGGTAGCTCTATCTCAACTCCGGTCTGTGGGTTTTTGACAGTCTTGCCTTTGACGTAGATGTCGAATCTGTCTCCGGCCATGAGTCCTTGTGAGGCACCGCCTGCTATGACTGTGGCATCGCTGTCCATGGAGATGATGTAGGTGCGCCACGGCTTGTCGGTGCATTTGTTGATGATGTTTTCTACCATTTGGTCTATCGCAGCCGAGATGGCTTTGTCACCCAGTGAAGCATCGTAGCCACTCTTGCCTCCCAGTCCGAGTGTGCTCTTGGTGACGGAGTTGGCGTAGCCTTTTGCCTCCTCGGAGTAGGTGGCTATGCCGGTGGAGACGTCTACCAGTCTGAGGCTGACTGCAGCCTCGACTTGCTGGGTCTTTTCGCTGGTGAAGACTCCGTCCTGACCGGTGGTTTTGCGACCAAACTCTGTGACGGAGCCCAGGATGACGTAGTCGGCTTTTACTTGGCTTTTGCCTTTGCCGTCCTCAACCTCCTTGGCGAGTGCATCGGCATCTGAGCGCTCGAGGAGGATAAACTTATTGGAAGCCACCAGTTTGGCGGCGAGGATGTCCATGGCTTGCTTGGCTATGGGGTCGTTTTCACGGTCGTAAAAGATCCCTTTGCCGTACTGTGTTTCGTTGGAGAAGCGTGCGATGGCTACTTTCCACTTGAGGGAGCGCTCCGGCTTTGCCTGGCCAAAGACCGGCTGAGCGAGCATGAGCAGTGTGGCGCTGAGCACCAGGGAGAGATTGAGTCGTGATAATTTCATCATTATGTGAGGTTTAGTGATTGTTTTGATTTGAGACAAAGATAGTGAAAAAAAGAATACAGTGTATGATCTGTCTCCTTTTTTGCTTATCGGTCATTTAGTGGGGGGGGAGTTACTCGTCGGGGGAGTCTGTCTCGTCGGTGGGGTCGACGATGTGGGTGGTGTCTCCGGGAAGCACTGTCGGCTCTCGGAGGGTCAGGGTGAGGCTGTCGATGAGGGTGTGGGGATGCGGGGTATCTCTCCGACTGAGATATAGGAGCTGTAGTAGCAGGGTGGCCTGTGGTGGCAGGCTGTCGGGTAGGACAAATGCCTGGCTGTAGTGGGTGCTACCTATGGGTACGCTCCGGCGGGTGCGGTGGATGAGGTGGTCGGTGCTGTCTTTTACGAAAAGTGCAAAGTGTAGCTCTTGCAGACTGTCCAGGGGTGTGAGCCTGAGCCGTAGGTCGAGTGTGTCTCCGGTCGTGGGGACGTTGAGCGACTGGGTGAGGATGCAGAGCTTTTTGTCACTCGGGAGGAGCAGGCGTGAGGGGTTGGTCCAGAGGCTGACCGGTGCTTGGTAGCGGATCCTAAAGAGTCGCGTGGAGTCTACGATGGCACTGTCGAGCGCTGTGGCTTGGCTCTGAAACTCGGTGATGAGCTCGGAGTAGATGCTGTTGAGTATCGGGGAGTTTTTGGAGTACCATACGAGAGAAGAGTCGTAGTCGGCGCGTGTGATGTGGTGCTTTTGGTAGACGGACTCGTAGTAGAGTGCTCGGATGGAGTCGGGGAGGTAGTTGTTGTCCAAATAGGTCTCGGTGAGTATGAGGTCTCGAGTGAGGTCCCTCATGCGGTCTCTGGAGAGGACATTGGAGGGGCGTACCTGGCACTGGATGAGGAGTAGGACCAATAGCAGGAGCGTCAAGAGCTGTTGCGCTGGTGCGAGGAGGCTAGATCGCTTCATCTGTGGGGGGCTCCCGGTGTGCCGAGGGCTCTTGGTGCCGGTGTGGCGTATTGAGAAGGGCGGAGAAGGAGTGGCTGTAAAATAGGAGCAGGCAGATCACCCCTACCGATATGCAGGCATCCGCAAAGTTGAAGATCGGCTGAAAGAATACCCACTCATCGCCACCCACCCAGGGTACCCACGTGGGCCATGTGGTGTTGATGATGGGAAAGTAAAGCATATCGACCACTTTGCCATGAAGCCAGCCGGCGTATCCTCCATCCGATGGAAAGAGGGTCGCCACTTGTCCGGTGCTGTGGCTGAATATCTGACCGTAAAAGATGGAGTCAATGATATTGCCCACCGCACCGGCCAGGATCGCTGCAATGCAACCCAAAAAACCGACTCCGTAGCTGCGTGATGCGACTTTCCAGAGCAGGTAGGCTAGGTAGAGGCTCGCAACGATGCGGAAGACGGTGAGGAAGCCTTTGCTGAAGACTTCCCACCCAAATGCCATGCCAGGGTTTTCGGTGAAGTAGATGTAGAACCAGTCGGTCACCTGTATGCTCTCCCCAAGCATCATATTGAGCTTGACGGCAAACTTGATGGCCTGGTCTGCCACCAAGAGCAACAGCACGAATGTGGACGCCATGAGCATGCGCTCTGTGGTGTCTTTTTTGCTGAGTCGGTGGATGTCGGGGTGCGTTGGTTGCTGTTGGCTCACTTGTATCCTGCCTTTTTGGCTTCTATACTGAGGGTGGCGTGGGGGACAGCGCGCAGTCGCTCCTTGGGGATCAGCTTGCCTGTCGCACGACAGATGCCGTAGGACTTGTTTTCGATGCGAACGAGTGCGGCCTCGAGGTTTTGGATGAACTTTCGCTGGCGTGCCGCACTGGCGGCTGTCTCTTGCTTGGCAAGCAGGGTTGCGGACTCTCCGAGGTTTTTGTAGGTCGGCATGGTGTCCGTGATGTCGTTGCCATCGTGGGAGTCCATGCTGGCAAGCAGGATATTGTAGTTTTTGCGTGCTTTCTCGAGTTTCTTGTTGATGATCTGGCGAAACTCTTCTAGCTCTTCGTCACTATATCTGTTCTTTTCCATGTCTCAATAGGTGGTTAGTTGATCTTGCTAATCTCTACAGGAATGTTTAGGTCTTGGTCTAGGTCTAGGCATTTGTCGGACTTGAGTCCGTCGACCTCGATGAGCTCGGGTGCCTGCACTTGTGTCTGTATGTAGTGGGCATGTTGGCTCAGTACTTGGTGGATGATGGGGTGGGCTTGGAGCCGGACTTTTACCTTGTCGACGACGTCAAGTCCTTCGGACTTCCGGAGGTTTTGGATGCGGTTGACGAGTTCGCGGGCATAGCCCTCCAGCCTTAGCTCCTCTGTGATAGTTTCGTCCAGTGCGACGGTGATATTGCCGTCGTTTTGGACCAGCCATCCGGGGACATCCTCCGAGATGATCTCCACGCAGTCGAGGGTGATGGCATGGCTGTCGTAGGGGATGCTTCCTTGGGTCTCCAGGGTGTTGATGGTCGCTTGATCCAGGTCGGCGAGATAGGTGGCCACAGCCTTCATCTCCTTGCCAAATATGGGGCCTAGCTTTTTGAAGTTGGGCTTCACTCGCTTGACTACCAGTCCGGCATCACTTGTCGCAAAGATCAGCTCCTTCACGTTAACTTCGTTTAGGATGAGGTCTTGTACGTGTGCGATGGCCTTTTTGGCTCTTTCGTCGGAGGTGAGTACGAGGATCTTCTGGAGGGGTTGGCGCACCTTGGTGTCCATTTTGCGTCGGAGGGCGAGCACCATACTGGAGAGCTCCTGTGCGTAGCGCATAGCCTCCTCCAGCGGAAGGTTGCTCCACTGAGGGTCGGCCACAGGGTAGTCGGCCAGGTGCACACTTCGGTCTGTGCCGGTGAGGTCGCGGTAGAGGCGATCGGCATAAAAGGGCGCAAAGGGTGCAATCAGTCGGGAGATGACCTCCAAGCAGGTGTACAGGGTCTCGTAGGCCGAGCGTTTGTCGTCGGACATGCCGCTGCCCCAAAAGCGTTTGCGTCCCAGGCGGACGTACCAGTTGCTGAGCTGGTCGTTGACAAAGTCATTGATCGCACGTGCCGCTTTGGTTGGCTCGTAGTCGTTGAGATCGGCTGTCACCTCATCGACCAAGCTCCCTAGTGCTGAGAGGATCCAGCGGTCCAGCTCTGGCCGTGCACTGTGTGGCATTTGCTCCGCCGCCGGGGTGTAGCCATCGAGGTTGGCGTATAGGGCAAAGAAGGAGTAGGTATTGTAGAGTGTCCCAAAAAACTTGCGGGATACCTCCTCCACTCCTACGGGGTCAAACTTGATGTTGTCCCACGGTGAGGCATTGGTGATCATGTACCAGCGCAGCGGATCGGAGCCGTTGTCTTGGATCGTCTTGAAGGGGTTTACGGTGTTGCCCAGTCGCTTGGACATTTTGTTGCCATCCTTGTCGAGGACGAGCCCATTGGAGATGACGTTCTTGAAGGCGACGCTGTCAAAGAGCATTGTGCCCAGTGCATGTAGGGTAAAGAACCACCCTCTGGTCTGGTCTACCCCCTCAGCGATGAAGTCTGCCGGGTAGTAGAGGCGCTTGTCGATCAGGTCGCGGTGCTCAAAGGGGTAGTGCAGCTGGGCATAGGGCATGGCACCGGAGTCGAACCATACGTCGATCAGGTCGGACTCTCGATACATCGGGCGACCATCGGTGGCCGTGAGGATGATGTCGTCCACATAGGGGCGGTGGAGGTCGATGCGATCGTAGTTGGCTTTGGAGTAATCTCCGGGGACAAAGTCGCTCCAGGGGTTGGACTGCATGTTTCCGGCCTCTACCGAGCGGTGGATCTCGGTCATCAGCTCCTCCAGGGAGCCGATGCACTTCTCCTCCTTGCCATCCTCGGTGCGCCATATAGGCAGCGGGGTACCCCAGTAGCGGGAGCGACTGAGGTTCCAGTCCTGTAGGTTTTCGAGCCACTTGCCAAAGCGTCCGGTACCGGTGCTTGTGGGTTTCCAGCGGATAGTGTTGTTGAGCTCGATCATGCGGTCGCGCATGGCTGTGCTGCGGATGAACCAACTGTCGAGCGGATAGTACAGGATAGGCTTGTCGGTACGCCAGCAGTGTGGGTAGCTGTGGGTCATCTTTTCGATCCTAAAGACCCGTCCCTTCTCTTTGAGCTGCATGCAGAGGCTGATATCCAGTGTCTCGGCATCGTCCGCCAGGGTGTCGTCGTATTGGTTTTTCACGTAGCGTCCGGCATAGCATCCGTAGGCTTGGGCGTCTATGTGTGTGGCGACAAAGTCTTGGTCCAAGTCCTCCAAGCGGTAAAACTTACCCTCCATATCCACCATGGGGCGTAGGTTGCCATCCTTGTCGAGCAACTGTAGTGGAGGAATGCCTGAGGATTGGGCCACACGGTAGTCGTCGGCACCAAAGGTGGGGGCAGTATGCACGATGCCGGTACCGTCCTCTGTGGTCACAAAGTCACCGGTGATGACCCGAAAGGCTCCCTCTCCGGGGTTGACCCACGGGAAGAGTTGCTCGTAGGTCATGCCCTCCAGTTCGTTGCCGGTCTTTCGACCCACGATACGGTAGGGCATCTGCTTGGATCCTTTTTCCGGTTGATCCATCGGGAGTTGTTCGCCGGATGGGTCGAAGTAGGTGTGCAACAGTGGCTCTGCCAGCACGACGGTGACCGGGTCGAGCGTATAGGGATTGTAGGTGCGGACTACCGCATAGGTTATCTTGGGGCCTACAGTGAGTGCGGTATTGGAGGGTAGGGTCCAGGGTGTGGTAGTCCAAGCCAGGAAGTAGGCTTGCCCCCACCCCTGCATCTCAGGGGTCGGCTCTTTCACTGCAAACATGGCGGTGCAGGTCGTGTCTTTCACATCGCGGTAGGTGCCGGGGATGTTTAGCTCGTGCGAGCTGAGTCCGGTACCCGCTGCCGGAGAGTAGGGCTGTATGGTGTAGCCTTTGTAGAGGAGGCCTTTTTGGTAGAGCTCTTTGAGGAGGTGCCAGAGGGTCTCTATGTACTTGTTGTCGTAGGTGATGTAGGGGTTGTCCGTATCCACCCAGTAGCCCATCTGCTCGGTGAGTTGGGTCCACTCGTTGGTGTACTTCATCACCTCATGCTTGCAGGCGGTGTTGTACTCCTCTACCGAGATCTTGGTGCCGATGTCTGCTTTGGTGATGCCGAGTTTTTTCTCCACACCCAGCTCCACGGGCAGGCCGTGTGTGTCCCAGCCGGCTTTTCGGTCGACCAAGTACCCTTGCATGGTCTTGTATCGGCAGAAAATATCCTTGATGGTACGTGCTATGACATGGTGAATACCGGGAAGTCCGTTTGCAGAGGGGGGACCCTCATAAAACACAAAGCGTGGCGCACCCTCGCGTAGCGCAAGGGATTTTTTGAAAAGCTCCTCGCTCTTCCATGCACTCAGCATCGATTCGTTGACCTCGGGGAGGTCTAGTCCATCGTATGTTTTGAACCGTTTTTCTGTCATAGGTCTCTTGGGAGTTGTCTGAAAATATATGCGCAAAGGTACCACTTTATTACCTAACTTGGTAGGTTGTCGGCCTTTGCAGTAGAGTAGACGGTGCGAAAAACAATGGTCTCCACCCATCGCCATCCGTGGAGGCGTGCGTGCCTTTGTCGTCCGGGAGGTGTGCCAACTACCCTGATGGGGCACTTGCGAAAAAATACGCTTCGTATTTCCCTCTCGTGCGCTTGTTTTTTTCCCTTCTATCCGTCTAAGCGATCGCTTCTATCCGTGAAAACTTTTGCTTCTATCCGTGAAAAGTTTCGCTTCTATCCGTGAAACTCGAGGTCTTTTGTAAGTGTTTGATTATCAGTGTTCCTAAAAAAGATGTTTTTTCACCCTATTTGCCGACCTGTTTTGCGACCCCTTGCGGGGTCGTGAGGTGTTGTGGGTGATCGTCTTTTCCCGGGGGTCATCGTCGGGGCCTTTGCCCCTCCTCGACCACCCGGCTATGAAGGAGCAACCCCTAGCGGGGTCGGCAGGCCCATCTTTCTCGACCCTCTGTCCGATCTGTTTTGCGACCCCTGGCGGGGTCGTGAGGTGTTGTGGGTGATCGTCTTTTCCCGGGGGTCATCGTCGGGG
>CAMYAB010000002.1 GCA_947253625.1 uncultured Porphyromonadaceae bacterium | reverse complement strand
GATTTGGTAACGGAACTTCTGCACAAATCCACGCTTTCTGCACTTTACCTCGCAGCGCAAATCACAGAGATATCGTGCAAATCCCTCTCATTTCCATTTACTTACCCGCAATCCTCTCCCTAATGCCCTTCCCCCTAATAGTTCCTCCGCGTGATTTGAATAAATCACTTAGTGATTTCTAGAAATCACACTGTGATTTTATCTTTGTCATGGAAGATGGTCCACTTTTTCTCCGGCCCTGTTGTTTTTTTCTCCTCTCAAAAAAAAAGCTTTCCCCCTTTTCTTCGCTCAATTTATCTCAATGGGCACAGAAAGTACCCAAGCAGACATCCCGGTATAGTTAGGGGATTTTATCCGTGGTGAGTTCAGGATTGTTTTGGACAAATAGGTCGGCATTTCGCTTGAGCTGAAAAAACTTGGCTCTAGACATAGCACTATTCTTGGTGAGAGTGGAGTACAACTCCGTGGAAAAGTCGGCCATATCCTCGCTCGAGAGGGCAAGGATCTGTCCGGATCCGGCAAAAAGTCGCTGTGGCAGAGGCCGGTGATTGTACGGACAGACATCCTGACAAGTATCACACCCATAAAAGCGACGTCCAAACTTTTTGGCCAGCTCCGATGGGATATCTCCTCGGTGCTCAATCGTGAGGTAGCTGACACATCTGCGTGCATCCAGCCCCTTAGAGGTCAGGGCCTGAGTCGGGCAACTATCCAGGCAACGGCTACAGGTGCCACAGGAGTGGAGGCGAGCCGGGCGAGTGGGCTCCAGATCCAAGGTGGTAAGGAGTTCGCCCAAAAAAACGTAGCTACCGACTTTCGGGACAATCAGATTACGATTCCGGCCTATAAAGCCCAGCCCGGCCACTTCGGCCCAATAACGCTCCAAGAAGGGGACCGTATCCACGATAGGCCTATACGAGTGCCCCATCACCTCACGATCAATCCTCTCTCCGAGGTCCTCCAAGTACTTTTTTAGGACAAGGTGGTAGTCCTGTCCATAGGCGTACTTGGAGACCTGTGGGGCATCCGGACGTTGTCGCTCGCGGGGATAATAGCTGACGGCGACCACTATCACGGAGCGGGCATCTGGCAGTATCTCCGAGCCGGGATGAAACCGCACAGCCTGATTGCGCTCCAAGTAGGACATTCCGGCGTTTTGGCCACTATTGATCCAGGCCGTGTACTTTTGACTGTGCAGATCATCCACAGGGCCAAGCCGAGCCACCCCTGCGGCATCTGCCCCCATCTCCTTGGCCAGCCTCAGTATATCATCAGTAGATACCACTTGTACTTATAGGCGTGCAGACTTGTTGTAGAAAGAGAGCCCGACAATACTCAATAGCCCAATGAGTGTCGTCCACAAGGTCTGGGCAGTGTGGACGATCAGAGCAAAAGAGCCGGCATCGTCACGACCAACACCAAAAAACACAAGCGTAAAAATGACCATAAAGTGCCATGCGCCCAGCCCGGCCTGAACCGGTGCGATCATCGAAAAGGTGATCAGCACAAACGCCATTAGGGCCACCTCCCAGCCAAGGCCGCTCATAAAACTAAATGCGTAAAAGGTCAGGTAAAACTGAAGGAAATAACTCCCCCATATCAGCACGGTGTACAGCAAAAAGCTCCAACGCCGGCGAAGCGTAAACACCGTCAGGACTCCGCTCCAAACCCCACTCAGTGTGTGCTTTATTTTTGTCCAAAAAGCATACCGATGAGCCAAAACCGCACCAATAGACACGGCTAGAAGCACCACCAAGACAAGCGCCCAAGAAGTGGCAGAACCCCAAAAGTCCAAAAAGCAGTCAACCAAAGTGGGGTTTTCGTAAAAAAAGGTCTGAAAGAATGGATAATTGAGAAACGTGGCCACTAGCGCAAGCAAGATACCCACAAAGACATCAAGCGTCCGATCCATAACCATGGTCCCAAACAGCTTGGAAAACGAGAGGCCGGTGTACAACCTCATAGCGCCACAACGCCAAATCTCGCCCAGCCGAGGCAGTGCCATATTCACGGCATAGGTACCTTGAGTGGTGAGGATTGAATTGACAAGCGTCTTGCCCGGGGGATCCAGCTGGCGCAGCATAATATTCCACCGCAGTCCCCTGAATGTATTGCCAATAGTACCGAAAAGTGATGCTCCGATGATCACCCACCACTTGGAGTCGGTCCTCAGCGTCTCCAACAGCTTGTTGAAGTCTGTGTTTCGATACAAAAACCAGAGGATCACCCCACCGAGCAATAGTGGCAACACAACTTTCAATACCCCTTTGGATGTAATATTCATAAACGGAAATATGATTTTTCCCAACTCACAATCGGAGTATGAGCTAGATACTCCACATCAAGCCCGACACTATCCCGTCCATTTTTGGTAAGTTTGCGCAAGCCTGTGGCTATTTTTACTCGCAAAAGTACCATATTTCATGGACATCGTTTTGCGTCAAATCAAAAAATCAAAACTCATGAAGCCGGTACACGCCAAGAAAGCACTAGGACAGCACTTCCTCCGAGACGAAAGGATAGCTGAGCGTATTGCCCAGATTTTACCCGGTCAGGGCCTACCCGTAGTGGAGGTGGGCCCCGGAATGGGAGTACTGACCAAATATCTGCTGGAAGAGCACAGGACGGTCAAGGTGATCGAACTAGATACCGAGTCGGTAGAGTACCTGAAGGTCGCATTTCCGGACCTCAAGCAAGACATCATCAACGGGGATTTTCTCAGGGTAGACCTCTCCACACTGTTTGGTGCCGGCAGACCCTTTATGGTCATAGGCAACTACCCCTACAACATCTCGTCACAGATTTTTTTTAAGATCCTTGAGTACAAAGACCTAATACCGGTAGCCGGGGGAATGCTCCAAAAAGAGGTGGCAAGCCGTCTCGCATCTCCGCCGGGTAGCAAAGAGTACGGAATCCTGAGCGTATTGCTCCAAGCATGGTACGATGTAGAGTACCTATTTACCGTAGAGCCCGGAGTATTCACCCCACCTCCAAAAGTAAAAAGTGGAGTGATCCGAATCACTCGGAATGGTCGTACAAAGCTGGGCTGTGACGAACAACTATTTAGGAGTGTGGTCAAGACAACGTTCAACCAAAGGAGAAAAACGATCCGAAACTCCATCAAACCACTGCTCGGAACCGCCAACCTACCCGACAGTGTAGACCGACTCATGGCAATGCGACCTGAGCAAATGGGCGTGGAGGACTTTGTAATACTAACCAATGCAGTGAACCAAGCCGAAAGATAATGGACCAAAAGTATAAGGAAAAGGACAGACTGATAGCCCTCATCAAAGCGCACAATGATGAGGAACTGAATAAGGTGATCCCAACACTCCATGCCACCGAGCTTGCCGAACTGCTGGAGGAGCTCGGGACGGACGACGCCATCTATCTGCACCAACTACTGCCGAATGAGACGGCGGCGGATGTGCTCCTAGAGCTTGACGATGAAGACCAGCAAAACATCCTACAGCACATCTCGGATGAGGATATCGCGACGAAACTCCTCTCCAACATGGATACCGATGACGCTGCCGAGCTCATCCGTGACCTGGACGAAGACCAGCAAGAGTCGATCCTCTCCAAGGTAGATGACGTCGAACAAGCCGGGGATATCATAGACCTACTCCACTACGATGAGGACACAGCCGGTGGAGTCATGCGCAAGGAGATGGTCGTGATCAACGAGAACTGGTCCATGCCGAAGTGTGTGGACGAAATGCGTTCTCAGGCAGAAGACCTAAACGAACTCTACTATATATATGTCGTAGATGATGACAAAAAACTAGTAGGTACTCTACCGATCAAAAAAGTGATCACCAACCCATCGGCCAATCGGATCAGAAATGTCATGCAACGTGATCCGATAATGCTACACGTAAGTGACTCAATAGAGGAGGTCATCAACGCTTTTGACCGCTACGACCTAGTCGCTATACCGGTAGTAGACTCTATCGGCAGACTTGTCGGGGTAATCACGGTAGACGACGTGGTGGACGAGATGCGCGAACAACATGAGAAAGACTACCAATTGGCCTCCGGTCTTTCGCAAGACATTGAAAGCTCAGACTCGGTTTTCCGCCAGACGGGTGCACGACTACCTTGGTTGCTCATAGGTATGGCGGGGGGGATATTCAATTCCGTCCTCCTTGGACAATACGATGGCGTCTTTGCCCAACTGCCAGCACTCTCAGTATTCATTCCCCTGATAGGCGGGACCGGTGGTAATGTGGGGATGCAATCCTCTGCTATTATTGTCCAAGACCTCGCAAGCAACTCACTACGTCCGGGGAAGACTTTGCACCTAATAGGAAAAGAACTGGCTGTTGCTATTATCAATGCCAGTATTATAGCACTTGTGGTTTTTGTCTACAACTACTTCTATATCCGTGATCTCATCATCATGGCTAGTGTTTCTATCAGTCTGTTTACCGTTGTGCTCTTTGCCAGCACTTTTGGAACAATCGTACCCTTGACGTTGAACAAGCTGAAGATGGATCCTGCAAGAGCGACAGGGCCTTTTATCACAATCACCAATGACCTTGTCGGGATGTTTATTTACATGACCATTACCCAGATGCTTTTTGCTATTCTACAATGAAGAGGATCCTTTGCTCGCTCGCACTACTTTTTTTGGTCATAGGCTGTGGTCCCAAGAAGACTGTCACCCAAAAGCATGCTGAAAAAGCCACCAGGTCCGACTACATCCCCGCACGCGTCGAGATGCGTGCGGCATGGATTCCGACTGTGTTTCGCAACAACTATGCACAGATGGGGGCTGAGGAACTTCAGGCTTACTTCAGAGCCAAACTAGACCAACTCAAGGAGATGGGAGTCAATGCCGTCTTCTTTCAAGTACGCTGCGAAGCCGATGCCTGGTATGAGTCACAATACGAGCCTTGGAGTAGGTTTTTATCGACACAACAGGGAACGTCACCCAAGCCATTTTGGGATCCTCTGGCTTTTATGATCGATGAGTGCCACCAGCGTTGCATGGAGCTACACGCCTGGATCAATCCCTATAGAGCATCCACAAAGGTAGGACAACCCATGGCAAGCAACCATCCATACTATCAGCACCCGGAGTGGTTTGTACAGTATGGTGACCTACTGCTATTCAACCCCGCACTACAAGAAGTACGTGACTACACCTGCCGGATAGTGGCTGACATAGTCAATAGATACGACATTGATGGTCTACATATCGATGACTATTTCTACCCATACCCCGTAGCAGGAGTCCCGTTTCCTGACCAAAATGATTACAACCGCATGAAGAAAAGCGGACAGTCTATCGCTGACTTTAGGCGGGAAAATGTAAGCCTTCTGATCAAGCAAATGCATCAGACCATCAAGCAGGCCAAGCCATACGTACGATTTGGAGTCAGTCCGTTTGGCATCTACCGCAATGAACGGACCGATCCCACAGGATCCAAGACAAAGGGCTTACAAAACTATGATGACCTATATGCAGACATTTTACTTTGGGATCAGATGCACTGGGTAGATTACATAGTCCCACAGATCTACTGGCACATGGGACACAAGTTAGCTGACTATACCGAGTTGGCCTATTGGTGGAACAAAAACATTCAAAATGCCCATTACTACATCGGGCAATCTGTACGTCCCACCATGGATCATGAGCAATTGCATCCCAAACTGAATATTGCAAGAGAGACCTCAGAGGGCAATGTCATCTGGCCTGCAGATGAGCTATTTGCGAACTACAAAGGGATCCGAAGTATTATCGCCAATCATTACTGGAAATACCCGGCTCTGATTCCACCGACCCCCTACCCTGCTGACCTCAAAGGCTATAAAGAACCAAAGCGATCAGCGTACCTACTGAAAGGAGAGTTGTACCAAGAGCTTGTATGGCTGGGCGACATGATCATGCCCAAAGGACTTGAGACACGATACTACGTCATCTATACGCATCAACGCAAAGCACCTATCCGAGAAATCCTAAAAGCAGAAAACATCACCGCCATAACCAATGCGACAAGATATAGGCCTTTAGATCTGGGAAAGAAGTACAAAGTATCGTTTACCATCACTCGCGTAGACCGATACAACCACGAACACATTGTTGCCAAAGATATTCAAGCCGTGCTATAAGGGTCATTCATGAGACGCAAGGCGTCCTTGCGCATTACTCAAAGATCCACTGCTATACAACCACAACTTATCAATATGGATTTCAAACAAATAGACTCCCTCGTCACTGTACTCTTTATGCTTTTGGCAATTGCCAGCGCAATTGTGTTTTTCACCTTCGCCGATGATAAGAGTTGGTTTTACCTCCTTGGTTGTACTGCTATCGTGATTAGGATAGGACAGTACGCCACAAGGTTTTTCTACAACAGAAAACTAAGAAAACAGCGGCGTAAATTTCTAAGAAACGACGAGTAATTGCTACAAGTGGACAATGAAGGTAGTGGCTCCCAAAGTCAATACATCACCGTCCCACAAGCGCACCTTATCGGTCGGGGCCAAAGGTTGTCCATTCACATAGGTTCCGGAGACACTGTCATTATCAGCGACTGACAAGCTCCCTTTCTTGGTAAGCCATAGCCGTGCATGGTTTCGCCCTAGATCAATGTCATCAGTGAGTACTTGTATCTCTGCCTTACTATTTGGGGTAAATCGACCGAGGACAGACTCTCCTATCGGAATAGGCAACCTCTGAGAATCAGCTAACCGGCTCTCCACTATCTCGAGGTAAGGGTCTTGCTCAGAAAAGTCATGTAGACTGACTGCCACTGCTTTTACAGCCCTATCTCTATGCATTTGCAAGGTAGCTTGGCTGGCATATACAGCTATTGGTCTATGGCAATGAGGACACACCACCTTTTCAGCCTTTGCTTTCACCACATTCGGCGGAATGATCTCTATATCCTTGGCACAGTATGGGCACGCTATCTTCATTTTTCTGCTTGTGTATTAATGATATGGTGGAGCATTCCTGCATATACGGCGGCTGTTTCACTCCTTAGACGCTCCGTACCAAGTGCGACAGGGACAAATCCATACCGCACTGCCATCTCAACCTCCTCCGACGAAAAGTCACCCTCCGGTCCTATAAGTACGACCGTCGAGCACCCCGGACGCAAAGCTTTTGCCAATTCTAGCTTTGGGTATTCATCGCCACAGTAGGCAATGAATTTTTGCGTCGGCAACTCGGATTGGCACAAGTCACGAATTCCGCCGGGGTATTCATTTATCCGGGTCACCATTCGTTTTCTAGATTGTTTCACTGCCGCAAGCATCACTTTTTGGAGACGCACCATATTATTGTGTTTTCGGATCGTGTGCTCCGTCATAACCAAGGAGAGCGATGCCAAGCCCACCTCCACGAGCTTTTCCAGCAACCACTCCAGTCGGTCTGCATTTTTTAGGGGCGCGACTGCTAGGTGAAGCTCAGGATGAGGTGTAGCGACCTCTCGTACTTTTTCGACCAACTCCACAGGCAGCTCCTTCCCGTCAGTTCCCTTCAGCACAGCCAGATATAGAGATCCTGCCCCATCTGTCACATACAGTTTTTCACCGATTTGCATACGCAATACGCGCCCCACATGATGGGACTCTTCCTCCGAAAGCATGCCTGTAATCGCCACATCGGGCACAACAAATAGCGGATAATCCTCCATTTTTTAATCGGTCTGATCAATATCCAAGTCGTCACTTTCCAAAAAATCACTGATCACTTGAGCCCACTCATAGCACTCAAGCTCTATCGCCAATTGTCTAAGTGCCAAAAGGGCAGTCTGATCTATCTGAGCAAATCCCCACTCTAGTTCCGGGACACTATAGTCCGTAGGCAGTTTTCCGGACTTTATAGCCCGACGGTAAGATTCCAGATAATCCCTACCGGCTACGAAAGTCCTACCATGCTTTTCACTTTGGGGCTCTGTCGTATTGGCCAAACCCTTCTCCACCAAGATCGGGATATTATGCAACACTGCATAGAGTATCGCCTCCTGAAGTCTTGTCGGAAATGACACCCGCTCCCCTGATAAAGCTAGCAGAGATACTTGTGCACAGAGTTTTTCGTCCGAAATAGACTCCCATATCAGGACAGAACTGATTGAGACCCCAAAGTGCTCCACCAGCTCTCCGAGCAAATCATGATCCTCTCGTAATAGTCCGGAAAAGCACCTCTCGGCCGTCTCAAAGTCATGCTCGTCCTGTTTCGAAATAACGACAGAGTACTCACTCGGATTCCCGGCTGATTCCACAGCTCTTAGGACGACCATAGATCGATCGTTGGATTTCACTATTCGGTTGTAGGACATTTGGATCGTGTGATCAATGGGGGGAGCCATCTCTGCGCCAAAGTCACTTAGGTTATTCAGCATTTTTTCTTTTCATCTTTTGCAGACAAGCTGCCCATTCAAAGTTTTCAACCTGAACTGCCACCTCCAGCAACTCTTCCAGTACATCGCTCTTCTGATTTTGCAAAAACTGCGCTTGTACTTCTGTCATGTGGTCAGGAGTAGCTCCATCTGCAATCATTTGCCGGAGCTCTTTCACTTGGATTTGATTGAGATCTATTGGCTCACCCGAAATCGTGTCTCGCCCCTGTATCCTTACCCGTTGTGCCATCCGATCTAGCAAGGTAGCCTCCACAAAAATAGGAATTCTACCTAGTACGGCCCCCAGTACGGTTCGGTGCAAATGCACCGTCAGCGACTCCTTCATCCCCTGCGCATGTGTAACCTCCAGTGAAGTCTTTACCGAAGAGTCCTCTAGGCGTATATTCACCCGATCAAGAGAAATATTTAGGGCTCTACAGTAGCCTGCCAGCACCTCATTGCTGGTGAAGTGCCCTTTCAGGACTTGATACAGTCTACTCAAGTACAGTTGTCCCGTGAGATAGTCTATCGGCACCGGAAATACAGGCTCATGCCGATCAGGGTACGGTCTATATAGAGAATCAACAGGTGTCAGGAGCAAAACAACCACCCCGGGGTTATTGCTAAGGTTGCCAACACCTCCAAGTTCCACCTGCACCATTCTCTCCTCCATCTGTGTACTCATAAAAACATGTCTAGAAACATGAAGCTGTCACAAAGCAAATCACTTCTCTCTGTCACGTCCATTTTCTCGAAAAAACAGCTCTGCATTCTCTAACGCAACATCGGGATCAATCGGGTCAACGCACGCTCCAACACATCGACCTCCTCCCTTGTATTGTAGACAGCGAAACTCACCCGCAAGGTTCCCTCGATACCATAGTGCTCCATCAGCGGTTGCGCACAGTGGTGACCGGTTCGGACAGCTATCCCCATACGATCCAACAATTTTCCGAGATCATATGGATGCACTCCGTCCACCAAAAAGGAGAGGACCGGCTCTTTGTCCGGAGCGGTACCATATATTCGCAGACCACTTATTGACAAGAGTTTGTTGGTCGCATAGTTCAGTAGGTCGTCCTCATGCCGGCGAATCGTATCATAGCCCACTTCTTGGACAAATTCCAAAGCCCTTTTCAGAGCGACACTTCCGATAAAGTCCGGCGTACCTGCCTCGTACTTATACGGTATCTCGCCGTACGTGGTTCCCCCAAAACTAACCCGCTGAATCATCTCTCCGCCACCTTGGTACGGAGGCAGTTGCTCCAACCACTTACGTCGACCATATAGCACACCTATCCCCGTAGGGCCATATACTTTGTGAGCACTAAAGGCCAAGAAGTCGCAGCCCAGTTCTTGGACATTGATTGGTCGATGTGCCACAGCTTGAGCAGCATCCACAAGTACTGGGATCCCCATCTCGTGAGCGTGCTCGGTGATCTGCTGTATGGGATTCACGGTCCCTAGCACATTGGAGGAAAAACAGAGCGAAACTAAACGAGTTCGTTCGCCCATGCACCCATAGAGATGATCTAGATCCAGGGTTCCATCATCATGTATACGAGCCGGGACTACTTTGATCCCATACCGATCGGCAGCCATCTGCCACGGTACGATATTTGAGTGATGTTCCATTTCGGAGACGATGACTTCATCCCCCGGATTCATGAGAGTAGAGCAAAAGGTACTTGCCACGAGGTTGATCCCCTCAGTCGTTCCACGCGTAAAAAGCACCTCAGCTGCCTCCTCAGCGTGCACGAAGTCCGCTACATACGCCCTAGCCTCCTCATGCGCCTCCGTTGCCTTGCGACTAAGATAGTGGTCGCCTCTGTGGATATTGGCGTTGCAGTACAGGCTGTGTTTTTCATATGCCCGGATTACCTCTTCCGGTCGTTGCGTAGTGGCGGCATTGTCTAGGTACACCAGTCTTCGCTTGTCGTCGTAGAGCTGCTGATCCAACCCCGGAAAACGTCGTCGGATCGCATCAATGCCTTTTTTATCTTCTATCATCTATTCCTCATTTTTCTTATTGATCTACTCAAATTTACCACATTCCGAGGAGTGCAAAAAACAAAAATCCAAACCGCTGAAAACAAAAGCATTATAGATCTCTAAATTTTAGACGGATAGAAGCGATCGGTTTCACGGATAGAAGCAAAACTTTTCCCGGATAGAAGTGATCGGTTTCACGGATAGAAGAATTGCTCATAAAGAAAGGACATCTCTCTTTTTGGTACCTTTGCAACCTGTAACAGTAGATAATCTCATACGGAAAGTATGAGTAGAGATAAAAAGGGTTCCCTTGACACAACAAATAATGATATTGGCAAATGTGGGAGATTACTAAAGCTTTTTTGGTCGAAGAGTCACTTGTGCAAACGATCATTGTGCTGTGTTTTACTTGCGGCATAGGCTTGTGGCTTGGCAAACTCCGCATGGGACCCATTTCGCTTGGGGGTGTTTGTGTGTTTTTCCTGGGCATCATGATGGCTCACTTTGGGGTACGAGTCAATGAGCCTATGCTTATCTTCGCACAAAACTTCGGTCTTGTGCTTTTTATCTACGCACTTGGTGTGCAAGTTGGGCCCGGTTTCGTGGCGACATTCAAGACCGCCGGTCTGAGTCTGAACCTATGGAGCCTAGCTCTCATCCTTGCCGGCACCCTAGCCGCAATCCTGCTGATCCTTGTTGGCTACGATACGGTTGGCAATGTCATGGGGATCTTATCCGGAGCCGTAACCAACACGCCTGCACTTGGTGCCGCACAGCAAGCACTCCTAAGTACACAAGGAGGCAGTGAGTCAACCAACGTGGCCATGAACAACATGGCTCTTGCCACCGCCATAACCTATCCTATCGGCACTGTCGGTGTATTTGTCGTCCTAGAGGCACTGCGCTATCTTTTTCCGAAACGGGCGAAGGAAAAGGCCACAAAGGACCCCAACGAACACTTTGTGGCAGAGTACTACCTTGCAAACGAAGGAATCGTGGGACATACTCTGGAGGAGGTGCATCGGACATTCAAGCACGACTATGTCATCTCCCGTATCTATCGTGGATCAGAACTGATCACACCAACCCCCGATACCACTTATGAGCTGGGGGATCATCTTTTGGTCGTCTGCAAGGTCGACTCTGCGGAGGCGCTGGAGCATGTATTTGGTCAACTTGTAGGGGAGGAAGAAAAGCGCACGGACTGGCATAGCATAGAGAGCAGTGACACCCTTGTGAGCAAGCGGATCATTGTCTCCAAACCTGAAGTGAACGGGCACTCCCTGCGCGAACTAAAGTTGCGCAATCGATACGGAGTCAATATCACGCGTGTCAATCGTTCGGAAATGGATCTTGTGCCTACTCCCAACCTCATTCTACAGCTTGGAGACCGTATTACAGCCGTCGGGCCAGAAGACAAAGTCGACCGCTTGGCCAAAGAACTTGGCGATCAGCTAAAGCCACTCGACACCCCCTATCTGGTCAGTATATTTTTAGGCATGGGGATGGGACTGATCCTTGGGGCAATCCCTATACACTTGCCTCTGATGGACTCTCCTATCAAGCTAGGTATAGCGGGTGGTCCCATCATCATGGGTATCATTATCGGTGCATATGGTGTCCGATTTCGGCTCAATACCTATATTACACACTCCGCCAACCTCATGTTGCGAACACTCGGTATCACACTGTACCTCGGCGGGCTTGGCTTGGCGAGTGGTGGGGAGTTCTTTGGTATGCTCACAAAGGGTCCCGGACTATCGTGGCTGGGGATGGGTGCTGTACTCACGATCGTCCCGACATTTTTAGTCGGGCTGCTGGCACTCCTTATGACCAAGCAGACGTTTAGTACAATTGCCGGATGGATCTGTGGTGCCATGGCCAATCCCATTGCGCTGGACTACATGGCCGGGCGACTGGAGGACGACACTCCTACCATTAGCTATGCGAGTGTCTATCCGATGGGGATGTTTCTGAGGGTCATCATTGCCCAATTGCTTGTCGTTCTTCTCCTCTCTTAGGCAAATTCTGGGGGGAGCCTCCACGGCAGTTCGCCATTGCAGTATCATCGGAGGGCCTATGAAACATAAAAAAGGGGATCGTTTCATAACAATCCCCTTCTGAGTCATCTGAGTGCGATCACCAAGACACGCATAGACACACTGTTAGCGTCGATTTGCCCTCTCCTTGATCCTTAGCCCTTCCGATATAGTCTGAAAGACGTAGCCTTCACCTATTAGCCAATCAAGTGCTCGAGGGAGTGCATAGGTGAGTTTTTCCCATGCCTTTATGGAGTCGTGAAAAACAATGATCGACCCATCACGTGTGTATTGCTTGACATTATGCAACACCTGCTGTGGTGTGACTAGATTACTATAGTCCCTCGTCACGACATCCCACATGATGGTATCAAAATACTTGGCGATGGAGAGGCTCTGACGAAGGCGCATGTGACCATTTGGGGGTCTAAAGAGCGAAGATTGTATCAGGTCGTGCGCCTCCAGAGCATCCTCCACGTAGTTTTTGGTACGAAATAGGAGCCCATGGAGGTGATGATGCGTGTGATTTCCCACCTCATGACCGGCATCAATCACTTGCTGATAGACGTGTGGATACTTATAGACATTATCCCCCACCATGAAAAAAGTGGCCCGAATACCTCTGGTACGAAGCTGCTCCAATACCCAAGGAGTAACAATAGGTATAGGACCATCATCAAAAGTGAGGTAAACAGTCTTGCGACCGGTAAGCTCCAGCGTGGGCATGCGCCATGTTGCTCGTCTAAATAACAAGCGGTATAGTGCGGGGGGCTGCTCTATGAGCATATGTCGTCTACTTTTGTAGTTGCTTGGCTATTTGCAGATAGCTCTCTTGGTAGTACTTTACTTTTTCTCCGTACTTAGCCTTGAGTTTACCTCCTGCAGTCTCATTGATCCGAAGCAATTCGGAGGCAATGATCACCTCCATCTCTACTTCACGTAGGTTGAGTGCAAAATAGTTGGCCCTGAGCCTGTAGTACCAGTCCAGATCCTGCAAAGCATTATCGAGAATCTCTGCTGAGATGGCCTCCGCCACATCAATAGCCCCTAGTGCAGTATATGCTGTGATGATACTGAGGGAGGATGCACCGTGCGGAATAACATCTGCCCGAATAGCACGCTGAGACAAGTCTAGCACTTCTTTTGCACGGACCGAATCACCCTTTTCTATCAGTGCAAGGGCGAGCTTTCCAAATACCTGAGAGCGGTAGGTCTCGCACATACGGCGATTGTTTTCATCCATATATACCCCGGGAAGGTCGGCGCCACCCCAACGAAACGTTTTAGTAACATTTTGATACATTCTCTCAGTATCTATCCTGGCCGGTGTACCCTCTGTCACAAAAGGCATAACCTGAAAGGCCATACCGGTCTGGCGCATATAGGGTGTCATCCCCACATGCTCACCTTCGCCCACAGTGATGCAGTAGTATATAGGACGCTCAAAGCGGTTACTATCCATCAGATCCAAGATGATCATCTCCTGCTTACCCAGATAGCTTTTTTTGCTGAGGTCAAAGCGCATCACAGGCTCGGTGATGTACGCTGTATCGGAGGGGTAGATGGCTCCGCTTTGTATGAGCTTCTCTGGATTGTAGGCCAGGGTTAGCTTGTTGGTCGGAAGGTAATCAACCTCCTGCGATATACCGGGCACTCGCTTGAGCCTGGGGTCATCGCTGGCGATAAAGTCCAGAGCTGTACGTACCTGGATAGACTCGCTCCCGGACGGTATGATATAGGCCACTCCTCGACGGTCACCTCCGTACTCCTTCAGTCCCCAGGTGATAGGCAGTGGTGCAGAGTCATAGTGCCACCTTTTCATCTGCTCAATGTACCAGTCCGCTTGCAAGTAGGAGGTGTTGCAGACCTTTAAGTCACGGCGTACCCCCTCCACCTCTTGGGCATACCATAGAGGGAAGGTGTCATTATCACCATTGCAAAAAATGATACCATTCTCCTCACAGCTCTCCAAGTAGTTGCGTCCAAAGTCACTCGCCAAGCTGCGACCACTTCGGTTGTGGTCATCATAGTTTTCGGCGAGTACCAGAGCCGGGACACCTAGGCAAAGGATCGTGATGAGTGCCGCCAGCTTGGGGACTCCGGTACCTTTCCTTTTCGCAAAGAGGTTGTAAAGAGCAGGCACGCCAAATCCAATCCATATCGCGAAAGCATAAAATGATCCCAAATACGAGTAGTCACGCTCCCGGACTTGAGCAGGGGTTTGATTCACATACAGCACAATGGCTATCCCGGTCATAAAGAAGAGAGCCATGACGATCCAGAAGTTTTCCTGACTTCGCCGTCGACCATACAGCTGCATCAACAACCCCAGTATTCCCAATATTAGGGGTAGCATGAAGTAGCGATTGTATGCTGGGTTGTCCTTGACAAATGTGGGCAAGTCTTTCTGAGGCCCCAAAAACAGTCCGTCTATAAATGGTATCCCGGTAAGCCAATTTCCTTTCGTGATTTCGCCTTGTCCTTGGAGGTCATTTTGCCTACCGCTAAAGTTCCACATGAAGTAGCGCCAGTACATGTAGTTGAGCTGATACGAAAAGAAATACCGGAGGTTTTCAAAGAAAGTTGGTACCACTACTGTCCGGTGCTCACCACGCTGGACGATATTCATCGGCTCGCCCGTAATATTACCCCAGATTTCATAGCCTTGCTTGAAGTGAGGGAGCATATTGCTGTAGACACGCGGAAAGAACATCTTCATATCGTCACGATACTCCAGCTTCTCGGACTCAACCGCCATGTACCTATCCTTGTCGGATGGATCGTACTTTGGCGCACGACGATAGGTTGTTGTCTTGGTCGTTACTGCATTCCCCTGAGCATCATATTTGGGCAATGAGGCATAGGTCTGACCGTAGATAAGCGGTGTGCTACCGTACTGATCGCGTGCCAAATAATACCGGAGCGAAAAGACGTCCGATGGTGTGTTTTGGTTCATCGGGATATCCGAGTTGGCACGAATCAAAATCACACCGTAGGTACTCAATCCGATAAAGAACACAAACATCGCCAGCGTACTTTGCCCCAATGTATGCAAGGGCAGGCTCTTGCGACTAAAGAGGTACCAACCCAAGGCTGCAATCAGCACAAGTGGTACCACCCAGCCATTCCCCATGAATGGGATACCCATCAATATTACGCTGCACAAAAAGCCTACACGAACCAAGATGGTACTCCGACCGGACATTATGCCGGCAAACGTTGCAATCAGCGTAACAAAGAGTAAGATGATATAAAAGGCTAAACCACTATTGAACGGCAGCCCAAGGGTATTCACAAAAAACAGGTCAAAGTAACCGGCCACTTGCGGAACCCCCTGTATGATCCCAAACATTATAATCACAATCAGGGCAAACGAAGTCAAGATCGCCACGACTCCGCCCTTCCAAGTGGTCTTTTCGGACTTTTTGAAGTAGTAGATCAACGCCATCGCCGGGATAGTGAGGAGGTTAAGCAAGTGCACTCCGACACTCAACCCCATGAGATAGGCGATAAGTATCAGCCACCTGTCCGCCTGAGCATCGTCCGCACTCTCCTCCCACTTCAGCATGAGGTAAAAGACCAAAGCGGTAAAGAAAGAGGAGAAGGAATATACCTCAGCCTCCACAGCACTGTACCAAAAGCTATCCGTGAATGCAAAGAGCAAAGACCCCACCAAGGCACCCCCGAGACCTAGGATTGCCTGCTCCATAGGTAATGCCGAATCAAGCATCAGGGAGGACCTAAGGCCATAGCTACGACGGATCAAGTGGCTAATGGTCCGGAAGAGGATCAGGATGGTCAGCCCCGCAAGGAGGGCACTCAAGCTATTCGCCGAAATCGCAATCCAAGGACTCCCCGCTGGAAAGAAGTGAGAAAAGAGGTTGTACACCAGCATATAGAATGGTGCTCCGGGCGGGTGCCCCACCTCCAGCTTGCTAAATGTCGTGATAAACTCGGGGTTGTCCCACACACTGGCACTTTTCTCCATCGTAAGGAGATAGACCACAGTGCTAGCGATAAAGACCAAGTAGCTAAGCAGACGCTCCCACTGCTTGTATTGGCGTTGTAGCATATTTTGTTGATTACTGATTTGACGCTAATTAAACTGCACAAAGGTACAAAAAAAACAAAGTGACTACTCAACTAAACTCACAATTGAGCGATGAGCCGAGATGAGAAATCATCAAAAAATCAGTACTTTTGTCTCTGTTCGCAACAAATACAAGCAATCTCTTTCCCTACGCTGGTGTCCACCGACAGAGCAAAAAGATCCTTCAGTACAAAGACAAAAAGATGACAGCACTCAGACAAAGCACAGCCCCCACCCTGATCATGGAGACCTCATGGGAGGTTTGCAACAAAGTGGGTGGCATCTATGCCGTTCTCAGCACTCGTGCAGCCACTATGGTGGAGAGCTATGGCAGAGATGCCGTCCTATTCGTCGGGCCTTTCCGGCGACACTTCAGGCAAGAGGATGTCCGCCTCGACAGCGAGGAGCCCGACAGCGTCCTCTCTCGACTCTGCGGGCTACCGACCTACCTCGGCACTTGGCTTGTCCCCGGAGAGCCGAGAGTGGCATTGGTAGACTTTCAGCCCCTCTATGCCGAACGAGACCTCATCTACTACGACATGTGGGAGGACTACCGTCTCAGCAGCGAGAGCGGATACGGCGACTACGACGAGAGCTGCCTTTTTGCCACCGCATCCGCACGTGTCATGAAAGCATACAGCACCCTACACGGGAGCGAGCGCCCGGTGGCGATATTCAATGAGTGGACCACAGGCATGGGGCTCCTTTGGCTCAAAAAAAACGCCCCGGACCTCCCCACAATATTCATCACCCATGCCACGACAGTCGGCCGATCTATATCAGGCAACAACAAAGAGCTCTACAAGTACATGACCGGCTACCATGGCGACCAAATGGCCCGGGAGCTAGGGGTAGTCGCCAAGCATGCAGTGGAAAAAAAGGCCGCACACGAGGCCACTGTCTTTTGCACCGTGAGTGAGGTCACCGCCGTAGAGTGCGCCCAGCTACTGGAGCGACCGGTGGACGTCGTGACCAAAAACGGCTTTGAGCCGGACTTTGTCCCAAGCGACAACAAGCGGAGCCTCCTCCGCGCAGAGGGACGAAAAAAGTTGCTCAATATCGCACGAACCCTCTACGGAGCCAAGATCAGCGATGATGCAAGCATCATCCTATCGAGCGGTCGCTTCGAGTACCGAAACAAGGGGCTTGACCTTTTTGTTGATGCACTTGCTCGCATCCCCTCAGCCACCACCGACATACTCCCGATCATCGCTGTTCCGGCTTGGGTGAAAGAACCCCGACCGGAGATCCGGCTCGGGCTGAATAGTGACCGACAGCTCTCCCTTCCTGCCAAACAGCCCTACTGCACCCACTGGCTCAACGACCAAGATAGCAACATCCTCATCCGTCAGCTCGATCGGCTGAGACACACCTGGGGCAAACACGTCTACCCTCTTTTCATCCCCGCCTACCTCGACGGACACGACGGCATCTTGGACATCCGCTACTACGACCTACTACCTGCCATAGACCTCACCGTATTTGCCTCATACTACGAGCCCTGGGGCTACACCCCACTTGAGAGCATCGCCTTTGGGATACCTACCGTCACGACCGACAAGGCGGGGTTCGGACTATGGGCAAGGAGCCTTGTCAACACCGACACACTCAACAGTGGAGTACTCGTACTCGACCGAAGCGATGACAACTACGATGACGTGGCCAATCAGCTCGCCCAAACCATCCAAAACTACAGCCAGGCACCTGACTCCCTAAAAGAAACAGCACACCAAAATGCCCAAAAACTGGCCTCTCAAGCCGACTGGAAACACTTCTTCCAAGACTACCGACAAGCTTTTGAGCTCGCACTAAACAACCACCCCAAAGCCCACTGACACCATGAAAAAAACAACTCTCCTCCTCACCCTCTCCACACTCTTCCTCACCACCGGATGCGACAAAAATGTCGCTCACATGACCCGAGACACACTCCTCCTAAACCTACACGGCAATGTCGTACAGATGTCCCAAAAAGACTACACGGCGACCAAAGGCAACGGCGACCTGGCCTTCACCCTGGGAGACCCCATCGAATCCTCCGACTACACCTTTGACAACCAAGGCATGATCACCCACCAAAAAGTGATGGACGCCAACGGAAACACCCTATCCGAAACACACCGAAGCTACAAAGACAGCCCCAAAGAGACCGTGATGACCACATCCGAAGGCACTGTGACCACCACCCGTGACCTTGAAGCCGGCACCATGCAACAAATCTACCGGGACAACAACGGACAAGTCACCAAGACCATCCAAATAAAAATCAACAAAAAGGCCCTACCTCTTCAGGCCACAAGCACTCCCTCCGACGCCCGAGAAGCCATTGACGAAACCCTCTGGGAACGCGACGTCAGAGGGAACGTCACAGCCATCACACAAAGTACCAACGGCATCATCGTCTCCAAAAAAGTCTACGCCATCAACAAAATGGGAGACCCAACACAAGAAATCGAGACCAATGCCACAGACACACTGGCGATCAGAGCCTACCTCTACAACTACGACCAAAAAGGCAACTGGAACCGCCGAATCACCACCCAAAAGAAAAGGGGCAAAGAGTACCAATACACCATCACCGAGCGCGCCTTCAGCTACAACTAAAGACCGATCACCCGCACCAAAAAGCAACGAGACACAGAAACCTAGGTCCGCACGCCATTCCACTCGGAATGACTTGCGGACTTTTTCTTGCCCAATACAAGAGAATGTTGCACGAAGTGCCATTCTCGCACATTTGAAGCAAATGAGCTGAGACTTTGCACGAAGGATGAGATGCAAGGCCTGAGGATGAGGGCAAGTTGCACGTAGGGCACCAAGGCCTACCCGGCCGAAGGGAGCGTACTCACCTACGTGACCTAGGCCCAATGCCGAAAGCAACGCCGCAGATCGCCTTCGTGCAACAGTCTCCATTTTCCCCAAGAAAAAGAAAAGCAGAGCCTCCAAAAAGTCAATCATCCGGCCGGAAAACTCAAAATCACAATGTGATTTATTCAAATCACATTGTGGTTTATTCAGATCACAGTGTGATTTCTAGAAATCACACTGTGATTTTATCTTTTCCCGGTACAAGCGCAACTTTTTCTCCGACCCTGCCGAGTTTTTCTCCGACGAAAAAGACTTTTCCTCCGGTCGGAAACGACTAAATAAGGGGTTGGCAAAAGATTTGGTACCTTTGGGGCAACCACGGAGCCACTCCGGACGAAGACCCAAGCAACAGATGGCAAATAAGAATCTATCCCGGGCCAAGCAGGCCAAAAACGACGAATTTTATACCCAGTACGCTGATATTGAGCGAGAGATCCAGGCCTACATCAACTACGACCCGAACCTCTTTCGGGGCAAGACCGTGCTCCTACCGTGCGACGACCCGGAGTGGAGCGAATTCACCCGCTACTTTGCACAGCGCTTTGAGGAGCTGGGGCTCCGCAAGCTCATCAGCACCAGCTACGCACCGGACAGCAAGCGACTGAGCATCCCCTACCAGCCGACCCTTTTTGAGCAAGTCGCCCCACAGTACGACCGGACCAAAACCAATGTGCGGGGCAAGATCTACACCCTCTCGGAGGACTGCACATCGGACGGCAGGGTGGACTTTGACGACCTGCAGTGGAGCTACCTAGAGGGTGACGGCGACTTTAGGAGCGAGGAGGTGTGCCGGCTGAGGGACGAGGCGGACATCATCGTGACCAATCCGCCCTTTTCGCTCTTCCGAGAGTTTGTCGACTGGGTCTTTGAGGCCAAAAAGCAGTTCCTCATCATCGGCAACATGAATGCACTCACCTACAAAAACGTCTTCCCCCGCATCGCTGCCAATGAGATGTGGCTGGGGGTCCACAATTCTTCTGATATGGTTTTTGCAGTTCCTGAAGGCGCATATGTAGCTCCTAAAGACAAAGAGAAAGCCGAAAAATTGGGATACGTGGGTAACTACACACGACTTGGTAATTCTTGTTGGTACACGAACCTCGAGCATGGGCGACGCCACGAGCCATTGCAACTGTCAACGATCGAGGGGAACCTAAAGTACAGCCGTCACAAAGAGATCAAGGGAAAGAGCTTTGAGGAGGCGTACCCGAAGTACGACAATTATGATGCCATTGAGGTGGCTTTCACCGATGCCATCCCAAGCGACTACGACGGGGTGATGGGGGTGCCGATCTCCTTCCTCGACAAATACTGCCCCGAGCAGTTCGATATACTAGGGGCCACAGAGAGCGAAGGCAAAGGCTTTAGCAATGGCTTATGGGACTCCACTAGTGGAGTGACACAGCCCGTAGTATGGAGAGAGAGAGAGAGAGAGAGAGAGAGCGGCTCTACAAGCGGATATTCATACGCTCTGCGCATAGCCGGACACGAGAAGTATGATCGTCCCTATGTACAGGGACGCAGACTATACTTCCGCATCTTCATTCGAGCTCATAATATTCAGCCCTCCTCCTCGTAGAGAGCCAAAAGTTTCGGGAGAACCACTTGCTGAGAAAAACGCTCCACACTCGTGACCGGAGAGGAGGTCGCGGAGCCTTTTTGTCGATCGAAGTAGGACAATATCCGCTGAGCAAACTCTAGCGTGTCGTAGGGCGTCACCAGAGACTCCGGTGGGACCACGTCGGGGATACCCCCCACCGCAAAGGCACACACCGGAGTACCACAAGCCTGTGACTCCAGCAAGGTCAGCCCAAACGTCTCATGGCGGGAAGTGGAGAGGGTCAGTGCCGATGTACGGTAGTACTCTGCCAACTCCTCCGGCAAGACCGCCCCATGCGACTCCAGACTGATCGGCCAATCACGAAACACCTCCGGTCGCTTGGGCCTGCCGATGCAGACCAACACAGCCCGTGACCGAAACGACTCCGAGAGACGACAGCATCGGTCCAGGACATCACGGAGCAGCTCCGGCCCCTTGACCGGATCGTCCGGACGCGCCGCCACAAAAAGCAAGCGAAACGATGCCTCATTCGCTCGCTTCCCGGAGACGGGGGAAAAAAGCACGGGGTCGTAAAAGTTGGGCAAATAGGAGACTCGGCGAATGAGGGGAGACTTTTGGGCAAGCTCCACGATCGGACGGCTCACACCCAAGAAGTGGACCCGATCCAGGGGCAATCGGCGCTTTTGGTCAAAGTGGTGCCTCGTGTAGTTCTCCTCCACTTGTCCGGGCAATAAGGGGCACTCCCCACACCCCTGCAAGAATCGACCACACAAAGTCGTCCCGCTCACCCCCACCACATAGGGCGAGTGACACCCCCCGGTGATGGGCCAAAGGTCATGAAGCGTCCAGAAGAAGCGTTTGTCCGACAACGAAAGCAAGGAGTGAAGCCCCGAGAAAGACAAAAAGCTCTGCTGTACCCAGTGGATATGTACGACATCAGCCCACTTGACCCAAGGATGATCGGCCACCTCCACCCCCAACGTAGCGTCCGAAAAACGAAACAACAACGACCGATCCTTTACCCTCAAGAGCGTGCCCAGCTTTTCCAAGTAGCGAAAAAGCCGCCACCGCATGCCCCCCACAGATCGAATGGACAAGCAGTCATCCGACCCGGTGAGCGGTGCCGCCACCAACATACGAGCAGGTACACCCACCCGATGCAGGGCCTCCAACTGCTTGTAGGCGGCAGCGGCCGCACCTCCACCCGACACGAACGTCGATAAGATCAGGACATTCACCAAGCGTCTACGGCTGAGTGATGGCAAGGATCCACCACGGAGTAATGAGATGGCCGACTGCCTCCTTGGACTCCCGCTCGGTACCACAAAGGACCTCGAGATGTCGTCCGCTTTTTAGCCGAAGCATGGGCTCAGATGAGGAGAGCGAGGGAGTCCGACGAACACCGACATAGAGACCATTGTCCATCTCGAGCAACACAGGCAACTTCAGCCCCCGAGCATCGACTACCTTGTAGACATCTTGGTCTATGAGAAAGTTAGCATCGGGGCCGAAGTGGAAGCAGGTCTTTTCTCCCACAACGCTCCGATCACCGGTATTGTACAGTTCGTAGCGAAACGACAAACAATCATCGCGCAACAAAAAACGGATCACAAACCACTCTGCTCCTCTGGAAAAGGTGGTCATCAGCTCCACCCCATCCTCAGGCATCGCACACATATCTGTCCAAGTGAGCGTGATGGGCTCCTTACCGCCACCGACAAAATCCAAGCCAAGCGATGAGCGGTCAAAAAGGAGACATCCCCCGTGGATCAAACTGAAAGAAAGATCCGATCCACTCTGCTGGACCTCTAGTTGCAACTTTTGTTTCGGGGAGTGAGCTATAGCAATGAGTTTTGCTTCCATGTTTTTTATCCAATACCGAAGCCAATGTGGCTCAAAGGCTCGGCCTCCTCATCCGTAGCATTTAGGACGAGGTAGGCATGTGGTTCACGAGGATATGAATAGGTACGTCGCAGGAGTTCAAAGTCTCCATACTCCTTTCGCAGCCGACGGTCTACGGGATAGGGGTCGTAGGTAGAAAGTACGGCTCGGAAAAGGCGCAGACCATCATTCGGAAAATCCGACAGATCAATCGTGGAAACCTGAGGTGGCTCCGGAGCCACACGAGAGAGACGTGTACTTTTTAGTCCAAAAAACTCTAGCCCTCGGAGGAGACAGGCACGTGCGGCATTGGACTTGCCATCGGCCGAAAAGCCGGCAATGTGTGGCGTCCCGATGAGGACTCGCTCCAAAAGGTCCGTAGATATGTGGGGCTCATTTTCCCAGCAGTCAATGAGCAGACCGCCTAGGTAGCCGTTGCGCACCCCTCTTAGGAGAGCGGAAGTATCAGTCACTGCGCCACGGCAAAAATTGCCCAACAAAGGTCGACGCTTGCCAATTAGCCGGAGTGTTGCGTCGCTAAAGAGATGATAGGTGGCATGCTCTCCATCGTAGGTAAGAGGCACATGGTACGTAATCAGATCCGACTTGTGCATCAGTGTGGGGTAGTCGACAAATCCCTGCGATCCCTCACGCTCGGCACGAATAGGGTCGTTCAGGAGCAGCTTCATCCCCATCGCCTCCGCATAGCGTGCGACATACGTACCTGTATGTCCCACTCCTACGATACCGATCGTCTTTCCTCTAGGATCAAAAAGGTGGTTCACCGCCAAGTAAGACAGCACGCCCCCAAAATATTGCCCCACCCCGCCGGCATTACAACCCGGGGCATTGTACCAAGCAATCCCGGCACGGTCGCAATAGTCCGTATCTATATGGTCATACCCAATCGTGGCAGAAGTAATGAGGCGGACACGAGAGCCCGCCAACAACTGCTCGGTACACTTGGTGATACTGCGGACGATCAGCCAGTCCATATCTCGGACAGATGACGGGGTAAACTCAGCCGAGGGCAAGTAAGTGACTTCGCCCAGCTCCTCTAGCACCCCACGCAAATAGGGGATTGACTGCTCAGCTAGAATCTTGATCATGACCTCATGAGCATTGCCTGTGCAAGTATCTTGATGTGACGGACCATGGCGAGCAGTCCGTTGGACCGAGTGGGTGAGAAGTGTTCGTGCAACCCCAGCTGATCAATAAAGTAGAGGTCGGCCGATGCTATGTCTTGCGCCTTTTGTCCGGAAAGGACACGCAAAAGCATAGCGATTATCCCCTTGACGATGACCGCATCGGAGTCGGCCCGTAGCTTGAGCGTTCCGTCCGGCTGTGGAGTTCCTACAATCCACACTCTGCTCTGACACCCTTCGATGGTATGCTCGGGCACTTTATCGGAATCGGAGAGAGGCTCAAGCTCATTTCCCATTTCAATAATGAGTGCATAGCGATCCATCCAATCATCCAGCAGCGAAAATTCGCTTATCAATTCGTCCTGACGCTCCTTGATTGTTTCCATAAATATCAAAGTCTATTGTCTATTCGTTCACAGGCGATTTTCCACAAATAGAGGGCCCTATGAGTCACTGCTTCGCCTGCTCCGCATCGTAGTCCAAAAGCACCTGCCAGACAGTCTCTCCGACTGCTTGCAGTGTCTCTCGGCTGATGTTGTCCAAATTGTCATTATGCGTATGCCAATAGTCGCCAAATCCCTTAGCACGGGTCGGGTCATAATTAACGATATTGACGCACGGAATGCGTAGATTTTCGATCACGAAGTAGTGGTCATCCGTGATGGCTCCCCCCATCTCATTGATAAAGTACTTGGCATGCCCTAGACGGCGTCCGGTAGCCCATATTTTATTGACATACCGGCTGGCAGAATTGACAGAGAAGTACTCACGGTAAAAAGTGGCATCCTTGGCCCCAACCATGTCCACCAATATCCCGAAGTCCGCCATATATCCCTCCACGTGTGGGTGCTTAGTCCAATACTGGGTACCCAGTGCCCAGGTTGTTTCGGTACGCCCCTTGTAGTCGACTCCCTCGGGGACCCCATAGTCCTCAGCATCAAAAAGGAGGATATCCACCCCTATATTTTTCAGGTCGGACGTCGCTATCAGCCGAGCCATCTCCAGCAAAAGCCCCGTGCCACTCGCTCCATCATCTGCCCCATCTATGGGCTTGTCACGCAGGGCAGGATTATCATCGTGGTCAGCCATTGGTCGAGTATCCCAGTGGGCAAAGAGCAATGCTCTGTTTTTTCGCTCAGGCTTGTAGCTCGCAATGATATTTGTTGCCCGGAGTTGCGTACCATCGTAGGCCGTGAGTAGCATCGGCTGGGTGCGTACCTCCAGTCCGGTAGCGACAAGAGTTTCCTGTAGATAGGCTAGGCAAGCCTCATGTCCATCGGTATTGGGGACTCTTGGGCCAAACTTCACCTGAGCTCGCACATGCTCATAGGCATTGTCTCCTGAGAAAGGGCTGTCGGTCACCACTTGCGCCTCTACGGTCTCCTTTTCTTCATCGCCTTTTCCCTTGTCGTCGCATGCAAAAGCTGTCAGCCCTAGCAAGAGCATCAAGCATAGAGAGATATTGGTTGGTCGCATAGAAGTATTGTTGTTGTTTATTTAAAATTGTTTGGAGGGCTCTTTTTCAAAGACCTCAGTGCCCAGTCGACGGACGGTTGCCGGTGGCAAACCCGGTCTTGTCGCTGCCGGCTCGAGTACAATCACAGTGCCTGGGACCACACTGAGCATATCGCTGACCGCATGTATCGCATTGTTCCGAGCCTCTTGGATGGAGCCATCTCTCTGTAGGTCTTTTCGGAGCCGGCTTTTGGCTATCTCACGCATACGATTTTCTTGCTCAAGGGTGAGTGTGACACCACGCAACCGTGACCAGACGGTTGTTCCCCACACATCAATGACCCGAAATCCCACCCGATCATTCTCCAGGATAGTCACCTCCTCTCGCGGAAGGCGCACCAAGAGTGTATCTCCCAGTTGATAGGTCTCCAAGGCCTCTACATTGTACGAGATCCTCACTTTGTAGCTTCCGAGTGCAAAAGCCCCCACCCCTTTATCCTCCAGTGTCACCGGAATCATACGATCTCCCTCTAGTGTGGTGACACGGATCAACTCCTTGATGTCCTTGATCATGGAGGCGTAGACTGCCTCACTATTTTGGTGTCCGGTGGTACGATGCTTGACGATAAAAAAGGCGGAAAGGGCGACAACAAAAAGGACGATCACTCCAACGCCCAACTTCAGGATACACTTATTCATGCTCCAAGACCTCTTTCTGAAACGAAACCGTCACCTCATCATATCCACGAGCATGGAGCATGCCGACAAAGTAGGCTCTCGCCTTATTTTGTCCCCGTACCACCAATTCGTTATAGAGTGGTTCTCCGGGCTCTATCCGCCGGCGGAGAAGCTCTGAAGCTTTGTTTTGGAGAGCAGTTCGCTCCTCATTCGTGATACTTTTTTGAGTACCGGTCACCCGTTCGTGCAGTTTCTCCAGTGTTGTACCTCGCCCAAGAGGTTCGACCTGCACAGCCGGTAACGTAAGTTCCACCCTGTGCCGCGAAGGATCAACCCGGACATCAGCTGCGGCCAATGAGGATAAGTCCACAAAAGCCCCCACATAGCTCACAAAAGAGTACACCCCCACCCGATTCCCGGTTCTGAGTAGGTCATCAATATACCCCACGGCATCATCCAACGAACGAATAGTCGCTAACGTATAGGGGCTGCCGGAGATAATAATCGTCTCCTCAGTACGCATCTCTACGAGGTCCAACTTTCGGACCTCGCCTAGATCGCGCAAAAGGGTTGGTAGATCTTGCGAACTCTCGGACTTACACCCGACAAGAGCGAGGAGTAGGCAGAGCCAAACACACCTACTTATCCGACTCATCGCACTCAACATAACGCTTCACCCCCGACTCGCGAATAGGAGTAATACGGGAAAGTAAATAAAAGAGAGCCATTGACACCACATCGCACAGCAACCACCAAACAGGCTCCATACGTAGTGTCCAAAATGGATTGTACACCACAGCCACGGCAATAAAAAGAACAGTCATTGGCCCAGGACGGCGGAGTCGCTTCACCGCATAGTAGAGCGCACCACCACAGACTATCGTCCGAACCACAGAGGCAACCTCAGGATTAGGTCGTAGCAGAAGCACCATATCCACCAAACAAAGGACGGAGATAATCATGTAGAACGATCGATTATTCATCACACGGTCTCTTTTCTTGGAAATAGGTCTCCAACAATCGACCACTTGCCACGAATGAGCTGATGTGATCGTCAAGCACCTCCTTTTCCATACGTGGTAATAGAGCTCGAATACGTGGATCTTGGTAAAACGAACTCTTCAGTGCCTCGTTGATGGTCTCATACATCCAGTACTTGGCCTGCTTGTTGCGATTATGATCAAAGTAGCCCGTTTTTCTCACAAAGTCAATATACTCCTCCACCATCGCCCATACCTTATCTATGTTCAGGCCATAAAAGCCGGAGTAGGTTTCGACCCTTGGGGTCCAGCCACTCTCAGACTTTGGAAAAAGGTGTAGCGCATTGCGAAAGTGCGAGGCTGCCAGCTCAGCTTTTTTCACATTATCACCATCAGCCTTATTGATCACGATACCATCACACATTTCCATGATGCCTCGCTTGATCCCCTGAAGTTCATCACCTGTTCCGGCCAACTGTATGAGCAAGAAAAAGTCTACCATCGAGTGGACTGCTGTTTCACTCTGCCCCACCCCCACAGTCTCCACAAATATGGTATCGAACCCTGCGGCCTCACACAATACTATTGTCTCGCGCGTTTTCCGAGCAACACCACCCAAGGACCCTGCTGACGGGCTGGGACGGATGAAGGCATTCTCTTGCTTCGACAGCTCAGCCATACGTGTCTTGTCTCCCAGTATAGATCCCTTGGTAAGTTCACTCGAAGGGTCTATTGCCAAAACAGCAAGCTTGTGTCCCTTTTCCAGAACATGCATCCCAAAGGCATCTATAGATGTACTCTTACCGGCACCTGGCACACCGGTAATCCCGACACGGACAGAATGCTTGCTGAAGGGCAAGCATCGCTCAATAACCTCTTGGGCCATCGCTCGGTGCTGGGGCAGACGACTTTCCACAAGTGTCACGGCACGAGACAGCATCACTCGGTCTCCATCAAGGATACCGGAGACATAGTCCTCCACCGTCAACTCCTTTTTTCTCACCCTTCGGAAGTGAGGGTTTACCATAGGAGCAACATGGACACCGGCATTCACCTTCAGTCCCTTATATTCCTCACTATTCTCCGGATGATCTCGCATGCTCGTACCTCCTTTCATTGGGTATTATTGAATAAATCGTCTTGTAGTACAAATGTACCAAAAAGCAAGTGGGCTTCAAAAGTAAACTGCCAACCATTCATCAAGAACCAAATCCTTGAAAAAGGAGGACTGATTTTTCATCCGTCCATACCTCGTATTTCCTTCTATCCGATCTAACCAATTGCTTCTATCTGTGAAAACTTTCGCTGCTATCCGTGAAAACTTTCGCTTCTATCCGTGAAAACTTTCGCTTCTATCCGTGAAACTCGCACTGACCTGCAATCTGCTGATTATCCATCATTTGCAAAATGCTAAAAACAAAGGCGAGAACAAGGATGGTAAAGTAGTGGTGCAGAGGACTATTTGGCCACCGTTTAACCACCAGAAAGAGCGCCCCATGAGGACTCTCACCCATGTACTCAGCTCAGTCACAGGAAACACCTATAGAACTATATGAAAAAGGTGTGTCAAAACAATTGTTTTGACACACCTTCTAACTAGTCGGGATGACTGGATTCGAACCAGCGACCTCACGCCCCCCAGACGCGCACTCTAAACCGGACTGAGCTACATCCCGAACTCTCTGGTTGCAAAGATACAAATATTTCTGATGAATACAATACCCCTGCGATTATATTTACGAAATTCGTTGCACCAAAGCCCGAAACAGGCTCTTGATCATGATCGGTGGGTTGTCTAGAGAGTCAAGCATCTCTATGGCCTCTTCTGTAAGTCTGTCCACCTCGGCAAGTGCCAAACGGTCAACGTGATTGGAGATATACACTTGCGTCACCTCGGCGATACGTTTTTCTGTACTCTCAGAGCCCAATGCGACAGTAAGGTTGGCAGGGTCTAGCTCATAGGCCTTGAGCAAAAGCCAAGTACGTTTTCCCTCAACAATATCCCCTCCGGTAACCTTACCAAAGTCCGGTTTATCAGAAAAGACATCCAGATAATCATCCATGATCTGAAAAGCAAGCCCCATTCGATCGGCAGCTGTGGCAATGGTATTGAGTGCCACATTGTCGAGTCCTGCAACCAATGCTCCCATCATCATGCTTCCCCTAAAGAGGTACGATGTCTTGAGACGAATCATACCTAGGTAATCTGCTATCGTGATTGCATCCAAGTCCTTGGACTCGTACTCCATATCCAATTGTTGACCTTCGCAGACACCAGTTGCCATGTCATTGAAAATGGCCAACACCCTGGGCAACAAACTGGGATCCACTTGACTAAGAGCCTTGTAGGACTCAATCATCATGGCATCTCCGGAGAGGATGGCAGTATTTGCCCCCCATTTTTTGTAGACTGTCGGTTGTCCGCGCCGGACCGGAGCGTCGTCCATCAGATCGTCATGCAGGAGGGTAAAATTGTGAAAAAGCTCTACTGCCTTAACGATAGGCTCGATCTGAAGAAGGTCAAAGTCCGCTCCGGAAAAATGCTCATAGGTCAAATAGGCAAGCAACGGCCTGAGGCGCTTGCCCCCCAACTCCAGGATATATGCGATAGGCTCATATAAGCCCTTTGGCTCACAACGGTGCAGGGCGGTGCATTCCTCTGTGATGAGCCGGTCTACGACCCGTAGCGCCGAATTAATTGTCTCTGTATTCATCAGCCTTTTTACTTGCATGGGTCAGATAGTAAACAATAAGGAGATACACGACAACCGTCAGGGCATGACTCCATGCCGAGTCTAGCCACTCCTTCTGCACCAAGTCAACTCCGGAAAGCTTCATGATCGCACTGACAACACCCATCAAGGCACCACCGGCAATGAACCCTGAAGCAATCAGCGTACCCTTGTCACGTCGGGCTTTATTGAGATCTGCAGATTTGGACCTAGAGGAGACATACCAACTTACAGCCCCACCCACCAGGAGAGGAAGGTTCAGGCTTAGCGGTATAAACATCCCCAACGCAAACGGCAATGCCGGCACTTTCGCAACAGTTAGCGCCAAAGCCAGAGCTGCGCCAAGCCCATAGAGGAGCCACTTGGCGCCTTGACCGGTCATCAATGGTTCTATAAGTGCAGCCATAGCATTGGCTTGGGGAGCATTCAGCGCATCAGGGCCGGTAAAGCCATAGGTTTTGTTGAGCACAATGACCACCCCACATACGGTTGCGGCAGAGACCAAAGTCCCTAGAAACTTCCATGTTTGCTGGACTCTAGGTGTAGATCCAAGCCAGTAGCCTATCTTTAGATCCGTAATGAACCCTCCGGCCATTGACAACGCCGTACAGACAACAACACCAATAACCAAAGCTGAGACCATTCCCGAAGGGCCATTCATCCCAAAAGCGACCAAGACAACACTTGCAACGATCAAGGTCATCAAGGTCATCCCGGAGACAGGGTTGGATCCAACAATAGCAATAGCATTGGCAGCCACGGTCGTAAAGAGAAAGGCAATGAGCGAAGTAAGGACAAGTCCCACTACTGCCCATAGAAGGTTTTGTTGCACAACACCGAAATAGAAAAACACACCAATGCAAGCCAAAGCCAAAACAATCCCCCACACGATTATCGCCATAGGGATATCTCGTTGCGTACGAGGCATAGCCTTCCCAAGTTCATCCTTTTCGTTTGCATGAGTAGCCCCTCCGAGTTCTTTCTTGGCAAGGCCTACAGCCGATCCAATAATCTTCCGGTTGTTCCATATGCTGATCACACCGGCCATAGCGATACCTCCAATACCGATATTACGTCCGTAGTGCAAGAAGATTTCTTGCGCAGACATTTCGCCCACTGTTGTTGTGATCGTAGGATCTCCAAAAGCCAAGATATCCCCACCCCAAATCATACTCATCAAGGGAACTATGACCCACCAAACCAGTGCTGATCCCGCACAAATAATAGCAGCATATTTCAGCCCGATGATGTAGCCCAGTCCAAGGACAGCGGCACTAGTATTGAGTTGGAAGACCAGTTTGGCACGATCGGCAACCATTGCGCCCCACGACACAACCGTAGACGAGATCGTCTCATGCCACGCACCTAGGGTAGCGACCAACCAATCGTACAAGCCACCTATCAAGCCGGAAATCAGCAAAGGCTTTGCTTGAGCACCACCCTTCTCACTGCTGAGTAGTACCTGAGTTGTTGCGGTAGCCTCCGGAAAAGGATATCGACCATGCATATCCTTCACAAAATACTTTCGGAAAGGAATCAACATCAATATTCCCAAGACACCTCCCAAAAGAGAGCTCACAAAAATCTGCAAAAAACTAACAGAGATCTCCGGATACTTCTCCTGCAAGATAAATATGGCCGGAATAGTGAAGATCGCCCCGGCCACTATTACTCCACTGGATGCACCGATACTTTGTATCATGACATTCTCAAGAAGTGCATTCTTTCGGTTGGTTGCCGAGGTGATCCCTGCGGCAATTATAGCAATTGGGATAGCGGCTTCAAATACCTGTCCTACCTTTAGTCCCAAGTAAGCGGCTGCGGCACTAAAGACTATCGCCATCAGAATTCCCCAAAATAGGCTATAACCGGTTAGCTCCTTTGGCATGGGGCTATCGGGAACAAAAGGATGGTACTCTTCGCCCGGTTTCAGAGGACGATAGGCATTATCGGCGAGTTCGCCACGCTTGATGTGGTTAGAGTCGGTCATGTCACTTTATTCCTAATGTTTGTGTTGCTAGTTCTATTTCCCTGTCGTAACCTGTATGCTTGCCTTCAACGTCTGAGAGTTTCACACAGCTTTGCCACGGCTGATCCTTGGTGATTTTACAAGCAAAGAGCTTCATGACTATATTCCGTGGCTCCGTATGATTTCCGACATCATTAGTCAGGTTGGTACCGACGCCAAAGGTAGCTCGGATACCTCGCTGATCACAGTATTCCTTTATTTTCACTGCCTTGGGGATATCCAGCGCGTCAGAAAAGACTAGATACTTAGTGGCCGGATTTATTTTGAGTTCCTTGTATCGTGCAATCGCCATGTCGGTAAAAAGATAAGGATCACCACTATCATGCCTTAGCGAAGTAAAGAGGAGGGCATGCTTCTTGGAAAAATTGCTCATAAAGACACGCGTAGTGTAGGTATCGGTCAGCACGGTGCCCAGGTCTCCATCGTAGACATTGATCCAGTCCTCCATAGACATATAGTTGGCCATCTTGTACCCATATATTGCTGCATGAAACTGCACCCACTCATGCGGATGCGTACCGGTCACACGCAAATGGTGCTTCATGGCGTAATACATATTGCTGGTACCAAAAAGGCTCTTGCCGGCATGCTCTTTCAGGAGAGCGGTAATACGATCCTCCACATCACTGCTAAAGCGTCGGCGCATCCCAAACATTGAGACTTGCAGATCATGGGCTTTCATCTCCTCCGCTTTTTCGATCGCCTGCTGCACGGTGTGTGCAATATCCGGCTTTTGTCCGGTCTCCTCGTAGTACAGCTCACTGACAATAGCCAAGATTGGGGTCTCCCAGAGGGTGATTCTGTATAGCAATCCTTCGGCCTGTATGTGCAACCGCCCCTCATCATCCTGGTGAACCGTCACTTCATTCGGATCAAAACGATACCCCCGCAGAAAGTCTATATAGCATGGCGGTAGGTACGGACATTCTTGGGACAAAAACTCTGCTTCGGACTCTTGAAGCTTGAGCTCACTCATTTTCCGAATTTCCGACATTAGCTTGTCTCCAAAGCCCTTGGGGTACGCCATCCCATCACGATCCACGAATTCAAATCGACCATAAGCCCGAGGAAAAAGTTTGGTGTAGGCATATCCGGTCGTAAACTTGTACAAGTCTGTGTCAAGCAGGCTCCTAATGATTGGTTCCTTTTTATTCATTTCTATATTCGTCCAATACCGGAGTACCAAAAGCCCAAGGCTCTCAGTTCGTCCGGAACATATATATTTCGGCCATCTACAATGACCGGCTCTTTCATCTCATTCATTACCCGAGTCCAGTCCGGCAGTCGAAACTGTTTCCACTCCGTCAGAAGCACTACCGCATCTGCTCCACGAGCCGCATCATATATATCCTCAGCATAGTATATCCCGTGAGGTAATTTTTTGCGTGCCTCGATCATGGCGACAGGGTCATAGGCTCGGACCTCTGCTCCGGCTTGTAGCAAAAGGTCAGCCACAACCAATGAGGGCGCATCTCGCATATCATCCGTCTCGGGTTTGAAGCTGAGCCCCCACAGGGCGATTACCCGTCCCGAGAGATCGGGGCCAAAGTGGTTGACAATCTTTTCGTACGGACGTCGCTTTTGTTGTTCGTTGACCTCATGTACCCGGTCTATAATGCTCATTTGCATACCATTTTGCCTAGCTGTATGCGATAGAGCCTGTACATCCTTAGGGAAACAGGAGCCCCCATAGCCACATCCGGGATACAAAAAGGATTTTCCGATTCGTTTGTCCGCCCCCATACCCTCGCGAATCATCTCAACGTCAGCACCTAGTTTTTCAGCCAAGTTTGCTAATTCGTTCATGAAGCTGATACGCGTGGCCAGCATGGAGTTGGATGCGTACTTCGTCAGTTCGCTGGATAGTATGTCCATGAAAAGGACCCTAAAGTGATTAATCAAAAAAGGGCGATACAATTGGCTCATCAACTGCTTGGCTCTCTCGCCTTCCACTCCGACGACCACACGATCCGGACTCATAAAATCCTTGATTGCGGTTCCCTCTTTCAAAAACTCCGGATTGTTTGCCACCTCAAGTGGAAAGTTCAGTCCACGTTCTCGCATCTTTGAGAGGATGATCTCTTTTACGCGAAAAGTGGTTCCCACGGGGACTGTGCTCTTGGTGACGACCAATACCGGTCGGATAGCCACACTGCCTATACACTCGGCAACGGCATGCACCGCACTAAGATCCGCCTCTCCTCGATCGGTAGAGGGGGTCCCTACTGCGATAAACACAACATCGACTGTCTCTATGCACTCACGCAGATCCTTGTGAAATGATAAGCGACCGGCCGAACTGTTTTTTGAGACTAATTCTTGAAGTCCGGGTTCATATATTGGTATTACACCACGTCGAAGTCCGTCAATCTTGCTCGAATCGGTGTCCACACAATGCACACGAGCCCCCATTTCTGCAAAACAAGCGCCTGTCACAAGGCCCACATATCCTGTCCCTATGATTGCTACATCCATATCAGCACAAAACTAATCAAAAAACTATTATCCAAGTAAAAACCCGACTTTGTATAGCCATGACTCCTTACCCTCTAGTGCAACAGTGGTTCAAATTTAACAAGAAGACTTTGAAAAGTGCTCGGGAACTTGGGTTTTCTTAGTCTGTATCGTCTCGTGAGTTCCTTCGGATGTTTTCCGTCAAAACTTCGCCGTTTTTTGAAAATACTGCTCACTCATTCTAGGCCACCAATTCGGTAGCACTAGCAACGTACAGTCTGAGTGAATTTGGTTAACTTTGTGCGGTAGATACACTAATTCAGCAAATGAGAATAGATATACTAACTGTACTGCCTGAAATGCTGGAGCCTTTTCTGCGCCTTTCTATACTAAAGAGAGCACAGGATAAGGGGCTGGTGGATATTGTGGTACACAATCTCCGCGACTACACGACCAACAAATGGAGGAGAGTCGATGACTACCCCTATGGAGGCAGTGCCGGTATGGTCATACAGATTGAGCCGGTAGATAGGGCGCTCAGTGCACTCAAGGAAAAACGCCACTACGATGAAGTGATCTACACCTCACCTGATGGGGAGGAGTTTTCTCAACCACTTGCCAACCAACTATCCATGGTCCAAAATATGGTCATCCTATGTGGGCACTACAAAGGAATAGACCACCGGATACGAGAGCACTTGATCACCCGAGAGATTAGTGTAGGCGACTACGTGCTCACAGGGGGCGAACTCCCGGCGGCCATAATGACTGATGCCATTGTCCGCCTCCTCCCCGGAGCCATAGGAGACGAACAAAGTGCCCTCTCCGACTCCTTCCAGGACGGACTTTTGGCGCCACCGGTCTACACAAGACCGGCTGAATACAAAGGTTGGACGGTACCGGAAGTATTACTCTCCGGAAATACCTCAATGATTGCTGACTGGAGCCAATCTCAGGCCATAGAGCGTACCAAGCGACTACGCCCATACCTACTACACGAAAACGAAGAAGACACTAAATAAACAGTTATGCTAAAGAAAATTCTCATACTTGACTTTGGAAGTCAGACCACTCAGCTCATAGGACGGCGCATACGAGACCTAGGCGTCTATTCTGAGATTATTCCCTACCATAGTCTTCCGGAAAACCTTGACGACGTATGGGGGGTCATCCTATCTGGCAGTCCGTATTCGGTGAGCGACACAAAGGCTTTCAAGATAGACATCCCTGCACTACTCGACAAGGACATACCTGTATTGGGGATCTGCTATGGTGCACAGCTGATGATGGACGCCTTGGGTGGAAAGGTGGAGAAGTCCGAGACCAGAGAGTATGGGCGCACCAACCTTCGCATCATTGACGGAAAGGACCCACTTATCGCAGGGATTCACAATGGTTCGCAGGCTTGGATGTCTCACGGAGACACGATAACTGAACTAGCCGAAGGCTTTTGCGCTCTTGCAAAAACCGACACCATACCCACTGCCATATACCGCTCCAAGAGCAAGAAAGTATGGGGCGTGCAATTTCATCCGGAAGTACAGCATACCGAAGATGGAAACCGTTTGCTCCAAAACTTCTTAGATATCTGTGGTGCCGAAAAAAACTGGTCACCGGCATCGTTCGTAAGCATGACTGTCCAGGAGTTGAAAGAGAAACTAGGGACAGACCACGTGTTGCTTGCACTCAGTGGAGGAGTAGACTCCAGTGTGGCCGCTGTTTTGCTCAACAAAGCTATAGGTCAAAGGTTGCACTGCATCTTTGTGGATCATGGCCTGCTTCGAAAAGATGAGTTTGAAAACGTTCTTGAAAGTTATCAGCACCTTGGACTCAATGTAAAGGGGGTCAATGCGAAAGATTACTTTTACAAACAACTGACTGGGATAACCGACCCCGAGCAAAAGCGCAAGATAATCGGCAAGGGCTTCATCGACGTATTTGAGCAAGAGGCCCTCAAGCTCAAGGATATCAAATGGCTTGCGCAGGGTACCATCTATCCTGATGTCATTGAGTCAATTTCAATCACCGGCATGGTGATCAAGAGCCACCACAATGTCGGCGGATTGCCGGACAAAATGAAGCTAAAGCTTGTTGAGCCACTACGTCTGTTGTTCAAGGATGAAGTAAGGCGTGTCGGGCTAGAGTTGGGAATGTCGCATGACCTTGTCTACAGACATCCCTTCCCGGGTCCGGGGTTAGGCATACGCATCATCGGAGAGATCACTCTGGAGCGTGTCCGAATCCTACAGGAGGCTGACCATATCTACACCTCCCTTTTGCGTGAGTACAAGCTCTACGATGAAGTGTGGCAAGCCGGTGCAATACTCCTGCCCATTCACTCAGTGGGCGTGATGGGTGACGAACGAACCTATGACCAGGTAGTGGCACTTCGGGCTGTGAGTTCGCGTGATGCCATGACTGCAGACTGGGTACACCTTCCCTATGACTTTCTCGCAAAAGTCTCAAATGAGATTATCAACAAGGTACGCGGGGTAAACCGAGTCGTCTACGACATCTCCTCCAAACCGCCGGCCACGATTGAGTGGGAATAGTTGAGAATAGATCTGACGGTTTGTTGCAAAAGAACCAAAGAAATTGCTCCGAAAGGTCAGCAAGGATTCTCGGCAACAAATGTGATAAACCAAAACTAAATATATACTCGTGAAGATACACCATGAAGGCACAGGGATGATCATTGGCGCTATTATGCTCTTTGGGTTTACCGAAGCCTACCTGTACCTAGCTTTTGAAAACAAACTGGCCTTTTGGCTAGTACTGCCGGTAGTACTGACCTTGACCTGGTTGACAATCAACTTCTTTAGGATTCCACATCGGAAGTTTGATGGTGACACAGGGCACCTCGTTGTTGCAAGTGCCGATGGACACATTGTGGCGATTGAGCCTGTATATGAGCCTGAGATTCTCAAGTGCGAGTGCATACAGGTGTCTACCTTCATGTCTGCCACCAATGTCCATGCCAATTGGGTGCCTGTAGAGGGCGTTGTGAGAGTTGTGAGACACCACGAGGGCAACTTCATGAAAGCCTACCTGCCAAAAAGTAGTGTCGAAAACGAACGCTCCACCATACTGATTGAGACCAAATGCGGTCGACAAGTCTTGGTCCGTCAGGTAGCGGGTGCGCTAGCCAAACGCATCGTCACCTATATAGAAGAGGGAGAAAGTGTTCACCCCAACGATATCCTAGGCTTCATCAAGTTTGGTTCGCGCGTTGATCTCTACCTGCCGATAGACAGTACGATCCGTGTACATCTTGATGAAAAAGTTGTTGCCAACCAAACGGTCATTGCAGACCTCTCTGCACAATCATGAACAAAGTACTCGCTTTCATTCCCAACTTTCTGAGCCTGTCCAATGCCTTCTTCGGTGGCCTTGGCCTCTACTTCATCGTACAGGGCAAAGCCATAGAGTACACCTTGTGGTGCATGGTAGGCAGTCTTATTTGCGACTTTTTTGATGGGTTTTCGGCTCGCAAGCTCAAGGCCTTTTCGCCACTTGGCAAGGATATCGACTCTCTTAGCGATGCCGTTTCATTTGGCGTTGTTCCGAGTATCCTTTTGGCGATTTCTCTTGAGCAGGTTTCATTTTTCGCTCCTTGGCTATCAGTTCTGATCATTGCCGCATCGGTATACAGGCTGGCAAAGTTCAATCACGACGAGCGCCAGTCTACCTCCTTCTTGGGACTTCCGACTCCGGCCAACGCACTCTTCATCGCCGGGCTTTCCGTATTGCTTAGGGAGTACAACGACATCCTGACCACCCTACCCCGTATGATCGAGTACAAGGTTCAAGGTGGATACCTTGTATTGATCTTGTCACTGAGTTTCTTGCTTGTCAGTGACATTCCGATGTTTGGGCTAAAGAAAGTTGACAAAGGTTCGGCAGAGCTAATCATGCTCATCGTCGTTTCACTGTCCACGCTAGGAGGGATTATCTGGCTGGGATGGGGAGGATTTGCCATAGGCCTTGGACTATACATCCTCCTAAACGTAGCCCGAAGTCTATCAAAGCTAGCCATCAAATAGGGTTCGCACCAAGACAGCACAATGCGACAGATCACCCTTGACCCAATATAGCCCCAGTCTGGCCCAGAAGGTCAAGGGTGACTGCTTTTTGTATTTCTCAGTTTCGTCAAAGCATCAAGGCAAAAATTCACGAAGCACAAAAACACTCCGATTTTTTCACTTAATATTTTTCAACAACCGATGAAACAAACAATCAAGTTTCTCTTGTTTTCCCTCTTCGCATTCGCCATTGCGCAGGGAGCAAAAGGGCAGGTGACGACTTCATCTCTGCGAGGGCAGGTCACCGATGGTCACGAGCCACTGATGGCCGCTACCGTCATAGCCACGCACGAACCCTCCGGCACACGGTACCATGCGCTGACCGATGCGGCGGGCAACTTTTTTATCAACAACATGCGCATAGGTGGCCCCTACAACGTCAAAGTCACCTTTGTCGGCTACAAAGATCACACGGCCACCAACGTTCAGCTGGCACTTGGAGAGACATTCGTCCTGAATATAAAGATGGAGGAGGATGTGGCACAGCTCGGAGAGGTCGTCGTGACAGCCAGTAGCAACAACCCCGTATTCAACAGCCAACGGACAGGGGCTATGACTGCCATCAGCAAGCGAGAAATATCCACACTTCCGTCGATCAGTAGGAGCATCACAGACTTTACGAGGCTGACTCCACAGGCCAATGGCTCTGCCTTTGGTGGACGAGACGGACGGCTAAACAACATTACCATTGATGGTGGGCAGTTCAGAAATAACTTTGGTCTAAGCGACAAGCTCATGCCCGGAGGTTCTGCACAGCCGATTTCGCTAGACGCCATCGAGGCCGTGAGCGTAAGTATTGCCCCCTTTGACGTCAGGTTGTCGAGCTTTACCGGTGCCAGCATCAATGCGGTAACAAAGAGTGGTACCAATACCTTTGCCGGATCAGCCTACACCTACCAAAGGGGCAAAGGAATGACCGGCACCAAAGTAGGCAAAGCGACACTCAGCAAACACAGTCAAAAGGACGAGCAAGTCTACGGCTTCTCCATCGGTGGTCCAATCCTCAAAAACAAGCTTTTCTTCTTCGTCAACGGAGAGTTTGAAAACCAGGCAAATCCCTACCTAGGATACATGCCTAGTGCAGACGGAATTGCCAAAAAGGCCGAAAACCTATCTCGAGCAAAGCTATCCGACATGGCCGCCATGAAAGACTTCTTGCTCAAAAAGTACAGATACAACCCCGGCGAGTACGAGCACTTCCCTAGCTTGGACCAAAAGAACTACAAAATTCTTGCCAAAATTGACTGGAATATCAATGACAACCACAAGCTTTCTCTCCGATACAACTATCTGAGAAACTTTAGTTGGAGTACCACCAACCAAACCTCCATACCCTATGGCATCGGCAAACCCATAAACCCTGGTCGCATCTCAGAGACAGGTATGGCCTTCTCCAACTCTTGGTACGGCAACAAAAATGAGGTCCACGGCTTTGCTGGAGAGCTCAATAGTCGCTTTGGCAACAACATCACCAACAAGCTGATGATCACCTACACCGGCACCATTGACCCACAGCGGACAAGCCCATCGACGATCTTTCCACACGTGGATATCCTAAAAGATGGAAAGTACTACATGACTTTTGGCTACGAGCTCTTTAGCTACAAAAACCAAGTGGTCAACAACACCCTCTCGATCTCCGATGACCTAACATACACACTCGGCAACCACACCCTACTGGCTGGTATTCGATACGACAACATCTATGTACACAACCAGTACATCCGCTGCGGCACCTCGTACTATCGCTACCGCAGTATGGAGGACTTCATGACCGACAAAAAGCCGGACGCCTTTGGCATCACCTACGGATACAACGGTCAAGATCCCAAGGGAGTCCGGATGAGCTTTGGTCTTGTGGGGCTCTATCTACAGGACGAGTGGAGTATCTCATCACGCCTCAAGCTCACTCCGGGGATCAGAATTGAGATGCCTATATACCACAGCAAGCTCACCAACAACCCACAGGTAGATCGTATCCGAAAACTTCGCTACGACTACAAGCTAGACGTCAGCAGTTGGCCAAAGCCCCAGATCATGATCAACCCTCGCATCGGGTTCAACTGGGACCTACTGGGAGACCGCTCCGTACAGCTACGTGGTGGTACAGGACTATTCTCTGGCCTGCTACCCTTTGTATGGTTTACCAACCAGCCCTCCAACTCCGGTGTCGTACAAAGCCCTGAGATGGGAATCCCAGGCAATGAACTTCCCGACGACTTTAGGTTTGAGCCAAAGTTCAGAGATCAGATCGCCAAGTACCCCAACCTCTTCCCGGAGAATCTGCAGACAGACAAGAACTTTGAGGGAAATATCGCACAGGTTGAAAAAACCTTCCGCATGCCACAGATCTGGCGAAGCAACCTGGCAGTGGATATAGCCCTCCCGGCCAACACCACTCTGACACTGGAGGCTCTCTACTCCAAGGATATCCAAGCACTCATCCAGCGCAACGTGAACCTCCCGGCACCCTCCGGCACAATGCCCGATGGTCGCCCAAAATACAGCAGCAACCGAATCGTAAAAGGTGTGAAGAATGCGACTGTCCTCATGAATACCAACAAGGGCTACCAAGGATCCTTTACGGCTCAAATACGCAACAAAGCGATCAAAGGTCTGGACCTAATGCTTGCCTACACCTACTCGGTGGCAAAGTGTCAGTCCGACAACCCCGGTAACAATGGAGCATCAGCGTGGGCCTACAACCACACCTACACCGACATCAATGACCCGGAAATGAGCTATTCGCAGTTCGCACTGCCACACCGCGTCGTAGGGTCACTCAACTACAGGGTAGATTACCTGCGACACATGGCCACGACGATCGGGGTCTACTACAGCGGATCACACCAAGGGCGTTTCAGCTACATATACCCCAAGGATATCAACCATGATGGCTCCAGCGGTGACTTGCTCTACATTCCCACCGGAGTCAATGACCCAAAGCTCACCTTTGTTGACCTAAAAGACAAAAAAGGTAAGCTCCTCGCCACCGCCGCTGATCAGTACCAAGCATTCATGGACTTTGTTAACGGTAATACCTATCTCAGGACTCGCAAAGGAAACTTTGCAGAACGCGCCGGTGCACTGGAGCCATGGCTCAACAGATTTGATCTAAAGATCCAGCAAGACTTTTACCACAACTTCGGAACCAAGCGCAACTACACCCTACAGCTAAGTCTAGATGTCATCAACTTTGGCAACTTGCTCAACCCCAACTGGGGCACTCGAAAAAAAGCCGCACTTGAGAGTAGCTGGGGCAACACTTTACCCATCGCCATGGAGGAAAAGGGCACCGGTGTCACACTCAATGGGGTCACGAGTGTGGAGCAGTTCAGAGAACGTGCCAATAGGTGGGATAACGTCCTCGGGATAACCTCTACCTGGGGCATGCTTTTCGGAGCACGACTCATCTTTTAGATCCAACGTATACCTAATTTCCCCCAAAGGGGGTGTGCCAAGGCTTTGGCGCACCCCCTTTGCTATTTGAGAAGAGTAGCAAGTGGATGAAATATCAGCCACTCCGGACGAAACTATTGGTCCCATCAGGTGAGACTACAGTTTCAACGGAGAGAAACTACAGTTTCATGCGGAAGAAACTATAGTCTCATCGGAAGAGGCAATGGCACACTTTAGGAAGAAAAGGTAAAAAGAGTTAGCAAAAGATAGAATACAAAAAAGGTGGCCCGATAGAAATGATTGCTTCTATCGGGCCACCAAGTGCTTGCCTATCGGCTTGAAAGCGATGGGGTTAACTTGGAGTCACCCTATTGTTGGGGGTCAAAGGTGTCCAGCACAAGACGCTCTCCATCCCAGACCGCATAACTATCGAAGTGTATCCAGTCACCTAGGATGACCACCTGTGTCGTGTGGGTAATCATGAGGTGCAACATAATGTGACGGTGACCAAAAATAAAAAAGTCTGGAGCATTTGCTCCCTCTTTCGCCGTATATTCCTTGGCAAAACGCACCAAGTACTCATCGTGCTCCCCTTGGTAGGGAGAGACATCGTACTCACGAGTTCCGCGCTTGCGGCTGCTAAAGGACCACCCTTGCGCCAAAGCAGAAGAAAGGTCCGGATGGATAAGTGAATAGAGTTTTTGGCAAATAGGAGAGTGAAAAATCCGCCTGAGGAGTTGGAAACGCTTGTTTTCGGTTTCATATTCATCCCCGTGGGCTACAAAAAAACGCTTGCCAAAAAACTCCAATTCCGCCGGAGACTTGTGCAACGTCAGCCCGATCTCACTCGGGAGATAGTCAAAGATCCAGACGTCGTGGTTACCGGTAAAGTAGTGAATCTCCACCCCACTGTCGGCAAGATCGGCCAAAGCACCCAAAAAGCGGACATACCCTCTCGGTACTACATGTTTGTACTCAAACCAGTAGTCGAAGACATCTCCCACAAGCACCAAAGCATAGGCATCCTCCCGAATGGACCTAAGCCACCGGACGAGCTTGCGCTCCACGGACATGGGGTCGGTGTGATACTTGGCACCTAGGTGCATATCGGAAGCAAAGTAGACCTTGTCTCTCATGCCGGTAAGAAATACTAGAGAAAGCCCAGCTCGAGCAACGCCTCCTCGGACATCATATCCTTGGACCAAACCGGGTCAAAGGTAAGGTGGACCTCCACGCTCTTTACCCCTTTGATGCTCTCAACCTTCATTTGCACATCCTCCAAGATGAAGTCTGCCATCGGACAGTTGGGGGCGGTGAGAGTCATCGTGATATCCACGTGCCCTGTCTCGTGATTGACCTCCACATCGTAGACCAACCCGAGGTCATAGATATTCACAGGGATTTCAGGATCGTATACCGTGTGTAGGATGGAGACAATGTCCTCCTCTATCTGGAGGAATTCATTCTCTTTTGGGCTATTTTCCATTGCTGTTATTTGTCGTTTTGTTCTGTTCTTTCACCCGCTCTTTTAGCACCTTGATCCCCTTCTGTAGGATTAGGTCCGATGCACCCGGATCAATACTGTATCCTTGGTTTTGGACGTGGACATCCGGCTCCACTCCCGCCTCGACATACTTGCGATCACGATCGTAGTTTTTGACCGCCGAGTAGCGTATCCTCCAGCCATTCGGCAGCTCTTGGGTGGCTGGAAGTCCGGCTCCTCCGCCACTCCTGATACCGACTCTGGTCACGTTGGGTGCACAAGCGATCTTGTACAAAAAGTCGTTGGTGGCACTGTAGCACCCTTTGTCCTGCAGGATAATCACAGGCTTGTCCACCCAGGTGATCGTCTTGTCGGGCTCCACATACAGCGCACGCAGCTCCGAGAACTGATTGCGACCGGGGCCTACCTTGTGACTGGTGTAGCCGACCAGTGTCTTTTCACCAAAAAAGTAGCTAAGTAGCTTCGTCGTATTTTGGAGTGATCCACCGCCATTTGCTCGGAGATCTAGGATGATGCCGTCTACCGAATTATTCTTGAAGAGACTCAGGATAAGTGGCATGTTGCCCAACGAGCTGGTGAAGCTACCGTACATAATGTACCCGAACTTCAATTGCTCCGATTTGCTCTGAAAGATATGGTACGCCATACCACCGGATATAAACAGCTTTGTCCCCAGAGTTTTTCGACGCGCGTAGATATTCAATCCCTCAGTAGGATCCTGCTTTTCCCATGGACTGTACCTCGAGGTGTTGAAGGGGGTGATGAGATTAACATGCCCATCCTTGAGCTTTTCGAGCATCTCTGCCATGGTATTAAAGAAAGTAAGGTCATCTAGCTTCTCGCTCTTGATGCGCTTACTGTATTCGGTATGCACCTGATCCCAGTCTACCTCCTTTTCATCCAAAAAGCAGTACCGCTCATTGATAATCCGCCACAGTGCCTCAAAGTTTTTTTCGTAGTCCGCCACACGTGGCTGGTTGGGGATACAGCCCCATATGCAGGATAGGGACAAGGCAAGCAGGAGTAATACGGAAGTATATTTTTTCATCACTCTATGGATCTTATTACGTTTACGGAGCGTGCACTCCTGTTTCCGGACAAGGCAAAGGAGTCAAAGGAGATGCCCAAAAGGACGGACCAGTACCCTTGCCGAAAGTTTAGGTGACTAATCATTTGATTCTGGTAGCCATGCTCAGCGCCCACACTGATGGTGAGGTTTCGGATCGGAAGCTCCAGTAACAAGCGTTGTCGTAGACAGCGGTAGTTGGGGAAAGAGGAAAGATGGAGACGGATAGGGGCATTGTTTCCACCGGACGCATAGTCGTAGTAGCTCTGCCCATAGTCCGGCTGAAAGGCCAGCCCCACTAGCGGAACTTGAAGTGTGTACCCGATAGCTATGGGCATGGCGTCAATAGGTAGGACATACCGAATCCTCGCCCAACCATCCAATCCGATACCGGCTTTGATATTCCCGATGTTATTGGTATTGGCCGACTTGAGATTCCCTTGCGCCTGCAGAGTCAGCATAGGTGCCAAGTCTACAGTCATACCATGCCAACTACAAGCCCGATAGGCCCCGGCAATCGAATAGTGCGCACCCAATAAGTACATGAAAGAGCCATTCCCCTTGTTTTTGGGAAGGCCTAAGTGTAGGTTGGCGTCCGTATAGATGTGCCACGCTCCTCCATGTATGGCCGGATAGTCTGACATGAAGAGGAGCTGAAAGGCATGACCGGTATGGGGGATTTCGCTAAGGTAGGTGTCCAAAACTCCTACCTGCCCTCCACCCATCAGGAGTGTAGTGTGGGTCATCGGAAGTGGATTGGTTACTTGGTATGGGGTCCCTCCGATCCATTCCGTCAGCCTTTGACCAAAGGTCTGTGCAGATATGATGCACGGACCAACGCTAAAAATGAGTCCCAGGCATAGGGCCTTACTGAATATCTTCATCTTCTTTTTCTTCGAGATCATCGAAAGCTAATCTTTTTTGCCCTGTCACTTCCTCAATCAAAGCCAAATCATCCTCCGAATCATCCACCGAATCCGGCGAAGTCTCTCCTGCGGGATCCGAGTCTCGATCATCCGGCTCCTTTTGAGATTTGGCGATAGGCTCAAGTTCCTCCACCTCCGCAACATTGTAGTTGCTGATGCGCTTGCCTTTTGCACGAATACTTTTCGTGCCTATAAAGTCGTCGGCATCAATGGTAATAGGCTCTCGTTGCTCATCAGCACCGCCAAAGCGGACTTCAAACTGGGGAAAACGCTCATCGGTCAAGTAAATGAGTTCGTTGGCATCTTCCTGCATAAGGTTCTCGCGGTTGACATTTTCCTCTATCGGGAAGCGCTTGATATAGGTATAACCGGCCTCTTTGTCAAAGTAGACTGCCGTCCAGATCTTTTGAGGGTCATATTTTTCGATCTGGTAGACAGTCCGCTCAAAGTGAGTGGTGTCGCTATAGTTGGTGGTATATACTGTGCCATCCTCCAGGATGACAAGCACTCTATCCTCCCCCTTGAATTCTCCCAAGTACTCTCCACGATCATCGTAGTTGATCCGATACACATCCCAATCAAACCAAACCTTACGTCCCCCCAGAGTACTTCCGCCTTGCTCCTTGAGCGTGATTTTGAATACACTCCCCTTGGTCAATATATTTCCCTTGGATCCTCGTCCCTTGATCAGGACTTCGGCAAAGTCTTTTTCAAAAACGAGCTTTCGTTGCCGGTGTCCTCTCACCTTTCCGGGACGGAGTACCACCTTTACCATTTCGGCCTCACCATTGCCATTGGCAGAGAAATAAAGGACCTTGGATCCCGGAGTACCCTGCGTCACATCGTACGCTCTGTCTCGTGTCGCAGTTTTTACATTGAACCGCTTGATGTATGAGGTGCCACTTTTGCCATCCCGATAGACCACATTGTAGATCGTGCGTGCATCATTGCGGATCCACCTTGCCACATGGATGATATTTTTCCCGACAAAGGTCTTTTCTGCAACCTTTAGGATCTGGTAGGTCCCATCCTCCAAAAAGACTATGACGTCATCAATATTTGAAATATCGCATACGTACTCATCCTTTTTCAAGGAGGTCCCGATGAAGCCCTCTTCGCGGTTGACATACAGTTTTTCATTTTTCATGACAACCTTAGCCACCTCGATAACCTCAAAGCTCTGAACGCTTGTTTTTCTTGGAAAAAGCGGGCCATACTGATCCAATAGGTCTTGATACCACTGTATGGCGACCGAACGCACATCTGCCAGCTTTAGACGAACCTCCTCCATCTCGGACTCAAGTTGGGCAATAAGGAGGGAGCTTTTCTCTTCATTGAACTTGAGTATGCGAGCCATCCGGATATCCAGTAGAACCCTCAGATCATCGTCGGTAACGGGCCTAATCATCGTACACAGGACATCACCAAGACGTATGCGTATGTGTCGGAGGGCAGTCTGAATATCAGTTGCGTCCTCAAACTCCCTATCCTTATATATCCGACGAACTATGAAAAGTTGCTCCAAAGAGTTTGCAAGATGCTTCTCCTGTAACTCATTGAGCTGAATCTGCAACTCGTCATGAATGTACCCCATCGTCCGATCACATCCATCACGCAACACATCACTCACGGACAAAAACTGTGGGGCCTGATCTTTAATCACACAGCAGTTAGGAGAGATACTCACTTCGCAGTCGGTGACAGCGTATAGAGCATCTATCATCTTGTCCGAGGACGTTCCTGGGGGGAGGTGAATTTCGATATTGGCTGTTGCAGCGGTTTTATCCTCAATCTTTTTCAACTTGATCCGGCCACTGTCATTGGCCTTCAAGATGGACTCGATGAGTGAGGTAGTTGTCCTAGAAAACGGCACTTCCGTGATAGCAATGACCCTGGAGTCTCGTTTTTCGATTTTGGCACGCACTTTTACCTGCCCTCCACGCTCACCATCGTTGTAACGTCCTATGTCGATCAGGCCACCTGAGGGAAAGTCGGGATAAAGTGTAAAGTCCTCACCACGCAGATACTTCACACAGGCCTCCAAAAGCTCGGACACATTGTGTGGCAGTATCTTACACGACAGACCTACAGCGATACCCTCCGCACCCTGAGCCAAGAGCAACGGGAACTTCACTGGCAATGCCACGGGTTCCATATTTACGCCATCATACGATGGCATATACTCCGTAATCTTGGGGCTAAAAAGGACTTGCTTGGCCAGCGACATCAGTCGAGCCTCTATGTATCGAGGAGCTGCCGCGCCATCTCCGGTAAGAATATTTCCCCAGTTTCCTTGCGTATCGATCAGTAGCTCTCTTTGTCCCAGCTGAACCAGCGCATCACCAATGCTGGCATCACCGTGAGGATGCAGCTGCATCACCTGACCAACAATATTTGCCACCTTCGTAAGGCGGTCACCCATACCGGACATGGTATAGAGGATCCTTCTCTGGACGGGTTTGAGCCCATCAGAAATGTGGGGAACAGCACGCTCCAATATGACATAAGAAGCATACGACAAAAACCACGAGCGGTACATACCACTCAAGATGTACCCCCCCTTTGCATCTCGATTGGAGGCATGAGGGATCTCCTCTGATGGTTTCACTTGATTTTCTTCGTCAATGTATTGATCCTTATCCTCGTCCTTCATTGGATGTTCTTGTTGGTAAAAACAGCTCCGCTACCCCGCAAAAGCGCAACGGTAGCCTACAAACCTACTCAAAAACGAGCACTCATCAAAAGCCAAATCAGCCACTGGTCTCCTGTAACAGTGGGCTTCTTTATTCATTTTCTCAGGGTAGAAGAGAAGTCCACACGGTTTTCGATACTTCGGCCCAAAGTAACCTCATCGGCATACTCCAGCTCATCACCTATGGACACACCTCGCGCAATAACGGTGACTCGGACATTGAGAGGCTCGAGCAACTTATAGACGTAAAAATTGGTCGTATCCCCCTCCATAGTCGTACTCAGGGCCAACAACACTTCGGTCACCCCCTCCTCCTGCACTCTTTTGGGAAGATCATCCAAGAAAAGGTCACTCGCTCGAACTCCATCCATAGGCGAAACAAGCCCTCCCAGCACGTGATATCTACCTCTATAGAGCCCGGTACGTTCTATGGCCAACACCTCACGGATGCTCTCCACGACACAGAGGATGCTATCATCCCTCTGAGGATCCTTACAGATACTGCAAATATGGTCATCGGAGATAGTGTGGCACTTTTCACAAAAGTGGATCTCATCAACAAAGGCGTTTAGATCAGCTGTAAACTGGTGTGTGAAATCCTTGTCTTGTCGGAGCAAAAAGAGAGCCAAGCGCATAGCGCTCTTGCGACCAACTCCCGGTAGTCCCGAGAAAGCATCCACGGCCTTCTGCAACAGTCGAGAATAGCTACCAAGACTCATAGATCATCGAAGTGCTTGCGACGTAGGACAAAATCCCTTCCCAGGTATTTTTCTCGTACGATCTCATTATCTGCCAACTCCTCAGCCTTGCCCTGAAAGAGCACTTTCCCTTCAAAAAGGAGATACGCTCGATCGGTGATGGAGAGAGTTTCATTGACATTGTGGTCGGTAATCAGTATGCCTATGTTTTGTCGCTTGAGCTTTGCCACTATAGACTGTATATCCTGTACTGCTATGGGGTCCACACCGGCAAAGGGCTCATCCAGCATGATAAACTTTGGATCAATCGCAAGGCATCGGGCTATCTCTGCGCGCCTACGTTCGCCACCACTCAGTCTCTCACCTAGGTTTCTACGCACTTTTTCCAAGCCAAATTCATCGATCAACTGCTCCAGCTTATTGATCTGGGCCTCACGAGTCATTCCGGTCATTTCCAATACAGACAGGATATTGTCCTCCACCGACATCTTGCGAAATATTGACTCCTCTTGTGCCAAGTAGCCTATTCCTAGGCGAGCACGCTTGTAGATTGGCTCATTGGTAATCTCTCGATCATCGAGAAAAATCCGACCATTATTTGGTGTAACCAATCCGACTGTCATGTAGAATGTAGTCGTTTTGCCCGCACCATTTGGTCCCAATAGTCCCACGATCTCTCCTTGGGAGACATCAATGGAGACATGATTGACGACAGTCCTATTTTTGTATTTCTTTACGAGGTCTTCAGTTCTTAGCTTCATGGAGTACTATCGCATACAAAAGTGAGATACGGATCACATTGACTCAAGGATTTGCTCCAAGTAGTCTAGGAGTTCCTCTCGCCCACTTTTCTTGGCGGACGAGGTTATAAAATACGGTGGAAGCTCCTCCCAGGTCTCACTTAGTTTATTCATATAATCTTGGACTTTGATTTTTGCGGCTGTGGCGGAAAGTTTATCCGATTTGGTAAAAACAAGCGCAAAAGGAACCCCTGCCACCCCCATTTTGTTGATAAAGTCCAAGTCTATCCGAAGGGGGTCATGCCTAATGTCCAGAAGAATAAAAAGGCACGCCATTTCATTACGCTTTTCGGTATAGTCCGCAATCATTCGAGTCAGGTCACGCTGGACTGGCTTCGGAACTTTCGCAAAACCATATCCGGGCAAGTCGACAATATAAAATTGGTCATTCACCAAAAAGTGATTGATAAGCTGTGTTTTACCGGGCGTCTGAGATGTTTTGGCAAGAGTCCCCTTTTGTAGCAACATATTGATCAGAGAAGACTTCCCTACATTAGATCGACCAATAAACGCAAACTCTGCCCGACCATCTGATGGGCATTGCTCTAGCACAGAGCTACTTTTGTAAAATACAGCTGTACGAATATCCATTACTTTACTCTTTAGTGTTCAGACTGAAAAAACTCCTTACATCATGCCCCAACCTCTCAACTGACCCGGTAATGTCGTTAAAAAAATCAAATATATTTCTGGCTCTGTCACTATCCTTTCCGGCACACACAGTCAGGCTATTGGGCACCACCTCTATTTCCAAGTTGGTCACTGCTCCTCTTGGCTCTCCATCAATGTGGTACAATGCGGGCTCATAGGTTGATATTTTGATTCTCTTCCCGCGATACATCTTGGTGTATTCATTGTCCGACAGATCTCCGGAGAAGAGTTGATAGGCTATCCGTCCTCCCTCTACTTTCGGGAAATTTTTGATGATCGTCACATCCAGCACTCCATCTCTCATACTCGCATTTGGCGCTATGAATGCATTGTTGCCATATTGGCTGGCATTAGCCACAGTTACGAGGAACGCTCGTGCACTCTTTTCCACCCCATCGATATTGATCAGTACGTCTGCTGGCTGATAGCCAAAGTAGGAGTTGACCGAGTCGGCCACATAATTGGCTATGCCACGCCTTTCCGAGCTTGCAAAGTCATCGGACACCTTTCCATCAAATCCTATTCCACAAGTCGTAAAGAACGGCTCTCCATTCGCCACACATGTGTCGATGCGCACTTGGTCGTTGCGCAACAAAACCTCCAATGCCTTATCCATAGACATTGGGATGCACAATTCACGTGCCAAACCATTTCCGGATCCCCGCGGAAGGATACCAAGTGGCTTCGAAGTCCCTCTGAGAGCTTCACCGACCTCATTCACTGTACCATCACCGCCACAAGCCACCACCACATCATAGTCTTGATCAAGTGCGGCTTGGGCCAACTCAAATCCATGCCCGGCATATTCCGTGAGACGTGGTTCGACAGAGTGCCCCGCCTGCTGGATGGCATCTACGATTTTCTCCACACTCCTATACGAAAATCGCCTAGGGCCGGAGTTGGGGTTGACTATCAGCAAATACTTCATCCTACTGCTCCATTGTTTAGCTAAAAAGTGACACCACCTTTCTGTTTAGTTTCGACCACGTTCTTCTCTTCCACTTGTATATCTATCGACAAGCGGATTGGAGGTAAGTTCTGCGTGCAGAGCTCTATTTCTCAAGATATCTATAGCCTCAAAAATTGATGCCCTGAACGAAGCTGGGTCAGCAATACCCTTTCCGGCTATATCATACGCAGTACCATGGTCGGGGGAGGTCCTGGGTATTGGCAGTCCGGAGGTAACATTGACTCCACCACTCATTCCGAGGAGTTTGAATGGGATCAGCCCCTGATCGTGATACATCGACACAATGGCATCAAAGCGACGGTATGCTCCACTACCCCACAGTCCATCACTGGCATATGGTCCAAAGACAAGCATCCCATTTTCAAACAACCGCTGGATGACCGGCGCGATCACTCGCTCCTCTTCTCTTCCCAAAAGTCCATTTTCGCCGGCATGGGGATTGAGCCCTACTACGGCTATCCGTGGTTTCTGGATACAGAAGTCCACACTCAATGCTCTCTCCAGTCTCAAGAGATAGTCCTCTAGGAGCTCCTCCGTAATTGTCTCAGGCACCATTCGCAGGGGGAGGTGCGTAGTCACAAGTCCGACCACCGGCAGTCCCGCCATCCGAAACAGCATTAGAGGACGAGCGTCCGGAAATGGTGCCGCAAAATACTCCGTGTGCCCGGGATATTCAAAGTCTCGACTCCTAGCCATGTCCTTGTTGATAGGAGCCGTGACTACTGCATCTATACGACCGGCCATCACATCCTCCCTTGCCCTCTGTAGGGCAAGGACGGCCAGAGCACCGGCGGCTTGTGTGGGCACACCCGGGGTCACCTCCGGGACAGCACCATTTGTTGAAAGCGAGACAAGATTGAGAGTACCGGGAGTCGCCTCACCGGCATTGCCGACAACCCTCATTTTTACGGGAAGGTCAATCGACAATAGGTTCTCATAGTACTCCAGTATCTCCTGTACACCATACACCACCGGTATAAAATGCTCCAGCATCCGTTCATCGGACAGTGTCCTGAGTAACACTTCATAGCCCACGCCATTGTAGTCACCGTGGGTGATACCTATCTTGAATACGTTGTTCCTCATCATTCTTCTTCGGGAAAAGTATGGGTGTCAAAATCTGATCCGACCGGACGCAAAGTGAAAAGTGCCGCCTCATTGAGCAACATCAGGTTTCGCTTTTTCGTAGCCGGTGCATAGACCAGTGCCTCGGCGACTACCACTCGCTTTTGAGAGGCATCAAGCATCGCATGCAGGACAAAAGGACCACCCATCATATCATTGACCATTGCCCACAAGCCTCTGATCTCTGCTCGATAGCCCCCCTTATACTCAAATCCACGAAAGGCAGGTGGCACACGCTTCTCCGTGGTGATATAGGATCCATCGTACTGTCCCGTAACATTTTGCGCCAAAACAGAGTCCCGCTTATGGATAAGGTAGTCAAGAGTAAATGTGTTTTCGTCCGAGTATGGAAAAGTGTAGACGAGGAAGTCTAGACGACGCTTGCCATCCATATTGGAGGCCCACACAAAGTCCTCTCCCTCATGGCTGTACTTCATCTCCACCGGTACATTCACCGTATACCCTTGAATCTTCTGCTCCACCAGCCCGGCAAAAGGGCTCGAGTAAGTTTGCTTCAAGACAGACTCCCACCGCTTGATCTCCTCTTCATAGATATACTTGCTCAGCTGTGCACCGCGCACGCGTAGGAGCCGATAAAAAGAGTCTAGGCTCTCCGACTTGGCATGGATCAATAATTGTCCATCAGCGTACTGATCACGGACGATACTCACCGATGGCTGGGTGTACCTTTTGGGGTCAATACTGACAAAGAGGATGTTGCGCAACGATCGGAACATTGCTGAAAAGTTGCCGGCAGTAGTATACATCAAGTCCTGCATCGGCTCCTTCTGTGGCAAAACAAAGACGGGGCGCGCAAAGGCACCGGCGATACTGTCTCTGATTGCACCGCTATCCATGCCGTCAGGCAACACCACCATCAGAGAAGATGGTGCCCCCGTAGCTCCGAGAGGATTCTTTTTTTGTTTTTCTCCACATCCCCAAAACAACGACAACCCGAGCAAAAGACAGAGTATGCCTACATTTTTCCTCATCATACAATCTATTTTTGCACAATATATATACTTCATACAAATGTACCGAAACTTCCCAAAACAAAAGAGAGAAACAAGGAGAGTGCAACTCTCCTATCTCTCCTGTCTCAAAACCGGACTGACCGAAGGCTAGAAAGAAAGGGTGTGCCAAAACCGCAGTTTTGACACACCCCCTAGCTTGGATTGAGTCACCCAATTAGCTTGGCTTATTTCTCATTTTTTGCAACCGCAGGCTTTACCTTCATCAGCTCGCACTCAAATATGAGGGTCTGATAGCCGCCATCACGATTCAGAGGACGAGGGCCATAGGCCAGCTCAGCCGGGATCCATAGAGTGAACTTGCTTCCCTCCTTCATCAGTTGCAGTCCCTCAGTCCATCCGGGGATTACACCATTGAGGGGGAACTCAGCCGGTTCGCCACGATCATACGAGGAGTCAAACACCTCACCGCTCAGGAGTGTACCCTTGTAGTTTACCACCACGGTATCGGTTGCGCTTGGGATCACACCGGTTCCCTCCTCAGTCACTTTGTACTGAAGGCCACTGGCTGTGGTCTGGACGCCTTCTTTGGTCTTGTTTTCCTCCAAAAACTTCTCACCCTTGGTGCGGTTTTCTTCATCCTGCTTTTGCTGAGCCTTCATGAAATAAGACTGCAAAAATGCTTGAGCGTCTCTGGGATGCATCACGGATGTATCACCTTTGACACCATCACGAAGTGCTGCGACAATCATATCCAGATCCAGCTTGTCACCGGGGAGGTTTGCAATCCCCTCACCCATGCCAAATCCATTGACCATACCTACTGCATAGGCGGCACTGTCGGCACTTGTTTTGAGTTTGGATGTACCCGTCTTGCCTCCACATGAGCTCAAGATCATCACACCCAGAGAAGTGGCTGTAGCAGCCAATAGTGTTAGTCCTATTTTCTTCATAGTTCTGTTTTTATTAGTTGTTATTAGTTGTTTTTATTCTATCCCGAGGAGCTCAATATCAAAGACTAGAGTGCTATAGGGCTCAATAGCCTGACCTGCGCCATGTTCGCCATAGGCATATTGGTAGGGAATGACCACGCGCCACTTATCACCCACGCTCATCAGTTGGAGCACTTCCTGCCAGCCTTTAATTACCCCATTGACCGGAAACGTGGCCGGCTCTCCTCGCTTGATAGAGCTATCAAATACCGTGCCATTGATGAGCGAACCTTCATAGTGGCACTTCACGGTATCATTAGCGGTGGGCTTGGGACCATTGCCATGCTTGAGTACACTATATTGTACACCCGACGCCAGAGTCGTCACCCCCTCACGTTGTCCATTGATCATCTGGTACTCCGCCCCGGCCGCACGGTTATTCTCATAGCGATCCTCCTGTAGTTGTGCGAAGTACTCGTTTACGACCTGCTTGGCATCATCGTAGCTTATCTCCGGCTCTTCATCATTCAGCACACTATTGAGGGCGCGGACAAAGTCCTCGGTATTCAACTCATGAATACCTGCGTTGCGGAAGTTGTTGCCGATACTCAGACCGAGTGCGTAGCTTACTTTATTCATCGTTATTATTGGGTATTTTAAATTAACCTTGCAAAGGTAGCAAAATTTAGCAAGCTTTCTATCTTAGGGGTGTTGCACGAAATGCTCATCTCGCACATTTATCATAATTCCCCCCAAAAAAACGACTGAGGAGCACCTATTTTGTGGTCCAAATCCACGTCCTTACAAACAACAGAAAACCAACTGGTTACAAGAGGCTGTTTTTTTAACGGATAGAAGCGATCTGTTTCACGGATAGAAGCGAAACTCTTCACGGATAGAAGCGATCACCTAGACGGATAGAAGATTTTTTTGCACCCATATTTAGTGTTTTAGAAAAAAGGAATGGCCGAAAAAAAATACGATTGTTTTCAGCCAAAAGTCTTTGAGAGATAAAACCAGTACGCACCACTGGCCGAAAAGGCAAAGCAAATTGATTCGAGAACGTGAGCAAACCCCGGATATCACACCTGTCTCCATTCACCATTTTTTCTATCCCTCACATTTCATTAACTTTGGAGTCCAGTACGAAGAATCAAAATCCTATATTCTAAGACTAAGAATGAACAAGTCCTCAACTACAAACCGTTGCACCCAAGGAGTTTTTCACTTGGGCTTACTCTTTGGCATAGCCACTTTTTTGGGATGTGGATCAATAGAAACGAACAATAATCAGCCTGGAAACGACAGCACTTCTATCGAGATACTGGCAAGCATAGACGGACTTCGCGCTCACGAGACAGTGTGGGACAAAGGGGATGCTATCGGGGTTTTTGCGGTGCGCCATGGGCAAATACTCGGTGCAACCACTCGCTACGGGACTGTGGACAATGCTCGGTACACCACAGCAGATGGTGATGGGCGATTCACGGCCTCAGGACAGGGGATAACACTCTCCGAGAGCGGAGATGCCGACGTAGTGGCCTACTACCCCTTTAGCCCCGAAGCAGGAAGCTATACACTGAATATAGATCTATCGGACCAAAGCAATCCCTCCAAATTGGACCTACTGAGAGGCAAAACGGAGTCACCGCTGAATACCGGCAGCCGGACAGCCAACCTGATCTTTGGCCACGAAATGGCTCAAGCCGTCTTTTCGATAAAGACAACAAATACCAAAATCGATCTCTCCAAGCTAAGCGTGGCACTGGATGGACTCACCACCTCTGCTGTGTACGACATACCCACCGGGACATTCGTACTCGGTCAGGACAAAGCCTCCATCAAGGCCTATGTAGCTCGGACCTCCACAACCACCCAGGCGATCAGGACCCTATTTTTGCTCCCCGGCACAGACCTAGGCGATGCACGCATCACCTTCTCAATCGGGAGCAGAAAGGTGACCTTCACCCCCAAAGCCGCACGGATAGAGAAGGGTAAAAAGTACACTTTCCATGCCGAGATCACCGCAACAAAAGGGACTGACCTCACCGTAGAGGCAACTGTGGACGAAAGCAAAATACCCAACGGTGACCCAATCCCTCTCTACCCGGATTCCGAGGGTGACACCCCCACTCCACCGGCAGACCCGACCAAGAGAGCGGCCTATGCCGAGATACCCATACCTACTCGCAATCACGGTAATACCGAGCTCATCATGCACATGGCAGAGGACAGGCTCTTTGGTGACAACTACACAACCCCCGGCGGTGAGGGCAAAAGAAGAAACTACACCATCTACTTCTCCAAAGACAGTTATCAGCCTCTCTTTGTGGCCTATCCACTATACAAGTCATGTATGTTGCCAAAACGAGGAGAGCGTACCAATGATTGGAACTGGGATCCCAAACTGGCCAACAAATGGCAAGTCAATCTCACAAAAACGTACCGAACAGGGTACTCAAGGGGGCACATGATGGCAAGTGCGGATCGAATTGCCACAAGTGAGCTGAACAAAACCACCTTTTATTTCACAAACATGGTGCCACAAGACCAAAGTCAAAACTCCGGTGTGTGGCAAAACCTTGAGAAACGAGCGCAGGATCTTGCCCAAAGTGATCCTAGGGTCGACACACTATATATCGTCTGTGGGCCGATACTTCCCAAGGAAGATGTAAAAACCGTAACGGATATAGACGGTGAAAAAAGAATCCCCGTACCGACATATACCTACAAAGTCATCCTGTCCAAAGACAAAAAAGATGGCAAATGGCACAGCATGGGGGTAAGGATCCCCAACACCAAAGGCAAAAAGAACTGGGTCGACTTCATGGTGCCCGTGAAGTCACTTGAAAAGGAGCTAGGCTTCACCTTCTTCACCCACTTGGATCCTAGCATTGCAGATGAGGTCAAGAGCCAAGTGGATCCCGACTATTGGAAAAAATAACCAGACAATAACTAACCAAAATCAAACTTTCGTTGAGTATGAAACAAGCAACAAGGTTTTTAGCCACCACGGTCGTGGCCGGTGCTACCATCCTACTGAGCGGCTGCTGTCGTTCGGGTGCACATGACGTACTGAATCCTCTCCTAGAGCGAGATGGGAGCTTTAGCATCAACGCATCAATCAACACCCTGCGGATGACCAATGACACTTGGGAGAGTGGCGATGCTCTTGGGGTTTTTGCCCTGCAACCAGGGAGCAACACCCTTTTTGGCACCAAAGCCAACCTCAAGTACACCACTGCTGATGCCACTGGAAAATTTGTAGGTGCCGATGGTGGATTCACACTCGAGGGAGCAGAGACTGCTGACATTGTTGCCTACTACCCATTCGGACAAAATGTAGGCCAAGATATGGTCTATGCTCTGAATGTGGCCGACCAGACCAACCTGGCCAAGATTGATCTACTCCGGGGCAAGGTCGGCAACATCACGGCACAGACCAAAGAGGCTCAGATGACCTTTGATCACAAGCTGGCACTGCTGGACCTGAGCGTCATCGGAGAAAACCTCAACGCCGTGACCGCAACAGTCGCCGGACTCAAGACTGATGGCTCCTACAACATCGCCACAGATGCCATCACACCGGGCAGCACCACAGGTACGGTGACAGCCACACTAAAAAATGGCAAGATCCAAATGATCCTCATACCCGGACAAAACCTGGAGAAAATCACTTTCAAAGTCAACAATAAGGAAGCGACACACACTCTGGCAACTCCGGTGGAACTGAAATCGGGCTATAAGTACAGCCTCAAGTTTGAAGTCGGACCCAAAGGCACAGAACTGAAGATAGCCTCGACCAACATCAACCCCTGGACCGAGGGTATCACAGACCATGGGACTATTGAGCTCCCCTTGGATGACACAACCAATCCAGGCACCGGCAGCTCAGAAGAAACGCCTGGTGGTGCAACCCCACAACCCGGACAACCCGAACAACCACAAGCCGGAAGCCCTCTTTTCCCGGGATCTGACTTTGAGGATTGGGATGCCTTTACCAACTCCGTCAAGGCAACAAAATCATACGCCCTGAAAACGGACTTTGCAACCCAAGTCGATGGGGGCAGAAACGGCAAGGCACTGAAACTATCCGGTACACGGACAGGAAATGATGTGGTATTCACCGTCACTGACCCGGCAAACATCGAAGGAAAGCATATCTCAAAAGTGACCTTCTTTGTCAAGGGGACCAGCGCCTCCAAATCCATTGTGGTACAACTGTCCGACAAGAATAAGAATATAAAATCCTACAGTGTCAAAGACATCGGGACAACCGAGGTGGTTGTGAATCCGGTCGATGGGAACAAAAACAATGTCTACACAGGGGTGATCAACACGAATGGGAACTGGACAAAGATTATCCTAGACACTAGTAGCTTTGAAATGGGACAAGACAAGTACAACAACATCTTTACTCTCCGTGTCGGCAAAGCGTCCGCTTATGACCTGATGATCGATGACATCACCTTTGAGTAACGGATGAACAAAAATCATTTCCAAACATTTGGAACAAGGATATAGACTATTTTGAGGCAAACACAGAGTGGTGCAAACCAGCTCCTGTGTTTGCCCCATTTCTTATTTCACACAAGACTAATTTTATTATGTGGCTCAACCAATGGACAACCCGAATATTGGGCTTGCTACTCACTTGTACCTTTTTGACCGGTGCATATGGGCAGTCGACCGGCTCATTGACGGGGCGTGTCATAACAACCGAAGGCAATGGTACTCCTCTGATCGGTGCAACGGTCACCCTACAGAGATGCAACCGTGTCCTTACGACTGATCTCCATGGACGCTTCCAAGCCAACAATCTCTTGAGCGGTCAGGAAACTCTACTGATCACCTCGGCAGGCTTTGTCTCCCTGGAAATAAAAACAGAGATACCCAATAGCGGAACACTCGATCTGGGAGACCTACCACTATTTCCCTCCCGTCTCAACGACTATCAGTCGTATGTCGGTGTGGTCAATGACCTCGAACTCAACGAATCCGGAGACACACAGGCTGTCAGCACCTCGGTAATAGTATCAAATGACGTGTACCTCAAGGGATCCGGATACCAGCTATCGCAGTTTCGCCACCGCACTCGTGGATACGACAGCAGATACGAACAGCGGTACATCAATGGTGTCAACTTCAACGAGCAGATAAGAGGAGTCTTCAACTACTCCTCCATCGGCGCACTCAACGATATTACCCGCAATGGTAACCGGATCAACTACCTTGGGGCTTCCGACTTTTCATTTGGCGACATTGGCGGATCCGAAAACATCAACATGCGACCCTCTACCTACCGTCGCGGTGCCAAGATAACCCTCTCCGGTGCCAACCGCAACTACTACCTCCGTGGAATGGGTAGCTACAGCACAGGCCTGCTGGATAATGGTTGGGCGCTTACCGTCCTACTCGGTGGGCGATATGCTCATGAGGGTGTGGTCGAAGGCACTTTTTACAAAAACATCTCCTATGCCCTCGGGCTGGAGAAACAATGGGACAAGGGCAAGCACAGTCTCAGCTTCATTACATTTGGCTCGCCTGTAGAGCGTGCACAGCAAGGCTCATCGGTACAGCAAGCACTGGATCTTGTCGGCTGCAATACCTACAACCCCAACTGGGGATGGCAAAACGGACAGAAGCGCAACGCACGTGTAGTCAAGAGCTGGGACCCTACAGCCGTGCTCTCCTATGTATGGGAGCCCAACAAGGAAACCTCATGGACGACAGGACTGGGTATTCACTACAATAGGTATGGCCGGACCGGACTCAACTGGTACAACGGTGCAGACCCACGCCCCGACTACTATCGCTACCTGCCCAACTACTTCAAGGGGCAACCTTTTATGCAAAAGTACTACTCGTACCTATGGAAGAGTGGACAACTGTCACAGATCGACTGGAAGCACCTCTACGAGGTCAATCACCTGAACAACCTCTCGGGAAACGGTTCTGCTGTGTATATGGTGGAAGAGCGACGAAGCGACCTTTTTGAGACCGCTTTCAACTCTACCTACAACACCCACCTCACAGACCACATCAAGCTCACGGCCGGTGTCGGGTACAAGTACTCACTGTCACGTCAGTTCAAGACTGTAGATGACCTCCTCGGTGCCAACTCTCTACTCGATGTGGACAAGTTTGCCGAGCGAGACTTTCCAGGCGACAAGACAACCATCCAAAATGACCTCAACCGCCCCGATAGGCGAGTCTACAAGGGTGATGTATTTGGCTACGACTACCGCTATGCTCTACACAATGTGGATGCGTGGGTTCAGCAAGAACATACCTACCACTATCTAGACTTTTACTACGGTGCACGCATAGCACTCAACACGGTCCAACGAAACGGTCTCATGCGTAATGGTCGTTACCCCGACTCCTCGTATGGAAAAGGGAAGCTCCATACCTTCATCACATTTGATGCCAAAGCAGGGCTGACCTATAAGATCAACGGACACCACCTCCTCAGTGCCAATGCGAGCGTACAGAGTCGTCCACCTCTGGCGTACGACCTATACGTCTCCCCGGATATCACAGACAATGTGGCACCGATGACCAAAACGACCAAAAACAGCAACATTGACCTCAACTACACCTTCTCAACACCAAAAGTAACGGGGCGGGTTAGTTTATTCTACACAAAGTTCTGGGACGATATGGACAAGGTTGCCTACTATAATGACGTGCAGCGTACCTTTGTCTTCCATACCCTGTATGATCTCCAAAAGACCCACAGAGGAGTGGAGCTGGGGATCAACTGGGCACCGACCTCGGATCTCAACTTTGACTTCATCGGGACCGCCGCTCAGTACTACTATGCCAATAACCCTATGGGGGTCATGAACTCCACCAATGGTAGCATCGTCAACCGTCAGGAGGTTGCTCTCATGAAAGACCTCTATATCGGTGGCGTGCCACAAGTACTGGGGACAGTTGGTGTCAACTATTTCATCAACTACTGGTTTTTGAGCCTCAACGTAAATGGGTTTGGGATGAACTACATTAACCCGGCACCTATTCGACGCCTAGCCTCCAACTACACCGGTGTACTCACACAGTCAGCCATCGAGCGCCTACCAGAGGGACCGGGACGTGCCGAAGCGCAAAAAAGCTTTGATGCATTTAGACGAATGACCACCCAGGAGCGTTTCAGAAGCGACTGCACAGTGGATCTCAGTGTCGGGAAGATTATATACCTCCCCGGCAGGCAGCAGATCAATCTAAATGCCTCGGTGCAAAACCTCCTCAACAATCGCAACATCCGCACCGGAGGGTACGAGCAGGGGCGCATCAACTTCCACTATCCGGAAAACTTTGGGAACAAGCATTTTTACATGCAGGGTATCAACTTCTTTATCAACGCCAGCTACCAATTCTAAACACCAGATATGAAACTAAAAAACATACTTCTATCCATAGGGCTTCTTTTCGCCATAGTAGGTTGTCAGCGCAAGTATGACCAGCCACTGCTCCAGGAGCCAAAGGCCAATGGGCTACAATCCAACATCACCATAGCCGAGCTCAAGAAAAAGTACAGCCACGCCAAGCAAAACGCTCCAGTCCTAATCGAGAGCGAATACATCCTTAGGGCCATCGTCTGCGGAAACGATGAGTCCGGCAACATCTACAAGACCCTCTACGTACAAGACAAGACTGGTGGTATACCAATAGCTGTCGACCAAAGCTCCATTTTTGCAGACTACCAAGTGGGGCAAGAACTCTTCATCAACCTAAAAGGACTATCCATCAATGTCTATGGGGGCGTCCAGCAGATTGGCTATGTCGAAAAGGCAGACCCCAAAAAGACACGCATCGCTGCAGAGCTACTAAAGAAGATAACAACCCTGCACGAATACCCGGATCCCGCCAAGGTGGTCCCGATCCGTACCACCATCGCCGGAATCAACGACAGCATGATTGGCCAGGTCGTAGAGCTCAGTGATGTTGCGTGGAAGGAAGTCGGCCAAATCTTTGCCGTCAAGGAAGAAACCTCCGATCGCAACCTATACGATGGCAGTGGACAAAGCCTACTGGTCCGCAACAGTGGCTACTCAAACTTTGCCAACGACAAAATACCGGACGGGATTGGGACAGTCATCGGTATTCTCAGCAAGTACAATAAAAACTATCAGCTCCTCATCCGCACGAAATCCGACCTCCGCAACTTCCGACCCGGAAAACCAACGCCCAACACCCCGGACAGTGGCAACACGGGTGGCAGTACAGGAGACAACACACCGGCACAGCCATCAACTCCGGGAGCCGCCGACAAACAATCGGCAAGTGCCACCCTACTATTCCCCGGAGCTGACTTTGAGGATGAGGTCGCATTCAAAAAAGCTACCGGAAATTTTGGGCTGAAATTTTCCGAAGTCGTTGCCGGGACAGGTGTCAACGGCACCAAAGCTCTTCACCTAACCGGAAAAGTGCCTGACAATAAATACTTCTTCAGTGTGAATGGCAGCAAAATACCAGCCGGCACAGAAAAGACAATAAAGACCATCTCCTTTTACCTAAAAGGAAAAGCAACCGGCAAATCCATCTCCATAAACGTCTACCACCCGGACGGCAAGTTTGTGGGCTACAACCTGGGCGACGTCACTGTATCCAAGCTTATCCCCAAAGGCAAGTCCACTCGCGACGAACAGTTTGTCAACGACTACAAGGGCAAGATCGACACTGGAGATAAGTGGGTCCTGATCACACTGGACGTGGCAGGCGTCGAGCTTAACTCTTCGGCCGAAACCAACATTATTGCCTTCAAGTATGGCTCCAATGGAGAATACAACGTCTACATTGACGACATCAAGTTTGAATAATCGACAACTATGAACCGACACACATTTTTCAGCCATGCCATCTTGGCGACCCTACTACTCCTTGCGGGGTGTGGGGGCGCCAAGCGGGGCTTGACTCCTCAGATAGGCAAGCAGTATAATAGCTATGCCATCGCGTTCTACAATGTTGAGAACCTTTTTGACTGCGATGATGACCCCAATAACAAAGGCGACAACGACTTCCTACCGGACGGGCCTTACAACTGGACGGAGCCGAAGTACGAAAAGAAGCTGGACAACATCGCACTGGTCTTGAGCCGTCTTGGGCGCGAACACACGCCCATGGGACCGGCAGTGGTTGGGGTGGCAGAGGTCGAAAACCGTCGCGTACTAGAGGACTTGGTCAGAAGACCGGCTGTCGCAGAGATGGGACTGCAGGTAGTCCACGAGGACTCACCTGACCGTCGAGGCATCGATGTCGCCCTACTCTACAACCCAGCTCTATTTACCGTCACCAACCACCGCAGCCATCGCTACCCCACCCTTGACGAAAACCCCACATTTCGAACAAGAGACCAACTACTGGTGAGTGGCAAAATAGCCGGTGAAGAGGTACACATTATTGTCTGCCACTGGCCGTCTCGGTATGGTGGAGCCAAGTCAAACCATTTGCGTGAAAAGGCAGCCGAGCTGACTTGCCACATTGCCGACTCACTATACAACCTCAACCCCAGAGCCAAAATAATAGTCATGGGGGATATGAACGATGACCCAGACAACTCCAGCATGGCCAAAGTACTTGCCGCCAAGAAGCACAAAAACGAGGTGCCCCAACAAGGTTTTTTCAACACAACATGGGAGCCCTTCTCCAAAGGGATAGGTACCCTGGTCTACAAAAACAAGTGGAACCTCTTTGACCAAATAGCAATATCGGAGCCACTTTTGTCCGATCACTACAAAACACTCACCTACTGGAAGGTGGACCTATTCAATCGTCCATTCCTTCACACCAAGGAAGGTAAGCGAAAAGGGTACCCACATCGCACTTTTGATGGCAACACATTCATCAATGGGTACAGCGACCACTTTCCCGTACTTATATACCTCCTAAAGGAACGCTAAGAGTCGCACCGACACCATACAACCTGGGCAAAAGGAGAGTAGACCCGATCCTACGGTCTTCTCTCTTTTTGTACAATAATAACAATGGGGGAAAACTACAGTTTCATGCGGTAGAAACTACAGTTTCATATGGTAGGTAGGATAAGACAATAGATCGTGCTTTGAAAGAAATTCCAATCGGATAAAGACAGAAAAAATAGGGGCTGATCACAGCCCCTATTTCGGAAGGACGACCTTCCCTTTCACTTCCTCCTTTTTCCTCTCACCCCATCACGGCAACATTAGCAGGATATTTGGGCGAAGAGCGCCTTGCATAGGGCGATACAGACCCCTATGCAGACCAAGATCAGGAGTGCATTGATGTACTTCGCCCGAGGCTTACTGTCTTGGTGTAGATCCAGAGCGAAGTACTCACGGAAGAAGATATAGAGGGCTGGTATGGCTGTGAGGACCAAGATGAAGTCCTCCGGTATCCCAAAAAACCAAGTCTTTGTCACTCCCACCATAGCCCAGTTGAGCAGTAGCAGGACGATAAATATATTGACCCGTCTTGTAAAAAGCAAGAGCAGTGCGATCGTATAGATAGCCACAGTGCAAGGCATCACCGGTGTGGTGATGTAGGGGAAGGAGAGACCTCTCGAGATCGAGGCCAAGGGGTACATCAGAGGAAGTAGGAGGACGAAGGTCCCAAAAGGCTTGAACTTATCTCGTAGGACAAACTGCGTATCGTTTTCCAAAAGGTCCTTTACCCACGCCAGAGCCAGAATCCCCCAGTATATGCTCAGTAGCGTGGAGTAGCTACGCTCTGCACAGTAGACAGCGTAGTAGGCCACAGCGATCCACGTATATAGGAGTATCAGATAGGACTTGGCAATGATCGTACTGCTACGCGAGGGACGATTCGCCAGCAGGAAAAAGACTCCGATGGCACATAGGACTAGGAGTAGCTGTATCGGCCAGGTTGCCACATTGTACTTGGCGATTGTATTCCAAAAGGTATTCATGAGATCAGACTTTGCCTATTATTTCTTACGTGTTAGGGAGAAGGTCCGCTGGGGAAAAAGGAGGATGGGGAGTGTGGCTCCTGCGGCTAGGACAAAGATAACCGTGATGGCCACAATGCTATTGAAAAAAAACATCTCCATATACTTTTGCTGCCCCTCAATGTTATCTAGATTTTGGAGGAACATGATCTGCGCAAAAAACATATTGTACGCATACTTCCCGGGGATCATCGGGAGGAGGGCCGGGATCGAGAGGACCGTGATCGGTGTACGTATACGCTTGCCCAGCCATAGTGCCCCAAAACCAATCGTCAGCGAAGCACAAAGGGAGCCGATGGCGATATTTAGCCCACCCACCGTCATCAGGACGAAACGTAGCGCATGCCCCACAGCGGCCAATATAGCAATACTGCCATAAGCCCTCAGCGGAGGGTCGGAGATAGCGCCAAAGCCCATCGCCGCAATCGCCGCAAAAAAACCATCGAGAAGGATATCCACAATCATCATAGCAAGCTACTCCTAAAGATAAAGAGCGTGATCGAAAAGCCCCACCCGATACAACCGATCAACAAGAACGCCTCCACAAGCCTAGAGAAGCCCGTTTGGACATACCCCTCCACGATATCTATCACCCCATTGATAAGTGGTACCCCGGGCACCAAATAGAGTACACTCGTCGTCAGAGCAATCTCACTGTCCGTATTGAAGATCAGAGAGATACTCGTACAGAGAGAGGCCACAAAGGCCGACGTCATAAAGGCTATGTAGTGGTTTACATGCTCCTGGATCAACTTTTGCTTGCAGATAAAGCCCACGATCGTAGCCCAAAATACGATACCCATGGCCGGCAGATCACCTCCAAAAAGTCGGCAAAACGAAGCATTCGCCAGCCCCACCATGAGTAGTACAAAGAGTGGATGGGTACGAGGTTCAGCCAAGATCTGCTCATACCGCTCACGTACCTCATCCAAGGATAGATGCTCATCGACCACCTCCCAGCTCAAAGCACTCAAGCGGGCATTGTACTCAAAGCTGATAGGCAGCGAGGGAATTGAGTCCTCAATAGCAAAGTGTGTATTGGTCTTGGGATCGTACAGCTTGATTAGGACCCCTTTTTGTACCATCATCGTCACGACGGTATAGCCAAAGCGCTTGCCTATACGTCGCGTACAGCGCACGACACGGGAGGTGTGCACGCCACAGCCCATCATATGTATCGCATAGGCGGAGAGAAAAGTTCCGACGGCCTTCAGACTATTACCGTGAAGATCGTTTTCCATAGTCGTTCTTCTCTGAGAGTTGGGGTAAGCGACCTCACCGGCAGCTCACCTGACTTTGTAATGCATGTTTACGTTCCTCTAGTGCCATGCCCCATCCCAGAGCCTGAATGATGACGGAGTTTTGGACAACTAGGTTGCAAAGGTATCTTTTTTTGCTCAAATAGGCAGAGGATTGGTGTTTAGAGATTTGCGGTCTCTCGGTTTATCCACACCTTTTCAGACGGTAAAACAATTGGTAACTTTGCGCGATAAGGTAGTACCATGAATTTCGATCTCATATCATCATACCAACCCACCGGTGACCAGCCGGAAGCGATCCGACAACTTGTGCATGGCATCCGTCAAGGTCAGAAGCACCAGACACTCCTGGGAGTAACGGGATCCGGCAAGACTTTCACGGTGGCAAATGTGATCCAACAAATCGATCGCCCCACCCTTGTCCTGAGTCACAACAAGACCTTGGCGGCGCAGCTGTATGGGGAGTTCAAGAGCTTCTTTCCGCACAATGCGGTCGAGTACTTTGTCTCATACTACGACTACTACCAGCCCGAGGCATACATCCCGAGCTCCGACATGTATATCGAAAAAGACATGGCCATCAACGATGAGATCGAGAAGCTTAGGCTAAAAACAACCGCATCCTTGCTATCCGGGCGTTCGGACGTGATAGTTGTCGCCTCCGTCTCCTGCATCTATGGTATGGGCAACCCTTCCGACTTTGTCTCCAAGCGAGTCGTCATCACTTGTGGCAAACGCATTGATCGCGACGATCTCTTGCGAGAACTAGTCAATGCGTACTACATCAACAGCAACTCCGACTTTAGGCCCGGCACCTTTCGGGTAAAAGGAGATACCTTGGATATCTTTCCGGCCGTTGAGGGCTATGAGGGAGTGGCCTATCGTGTTGAGTTTTGGGATGACGAGATTGATCGCATATCCGCTTTTGAACCCCTCTCCTACAAGGTCACAGACAAGCTGGACGAGGTGCATATTTATCCTGCCAATCTTTTTGTCACGACAAAGGAGCAGACAGCGCGTGCCGTCGAGATGATCAAGTACGATCTCGAGCAACAGACTGCCTATTTTTTCAAACTGGGACAGGTCGCAGAAGCCGAACGCCTCAGCGAAAGGGTCAATAACGATTTGGCGATGCTCCAAGAGGTGGGCTATTGCTCCGGCATTGAAAACTATTCCAGATACTTTGACGGACGAAGTCCCGGCGAACGTCCTTTCTGTCTACTGGACTACTTTCCGGAGGACTACCTGATGGTCATTGATGAGAGTCACGTCACGATCCCTCAGGTGAGAGGTATGTATGGAGGCGATTTCAAGAGAAAGACAAACTTGGTGAATTATGGCTTTAGGTTGCCGGCTGCGATTGACAACCGACCACTAAAGTTTGGAGAGTTTGAAAGGCTCACCAATAATGTCATATACGTCAGCGCGACTCCGGCAGACTATGAGCTGGAGCAAAGTGGCGGGGTCATCGTAGAGCAGATCATACGCCCGACAGGATTGCCGGACCCAAGGATAGAGGTCCGCCCGACCAAAAACCAGATCGACGACCTGGTGGAAGAGATCCAAAAACGGATAGAGCTGAACGAACGGACGCTCGTGACCACCCTGACCAAGCGGATGGCCGAAGAGCTGGCAGAGCATCTGGCAGAGATGGGAATCAAGACCGAGTATATCCATAGCGAGGTTGTTACAATCCGGCGAGTTGAGATCATGGAGTCACTACGTGCCGGAGAATTTGATGTCCTCGTGGGGGTGAATTTGTTGCGAGAGGGATTGGATCTACCGGAGGTGTCGCTTGTGGCTATCCTTGATGCAGATAAGGAGGGCTTTTTGCGCAACCACCGCTCACTCACCCAGACAGCAGGGAGAGCCGCAAGGAATCTGAACGGGCTCGTCATCTTTTACGCAGATCAAATAACCGCCAGCATGCAACTGACGATCGATGAGACGGAGCGAAGACGCACCAAGCAACTGGCCTACAACAAGGCCCATGGCATCACCCCCAAGCAGATCATCAAAAAGAGTGCCTCCATACTGGACCTGACAGGACCAAGCAGAGACCTACAAGCTCCGAAGCCTCGAGAATACAAGATTGAGCAAGAGAAGATAAGGGCGGCGGAAAAAAGCCTGGACCTCATGGACGCACAGACACTGGAGGAGCAGATCATAAGCACAAGAGCCGCCATGGAGTCCGCTGCAAAGGCACTCGACTTTGTCTCCGCAGCACAGCAACGCGACTACCTTTTTGAACTACAGGCAAAACTAGGCAATACGAGCAAACTGACAGCGCTGGAACAAAAAGCCATAGCCCGAAAACAAGCCGTGGCTCATCAGAAAGAAGCACACCGAAAGAACCTATCCAAAAAATAAACTCGGCCATTTCATGGACTACAAGGACATAAAAATCTCAGACTACACTTACCACCTTCCGGAAGACAAGATCGCCAAATATCCACTGGAGCATCGAGACTCCAGTCTTTTGCTCCACTACGCAAATGGCGACATAGACACGCATCACTTCATTGACCTTCCCTCACTACTTCCTGCAGACACGCTTGTCGTGATGAACGACACAAAAGTGATCCAAGCCCGACTCACATTTTATCGAGAGACCGGCAGTCGTATAGAGATTTTTTGCCTTGATCCCATTGTTCCGAATGTATACGAGCAGGCACTTAGCAGCAAACGAGAGACGACTTGGCACTGTATGGTCGGCAACGCTCGCAGGTGGAAAGAGCAGACCCTCAGCCGCACCCTCCCTGATGGCACCATACTTCGCGCAGAACGTCTGCCCAACGACACGACATCTTCTCAGTACATAAAATTTTGCTGGGATACAGACCTCACCTTTGGAGAAATACTGGAGAGTATTGGCGAACTGCCGATCCCGCCCTATCTGCATAGGTCAACAGAAGAGAGCGATCTACAGACTTACCAAACTGTTTATGCAAAGCACGAAGGGTCGGTCGCCGCACCGACGGCCGGACTACACTTCACCCAAAGGGTCCTCAAGGAGATGGAGGGCAAAGGCATCCGGACTGCCAAAGTGACATTGCATGTCGGGGCTGGGACATTCAAACCCGTCAAGAGTGAAACCATGGGAGGTCACGAGATGCACTCCGAGGTGGTCCACGTCCCCTCAGAGACACTCCGGACCATCATACGACAAGTGGAAGCCCGGAAATCCATTACGGCCATTGGTACAACCTCTACCCGCACTCTCGAGAGTTTGTACTACATGGGGGCAAATGTCCTTCGCAAGACAGACAACCCCTACTACGTCCGACAGTGGGCACCCTACAGCGTGTCCTACGAGGATCTAACCCTATTGGAGGCACTAAAAGCACTGGACAATGGGGAAGATGTGGTCGGCTCGACCCAATTGATCATAGAGCCGGGGTTTCGGTACCGCTTGGTCGACAAGCTGGTGACAAATTTTCATCAGCCACACTCTACACTACTCCTACTGGTCGCTGCACTTGTTGGTGAGGATTGGCGAAAAATATACCAGTACGCTCTCACGCACAACTATCGCTTCCTCAGCTATGGCGACAGCTCACTGCTAGAAAAGCCGGCATGTCCACACAAATAGAAGTCCTGAACAAAAGGCTCCTCAAGCTTGCGCTACCCAATATTCTCAGCAACATCACCGTACCACTGCTGGGGATCATTGACTTGGCGTTGGCCGGACACCTCAGTGATATTGGCGCGATAGGTGGTGTCTCTGTCGCTTCTACGATCTTCAACCTCATTTATTGGAACTTCAGTTTCCTCCGGATGGGGACTACAGGCCTAACGGCTCAGGCCAATGGAGCCGAGGACAAGAGTGCCATGGGGCGCAATCTAGCCCAGTCACTGGGCATCGCCCTATCATTCGGCCTCCTCATACTGGCTCTACGCTCGCATGCACTCGAGGTATTACTAGGGGTGCTCCAACCCGATCCACAGGTTGTTGGCTATGCCACACAGTATTTCCAAATTGTCATCTGGGGAGCACCGGCAATCCTAGGCACTTATGCCCTCAATGGCTGGATCATTGGGATGCAAAACACCTGGTACCCTATGATCGTAAGCATCATCACCAATATCACCAATATCCTGATATCTGCACTCCTCGTAATCGTGTACAACTACGGGATCGTGGGGATTGCCATTGGGACTGTGGTAGCACAGTGGCTTGGTGCATTGCTCCTATTGGCCGGTGCGTATGGACTTTTCCTGAGAGGACAAAAAGCCACACTTCCGACCTCATGGACGGAACTAAAGGTCGGAATCCGGAAGTACTTTAGCACAAACGTTCACATCCTAATCCGGACAATGCTTTTGGCCTTTGTCGCCTTTTACTTCACAGCAGCCGGTACCAGGATGGGGACACTGACCTTGTCGACCAACGCTCTGCTCCTACAATTTTCCACCATTTTTAGTTACTTCATTGATGGGTTTGCCTATGCCGCCGAGGCTATTGTCGGACAAGCCTATGGTAGGAAAGATCGCACCAAGCTCCTCCAAGCCATACGCATACTCATGGTATGGGGATTGGGGCTGGCACTACTTGTGGCGCTCATCTACTATCTAGGAGGCAGACACTTTATATATTTCCTCACGGACCTTCCCGATGCTCGGCACCTTGCTCTGCATTACATTGATTGGGTCTATCTTCTGCCACTCACAGGCTTCCTCGCATTCCTCATGGATGGTGTCTATGTCGGACTCACTGCCACTAGGCAAATGATGATCAGCATGTTTGTCGCAGTGGGTGTCTTTTTTGCGCTGAACCTCACCCTGCCATTCCAAGACCCCAACAATGCACTCTGGTTTGCATTCGTCACCTACTTACTCATCAGAGGAGTCATGCTTGCCATCATGCTTCCACGCAAACTCACCCCACGCTACTACATCGGCGTAGGAAGTACCCTACTCAACTCCGAGTACAAAATAAGGAAACTCCTCACCGACCATTACGGCAAAAAAATACGACTGGCTCCATTTTACTACACCATAGACACCAAGGGAACAGAGCGCAAGTACCTCAATACGGTTGCGGAGCTACACTCCGACAAAGAACCACAAGCCCTCCAACTTGAGCTAAAAGGTATTGAAAAACAAGCCGGAAGAGTCCACGGAGAGGACGAAGTGGCCCTAGATCTAGACCTCGTCTGTCGCGAAAACGAAATTCTCCGACCGAGCGACTACCACAGAGACTACTTCCGCCAAGGTTACAAAGCGCTAGGATAATCCAAGTACACCTTGCTAGAACTAAAGGCCATACAAACACGACAAAAACCGGTACAAAAGCGTTGAAAACTTCGGGCTATTTTTCACTTCTATCCGTCTAAGCATTTACTTCTATCCGTGAAAAGTTTTGCTTCTATCCGTGAAACCAAACGCTTCTATCCGTAAAAAACAGGACGTCTGTAGATGGCTGTTCACCTGGAGATTACAAGCAGGCAAAAATCAGACCTTTTCAGAGGGTAAAAGGAAAGCTGATTTTTGAAAAAAGAAGACAACAAAAAGGGTGTGCCGAAATCGCTGTTTCGGCACACCCTCTCTCTTTATTCTTCGTAAAAACGAACGTTAGTGTGTTCGGCTATTGCAGAGTGTGGCTACCGCATAGCCGATAGCAAATCCTACGACAAGGTTGACACCCATTAGGATTCTGGCAGCCTTTACTCCGCCATTCATGGTCGGTTCGCCGACAACTCGCCCCAGTCGGGCAAGCCTTTGGTTGATTTCCACTGCACTGTACTTTGCCATATTGGTTTTCTTCTTTTGGGTTTTGGTGAACAAATTACTTTGACCAAGATGCCAAAAATTTGGCGAACCCGACACAATTTATAGTAAGAATATGATCATGAGTTGCGCAGTGACCACTCTCAAAAACATCGTCAGAGGATAGACTGTGGCATATCCTACCGATGAAGCGTCTGTGTCGGACAGGGTATTGGCATAGCCCAGTGCAGGGGGGTCGGTCGTACTACCGGCGATCATACCGGCTAGTGTGAAGTAGTCTATCTTGAAGACAAATCGACCAATCAACCCTGCAATAAGTATGGGCAGCATGGTGATCATCATGCTGTAGCAGACCCAAGCGAGCCCACCTTGGTGTATCATTGTATCCAAGAAGCCATTTCCTGCACCTATACCCACACAGGCCAAGAAGAGGGAAAGCCCCACCTCGCGCAACATCAGGTTGGCCGAAAGCGTCGTGTAGCTGACCAAATGGTTGTACCCGTATGCAGACATCAAGATCGCCACAATCAGTGGTCCTCCAGCCATACCGAGTTTGATAGGCTGTGGAATGCCCGGGAACATTATCGGCACAGAACCGAAGAAAATACCGAGAGCTATTCCGATAAAGATACTTGACAGATTGGGCTCATGTAGGTGTTTTTCGGAGTTGCCGATCAGGTCAGTCACTTTCTGGATAGCGGAGTCGCTTCCCACCACTGTCAGCTTGTCTCCATACTGGAGTCTCAACCCCGGTGCGGCTACGATATCCATACCGGATCGAGTGATACGCGTCACATTGACCCCATAGATCGCACGCAGATTGAGTTGCTGCAGTTGCTTGCCGGTGATCTGCTTGTTGCTCACCAGTAGCTTGCAACTGATGTACTTGGAGTCTTTTGGCGTCCACTGCTTGCGATCCATCACGACCTCATGTCCCACGGTCATCGTAAAGGGCTCCACGTCATCTTTATGGATGATCACGAAGATACGGTCACCGGTCATTAGCATCGTGTCTGCATCCACTGTGCTGACTTCATTGGACTCTTTTTTCCATATATGAGAGACCACGAACCTGCGTCCCTCAAGCGTGTGTGCCAGATCCGACACTTTGGCACCATTCAGTGCCGGATTCTCTATCTCCACAGAGAGGGGGACAGTGGTTACCTCCGAGTCACCGGCTGCTTCCGCAAGGCGATCCTCCTCCGTTCTGAGGTTGACTCGGGCAATCACCCGGATCAAAATAATGGTCAGGATGATACCGATCACACCCAAAGGATAGGCTACGGCGTAGCCCTGAGCGATAGATGGGTCGTCCACCCCTTTGATATCGGTAAATGCTTGCTGAGCCGCACCGAGTCCGGGGGTGTTTGTGATGGCACCGCTCATGATTCCCACAAGGGTCTGGATAGGCAAGCCGGTAACCTCGTAGAGTATCACTGTGATCAGTGCACCCAAGCCCACGACCAAGACCGCAAGCATATTGAGGGTCATCCCCTCCTTTTTGAAGTTTGAGAAAAAGCTCGGCCCCACCTGAAGTCCTATAGAGTAGACGAAAAGTATCAGGCCGAATTCTTTGCAGAAGTGCATCAGGTGTGGGTCCAAGGACATGCCCATCTCTCCAAAGAAGATGCCCACAAATAGAATGAACGTTGCACCAAGAGAGATGCCAAAAACCTTAATCTTTCCGAGCATTATCCCCAAAGCAACCGTCAAGGCAATCAAGATCAACGAGTGTGCCACTCCGGTACCGAGGAAAAGCTCCTGTAACCAATCCATAAATCAAAAATAATAGTAATAAAATATTCGGTCCGAGACCGATGTTGCGATTTCTTTTTTTTCCTAACAACAGCTACAAGAGCGTACGTCCGAGACATTTCTCATATCATAGGACCCTGCAGACACTAGCGAGCAAGTGAAGTCATGCCCAACGCACTTTTTTCAAAAAAAACAGAGGGGAGATTCCCAGCGGTCGAAAGACCAAGAATTACCCTTCTCTTATAGCAACGCAAATCTACCATTTTTTAGTTATTGGCACAATTAACTGGAGGAGTAGACAGAGATGGCGAATGAAACAGTTGCGGAAGAGAGAGATCAGGTCCAATCCACAGAGAATCCAAAAACAAAAAAAGGCAAAAACGCAAACTTTCCTCCTAAAAAACACTACAAACACAGGACTTCAAGAATATTTGCGTACCTTTCACTTGAGAAGATGGACACATACATGAAAAACTAGGAGGAATAAAAGATATGAAAACACTCAGATGGACTATATCGACCAGCATACTCACTGTGGTACTGCTCCTCTTCGGACAGATGGCAAGTGCGCAAGACAACGCTTACCTGACCCCCTCCAAGGCACGAGAGTATCGTATGCAGGAGAAAAAGGCAAGGGCCGAACGATCTGCCCGCCTCCAAAAACAAAGAGAGCAACAAAAGGCTGAGTACGAAAAACTACAGTCCGAACAAGAAAAGATCAGCGACTGGTACAACCGACGAGGTATGAAAGTCACGGTCGAGCAAATGGAGGACAATCTAGATGAACTGGAGGGCACCACCGCTCGCCCGAAAGGAGGCAAGTACACTCAGCGTCTGCGGAGATTTGGCGAAAACTCAGGCAACTCCATTGTCCTCAACAATGTGGATCGTGTCTATATCTTGGACGACATGGACTACGATCCCTGGACCAACTCCTACTACGGCAGAGACTGGCAAAACGGAGTGAATATCCAGATCAACACCTATCCCTACTATGGAGCGTCGTGGAGATATAGCCGCTGGTACAACCCCTGGTGCTACGGTGGCTGGTATGACCCCTGGTACAGTGGCTGGTATGGCCCGAGATACTACGGTGGCTGGTACGACCCATGGTACTACGACGGCTGGTATAGCCCGAGGTACTATGGTGGAGGATGGGGCTACTCCTATTATGGTTGGGACACTCCCTACCACAGCTACGACCGAGGCTACCTACAGGGCTACTACGACGGCAGCAACTACCCGTCCACACGCGTAGAGCGAAGATACAATGCCTACGGGCGTGCCTCCGGACGCTACTCACAGGACTTTGAGCAATACGGTGGCAACCTAGGACGGACCGAACGAGCTGTACGCACACGAGCCACAGCCACTGTACCCGACTACAGCAGGGGAGACTACGACAGCAGAGGAGGACGCTACGACAGCTATGAGACACGTACCAACTCGCGCTGGAACGAAAGCTACACTCCCACACGCAGCTACACCCCCACACGCTCGACCGACAGTGGTGGCTCTGTCACACGATCCACTCCGACAAGGACTACCAACCCCTACAACACCGGGACCTACGGATCCGGAGGACGCCGCCGGTGATCGGTGGAGTGTGGAACCTTCCGCACCAAAAGGGACACCGCACCAGCCCCCTACCGGGATGCAAGACGACTCCGGGATCGGACCCAGAGCCTCCTTGCTCATCAGCTAACTACAAACGAAAGGACCTAACCATGACTAAAGGATATCAATTACTTTTGGCGACCCTGCTCCTAGGATCGCTACCACTTATCGGAGCACAAGCGCAATCCCCCTCCGATGGCTATCGCAACAGCCTGGAGGGCATCCACGGGACAGCACGAGCAAGAGCCATGAGCGATGCCGTAGGAGCACTCGGGGCAGACCCCACAGCTATATGGATCAACCCTGCCGGTAGCGTACTCTACTACCAAGGCGCATTTTCCCTGGGTCTTGATGGAGGATTCGGCAGCAACTCTGTCGACTTTCGAAACAAGGAGGTGGCGAAAAACCACACCTCCACCTACGGCTTCTCCGACTTCAACCACCTCGCCTACATCGGGTCCGGTGTGGAGTTTTCCGATCAGCCTTTACGCATCAACTGGGGGCTCATCTACAACAAAGACTACAACCACAAGCGCAACTACACCCTACTGATGCCCCTCCCCGCCTCCAGCATCACCGACTACTTGACCATAAAAGCAATGCAGAGTGGCCAACCATTCGACCGCTACATGCACACCGACACGTACGACCCACGACTCCAGCCCCTCAACCAAAGCATCGTCTTGGGACTCAATGCCGGCCTCATCGAGGGAAATATCGCTGGACAACCCAAAAAATTTTACCGGCCAAACACCTGGGTCTGGGAAAAAGAGGCGGAGCAAAGCGACCAGATCTTTCTACTACCACAAGTCTCCCAACTGACTGTGAAAGAGGCCGGTGGCAAAAATTCTCTAGACCTCAACCTCGGGATCGGCTACGACGACCGTTACTTCTTTGGGGCCACACTGCGATCCACCGGGAGTACCTACCGACGTCACTCCGAGTATTCCGAAGACTTCTTTTTCAAAAACAAACACAAACAAAACAGGCAGGGTATCACGTACGACAACAACCTAAACGTTACCGGCAGGACCATCGGGCTAAACCTGGGAGCCCTCTTCGCAATCGGCGACTACGGGCGAGTGGGCATCTCCTACCTCCTCCCTCAATACGCCCGCTACACCGAGACCTACAGTGCCTCCGCCTCCTACTACAACGATCTGCTCGAGGAGCCCAAAGACAAGACATTCGTCTATGACACCGGAGGAGACTTCACCTCCGACTACGAAATGTGGCTACCGGGCAAGCTCACGCTCAGTGGCATGGTCTTTTTGGATCAGTACGGCATGATCACCTACGATCTCACCTACCGAAACCTTGGGAGTGCCAAGTACATGCTCCCGGGTGAAAACTCCCATGACGCACTCGAGGATGTCACTCGGCTAAACAACCAATACTTTGGCCCCCAGTTGCGCCACAGCATTGCTCTCGAGCTAAAACCTCTCGACTGGCTCACCCTGAGATCCGGCTACAGCTACACCGGGAGTGGTATCAAGGACCGAGCAATCAAGCCCGGTAGTGGCAATACCATCCAAAGCGAGTACAGTGCCTCCGGCATGATCCTCGACTACACACTGGCACGCAACTACCAAACCGCATCTGCCGGGGTCGGGGTCCGCGTCGGGAGCCTGACCGTGGATCTGGCATACGTATATAGCATCCGAAAAGAAGGAGTCTATCCCTACCCCGCACTACCCGACACCAAACTCCCAAGCGTCACAGGTGGGGCAATGCGGGAAGTCCGGCACTCTCTTGCCACGACCGTCACACTCAGCTTCTGACCCTCTCCGGCAGATCATAGGAGGCCCCACAGCCTCTACTGAAAAGAAGTTTCCTCGGGGAAGACACCGGTCTCCTCCGAGGAAACTTTCTTTGTACTCGGACCGGTCTCAAAGTCCACCGCAATGGTTATAAAGTCCTCCCTATGTACTTCCAAACCATTTTCCCCGGTCGTAAAACTTGAAATCACAGTGTGGTTTATTCAAATCACATTGTGATTTATTCGCGTCACAATGTGATTTCTAGAAATCACATTGTGATTTTATCTTTTCCCTAGAGATAAGCAACTTTTTCTCCACCCTTGCCGACTTTTTCTCCGAGGAAAAAAGGATTCTTGAGGAGTCTTTTTTCTTGTGTGCGGGTGGCGGCGGGGGATAAAAGTCCAAAAAGAGTGGAGGGTGCAAAAAGGATTGACCTTTTCACACCCTCCACTTCTATTGAATTACGGCAGGCTGTATGGCGTTTTGGCCTGCGGTAGGCTCTAGTCAGTCATGGGGCTTTTGCCGGCACAGGGCCTGATGATACGGCGGTAGGCTTGATGTGCTTTTTGCTCAATCTCCGGTGTCAGGGCGTCCTTCAGGTGCTTGAGCACTAGCGTGATGACGACTAGGTCATCGGTGAAGCCCAAAAGTCCGGGCAGAAAGTCCGGAATGAGGTCCAGTGGGAGGATAAAGTAGCCAAGCGCTCCCAGCAAAAACAGTTTTTCTTTCGTTGAGGTCTGGGGCGACTTTAGGACAAAGTAGGTCCTCAGGACAGGCAACAGGATGTTTTCGCCAAGGGATCGTCCGACGATTCTCAACTTTTTCCCAAAAGACTGCTCGCTGAAGTACTTGGCGTAGCGTGCGACCTCATCAAGATGAATAGGCTTCATCTTGCTCTGAGCGATTTGCCAGAGACCGAGGGGGGTCACTCTTTTTCGCCTCATAGCGGGATCAGCGGACTACTTCGCCTTTGATAGTGATGACCTCCGGGCCTTCCTTACCGTTGCTGTAGATAGATATCGTCTTGACAAAAGGATAGATACGGCCGGCCGGGTCGTAGGTTACGGTCAGCTTGGTGCTTTTGCCGGGTGCCACGGGCTCCTTGCTGTAGGATGGCACGGTGCACCCGCATGGGCTCATCACACGTGTCAGGACCAATGGTGCGTTGCCTACGTTTTTGATCTCAAAGACGTGGCTCACCTTTCCGTCTGCCTCTTTTATGGTGCCAAAGTCGTACTCAGTCACCGGGAGGTTGATGACGGCTTTTTTGTCTTGTGCGTTGGCGTTTGTTGCCAGTGTCAGGCATAGTGCTGTTGCCAGCATGTATAGTACTTTTCTCATAGTTTCTTCTGTTTATTTTTATGATTTGATTGTTTTGCTTTGTTGCGGGGTTCTCTCAGAGTGCACCGTCCATGGGGGTATATTCAGATCCGACATACTGCTCAAGGGCATCCACACTCATGCCGACACTCGAAAAGCCCCCATCGCTGTAGAGGTTTTGCATGGTTATCTTGCGTGTGAGGTCGGAGAAGAGGGTGACGCAGTAGTCGGCGCAATCCTCTGCCGATGCGTTGCCAAGGGGAGACATCTTCTCGGCGAAGTGCCTCAGTCGCTCCATGCCACTCACGCCACTGCCTGCAGTCGTAGGTGTGGGTGACTGCGAGATGGTATTGATGCGGACTCCTTTTTCTTTGCCGTAGATAAGTCCGAAGCTCCGGACGATGCTCTGGAGCAGGCTTTTGGCATCAGCCATATCGCTGTACCCGACGAATGCACGCTCGGCGGCAATATACGAGAGGGCCAAAACGGAAGCCCCCTCGCTGAGGGCGTCTTGCTGATAGGCCACTGAGAGCATTTTGTGAAAAGAGATGGCCGAGATATCTAGTGTCTTGGATAGATAGCCGTAGTTTAGCTCGGTGTAGGGGATGTTTTTGCGGACGTTGGGGCTCATGCCGATGGAGTGCAGCACAAAGTCAATCTTGCCCCCTAGTACCTCCCTACTCCGCTCAAAGACCTTGGCAAGGTCCTCAACAGAGGTGGCATCGGCGGGAATCACCTCGGCCCCGACTTTTTCGGCTAGCGCATCGAGTTGGCCCATACGCAGTGCCACGGCAGTATTGGAGAGGGTGATTTTTGCACCTTCTGCGCAGACGCGCTCAGCGACCTTCCAGGCGATGGAGTGCTCATTGAGTGCGCCAAAGATAATCCCTCTCTTCCCTTTTAGTAATCCGTATGCCATAGTTTTTCTCTGTTCTAAGTGATTAGCAACGGGACAAATTTAGGGAAAACCTCTGTCATTTCACAAAAGGAGCAAATAGTGCAGGTGCGGTGTCGGCGGGGTAAAATGGGCAAGGCGGACCGTTGGAATGCCGTTTTTGTTTCGTAAAGCCCAAGCATTCACACAATTGGACTTGGGCACCCCTTGTTTACGGACGAGCGAAAATGAATTTGACAAGAAAATGAGAGAATCACAACAAATTGGAAGACAAAGTAGTCTAGATATTAAAAAAAAGAAACTATCTTTGCTACAAGCTAAACAAAGGTTTTTTTCACAATGTCACAAATCGGTAGAGTCCTTGTCGGTGCAGTATCGCTCATACTACTGACGCTCCCCTTGGAGGCGCAACTCGTAGACTGGGATAGGGTCGAGGCCAAGTCTGCGCCCCGTGTAAAAGCGGTCATGCCCGACAGCTATATCCATCCTCGATGGATCAATGGCACACCATATATGTACTACCACGTCCGTCACTCGGGCCGAGTGGATCACTATCTGGTCAACACCAAGAGCGGTCGGTCGGAGCTTTTGATCAAGGACCTGGACACATTTGCCACCGACTATCGTGCCATTACCGGCAAGGAGCTGGATAAGGGAGACTTTAGGCTGTACAACGTCCATCCGCTGGATCGCAACTTTAGGCGGATCCTACTGAAGTACGGTGGAAACGTGCTGGAGTACAATCGGAGGAGTGGCCGGCTATCCAAAAGCACGAGGAGCTATCCGGCGGTCACCAGGTTCGACACCACCGACCCTGCCGACCGATACACCAACACCACAACCGATGGCGAGCTGACCATGCTCCAAAGAGGAGATCGCCTCCTACTCTGCAAGAAAAGCGAACGAGACACAGTACCGGTGGAGGGCTGGGATCCGACTCGGACTACCATACGCAATGGAGATAGGATCCGACCGGCGGCGGGATTTTGGTGCGGAGACGTGTATGTACACCTGGTGACAAAAGAAGAGGCTGGTAAGCCTATAGGTCTTATTCACTCAATCACCAAAGGTCGACCAAGGGTGGAGACTTTTCAGATGCCAATGCCCGGCGAATCAAATGCCCCACGGCAGAGCCTCTTTTGCTACAACCGAAAGACACAACGTGGCCAGTACCTCCCAATCGAGCACTTTACAGACCAAGAGGTCAGCTTGGCCCCCTTTCGCTCGGATAGTGTACTCTATCTGCTACGCACTTCACGTCCCAAGGATCGGATAGAACTCTGCAAGGTCAACCTGCCCGATGGTCAGGTGTACACACTGATCAGCGAGGAGGCAAAGCCCATCTACAACCTAGTGCTTTTTGACTACCAAATACTCAGCGGTGGCCAAATCCTATGGTGGAGCGATCGCGATGGCTATGGCAAATACTACCTCTACGACACCACAGGGAAGCTACTCCGACAACTCACACACGATCCGGCACTCGTAGCCGGTCGAGTGGTACAGATGCGCGAGAAGGACTTCATCATGGAGGGGTACGGTGGAAAACAAGCGGACAATTCATACTACAAGCGGTACTTCATTGTACCAATGAATGGACAAGGAGAAAAGGCAATCACGGGCAACGATGGAGCATACGACCTCACCCTGTCCGATGGTGGGGACTATGGCTTGCTCAAGTGCTCACGCATGGATCTACCACCGAGCTACAGCATCATGAGACTCAGGCCGACTATCTCCACTCCAAAAGAAATCTACCGCCTTTCTGAGCAGGACGCACTAGAGGCAGGCTGGGTAAAACCCACACTTTTCTCATGCTTGGCAAAAGACGACGAAACCTATCTATATGGTATCATGTACACCCCGTCCGACCTCGATCCATCCAAGAAATACCCCGTAATCTCCTACGTCTACCCAGGGCCACAGACAGACTTGATGCCACTGGAGTTCACGCTTGACGAGAATGCTAACCAGTCATTGGCCGAGCTTGGATTTATTGTCGTACAAGTACCATCCCGTGGGTCCTCTCCATATAGGGGGCACGACTTCTATACCTACGGGCACGGAAATCTGAGAGACTATCCACTGGAAGACAACAAGTTTGCACTGGAACAACTGGCCGATAAGTATCCATTCATTGACCTAGAGAGGGTCGGTATCTATGGACACTCGGGCGGAGGATTTCAGGCACTGACAGCAATGCTCACCTACCCCGACTTCTACAAAGCCTGCGTGGCCGCCAGTGGCAACTACGACAACAACATCTACATACGGTGGTGGGGAGAGAGCTTCCATGGGGTACAAGAGATCCACCGCCCGGACGGATCGGTCTCCTTTAGGACCCGGATACCCACAACGGTAGAGCTGGCGGATCGCCTAAGTGGGCCACTGCTGCTCATGACAGGAGACGAGGACAAGAATGTACCGCCCTCCAACACTCTGAGGATGGCAGATGCACTGATCAAGGCCGGGAAAAACTTTGAGATGGTCGTACTGCCTGGCAAAAGCCACGAACTAGACAGCCCATACTACTTCAACAAGATCAAGTACTTTTTTTTGAAAAACTTGTTGGGGATTGACGAGAGACATACAGACATCATACTTCACAAATAAACAACCAAGTAAATGAAAAGACTGATTTTATTGCTCAGCGTGCTCTTGGTGGCTCCGGTCATTGATGGGGCTATGGTTCCCGAAGTGCTGGCACAAGTGGCACAGCACACGCTTCGGCTCCGGATCCTAGACAACACCGGAACACCACTGACCGGCGCTGTCGTAAAGGTTGTAGGAGCTACGAAAGGAGCTATTACAGATCTTGACGGGCATGCCACAATCACGGCGGCAAAAGGAAGCAAGGTGACCATCAGCTTCACCGGGATGAAAACCATCACGATGACCGTGACAGAGGACATTGCACGAGATATTGTGATGCGAGAAAATGCCGAAATACTTGGCGAAGTGGTCTCGACCGGATATGCGACAACCACGAAAAAAAGAACTACCGGATCCGTCTCGGTCATCAAAGCTGAGGACATCAAGTTTCAGCCACCCACGGCATCGGTAGACCTATTGCTAAAAGGTCAGGTAGCCGGTGTGGATGTCAAGGCGATTAGTGGCAAACCCGGAGAGACAGGATCAATAAAGATACGTGGCACCAACTCAATCACCGGAAACACCGAGCCCCTGTGGGTGATCGATGGTGTGCCTATGCAAAATGCCATACCCAATACTCCAAACAAGCCTCAGCTAAAGGCGGGAGACTTTAGCGACATTTTCATGAACGGACTAGGGAGCATTCCACCCGGGGATATCGAAAGTATATCCATTCTCAAGGATGCATCCGCCACAGCCATATATGGCTCACAAGCCGCCGGTGGTGTGATCGTGGTAACAACAAAGCGGGGTAGCGAAGGCCGCATCCGGCTCAACTACTCCTCCAACCTTACGCTCACGGCCGCTCCTCCCAGAGATGCCAACTTGATGACCGCAAGAGAAAAAATCAACTTTGAGAAAGAACTTTGGGATGAGTTTTCAAAGCCACTGATCGAGTCTCAGCACCCATACTTCCCGGCCATAGGTGTGGTAGGAGCGATCCGAAAAGGACTGGGTGAATACCAACACATGACACCTGAGCAGAGGGAGAAGGCAATAGAGGAGATTGGCAACGGCCCCTCCACGGATTGGTTTAGAGAACTATTCAGGTCCTCCCTCTCGCACACCCACTATGTATCCATCAGCGGAGGAAGTGCCAAAAACAAGTACTACTCCTCTCTCAGCTACAACAAAAACAACGGACTGGTAAAAAGGACCGATGCAGAGTCAATCACCTTTAGCCTCAAACTGGATAACACGCCAACAGACAAGCTAAAGCTCTCACTCTCCTCCGACCTTTCGCACAGCAATGCCCACAGCTACGGAGGGCAAACAGATCCATTCCGATACGCCTATTTTGCAAATCCGTACGAACGCCCATATATGGACAATGGGGAGTACCGGCCGGATGCAACCTGGAACTCCCTTTCGGGCAACAACGACTACAAGTCCTACAAATCAATCAGCCCCAATGGATTCAACATATTCCGAGAAATGGAGAAAAGCAGCTCGGAGTCAAAAGATCTACGTGGCAACATCAGAGGAAATCTCAACTACAACATCACGGACCATCTTTCGTTCAATGGGATTGTCGCCATCGGTTATTCCAACACCATGTCGGACAATATCCTTGGCGAAGAGACACAAGCAGCGTTTGAGGACCGCCCATTTGAAAACGAAAAAAACAACGCCAGCAAACGGATGTATGGGTCGATCACTCAGCGTGCCTCCAGCAGTCTGAGCTATATGTTGCGTGGTCAGGTCAACTACTTTCAGACCTTCAACCATCACCACGTCCTGAGTTCACTCATCGGTGCAGAGATCCGTTCGCAGTACGCCAAAAGCATTTACGAAAAGCGATACGGCTACGACCCAAAAACCGGCAACTCATCCACTCCCCTCCTACTCGATGCAGGAGCGGACAAGGAGGCTGACCTAAAAAAGATGGCCACCATCATGGATGCTCTATCGGGGCAATCAAGATTGGAAAACACCTTTGCCTCCTTTTACCTATCAGCCGACTACTCCTATCGTGGCCGGTATGTAGTCAGCCTGACTGCACGCACAGATGGGTCCAACAACTTTGGTAGCAAAGAGCAATTCAATCCTACCGGATCAATCGGGCTTGCTTGGAATGCCGATGAGGAAGCTTTCATGAAAAGGCTACAGCCCTACCTTTCTCAGCTCACCATACGGCTCGCTGGAGGGTACACCGGTAGGGTCAATAGGAGTGTACACCCACAGCTAGTCATGCGCTACCTGCCGACATTGAGGGCCACAACACACGGCTCCTACCGCATGGGGCAAATAGCGACTCCCCCCAACCCCAAACTCAGGTGGGAAAAGACTAGAGATGCAAAAGTCGGGATGGACCTAGGTCTTTTTTCAAGCCGACTACAGGTATCCATTGAGGCCTACGACCGATACACCACAGACGCTGTATCGTCCGTAGCTGTAGTCTCCACCACAGGGTATGGGACACAGAACTACAATACCTCGGCAATCATCAATCGAGGAATCGAAGTCACCATCAGTGGCACCCCCTACCAAGATGACGATTGGCGTATTCATGCCAGCACCAACATGGGGATCAACTACAACAAGCTGACCGCCTTTGATGACCCCAACCCCAACTACACTTCCGAAAACTTTGTGGGATATCCCCTCGGATCCATTTTTTCGGGAAAAGTAATTGGCATCGACCCCACACTTGGACTATATACCTACCGGATACGCCCGGGAGCTGATGTGGATACCCCACGAGGCCGAAGAGACGCCAACAACTACCGATACTACATCGGTACCTACTCACAGCCCCTCAACGGAGGCTACTCCCTCAGTGTGTCGTACAAAAAGTTCACCGCGGGTCTTGGCGGGACATTCTCTGCTGGAGGATATATGGTCAACGAAGTAGTCCCCCCGGTCAGCTACGAAGACGTCAGCAGGGGCAGTGGAGCCAAGGAGTCAATTCCACACTATGTCAACGACCTCTACAGCTACCACCTCAATACCCAAAAGTCCTCGGCATACCGATGGACCCCCGAAAACCCAATCGTTGATGGCAACCCCAGGATCATAGACCGCTACGGACCCTATATGGGGCTAGACCAGTACATGGTCACCGCAAGGAGTATCACTAAAGCCTCTCGGCTCGAAGCCCTGAGCTACCTAAAACTAGGAAGCCTCTACGCCACCTACACCTTTGACCAACCGTGGGTGAAGCGGATCGGACTTCAGAGTCTATCCGCAACCATGCAGGCAAATAACCTCCTGATCATCACCAACTATCCCGGGATCGACCCCGAGACACCGGGAGCCGTCTATCCCATCCCTAGGACCTTTACCCTCGGACTATCACTCAGCCTATGATGACCTCAAAAAAAACACTCACAATACTAGGTATACTCCTTCTCGGACTAACCTCATGCAAAAAGTATCTAGACGTGAAGCCCTATGACCTCACAATCCCCACGACTGTCGAGGAGCACATGGCAATACTGCACACACGTCTCAACAAAATCGACAAAGGAGACAACCAACCGCTCATCTTCAGTGCCTCTCAGACACTCAGCTGGGATCTATTCGCCGATGACTTTGAGTCTGCCCTGACGAAAGGCAACACAGTAGGTCTCAACCAGTGGGTGGGATTCTCCCAACAAGGGGGCAACACCACGACCTACTTCAAACAACTCTACGAGATCATACGAGACTGCAACATTGTACTCGCCGGCATGCCGAACGATGGGACCGATCTCTCCAGAAATGCCTTCGGCACTGCATATACGATGCGTGGCCTTGCCTACCTACAGCTTCTGAGGCTCTACAGTCCGGCATTCAAGGCAGGTGAGGAGCAACCCGGAGTACCCCTGATCAAAGAGTTTGATATGGAAGCTCGTCCACCTCGCACCACAGTCCAAGCAGTAGCACAAAGTATTGAGCAAGACCTCACCAAAGCGCTCACCTATCATGTCGACAATGCAGACTTTCTCTTTACCGAGGACGTGACACGTGGTATCCTAGTGCGACTCTACTTTTGGACCGAACAGTGGGACAAGGTCCTCACCACTGCGCAACCACTACTGGACAAATACCCGCTTTTGTCGGGCGATGCCTACAAGGAGATGCTTAGCTCAGTATCCCAAAAAGGCAATGTCCTCATCAAAGTCCTACAAATGTCCACGTCCTCACAGGAGACGGAGCGATTTGAGGAACTCAAAAAGATACCGGTATCCGCTCGGTTCGTCAATCTTTTTCCATCAGCGGATCGCGACAAAGACATACGATACAAGCTATCTGTAGATAAAAAAAGGATCGCAAAAAAAAGCGTTTTCCCTGGCTTTAGAATAGCCGAGGTGCACCTGATGGCGACCGAAGCCCACTACCACTTGGGGCAAAACGAGCAAGCTCTCAAGATGCTCAATGCACTGAGAGCGGCGCGCCTCACCGGAGTACAACCCCTGACCATGCAAAACCTCCCCGACAGCTGGAGTGACGAGCTCATCACAGAAGATGCGACAGGCAAGCCTCTCACCCCGCTTATTCGCGCTATACTGGCGGAGCGACACAAAGAGTTCTTTATGGAAGGAGATCGCTTCTTTGAGCTAAAACGAAACGGCAGCCCCGAGTTTTGGAAAGCCTACAACGGTGCCAAGTACACCACAAAAAAGTTCATGTACTGCTTCCCTATTCCCCCTGAGGACATCATCCATCAGCCAACCCTTATCCAAAACGAAGGGTATGCCGAATACACCATAGGTATGCCCAAAGCCTAAAACCTATAGAACACAAGACACTGACCATGAAAAAGATAAAAGAAAACGCCCAACTCATCATACTGACTCTAATCATTGCACTGGGAGTCACGGCTTGCATACGTGTCAATGAGCTACCTCCTGCAATCGAAAGCTCCAATAACGTCAGCATCAAATTGCCCAATCCACCGGCTTTGACCGACCAAGAGGCCGAGATCGTCAACCAAATCAAGAGGGAATACGACGAAAACACCAAGTAACCATGACGCCTATGAAAACCGACAACCTACTCTTGATCTCCACTCTAATCTGCATCCTATGTGGTAGCTGTCAAAAGATCGACCGCAACCATATAGATCCTCGTCCGCAGGTAAACTTTGCTGGAGATCAAATCTCATACACCATCTCCAAGGTAGGAGATGCCCTCGAAATCCCCGTCAAGCTACAAGTCGCTCCAAAATCAGAAGTAAAGGTCAGATACGAGCTGACCGGACCATTGGCCAACGATGAGTACATCGCCACACCGGAAGTCCTCACATTCTCACAGGACAAAACAAGCGCAACAATCCGGATCACCAACAACAGCCACCAAAAGAGCAACACCGATATGCTGCTCTCCATCACAGAAGTACCCAATGGCTATCGAGAAGGACTCATCAACTACCTGACAATCGTATTTGGAGGAAGCCCAATCGCCGTATTTGGAGAAAGACGAGCAACCATGAACCGTACCGGGCTCATACCGATACAGCTGAAAGACATCAAAGGAGGCTGGTTCCGAGCCACAAGCGACCTTGAGATCCAAGTAAAAGTAGACCCCGAGCAAAGCACTGCTATAGAGGGCGAACACTTCAAGATCCGTACGACAGACAATCCCATCGTCAAAAAAAGAAACAGGAGTACAACTCTGCTACTTGATCGCCTCAAATACGACCCCAACCACAACAAAATCTGCCTCAAGATTATTCCCCGAGCCGGAATAGCTATCGACGAACTAGACAGCAAATGCATCGTGACCATAGAACCTCAAGATGCATCCGGTACCTGGAAGTACAAGAGCTTCAACCTAGATGATTTTTCTTGGATGGAAGACGCTAAGTACCCGCCCATCAATGGAGAGGACGGAGACTTCCTCAAGGTCCAAAAAGTCAACGATACGACCTACAACTTCCTTTTTGAGCTCAAAAGCAGCCTCAAGCACTACTTTACACAGAGTACGACCACTGCCGTATTTAGCAGAGAATTCATCACTCAGGAGGGCAATGGAGACCACCTTGTGGAATTCACCATCAACGGAATCAACGAAAACATTTCGCCCAACTTCAGGACCATCAGACCGGGAGTTGTCGGGCTCCAAGTAGGGAAGCAAGCGGACGGAAAAAGGACCCTTACCCTGTATGTTTACGACATGATACCAAAGGAGTACTTTACCGAAGCCTACAATACAATGAAAGATGGCAACTCTGCAAAGTACCCATTAGCTGACTACCCGGCAAAATATACCTTCGTGGAAGAGTAATACTCACACCACCGGACAAAATAAGCAGGACGGACAACCCACCGATGGGATTGGATCCGTCCTGCTCACTTTTACTCAAAAAAAATAAGCCAAGAGAGGTAAAAGCATCAGGATCAACAACTTTCATTCTTCTACGGCCAAACCATTCGTTTCCACCCGTCCGAATGCTTCCAGCCGTGAAGGGTTTTGCTTCTATCCGTGAAACAGATCGCTTCTATCCGTGAAACAGATCGCTTCTATCCGTGAAAAAAGGGGGGCTTTGCAATCCGCTGAATCTCTGTTATTTGCAAAGCACCAAAATAGAGCCGGAATTAAGGTCTAAAAAGTGGGGCATTTTATTAATCTCCTTGTTTGTCCTCTAGGAGGTCACTAAAAATGGATTCCTATGCCTAGTATTGTGTTTACCAAGAATAGCTGTTACATTTGCAAAACCACTTATATAACACTGGTTAAAACGACTCTGAGAACAAGTATCAAAAAGACTGTTTTGACCGGCATATCTCATGCGTGGAGCAACTAGGTGACTTTGTCCTGAGGAGCATTGAAAAAATTCATATACCGATAATACAAATACATAAAGGCCAAAATGGAAAAGAAATATTACTACATCAAAAATGGTGAACAACAAGGGCCACTAACCCTCGACGAGCTCAAGGGAGTAGGAATCACAAAGGAGGTACTCGTATGGGCAGAAGGGATGGCGCAATGGCAGCAAGCTCAGTACGTAGCGGACCTAAAAGAGGTAATCCCACCTACTCCTCCACAAGCCCCACACTCTGCATCCACCGGTGACAGCCAAAACGTCACCGGCCCCACCTACCCACCCAAGACATGGTTGGTAGAGTCGATCCTCGCCACACTGTTTTGCTGTTTGCCCTTCGGTATTGTCGGTATAGTAAATGCCACCCGAGTAGAATCCCTCTACGACAAGGGCAACTATAGTGCTGCCGAACAAGCCTCAGCCGATGCAAAAAGGTGGACAATAATCAGCTTTTTTGTGGCAATTGGAGTGTGGTGCTGTTATTTCATTCTTATGCTGGCATTAGTTTTGGTCTAATCCACACAAATAGATCCACTGATTGACCATTGATATTTTCACAATCCATAAATCAGTGAAATTCAAGACGAATGCGAACAAATACAAGACACTTCAAGACAGTACGACTTGCAAGCTTAGGGTTCATCTTCATTGTACTCATTATCATCTATAAGACATTTAATCCCCAAGACTTCATCCTTTTCCCAAAGTGCCCGTTTTTTACAGTCACCGGGTTGCAATGCCCCGGATGTGGCTCCCAGCGTGCTATACACTATCTACTCAATCTACAGTTCGGCAAAGCCCTGAATGCGAACCCCCTGATGGTCCTGTCCATTCCCTACATCCTCGCACTATTCGCACTAGGCCATACCTATCACCTCTCACCAACGCTACTCAAGTGGAGAAATCGGCTCAATAGCAAGCGGGTAATCCTAAGCCTCCTAGCTCTGATTGTCCTTTACACAATCCTTCGCAACATACCCAATATCCCTCTCCACGCATAATCAAGCAAGATAGCCATAATGGGGGCTATGTATGCGAAAAGACTGCTCGGACACTAGTTTTCAGGGACAACAAGGTTGAGAACAAAAAGATACGGTGCAACTCAGTCAGAGTCGCACCGTATCCGTATTTTCCAATCTGAAGATCACCTACTCGCCATGGTGTCACGGGACCTATTCCGCACACCGTTTAGGGGAGAGAAGTGTCCTCTTGTTTCAGAGTTGCTTGAAAAAGTCATTACCCTTATTATCCACCAAGATAAAGGCCGGGAAGTCCTCCACACGGATTTTCCAAATTGCCTCCATACCAAGCTCAGGGTACTCCAGCAACTCTACCTCCTTGATGGAGTTTTGGGCCAGGATGGCGGCCGGTCCACCTATACTTCCTAGGTAAAAACCACCGTGCTTCTTGCATGACTCCGTCACGACATCACCTCTATTACCCTTGGCTATCATGATCATGCTACCACCATGGCTCTGAAAGAGGTCCACATAGGGGTCCATACGACTTGCCGTAGTCGGGCCAAAGGAGCCTGAGGGCATCCCTTTTGGGGTTTTGGCCGGACCTGCATAATAGATGGGGTGATCCTTGATGTAATCAGGTAGATCTTTACCGGAATCCAGCAACGCTTTCAGACGGGCATGTGCAATATCACGACCAACAATGATGGTACCGCTGAGAGACAAACGAGTGGATACCGGATACTGGTCTAGCTGCTTGAGGATCTCACTCATAGGACGATCAAGATCAACCTTTACCGTCTTGCCCTCCAGACCCTCACGGTATTGCTCCGGAATCAGGCGAGCAGGATGGGTCTCTAGTTTTTCGAGCCAAATACCCTCACTATTGATCTTTGCCTTGATATTACGGTCGGCAGAGCAACTTACGCCCAAGCTGACAAATACAGAGGCCCCATGACGAGGCAAGCGAATAACCCGTACATCATGCGCAAAATACTTACCTCCAAACTGTGCGCCTAGGCCAAACTTTCGAGTCTCCTCGAGTAGAGCTTGCTCCAAGTCCTTGTCCCTGAAAGCATGCCCCAGCTCATTGCCACAGTCAGGCAAGCCATCATAATACCGCGCAGTGGCCAATTTCATGACCTTGAGGTTCTGCTCAGGCGAGGTACCGCCAATCACCACTCCAATGTGGTAGGGAGGACATGCCGCTGTCCCGAGATGGCGAATCTTATCTACGAGATAAGGAAGAAGGGAATCAGGATTCAGGAGTGTTTTGGTCTGAGGAGAGAAGAACGTCTTGTTGGCGGAGCCACCCCCTTTTGCCATACACAAGAAGTGGTACTCATCCCCTTGTTCATGAAATAGGTCTATCTGAGCCGGAAGATTCGTACCGGTATTGACCTCATCATACATTGTGAGCGGTGCGTTCTGCGAATACCGTAGATTATCCTCCTGGTAGGTATCAAAAACACCATTTGAAATAGCTTCATAGTCATCAAAGTCGGTCCACACTTGTTGTCCCTTATAGCCCAAGACTATCGCAGTACCCGTATCCTGGCAAAACGGCAACTTACCCTTGGCACTGACTTCGGCATTTCGCAAAAAAGTCAGAGCAACATACTTGTCGTTGTCACTGGCCTCGGGGTCATTGAGGATATCGACCAGTTTCTTTTGATGCTCGGTACGCAGGAAAAAAGAGACATCATGAAATGCCTGCCTAGCTAGCAGGCGAAGCCCCTCGTAGTCTACCTTGACTATTTTCTTGCCCTCAAACTCAGTGGTGTGAACATAGTCCTTGGTGAGTAAGTAGTACTCTGTATGATCCGGCTTCACCGGGAACATCGGTTGGTACTCAAAAGTTTTTTTAGTCATAAGTGTTTTTGTTCTATTTTAGTCTGCTGTGCATAGTGAGTAGGGATGACTCCATTTCTTCGGAAGATGGAATACAAAAAAGATGGCCCTAGAAGTCTAAACCTCCGGGCCCATACTTTTTTGTTGTCTCACGATAAGGTTCCACATTTCCTCGCATTCCACCACGACACGTGGCACGACAGCTATGTGGAAGCTGATCAAAACAACCCACGCCTCTCTCCTTACCCCCGTCACCGTGTAGCGACACAGGAGAAGAGAACGGCGCAATATTATTTATTTTTTACGAAGATTGAGAGCGGCACCTGGTTTGAACTTAACCACCTTGTGGGCCGCAACCTTGATCTTTTTGCCTGGGTTACGAGGGTCAGTAGCCATGCGAGCAGCACGCTCTGATACAGAGAATGTGCCAAAGCCTAGCAAACGCACCTCCTCACCTTTCTTCAAGGTCTCGGTGATCACATCTACAAAGGCATCAACCGCTTGTTTGGCATCAACCTTGGTAAAACCGGTTTTCTCGGCAACAGCCGCTGCGAATTCAGTCTTATTCATAATCTATGGTTGTTTAGTGAATTAATATAAGTAAAAACTATGATCGATGTAAACCTGTCCGTCAAGCGGTTGCAAATCAACGCATGACAATGAACTGCACCTCAAATATAAACCATTTTATTGATTCTACAAGCGTTTCAAGAAGAAAACTCATGAAAATCGCTTAAATAATCCCGCAGGTAGGCCTTTTAACACTTATTTTACCAAAAATTCATCATCAAAGGCTCTATAGAGCTAGTCCCCTTGGGAGCGGAGCAGTATTTCTTTTAGGGCTTGGTAAAGATGTGCTGTAGGTAATCCCACCACATTATTATAGCATCCCCGTATCTCCAATACTGCGGCATGACCTATCCAATCCTGTATCCCGTAGCCACCGGCCTTGTCCATAACCAGATACTCCGACACATAATAGTCGATCTCGTCCTCCGACAAAGGAGCCATACGGACATCTGTAGTGACCACCTCGTGATAGCATAGTCCACGATAATGCAGAACGAAAGCAGTATGCACAGAGTGCCACTGTCCGGAGAGTCGTCGGAGGAAAAGCTTTGCTTCCTGCAAAGTATGTGGCTTCTCCAAGACCTCGTCTCCCAATGCGACAACTGTATCTGCAGTGATCAGGAGGTCATCTTTATTGATTTGTTCAAGAAGAGCCTTGGCCTTTCGCTCAGCCAATACCAAAGGCACCTCATTCGGTGCCAACCCATCTGTATGTCCCTCATCCACGCATGAGGGTAAAACGACACAGTCGAGTCCTAGCTTATGGATCAGTTCAACTCTTCTTGGGGACTGGGATCCAAGGACTACACGAGTGCCATTGAGGCATTTAGTGATTGGTGCTACCATCCAAAAGACTTGTCATCGGTCATCCAAAGCCCTTTTGCCTTGAGTACCTCCTCAAGGATTTCCCGAGCAACACCATCACCGCCCTCGGCCGAACAAATATAGTCGGCAATGGCCTTCACCTCCGGAGCGGCATCAGCAGGGGCAACAGCGACTCCTACCACCTCCATTACCGGAATATCCGGGATATCATCTCCACAATAGACAATCTCCTCTAGAGCAATCCCAGTCTCCTCACAAAACTCATGCAGATAAGGAAGCTTGATATTCGCCCACATATAGATATACTCTATCCCCAGTGAGGCATAACGGTGCTTGGTCCTCTCGCCTCTACCTCCGGTGATAATACCCAGAGTGAGTCCTTGCTTTTTGGCATTGGCTATCGCATAGCCATCCCGCACATTGGTGGTACGGATCGGCTCCCCTTGAGGATCAATGGCTATCGTCTGATGAGAGAGCACCCCATCAACGTCAAAAAGGACTGCTCGTATACCGGATAGGTCCTTAGCTACTTTGCTCATAAATAGAATCGGATAGAATTTTATACAGCCGGCGCAACTGCGGTTGATTTTCCAACAACTGCATGTGTCGCTCCAGAGTCTGCGTATCATTTCGGACAGCAGGCCCCGTCTGGACACGAACCGGTGAGTCTCCAAGTGCCTTTCGAAGTGTCTCTTCGAGCAATGGTGCAAGAGCCGAAAAAGGCACACCTGTCCCCTCCAGGCACTTCTCTGCCAAAGCATACATATGGTTTACGAAATTACAGCCAAAAACAGCCGACATATGCATACGCATGCGATTTTCACTCGACAGTTCAGAGACACTCTTCGTTCCAAGACGCCTTGCAACCTCTTGCACCACTTTGGCGACATGCTCATCACCATACTCGACAAAAAAAGGCACTTCGGCCATCATGACCTCGCGCCCCTTGGAAAAAGTCTGCATAGGATACAAGACTCCATGATGCGGGATACTACCCAGCACAGAGATTGGCGTACTTCCCGAAGTACTCAAGACGACCGGTGAAAAGTCCGAAGGCACCGACTCAACGACCAGCGGTATGGCATTGTCCGCAACAGCAAGGAAAACAACATCCACACTCGCAACCAGTCCAAAGAACTCAAGCAAATCAGAGGTGGCGACTGTGCCAAGTCTCGTAGAGAGCAACTCAGCATGGTCCAAGGTCCTGCTAAAAACAGCCACACACTCTGCTCCTGACCGACATAGGGCGGTAGCCAAGTGAGACGCCACATTACCACTGCCAACGACAGCAAACGTCATGTAGGACTGCACGGACATCATTCTTTAGCCCCGGTCACTCGGCCTCCTTGACCTCAGGGAGGACAAAGTCCATAAAGCAAAGGCCGGCCAAAGCCGTTCCGTACCGTTTCTCAATGGTGATACCCTCAGTAACAAAATTGAGCTCACCAAGATAATACTGCGAATAGGTCTTTTCGTGAAGATCAGTTATCACCCGTTGCAGACGAGCCTCCAACTCCTCAATACGGTAGCGGCCACTCACCTCACAAACCAGTCCACCAATCTTTTCGTCAAAATTCTCATCCTTGTACATCCACGCATACACGACACCGGCAGAGACAAACTCATCCTGCGTACCATGCGAGACAGCCATAATAGTCTTCAGCTCAGAGCCAAAAGGTGGCAAATCGATCTCATCCATCGTCACCAACCTTGCAGTCGCTGGCAAAACCGATGAATAGACCATGATATTGAAGTCTGAAATACCGGCATCATAGAGAGCCATATGATACGACCCTGCATGAAGCTCCAAGTCCGACTCCCCGCTGCCTTTGGTGATAAAAAATGTATTAGGAATCAGATTACCGACTAGTTTACTCATAATATTTACATCCTTAATTAGCTTTTACAAAACAACCAACTTGGTGCAATCTACAAGCACCTCATTCGCACCTCCCTCTGACACAAAGATACCAAATTACCCCATCTTCTTCCCCGACCTCTGATCAAGACACCTAACCAACGATCCGCCAAGGCAGTCGCCACGAAAACAAACATGCACTCTTGAGCCAACGCACAAGTCCGAAATGGCCTGACCTTTCCGCTTGTTTGTCCGACTTTTTTTTGTAACTTTGCACTCACAAGTGGGAACGCCAAGGCTCCAAAAGCCTCAAACGATCCGCAAACGGTCCTGTAGCTCAGTTGGTTAGAGCACCTGACTCATAATCAGGGAGTCCTTGGTTCAAGCCCAAGCCGGACCACAAGAGGTGTTAAAGTGTAGATACAAGCACTTTAGCACCTTTTTCTTTTGGCCAAAACAATCTGTTTTGGTAGTACGGGGGATCATTCAGCTCCTATTTGCACCACATTTGCGAGCAAATAATCAGAGCAAACCGACGCAAAAACAATACCGCCGTTCCTAGATCAAGCCGGAGACGCCCCGCAACCGCACCCTAAAGCGTCTCGTAATAAGTCAGTGCCTACTGGGCTCAGCACATGGACAAAATCCAGGTCCTATCCAGTGAGACTGTAGTTTCAACGGGGAGAAACTGTAGTTTCAACAGGGAAGAAACTGTAGTTTCAACGGAGAGAAACCGTAGTCTCACGGTGGATAAGCATCGCAAGACACTGAAGAAAGGTCCGAACGAGCCTGTCGGACCTCATCAGTTCGCCCCAACCTAGTCAGTCGGCCTGCAAAGGTGCGATTTCTCACAACATAAAGGTATATTTGTAGGGAACGAAGGGGGACAGGTCAGCGACAACACTTTAATACAGCACCCCATTATGAGCCACGACTGGCATACCAATACACTAAGCGAAGACGATCGCGCAAAGTCTCACGAGCTGGCAGAGCAAGCAAACTTATTGCCAATAATCGGTGAGATCCTTTATCAGCGTGGCATCTGCACAGCAGAGGCAGTCGATCAATTTTTACGTCCGTCCCTCAATCAGTTGCATGACCCATTTTTGATGAACGATATGGACAAGGCGGTGAAGCGTCTCAACCATGCAATTGGCAACAAAGAGGGGATATTGGTCTATGGGGACTACGATGTGGACGGTACGACAGCCGTGACGCTTGTGTACAAGTACTTGCGACTGTTCACTCGAAACATTGGGTACTACATCCCGGACCGAAACGAAGAGGGAAGTGGAATATCCAAGATGGGGGTAGACTTTGCCGAAGATGAGGGCTACTCCCTCCTGATCGCACTTGACACCGGGATCAAGTCGTATGATGTAGTGGAGTATGCCGCCACCAAGGGCGTGGACCTGATTGTGTGCGACCACCACAAGCCGGGAGACAAGCTCCCCAATACCATCGCCAACCTCAACCCCAAGCTACCCGACTCCACCTACCCATTTCGCTACCTATGTGGCTGCGGAGTGGGGTTCAAGTTCATGCAGGCTTTTGCCATGAGCAATGGGATCAATATCCGTTCGCTCATGGATCTTTTGGACCTTGTAGCCGTAAGCATCGCCGCCGACTTTGTCCCGGTGACAGGGGAAAACAGGGTATTGGCACACTATGGTCTCCGAAAACTCAACCAGAATCCATCTCCGGGACTCAAGGGGATCATTGACATCAGTGGGCTCAAAAACCGACACTTGGACACCCAAGACATTATTTTCAAGATCGGTCCACGCCTCAACGCCTCGGGACGCATCCAGAGTGGACGGGAGTCCGTAGACCTACTGCTCTCAAGATCCCTCAAAGACGCACGAGCACTCAGCCACCATATAGATGAATACAACAACCAACGGCGCGAGCTAGACCACTCTATCACCAGAGAGGCCAACGAGATCGTAGAGAGCTTCACAGACATGGAAGATCGCAAGATCATCATCGTGTACGACCCCTCATGGCACAATGGGGTGATCGGAATCGTAGCCTCCCGACTATCGGAGCGCTACAATCGTCCGGCGATCGTGCTGTCCGACACCCAGCAAAATCAAGTCTCAGGCTCCGCAAGAAGTATCGAAAACTTTGACGTCTACTCCTTAATCGAGCAGTGCGCCGATCTTTTTGAGAGCTTTGGCGGGCACACACATGCGGCCGGGTTGACGATAAAAAAGAAAAACCTCCACAAGTTCATCCAAAGAGCCAACGAACTGGCCGATCAATCAATCACCGCCGGATCACTGCGGCCAAAGTACAATGTTGATGCCGCAATCGAGCTCAAAGAGATTACCCCTCAGCTACGCAAACAACTCCGTTGGTTGGAGCCCTTTGGCCCCGGCAACGAAAAGCCCATCTTTTTCACACAAAACGTTACCTGCGTGACTCCACCCCGCGTCACAGGGTTCAGGCAGTCACACCTCAGGCTCGTCCTAAGCATGCCCAACAAGCTACCCATATTCGAAGCCATAGCCTATGAGCAAGCCGAGCTTTTGCCACTCCTCAGCGAAGAAGAGGTGACCTTTGACATCCTATATACCATAGATGAGGTAAGCAAAGCACGCACCCGAAGCACACAACTCAACATCAAGGACATACACATCCACAAAAAGGAGCAATGAGACGCTGCACAGACCAATCAGCGCTAGAAGTCCTGCAGGAGCACTGGGGCTACACGAAGTTCAGGCCGATGCAAGAGGAGATCATTGCCTCGATCCTAGAGGGACGCGACACACTGGCTCTGATGCCCACAGGGGGAGGAAAGTCCATCACATTTCAGGTGCCGGCACTCATGCTCGAGGGGATTGCCCTTGTCATCTCCCCGCTTGTCGCATTGATGATGGACCAGGTTGAGGATTTGAGCAAAGTCAGGATACGTGGCACCGCTCTACACTCCGGGATGACACGCGCCCAGATGACCAATGCTCTCGACACAGCCGTGTATGGAGACTACAAGCTACTGTACGTCTCACCGGAACGACTCCGGAGTGATTTTTTCCTACAGCGACTCTCAGCACTGGACATCTCCATGATAGTCGTCGACGAATGCCACTGTATCAGCCAGTGGGGCTACGACTTTAGGCCCGACTACCTGCGTATAGCCGACATACGTCGGCACCTACCGGAGACACCGATACTCGCCCTGACCGCGACAGCCACTCCGGAGGTGGTCGGCGACATACAGCGCTCCCTAAAATTCAGAGAAGGACACCGGATCTTTCGCAAAAACTTCTACCGACGTGAGCTCTCCTACGTCGTTCGTCGCACAGCCGACAAGCCTCGCACCATTCATCACATTCTATCCAGTGTACAGGGGAGTGCCCTCCTATACGTTCGGACACGCAAGCAGAGTGTCAAGATCGCCGAAATGCTACAAAACTTTGGCTTCAGCGCTACCTATTACCACGCCGGACTCACCCCAAAAGAAAAAAAACAACGGCAACAAGACTGGCAAAACAACCTCACGAGAATAATGGTCTGCACGACCGCATTTGGGATGGGTATCAACAAGCCGGACGTCCGCCTTGTACTCCACCCCTACCCGCCCATCGCACCGGAGAGTTATTACCAAGAGGCAGGCCGGGCCGGGCGAGACAACCAGCGCGCCTATGCCGTGCTACTGTATGCCCCGGACGATGATGAAATCCTCTACAAGCTCATCGACCGACAGTATCCACCCATTGAGACGATCAAGCAGATCTACCAAGACCTCTGCAACTACTTTGAGATTGCAGCCGGCACCGGAGTTGGCCGGTACTTCGAGTTCGACATATACGACTTTGCCCACGTCTTTAGACACCAAGTGCAGACAGTCAAGGCGGCACTCGGTATCCTCTACCTATCCGGCTACATGGAGTACCTTGAGGATCATCAAAAAGCAAGTGCCCTTCGCTTCACTGTCGGTCGCAACGAGCTGTACTACATGTTTTCGGATGCCGAACAGATCTACGATGACGTAGTCGAAGTCATTCTCCGAGAGTACACAGGCGTCTTCACCGAGTACGCCACCATCGACGAGTACCAAATCAGCAAACGACTCAGACTAAGCCCCGAGCAACTGTACTCCCTGCTCAAAAACCTCAATCGCTGGCACATCATCGACTACCGACCCGGCAAACGCTCCAACTTCATCCGAATGCTCGAAGATCGCACCTCCCCACAACAGGTAGTCATCCCCAAAAGCGCATACGATGACAAGATCAAGCGAGACAAAAAACGCTTGGACAAGATGATGGAGTACATCGACCAAGACAACGACTGCAGAGCCAAAGTCTTGATGGAGTACTTTGGCCAAAAAGCTCCACTACCCTGCGGATACTGCGATCTCTGCCTGTCTCACCCGCCAAAAGGCCTCACGTACAGGATCGTCGACTCCATAGAAGACATGGTAAAGACCTGTGGCACCACAACCATCCAAGCCCTCTGCGAGCACTTCCCCGCCCTCACCACACAGGAGCTCACCCAGGCCCTCCACATCCTCTGCGATGAGTACCACCCCATACACATCGACCCCGGCAGTGGCTCAGTCGTCTACGAAGCCACCCCCACACAGGACTAACCTTCCCCTCCTCCAAAAACAGCACAAAAAAAGGGTGGCACCCCATACGCTCACGCCTATAGGACACCACCCCGTTGAGTGGTAGCACACCGTGTCGGTGGCTTACCTTATATCAATACTGCGCTCCAGCTTTGCGCGCTCCTCCTCTTTGATCTTCGGAATCTCGACAAGGAGCAGACCATTCTCCATAGATGCCGATATATTCTCCCGATTGGCATCCTCAGGCAACCCAAGCTTTTGGACAAAGTTTTGGTGAAAGATTTCCCGACGGAGATACCGGACAATCGGCTTGTGAGCAGACACCACCTCCTTACTCTCCACCTTCGACTCAGGCTCAGGGGTATCCTCCTTCTCCTCTCTCTTGTCAAAAGCGATGACCAAGTTTTCATCCTCATCCAGCTTGATGGTGATATCTTCCTTGCATAGTCCGGGAGTAGCCAGCTCGATACGGTATGCATCATCCGTCTCCAGCACATTCATCGCCGGCTTGGAGCCCGACACGGTGTGAGCTGTGTTGCTAAGGTAAGGATAGTACTCATTACTAAAGAATGAATCCAAAAAGTCTGAAAATGTGTTACGCTGTCTCATAATCTGTATGTTCTTATCGTTTTACTTTTGTATTTCCACTTATCGGCTAACGCCGTTCACCCATAGAAATGCAATACGGTTGCCAAAAGAAGACCCATCGGACACAATTGCCGGCACAGACACATCAGACAGCAGGGGGAGACGTATTGTCCGAAATCTTTGCTAACTTTGGCACCCGTGACAGGACAAATAAGCCCCCTATTTATTCAGACCCTACAACATGGCAACAACAAACCTCAGCATATACGATCCACAACACGTACCCTCAGGCAAAAACAAACGAGTGGCACTAGTCGTCAGTGAATGGAACTCCTCCGTCACCGAGCCACTCCTGCAAGGAGCCTACGACACCCTACTCAAGTACGACGTAGCCCCCGAAGACCTCACGACCTACCGAGTATCCGGTAGCTTTGAGCTCATCTATGGTTGCGCACGATTGATCCACGACCTCGCCACCAAGCCCGACTGCATCATTGCGCTAGGGTGCATCGTACGTGGAGAGACCCCACACTTCGACTACATATCCCAGGCCGTATCAGTCAACCTCGGTGCCCTAAACAGAGAAGGAAAAGTCCCCGTGGTTTTTGGAGTGCTGACAACAGACACCATGGAGCAGGCGACAGACAGATCAGGAGGCAAGCACGGCAACAAAGGCGTAGAAGCAGCCATCACCGCACTCAAGCTAATGGCCCTCTCTGAGTAATTAGAGCGCACACCTCCGGATACCGCAAGCCCCGACAGAGGCAAAAAGACAAAGGGTGAGATTTCTTACGATTTCTCACCCTTTGCCGTTGGATATATCACCCGACATCAGCAACCGAAACCCAAAGAACAGGGTTAAAAAAATCCTCCCTATGTACTTCCAAACTATTTTTCCCGGCCGAAAAACTTGAAATCACTATGTGATTTGTTCAAATCACATAGTGATTTATTCGCGTCACAGTGTGATTTGAAGAAATCACATTGTGATTTTATCTTTTCCCTGGAGATAAGCAACTTTTTCTCCAACCCTGCCGGCTTTTTCTCCAAGAGGAAAAAAGAAGTCCATCACGAGCTCCCCGGCTCGAACCACAATCTGCCGAACTGAGGAGACACTTCGGATTTGTCAGTATTGATTGTTTTCACTAACTTTGCGTCACCAACACGGGGGAAAGAGGCAAATCTACACAAGGCAATCACAACGGGTGCCAATACCAAGGGCAGTTACCAGAGTGGACAAATGGGGCTGACTGTAACTCAGCTGGCTTTCGCCTACGGTGGTTCGAATCCATCACTGCCCACCCATTTAGTAAATACCGCACCCGATCTGAAGATTCTAGGATGCTTGGCCGTGGCATTTGTCTCCCCCTTGCCAAATCACTTCGAGAAAAAATCAAGCTCAACACACCCAGCAACACACTCTTTGCACCCGAGCCATCAACGGTCGCCAGGCTCTTTTTTTCGTGCAAGCAAACACTCCACTCACAATCCAGACAGCCTCCAACACCTCAAACGAGAGGCGGTCTCCTCGCCCAAAAGGGCAACGGGAAAGCGACATCGGGACTAGAGCCACACCCATCTGGATCTCCTATCAAGTCAATTTAGAAAAACATTCAACCACCAACATCCATCAAAAAATATATGGCAAAAACTTACACTATATCGGAGCTCAACGACATGACTCACGAAGAGCTGACGAAAGTGGCCGATGAACTGCAAATAAGCGGCACCGCAAAGATGGACCAAAAAGATGCCGTCTATGCCATCCTCGACAAGCAAGCAGTGCTCTTGTCTCAAAAATTCAAGCCAACCAAAAACTCAGACGAAAAAGAAGAGGACAGAGGAGACAAAGCCTCCAACAAAGAGGATAAAAAACCGGCAAAAAAAGCAACGGCACAAAAGCCCCGCAAGCAAAAAGCAGAAACATCAGCAGAGGACAACACAGAGCCCCAACCCGAAACGAAAAAGAAAAGAGGGCGTCCCAGAAAAAATGCCAAAGCAGAGGAGAGCCAAGAGAAAGAGAAAAAGACAAAACCCTCCATCCAAAAAATCCAGCCGGACAACACCCCTGACGGACCGGCTCACGAAGAAACTCCGGTGACAAGCCAAGAAAAGGGCAACGAAGAAAAGCAACAACAAGTATTCGTCAACAAAAATGCCAACAACACCGTACTCACGGACATGATGGGCATGATCTCCTCCAAGAAAAACAAAGCAGAGGAGAAGCCGGAAGAACCCAAAGCGCAAAAACAGGAGCCCAAACAACAGGAGCACCCACGTGGAAAGCAACAACACGCACAACACCCACAGCAACAACAACAGCAGCAGCAACAGCAACAACAACGCAAGCAACAACAGCCACTCTACGACTTTGGAGACAAGCTAAAGTGTACCGGTGTACTCGAGATTCTACCCGATGGGTATGGGTTCATCCGCTCCAGCGACTACAATTACCTCGCATCACCGGACGACGTGTACGTCTCACAAAACCAGATCCGTAGCTACGGGCTAAAAACCGGAGATGTCCTCGAAGCCATCATTGCGCTCCCCAAAGATCGGGACAAGTTTTTCCCAATGAAACGACTTGTCAAGCTCAATGGATGCGACCCCCAACAGGTGAGAGACAGAGTCTCCTTTGACCACCTCACCCCACTGTTTCCGACCGAGAAGTTCAAGCTTGAGTGCCCCGGTAGCACCAAGGTTTTTGACAAAACCGCAGTCCGCATCGTGGACCTTTTCTCCCCCATCGGAAAGGGACAAAGAGGACTGATCGTCGCCCAGCCGAAAACCGGTAAGACCATGCTCCTCAAGGATATAGCCAACGCCATTGCCTACAACCACCCCGAGGTATACATGATCATCCTACTGATCGATGAGCGACCGGAGGAGGTGACCGATATGTCTCGAAACGTTGATGCCGAAGTCATCGCCTCCACCTTCGACGAGCCGGCCGAGCAACACGTCAAAATCGCAGATATCGTCCTCCAAAAAGCCAAACGCCTAGTGGAGTGTGGACACGATGTAGTCATCCTACTGGACTCTATCACACGCTTGGCACGTGCCTACAACACCGTCCAGCCGGCATCGGGCAAAGTCCTATCCGGTGGTGTCGATGCCAACGCACTCCAAAAGCCCAAGCGTTTCTTTGGTGCCGCCCGAAACATCGAGGATGGAGGTAGCCTCACCATACTGGCCACCGCACTCTTGGAGACAGGCTCCAAGATGGATGATGTCATCTTTGAGGAATTCAAGGGGACAGGCAATATGGAGTTGCAGCTCGATCGCAAGCTCTCCAACAAACGCATCTACCCGGCCATCGACCTCATGGCATCAAGCACACGCCGAGACGACCTCCTTCAAGACAAAGAGGTACTCAACCGCATGTGGGTACTCCGCAGACAAATGGCCGAAATGACCTCTGTGGAAGCAATGGAGCTAATCCTCAAAAACATGCGCAACACGGTAGACAATGTCGAGTTTTTGGCATCCATGAACAGCTAAATAATGCTTACCGACACCATACTGTGTACACAACGACAGTGGAAGAAAAGGCTATGGCCTCTTCTTCTGCTGTTTTTCTTGGTTCACCCCCTACTCGCCCCGGCTGTATTCGCTCAATCCTGGGAGAAAAAAATGCTAGAGGCCGGACTGGTGAAAGTAACCGATCTGGCACCCAACATCCGCATACAACTCATGTACTCCGGCACTGACAACTTCATGCACACGGATGTGTACGGAAACTTTGACGAAGCGTACCTCATGCCCCACTTTGCCCAAAAGCTAGCACAGGCACAAGCCCTGCTGGAAAAAGAAAAAGGGGATCGGTACTGCCTCATCATTTATGATGCCGCACGTCCACTGAGCATACAGCGCAAGATGTGGAGTACCGTAAAAGGCACTCCAAGCCAGAGGTATGTCGCCTCACCCAACAACGGTGGCGGACGACACAACTACGGAGTAGCCGTAGACCTCAGCATCTATGACAAGACTCTGGACAAGCCTGTCGACATGGGCAGCCCTGTAGATCACTTCGGTGAGACGGCCCATATCGGCAAGGAGGAGACCTTGGTTCGGCGCGAACTTATTACCCAAGAAGCGCAACAAAACAGGCACTACTTTCACAACCTCATGGCACGTGTCGGCCTCCACCCAATACGTAGAGAGTGGTGGCACATGCAAGAGCTAAACAGCATCCAAGAAGTCCGATCAACATACACCCTACTAGACTTTTGAATCGATGACCGGCACCCTCTATATGATCCCCATATCACTGGGCATGGTTGGTCCGGATAAGTACCAACCCCAGTACAATATTGACCTCATTGATCGGCTGGACACCCTGCTGGTCGAAAACGCTCGCACCGCACGGCAGTACATTAGGTCCATCCTGCCGGAAAAAGATATCCGCTCGATGGCTATCTACGAGGTAAATAAGCATGACGGATACAGCTATCCACGAGAAACGGTTTTCGAAAAGCTCCGAAGTGGCACAGATGTAGGCTTTATGAGCGAAGCCGGTTGCCCCGGCATCGCAGATCCCGGTGCTGGGATAGTCGCTGACTGCCACGAACAAGGCATCAGAGTCGTCCCGCTGGTCGGGCCGTCGTCTCTGCTCCTAGCCCTAATGTCCAGTGGCTTCTGCGGACAGCACTTTTCCTTTCACGGCTATCTACCCTACGACAAAGATCGGCGTCGAGACCTCCTGCGCACTTTGGCGGCCTCTACACTCAAGAGCGGCGAGACGCACCTCTTTATCGAAGCACCCTACCGCAACGACCAACTCCTAAAAGAGCTCACCGAGCTCCTACCGTCCTCCGTCCGGCTCTGCATTGCCGTAGACCTCACGACTGAGACAGAGGAGGTACACCAAATGACCATAAAAGACTGGCGGAAAAAGATAAGCGACATGACCTTCCACAAAAGGCCCGCCGTATTTCTCATAGGCACAACCACCTACTAACCCTCAAAACCACTATGATACTCAAGTACTACGACAACTCAAACACAGCACCATTTTTGCTATCCCAGTGTAGCGACCTACTGCAGGCGGGCAAGCTCCTGATCCTACCGACAGACACGGTATACACCATCTGTTGCGATGCTCTCAGCACATCGGCCATCGACGCACTGGCACACCTCAAGGGTATTGCACCCGACAAGGCACGCTTCTCAATACTCTGCTCGGACCTCTCACAAGCCAGCAACTACGCTCGCATCTCCGACGATGCCTTTCAGCTTATCAAAGACAACACCCCCGGCCCCTTTACATTCATCCTCTCCACCACCGGCAAGCTACCCCGTATCTATCGCAAACGAAATGAAGTGGGGATACGCATTCCCCAGCATGCCTTTATCCGAGACCTGATCAGCTTCTATGGCTCCCCGCTTACCGGATTTTCCTTACCGGCACTTCCGGAAAACCTGGACATAGCGTATGGCTTTGACCCCAGCCTTATCCACGAACTTTATCGAGAAAAAGTGGCGCTTGTCGTTGATGGCGGAGAGGGCGGACGCCAAGAAAGCGCAATCATAGACTGTACCGTCACCCCTTTTGAGATTCTTAGAGAAGGGCCCAAACCTCTCCGATAAGATCCACGAACAAACAGCAGAGGGTGCACCGAAATATCGTTTTCGGTACACCCTCTCTATTGTATTCCTACAACTGTGATTTCGGAAGAGACTACTCCATATCCTTGAGCGGTCGGACATCAAGGTTCACCGGCCGAATCAGATTTTCCGGCTTGAGTATCAGATCCAGTTGCTCCTTTGATAGGATTCCTTTCTCCAACACCACCTGCACAATGCTCTTCCCTGTTGCGACAGCCTCCTTGGCGATCTTGGTGGAGTTTTTATAGCCAATGTACGGATTGAGAGCCGTGACGATGCTCAAGCTATTGTGCACCTCATCCACCCCGACCTGAGGGTTGGCCGTGATACCGACCACACATAGTTCGCGCAACGTATCGAGAGCCGTGATCATATACTCCGCACTCTCAAAGCAACACTGCGCCATGATAGGCTCCATGGCGTTGAGCTCCAGCTGAGAAGCCTCACCGGCCATCGTGACACAGACATCGTTTCCGATCACCTTCATGGCCACCTGTGTTATCACCTCGGGGATGACAGGATTGACCTTTCCGGGCATGATACTGGAGCCGGGCTGACGAGCAGGTAGGTTGATCTCACACAGTCCGGCACGAGGTCCGCTGGAGAGCAGTCGGAGGTCGTTGGATATCTTGCTGAGCTTGACAGCCAAACGTTTAAGGGCCTGAGAAAAGCCGATGAGATGCGAGGTGTCGGATGTGGCTCCGATGAGGTCCTCTGCCGAGGTGATGGCCCATCCGGTGAGTTGTCCAAGTGCTTGGGTCACGGCCTCACGATACTCCGGTTCGGAGCAGATACCGGTACCGATAGCTGTCGCCCCCATATTGACGGATAGGAGCTGATCCGCTGCCTGCTTGAGGTTGGGTAGCTCGTCCTTTAGGATAGAGGCAAAGCCATTGAATGTCTGCCCTAGTGTCATGGGGACAGCATCTTGTAGCTGAGTACGCCCCATCTTGATATCATCCTTGAACTCAACACCCTTCACCAAAAAAGCATCGATTAGCTTTTGGAGGTGAGGTACCATCTCTACATATGTGCGGTAGAGCCCCAGATGTATGAACGTAGGGTACGCATCATTGGTCGACTGAGACATATTAGTGTGGTCATTGGGCGATATAGACTTGTAGTCGCCCGGCTCTTTGCCCATGATCTGAAGGGCACGGTTGGTGATGACCTCATTGGCATTCATATTGGTGGAGGTGCCGGCACCACCTTGGATCATATCGACCAAAAAGTCCTCATGATGCTCTCCTCTGCGTATCTCCTCACAGGCCTGACTTATGGCCTTGTAGATCTTTTCCGGAAGTATGCCAATCCGATAGTTGGCGATAGCCGCCGCCTGCTTCGTGATAGCCATTGCCTCCACAAAGAAAGGGTAGTGATTGAGCCGAAAAGGAGAGAACCTAAAATTCTCAAGCGCACGAAGTGTCTGTACGCCATATAGTCTGTCATTCGGTATCTCTTTCTCGCCTAGCAAGTCCCCTTCCAGGCGCGTCGCTTTATTCTCCATAACCATGCAAAGTTAAAGGTATTAGGTGTTTAGTTGTAACTGCTAAATCAAAGTTAGCTATTTTTTCTCACATTCAATCAAAGACAAACTGCCAAAATACGTCCCACGAACACCCCATCACTTGTCACTATGCCCACCGCACCAAAAGCACACCTACCAAGTAGCTAATCAATTTTCCGAAACTCTACTTTTTGGACTTATTTTCAGATCCAAATTTTAGCACTTTGAAAAAACGCAGATAATCACAAACTGCTTTTTCTACTCTTCGAACCTAGCATACAGTTGGGAGACAAACGCAGGAGAGACAAACGCAGACATTTCCGCCGGACAACCGGTGGAAGTGGTACTTTTTTCAGGACATGTGTATTTTCTGAGCGTGTTCTTTTTGGGGTCTTCTTCTTTTTGGGCACCTTTGTGCGTCCGGAAGTTCGGTTTTTGCGATTGAACTGCATTGTCTGCAGTTCTCCGGTTGCCGAGACTACCGATTTCTGTCGCCGAATAGGGGATCCACATTGCCCCTTTTTGTGATTGATCCATCCATTAGTTTTTTAGTATGCAATCTGCCGATTTTTCACAGCGCCCCATTGACCAGATAGATATGATTGGTTATGCCGACTCTCCTATGGATAGGGTCCGGATAGGGATCATCGGACTCGGCATGAGAGGCCCCAAGGCAGTCGAGCGATTTTGCCACATAGAGGGAGCTGAGGTTGTAGCCCTATGCGATCTACACGAGGAGCGTGTCCAAAAAGCGCAAGCGGTACTAAGAAGCAACGGAAGGCCCGAGGCGGAAGGCTACTCAGGCAGTGCCGATGTTTGGAGGGAACTTGTGACAAGGAACGATCTGGATCTGATCTATATAGTCATGAAGTGGCAGTCCCATGCCGAGATGGCGACCTACGCCATGCGACAAGGCAAGCATGTGGCCATAGAGGTGCCCTCCGCTTTTGAGATGAGTGATATATGGGCCCTTGTGGATACTGCGGAGCGGACACGACGTCACTGCATGATGCTCGAGAACTGTGTCTATGATGCCTTTGAGCTAAATACGCTGAATATGGCCCACCATGGGGTGCTAGGGGATATCCTCTATGCCGAGGGGGGCTACATACACCTGCTTGAGGATATCTGGCAACAATACGATGGAAACTGGAGGCTGGAGTATAATCGGAAAAACAGGGGCGATGTCTACCCCACTCATGGGATGGGCCCGGCTTGTCAGATATTGGACATACACCGCGGTGACCGACTGACTCAGCTTGTATCGATGGACTCGGATCCCGTCTCCATCCCTAGGCTTTTGGCGGCAAGAGGAGAGGATGCCTCCGGATTTTGCAACGGCCAGCACACCTACACGATCCTCCGTACCGCCAAGGGAAAGAGCATCCTCATCCACCACGATGTGGCCACTCCACGCCCCTACTCGCGCCAATACAACGTCGCCGGTACCAAAGGATATGCCACCAAATACCCGGTGCCACTCTACTCACTGAGCTCCGCACCTAGGGGAGTGTCGGGCACCGCCCTAGTGTTCGGTGAGCCATTCTCGCCACACGAGTGGCTGAGCCAAGAGCAACAGGAGACTCTGCTACAGGAGTTTCGTCACCCATTTTTACGTGACCTAGGCGACAAGGCGGCTCGGTATGACTACCGAGGGGGAATGAACTACATCATGGACTATCGCCTGATCTACTGTCTGAGACATGGTCTGCCGCTGGACATGGACGTATATGACTTGGCTGAGTGGTGCTGTGTTGTCCCTCTGAGCAAACAGTCGATAGAGGGAGGAAGTATCCCGGTCAGCATCCCCGACTTTACTCGCGGTTCCTGGAGCAAATCCGACGGGTACAGGCAAGCAATAGCCGAGGACGGTCTACGTATGGTTGACTAGCCTTTTTCCCCTTCGATCCAAGAGCCGGATGCCGGCTGTGGATTGGGTCTTTTGAAGAATCAATAATTTTCTGCAATTTTGTAACACAAGCTAGTTGCAACTCATCCGGAAAGGGATTGGGAATGAGTGCAGGTAGTCCTTGTCGTAAGAGTACAAAAATTCTTTGACTAACCCCTTATGTTGGTTCTCCTATTCCTAATCTATGGAATATAGGCGTGCCGGTGTTTTTTGGACAAACACATGTAAATACTGATTATGAAAGAAAAGAGAGAAAAACTATTCACAGAGTTTCCCCCCGTGTCCACCGAACAGTGGATGGAAACGGTGACAGCCGATCTCAAGGGTGTTCCCTTTGAGAAAAAACTAGTTTGGCGCACGAAAGAGGGCTTTGACCTTATGCCATTCTATCGCGAAGAAGATGTGAAAGACCTTTCTGTGCCGAACACTCTCCCTGGAGAGTTTCCCTATGTCAGAGGTATCAAGACCAACAATACATGGTTGGTTCGACAGGAAATTGTGGTGAATGGTCACCTCTCTCAGGTGAATGAAAAAATCAAGAAATTAATGGACCATGGAGTAACCGCCGTTGGGCTGCACTTTGAGGACGACTGGGTGAATGCCAAGTCGGTAGAGCAGGTTCTGGAGGGTGTTGACCTAGGGAGACTCGAAATCAACTTCTACTCATGTGTCCGATATGCTGTCCGGATGGCAGAGTCTGTGGTAGAGGCTTTGGAGACCATGCAAGTACCTCTTGAACGCGTACGGGGATCGATCAACTACAACCCATTTCGCCGACTAATGATACGAGGTGAGCTTTGGGAGCCATGGTATGAGACCGGAGTGGCACTCCTGAAAGCCGTAAAGCCACTGAAGCAGTTTACCTGCTTCACTGTGCAAAGTATAGACTTTGTGAACGCAGGTGCCTATATATACCAAGAGCTGGGGTATGCACTGGCTGCAGGAGCGGATATCCTGTCGAGATTTAGCGAGGATGGACAAGTACCTGTGTCAGATGTTGCCAAGCGGATCAGATTTGATATGGGTGTCGGCTCCAATTACTTCATCGAGATGGCGAAGTTTAGGGCTGTCCGCTGGCTATGGGCTATGATCGTGAAAGCCAATGATCCATCTGCACCGGAAGAGAGCATGAAAGCTCCGGTACATGTGGAGAACAGCATGTGGAACAAAACCGTTTACGACTCCTATGTAAACTTACTGAGGACCCAGACCGAAACGATGAGTGCCGCCATAGCAGGCGTACACTCAATGACTGTGGTGCCTTTTGATGTAGCCTATACCAATGAGTATAGCGATTTTGGGGAGCGAATCGCTCGGAACCAACAACTCTTGTTGCTCGAAGAAAGCCATTTTGACAAGGTGGTGGACCCGGCCGGAGGCTCATACTATGTGGAACACTTGACTGATGCAGTAGGAAAACAGGCGTGGAAGCTTTTCTTGGAAGTAGATGAGCAGGGGGGCTTTTACGAGCTAGCAAGCAAAGGTGTGATACAAGAGAGCATAAACGCATCCAATATCGAGCGACACAAAGCTGTGGCCACAAGACGAGAAAACCTACTGGGGACCAATATCTTCCCCAACTTTAGCGAAAAAGCAGGGGCAGAGAAGATCCAAGGATGTAAAAACCTTAGCCGAAAGGCGGTAGATGTCACCCCACTGGACTTTAGACGTGGTGCCTCAGACTTTGAGAACCTCAGGATGGGTACCGAATGTTCACAGAGCACACCGAAAGTATTCATGCTCACTATAGGGAACTTGGCTATGAGGTTGGCCAGATCACAATTCTCGTCCAATTTCTTCGCTTGTGCCGGGTATCAATTGATAGATAACCTTGGATTTGAAACCATCGAGGAGGGAGTGGAGGCCGCGATTGCCGCAAAAGCAGACTTGGTGGTTCTCTGCTCTAGTGACGACGAGTATGCGGAGTATGGGCCACAAGCTTTTCGAGCACTGAAGGGACGTATCCCTCTGGTGATCGCCGGTGCGCCGCCATGTATGGACGACCTCAAAAAAGAGGGGATCGAGTACTTTATACATGTGAAAGTGAATGTGCTTGAGACACTGCAAATGTTTAACCAACTCCTAGGGGTGCAAACGAAGTGAAGGCAATGAATACAGTGAAACCAAACTATAAGGATATAGATATCGAAAAAGGACGGGGAGCCCATGCACTCTCTGTAGATGAATTTGAGCAAAAAAACAATATCCGATACGACTGGGAAACCCCAGAGCTGATCCATGTCAAGGGTGCCTATACTCGTGAGGACCTCAAGGACTTGGAGCACCTGCACTATGCCGCCGGGGTTGAGCCTTTTTTGCGCGGTCCGTACAGCACGATGTATGCGATGCGACCATGGACCATTCGTCAATATGCAGGATTTTCCACCGCTGAGGAATCAAACGCCTTTTACCGTCGAAACCTGGCTTCGGGACAAAAGGGGCTCTCTGTCGCTTTTGACCTCCCCACTCACCGTGGCTACGACCCGGACAACCCCCGTGTCCTAGGCGATGTCGGCAAAGCCGGGGTGTCTATTTGTTCGGAAGAAAACATGAAAGTCCTCTTCGACGGGATTCCGCTCAACAAGATGTCGGTATCCATGACGATGAACGGTGCTGTACTACCGGTCCTGGCTTTTTATATTGTCGCCGGACTGGAACAAGGTGCCAAGCTGGAAGAGATGGCCGGCACGATCCAAAACGATATCCTCAAGGAGTTCATGGTGCGCAATACGTATATCTATCCTCCCGAGTTTTCGATGCGGATCATTGCTGATATCTTTGAGTACACTTCGCAGAATATGCCCAAGTTCAACTCCATATCAATATCCGGCTACCACATGCAGGAGGCAGGAGCGACAGCAGATATTGAGATGGCCTATACTCTTGCGGATGGCATGGAGTATCTTAGGGCTGGAATCAAGGCCGGCATTGATATTGATAAGTTTGCCCCACGACTGTCATTCTTTTGGGCCATCGGCATGAATCACTTTATGGAGATTGCCAAGATGCGTGCTGCCAGGATGCTGTGGGCAAAGATAACCAAGCACTATGGGGCAAAGAACCCCAAGTCCATGATGTTGCGTACCCACTCCCAAACCTCGGGGTGGTCGCTGACAGAGCAAGACCCATTCAACAACGTAGGGCGGACCTGTATAGAAGCCATGGCTGCGGCACTTGGTCATACCCAGTCGCTACACACCAATGCTCTGGACGAGGCCATCGCATTGCCCACCGACTTTTCTGCACGTATTGCCCGAAATACGCAGATCTATATCCAAAACGAAACACAGATAACACGCCAAGTAGATCCATGGGCCGGATCCTATTATATCGAGACCCTGACACATGAGTTGGCACACAAGGCCTGGGCCCATATCCTAGAGATAGAGGAGATGGGGGGAATGGCCAAGGCCATCGAGACCGGACTCCCCAAGATGCGTATCGAGGAAGCCGCTGCTCGCACACAAGCACGGATCGACTCGGGTAAGCAGACGATCATCGGCATCAACAAGTATCGCCTCGAGCACGAAGACCCTATCGACATCCTGGAGGTAGACAACACAGCGGTACTAAATCAGCAAGTGGAGTCGCTCAAGGAACTCCGAGCCCATCGTGACGAAGAAGCAGTAAAAAAAGCACTGGCAGACCTGACAGAGGCTGTCAAAAACAAAAGTGGAAATCTCCTCGAGTTGTCCGTAAAAGCAGCCAAAGTGAGGGCAACACTCGGAGAAATCTCTGATGCCTGTGAGGTCGTTGTGGGACGATACAAAGCTGTTATTCAGACAATTTCCGGTGTATATTCGAGTGAAACCATGAATGATCCAGACTTCAAAAAAGCATGTCAACTAGTGGAAGAATTTGCAAAGAAAAATGGCCGGCAGCCCCGAATCATGATCGCAAAGATGGGACAAGACGGCCATGATCGAGGAGCAAAGGTCGTTGCCACCGGCTATGCGGACTGTGGATTTGATGTAGATATGGGACCACTTTTTCAGACTCCGGAGGAAGCGGCAAGGCAAGCGGTAGAGAATGACGTCGACGCCATGGGTGTCTCTTCGCTGGCAGCCGGTCACAAGACGCTTATACCTGCTGTCATCAAGGAGCTGGAGAAGCTTGGACGTAGCGATATCATTGTTACGGCCGGAGGCGTAATCCCCGCTCAGGACTACGACTTCTTGTACAAGGCCGGTGTAGCCGCTATTTTTGGTCCGGGGACCCCCGTTGCCTACTCAGCCTCTAAGCTAATGGAGCTGTTGCTGGCAGAGTAGATGTTACCAAGGGCCAAAACCACCCATTTCATTTTGTACAACTCTTCTCAAAATATCGGACTGCGAATTAGCCAGGGGAGACGTTTTTTGCCGACCCTACCAAATAAGGATTGTTTTTACTATCTTTGCAAAGTATCTGCGGATACTGCTTGGCCTCGTAGTTCAACGGATAGAACGGAAGTTTCCTAAACTTTTGATATGGGTTCGATTCCCGTCGGGGCTACTTTGCATGATAGAATGAAAAACCGTTTTAAGTTGGCTACAAGCCTCTTAAAACGGTTTTTCGTTGTTTATGAGGACATCACTTAGAGTTTACCCACAGCCTCAGATATGCGGTCAGCGATGAGACGGTAGCCTTCTGCGTTGGGGTGGAGCCCATCTCTAAAGAGTGCTTCGTTGATCACGCCACCGCTGTTGGGTATCGTGAGTACGTCATAGATATTGATGTAGTCCACCTCCTTATTTCCTTTCAGCAAATCCCCTACTCGCCTATTGACTTCTCGCACGATCGCCTCTTGGCCGCGTCGCGGAGTCAGGGTCATCAGGTGTAGCTTGGCTTGGGGTTGTTTGGTCCGGATCAGGCCGACCGTCTCCACAATCCCTTGTGCTATGTGTTCGACAGGGTCATGCACGGATATATTGTTGGTACCGATCATGAGGAAGATGTGCGATGGCGCACAGTCATCCAGTTCACCGTGCATAATTCGCCAGTTGAGATTTTCTATACGATCCCAACCAAAACCCATATTGGTCACACGTCTCTGTCCAAAAAGTGAGCTCCAGGAGTCATCTCCACGGTGGTGCTTTGCTGCAGGTCTGCCGGACCAATAGTTCATGATCGAGTTGCCGATCACCAAAACTTCGGGATCGGATGTCCTATTTCGTTCGATCACTTGATTGTGTCGTTTTTCCCACGTATAGCTTGCCATGTCTCTGGCTTGAGTAATGGGTGCGCAGACCCAATCCGTCTTGATATTCAGTGCGGAGACAATATCCGGGATGATGTAATCGCCCGTGCTATAATATAGGCTCTTGATCCCCTCCTCGACCAGTCTACGGTATGCCTCACGCTGCGCCTGTAGAGAGGACTTTGTAGACGACGTACCCTCTGCGAGCAATATAGGGGTCTCGGTCCTCTCGCGCATCTGTCGCACCCTCCTTATGATCTGGTCAGTAGTCATACCGCACTCTTTTTTGTCTGTGAAGCCGAGAATATATAGCCGAGCTTTCCGATCCGATATTTGTGCGATCAGTAGACTGTCAAGTGCCAAAGGGGTGGATACTGTAAGGTCCACGGTAGAGTAGTCCAGTGTTTTTTGGACAAAAGGTGCCAAAGCATCAGATGGAGACTGTCGGTCATTGGCAAACACACCGGAGACTATGATGGGGGTTTCGAGACGCGGCGGCACCCACTCAAATGGTGTCCCTTGGCACGTGCCGATCCGTACCGACTCAATAGTGACTCCCGATGGGAGGTAGAGGCGGTAGCGATTCCCGAAACGGTGGGTGTTTTGGTAGGTGAGATTGTCGTACCCCACAGTCATTGTCCGATCATGATTGGCATAGTCCGCACAGGGAACAAAGACCGTAGATCCATGGCAGTCGGTACTGTACAAGTCTAGCTGTAGCTTTGGCAAAGATGGCAAGTCGTGAGACCTACTGTAAACGACCTCGACCACCATACGTGGAGAGGCAGAATAAAACTCCACCGACAGTCCGCTTGCCACCTCCCCCTCGTGTCCAAACTTCGCGTCAAGCCACTTGTGCGGAATACGCAGATACGGGGCATCGGAGAGGGCATAGTCGACACCCCCTTGTAGCATAGAAGTATCACAAGCCATGGGGTCGCGCCACTCCAGAGAGTCTACGGTCCCACTATTCAGCATAGGTGTCCCTGGCTCACCGGACACGGTGGTGGGCATACCTAGGAACAACAAGAGAGAAAACAAACCAAAAGCTAAGCAACGCATATCTTCTTTTTCGTCAATGATGTTTGTAAAACTAAACATGAACACGATGACAAAATAACAAAAAACCGGGAAATATCTTCGTCTGAAGAGAAAAGAATGTTGCACGAAGTTCCACTCCCCTTTGGCGCCCAATCAATCACTCACTCATCCAATGTTTTATTTTTCCCTTTTCTCTGATTATCAATATGTTGACCATCAAATACACGGGTGTAAAATCTACTTGTTTTTTGTCCTCTGTAAACCACAGAAAACCAACCGGTTGTGAGGAGCTGTTTTTTTCACGGATAGAAGAAATCTGTTTCACGGATAGAAGCGTTTGGTTTCACGGATAGAAGCAATCGCTTAGACGGATAGGGAAATGGTGGAGTTCGGACAAGGAGGCTTTCGATCTAGGTCAAAATAGAGCCCGGTAGCCATCACGAGGGTTGAAACAATGGCAATACGCTCATCCATGCTTGTAGTCAGGGATCATTGTCTCAGATTTGCCTTGCTTTCAACTTTTCGGTAAAAAAACTATATTTGTAGGGGAATAGGAATACCGCTTTACTAACTTAACACTAACCCTATTCGCACAAAACGTCATGAACATTACACACATTGAACACCTCGGAATTGCTGTAAAGAGTATTGAGGAGGCCAAGCCTTACTTTGAAGATGTGCTAGGCATGAAGTGCTATGCCGTGGAGGAAGTAGCGGACCAAAAGGTTAAAACCGCTTTTTTCAGAGTGGGCAACACGGACACCAAGATCGAGCTACTGGAGCCAACCAGCCCCGATAGCACGATCGCTAAGTTTATCGAAAAGCATGGCGAAGGCATACATCACTTGGCCTTTGCAGTACCGGATACAGAGGAGGCCCTTCGAGATGTGGAGTCTAAGGGGATACAGCTCATTGACGAGCATCCTCGACGCGGGGCAGAGGGGCTGGACATTGCCTTTTTACACCCCAAGTCCACACACCGAATACTTACCGAACTGTGTTGCAAAGGGGACAAGTGATCCATCTCTGCACACAAGCATAGCACTCCCTCTCCCATCCGCTCCGGCACAACCACAGCGGAGAGGGAGAGTTTTGTGAACTTACGACCCAAAGATTATTCAACTCAGCACGTATAATACCAATATGAGTAGTGAACAACGAAGAAAAACAGATGAGCTACAAGCCCTCAGGGAGCAAGCAAGAATAGGCGGTGGCGAAAAAAGGATAGACCAACAGCACGCCAAAGGAAAACTCACCGCACGTGAGCGGATCAACCTCCTCTTGGACGAAGGGACCTTTGAGGAGATGGAGATGTTCGTAAAGATTCGCAACACCAACTTCGGAATAGACAAAAAAGGCATACTGGGAGACGGTGTGGTCACCGGCAGTGGCACTATCGATGGCCGATTGGTATATGTATATGCACAGGACTTCACAAGCAATGCCGGATCCTTGGGAGAGATGCATGCCATGAAGATCTGCAGGGTCATGGAGCGCGCTATGAAAATGGGGGCACCGGTAATTGGGATCAACGACTCCGGTGGAGCCCGTATCCAAGAGGGGGTGAACGCACTCAGCGGATATGGCGAAATCTTTCAGCGCAACATAATGGCCTCCGGAGTTATTCCCCAGATATCGGGAATCTTTGGCCCATGTGCAGGAGGTGCCGTCTACTCTCCGGCACTTACGGACTTCAATATCATGGTGGCCGGGACCAGCTACATGTTTCTGACCGGTCCCAAGGTCGTCAAGTCGGTCACCAATGAGGATGTCTCAACAGAGGATCTGGGTGGTGCATCGGTACACACTTCCAAGAGTGGCGTAGCCCACTTTTCGGCCCAAAACGATGCCGAGGCCATCACACTTATCCGGAAGCTCCTCAGCTACCTGCCCTCCAACAATCTAGAGACAACCCCGCGAGTAGAGTGCAACGACCCTATAGACCGCGCTGAGCAGATCCTCAACGAGATCATACCCGACAACCCCAACAAGGCGTACGACATGTATGAGATCATCTCGGCACTGGTGGACAATGGCGAGTTTTTGGAGGTGCATCGTGACTTTGCGACCAATATCATAGTCGGATTTGCACGATTCGACGGTGAGACCGTAGGTATAGTAGCCAATCAACCACGATCAAAAGCCGGTGTCCTGGATGTGAACGCCTCCCGAAAAGGAGCACGCTTTGTACGCTTCTGCGATGCTTTCAATATCCCGATTGTCACACTGGTAGATGTCCCAGGCTTCCTTCCGGGGACAGGGCAGGAGTACAACGGCGTAATCACTCATGGAGCCAAACTCCTATACGCCTATGGAGAGGCGACAGTGCCCAAGATTACGATTATTCTACGCAAGGCCTACGGTGGCGCCTATATCGTGATGGGGTCCAAACACCTCAACAGTGATGTCAACTATGCTTGGCCGACAGCAGAAATTGCCGTAATGGGTGCCAGCGGAGCCGTAAGTGTCATTTTCGCAAAAGAAGTGGCAGCGGCAGAGGATCCACAAAAGGCGGCGGCCGAAAAGGAAGAAGAGTATCGAGAGCTTTTTGCAAACCCCTATGTCGCCGCATCCTACGGGTATATAGACGACGTCATAGAGCCGGAGAACACACGCTTCAGAATCATTCGATCACTCCGCGAACTTGCAACAAAGCAAGACAAAATGCCCGTCAAAAAGCACGACAACCTACCCCTATAAGCCACACTCCCTATGCATAAAAACGAACCACAAAAATGCAATAAGTGGGCAATCCTATCGGTGCTAATGGCAATCTTTGTGCTGGGCACCACAGAAGCGTTGGCACAGAATGCAATCCGAATCAACGAAGTGCTTCTGGACAACCAAACCGGATATGTGGACGAATGTGGCACCAGGTCAGCATGGATCGAGCTATACAACCCATCTGCCGCAACGGTCAATGTAGGAGGAGTATTCCTCTCAGACGATCCAAGCCAGCCCACCAAGTATCCAGTCCGGATAGGATCGCGAAAATCCATTGTCCCCCCCTACCAGACTTTTGTCATCTTCCTTGATGGCAAAGCAAAACAGGGAGTCCATCACGTAGACCTGACTCTGGATTCCACCACGACCAACACTATATATCTGTACGAAGAAGACGGGGTCACGCTGATTGATCAACTGACCGTTCCACCCATGGACGCAGATGTCAGCTATGCCCGCATCCCTGATGGCAAGGGAGACTTCCGGATGACCACAAGTGCCACTCCGGATGAGCTGAATGACTACTTTCACGGCAACGAAAACATCAAAAACTTTCAAGCCTACGACCCCTACGGCTTGGTAATGACCCTGATCGCCGTCATGACCGTATTCGTGGCCTTGACTATCCTCTTTTTTGCATTCAAGTGGACCGGCAACTTTTTCTCCAAAAAAGAGGCAAAGCCGGCAGGCAGTGCCGAGCCGATAAAGGAGAGCAAGCTCCGCGCCACCTCATCAAAACCGGAGGAAGTCTATGCCGCAATAGCGATGGCTCTACACGACACCGAAGACGACTCCGAGCAAGTGGCCATCGCCCTAGCCCTCTACCAATCCGGCCTCCTAGACAATAAAAACTCAGGAATGATCCAGATCATGGACAACAAGAGGTCCACCAACTGGGCGAAAAAAGCCAATATGATGCGACAGACTCCACAGCGACCCAACAAGAGGTAATCACCAAAAACGTATCGAAATCAACAAATCAAGAATAAACCCAACGACCATGAAGAAGTTTTCTTATACCATCAACGGCAACAAATACGATGTAGTGATCAAAAACATTGACGGCAACAACGCTTCTGTCGAAGTCAATGGCAAGGACTATGATGTAGTGCTAGATCGTCCGGCACCCGTGGCACACACAGCTCAGCCGGCACCCACTGCCCCGAGAGAGACCGCCGCACCGACACCTGAAGTGCGCAATGAGCCCAAACCCCAAGCCACACCGGCACCCGCACCCGCATCAGCTGCGACCGGCACAGGATCAGCCAAAGCCGTAATCTCTCCACTCCCAGGCGTGATCATATCAGTCCTAGTCAACCAAGGTGACGCAGTGAAAAAAGGACAAAAGATCATTGTCCTAGAGGCCATGAAGATGGAAAATGACATCAAAGCCGATCGTGACGGTACAGTCACTGCCATCAATGTCGCCAAAGGAGATTCAGTCCAAGAAGGCGATCCTCTGATCACAATTGGCTAATGTGGAGCCTGACCATATCTCCAAGACTTCATCAAAAAGAAAACAGCTAACCCTCAACCATTTTTATGGAACACTCTATTAGCCAATTCATCAAGGACGCCCTTATGGAGTTCATGTCCTATACCGGCTTTGCCAATGCCGAGCTAGGACACATCATCATGATTTTGGTCGGACTATTCTTCATCTATCTGGCAGTCAAGTACGAGTTTGAGCCAATGCTTCTTATTCCCATCGGATTTGGCATGCTGATAGGCAACATTCCCTTTGACACCGAAGCAGGGTTTCAAGTGGGGATTTATGAAGAAAACTCCGTTTTCAACATCCTCTACCAGGGTGTGCGACAAGGATGGTACCCGCCTCTGATCTTTTTGGGAATTGGTGCCATGACCGACTTTTCGGCATTGATCTCCAACCCCAAGCTGATCCTCATAGGTGCGGCCGCACAGTTCGGAATCTTCGGTGCATACATCATTGCGGTACTCTCCGGATTTGCCCCCAACCAAGCCGGTGCGATTGGCATCATTGGTGGTGCCGACGGTCCTACCGCAATTTTCCTATCAAGCAAGCTCGCTCCGAGTCTGATGGGTGCCATTGCAGTGTCGGCATACTCATACATGGCCCTGGTTCCGGTCATCCAACCGCCTTTCATGCGACTCCTGACGACCAAAAAGGAGCGCTTGATCCGCATGAAAAAGCCTAGAGCTGTCTCCAAAAAAGAGAAGGTTATTTTCCCCATCATCGGGTTGCTGCTCACTGCGTTCATTGTCCCCTCGGGTCTACCACTGCTCGGAATGCTTTTCTTTGGCAACCTAATCAAGGAAAGCGGAGTCACCCGACGCCTGGCAGATACAGCCAAGGGACCACTGATTGATATTGTCACCATCCTACTCGGAGTGACAGTCGGGGCATCCACTCAAGCAACAGAGTTTTTGACTGTTGACTCGCTCAAAGTCTTTGGCATCGGTGCACTATCCTTCATGATCGCGACCGTCTCGGGTATATTGTTTGTGAAGTTCATGAATCTATTCTTGAAAGAGGGCAACAAAATCAACCCTCTTATCGGGAATGCAGGTGTGTCAGCAGTCCCCGACTCCGCTCGGATTTCCCAAGTGGAAGGGCTCAAGTACGACCCCACCAACTACCTACTCATGCACGCCATGGGGCCAAACGTGGCCGGCGTGATAGGTTCCGCAGTAGCGGCCGGTATCCTGCTTGGGTTCTTGGGCTAATCCACCGGATATATAGCCTATCGCCTCTGTGTCAAGAGAGGAACGAGGTGTGTCAAAACAGCAGTTTTGGCACACTTTTTTTTGTGCCTGATCCTTTCTGCTTGAGCGCACAACATTATTAGCCAACTCGTAGAAAAAGCCGACGAGGTCGGAGAAAAAGGTGCGCATGTCCAAGGAAAAGATAAAATCACTATGTGATTTCTTCAAATCACACTGTGACGCGAATAAATCACTATGTGATTTGAATAAATCACATAGTGATTTCAAGTTTTTCGGCCGGGAAAAATAGTTTGGAAGTACATAGGGATGACTTTGACTAGACGAACGATAGGAGTGCCAGCACTTTTTGTATCTTTGTATCTGACAGATGAAAAGAAGAACCCAAAAGAAATAAGGAATGAGAATAGGTCTCTGGGACTCCGTGCCCACTGCTACACGCAATATTATCTCGCTCAATGTCATTGTCCTATTGGGGGAGTGGATATTGCCGAGGATTGGGATCAACTTGGTTGATCTCTTCGGGATGCACTACATAGGCTCAGACAGCTTTGCCTTTTATCAGATGGTGACCTATATGTTTCTGCATGACCCGAGTGGATTTGGGCACTTGTTTTTCAACATGTTTGCCCTCTTCATGTTTGGCGGTATGCTGGAGCGTGTCTGGGGGCAAAAGCGTTTCTTGATCTACTATCTCCTGACCGGTATTGGTGCGGGGTTGGTCCAGCAGTTGGTATGGTACTTGACCGCTGATCCGGTGACACTTCACTACTACGCAGATCACATGATCACTATTGGAGCGAGTGGTGCCATATTTGGCATACTGTTGGCATTTGGGATGCTTTTTCCGAACATACCCCTTTTCATCATGTTCATCCCGATACCGGTCAAGGCCAAGTGGGTTGTCCTAGGCTATGGTTTGATCGAGCTCTATGCCGGGGTCCGTGCTCCGGCGGATGGAGTGGCACACTTTGCCCACCTTGGGGGGATGCTTTTCGGGATTGTGCTTATACTTTTGTGGAGGCGTAGAGAGCGTAGCAAAGATGCATGGCAAGAGTTCTGAATCACAGGCCCTGAAGTCTACCTCTATCCTTTCCCTCGGTTGGCTTTTGGCGGTTGCCTTGGTGTTGACGGTCGTGTACTTCACGAAAGGGTATCTGCCGGATTGTTTTGTCCTGACTAGTGACCTGCATAGTGTTGTCGCAAGGCCGTGGTCCCTTTTTACCTATGGCTTGGTACATCAGTCCGCCACCCACCTCATCACTTCTCTGGTCTTGCTGACCTTGGCGACTCTATACAGTGGACTCTCGGTGCGACTTTTTTACCTCATCGTGTCTGTTGCCATCTGTGTGGGTGGGCTTTTCTTTACGCTCACCTATGGTGTGATCGGTAGGCACACAGCGGAGCTTGCCGGAGCATCGGCCGGGATCTGCTCCCTTTTTCCGCACCTCCTCTTCGTCCGGTCCGGTCAAAAGCTCTCACTTGATGCGCAGGTGGTCCGCCTACTATTCGTCCTCGTTGCCATCGGTGATGTCGGCTATGCTCTTCTGGCGAGCAACCCTGGTTTTTTGGCGCATATCGGGGGGTATCTTGTTGGGCTCATGGCTCTACCACTGATTCGGAAGGAGCAAACGGCCCAAAAGGCACAGGGGGTCCTCCGGAAAATGCGACACTCGGGATATGCGTCTCTGACGGACGAGGAGCGCATGATATTATTGGGCAAGACAGACAGTTAGCGAGCCGATATGATGATAACGGGTGCATTGCTCAAAAAGATTTTGGCATACATAGGTAGTGGATTCTTGTGGACGATCTACGCTGTCTTTTTGCCCCTGTATCTCGGAGCTATGCTTGCGCCGTTTATCGCTCCCACCCGCACTCAGATTCCGGCTTTCCTAAACCTTGCATTCCCCATCCTACTCATTTTTGCCTTTGCACTGCTGATCCTCTTGGTACTGTATCGTAAGTGGGTATTGCTGGGCGTACATGTGTTGCTTTTGATCTTTTCTTGGGGCTATATTCGCTCCTATTGTCCTATCAACACAGGGTCCGGCCTTTCCAAAGATCGTGACCTCAGGGTCATGACCTACAATGTCATGGAGTTTCGTGAGTGTGATCCGATCACCGGCAGACCCAGAGTAGCCGATGTGATACAGCACTACAGCCCGGATATTGTCTGTCTGCAGGAGGGACGTTTCTCTATGAATGAGCAAAAAAACAGGCGTATGCTCAAGCAGGTGTTTGGTGCCGAGTACCCCTATATCCATTCGATCGCCCAAAAAGGTCTCACTATCCTTTCGCGCTACACGATAGCAGAGGACGAGTCCATATATTACGACTCCTATCGCAATGGCTCACATATCTACTTGCTTCGCCTAGACAATGACCTAACGTTGTTGTTGGTCAACAACCATATGGAAAGCTACAGCCTTGGGCATAGAGAGAAAAAAAGATTCAAGGACTACATCAGGGCACTTAGGCTTAGGGATATACCCGGGCAGTTCTTGGAGATCAAGCATCGCTTGGGGCCGATGCTCAACCAACGCAGTGGAGCTGCTCGCAAAGTGCGGAGTGACACCGAAAGTGCAGAGACCAAATATACACCCCAAGCTACCATAGTACTGGGGGACCTGAATGACACGCCGATGTCCTATACCTATCACCAGCTGCGTGACACTCGCGCCGATGCTTTTGCAAGCACCGGCTGTGGCATCGGGGTCACCTACAATGAGCCTCCACTGGCATTTCGTATCGACCACCTCTTCTATGGCGGAGCTTTGAAAGCCATTGGCTCCAAGATTCCACAGACGAAAGGTTGTAGCGATCACCATCCCTTGATAGTTGATTTTGTTATCCGAAAATAGAGATTATACAGACAAATAAATGAAGAAACGAAAGAAGATTTCCGGACTCTTGGCACGACTGATCACAGGCGTGGCTTATGTATCGCTTATCTTATTCGGTATCCTTACCGACTCGGTGGCGGTTTTGGGTGTCGTGTTTTTTGGCTTTACCGCTATTGCCTGCTATGAGTTTCAGACCATTACTCGTGTCAACAACTATACTCTGATCCTCAAAATCCTACACTCTCTCATGGCCGGTCTTATTTTTCACACGGTCTATATGAGTGTCTCCACTACGGCTAGCTATCGTGACGCCGTGATTGCGCTATTGCCCTATATTGCCTACTGTCTCTTTTATTTGATCGGCGAGATGTATCGCAATCGTCCTGACCCGATTCGGGAGATGGCGTTTGCGTTTTTCTCACACATGTATATTGCCATCCCGATGGCATTGCTGATGTTGCTCTGCGTTGACCACTACCTTGTTTTCGATGTTGATGGGCAGCCCATACGGATGGCCCACACTTTTTGGTTGCTGCCGATCTTCACCTTTGTGTGGCTCAACGACACCGGAGCCTATGCTGTCGGAACACTCATGGGCAAACGCCCTTTGTGGCCTAGAATTTCGCCCAAAAAGACTATCGAGGGGGCAGTGGGAGGCGTCGTGCTCTCAGTGCTTGCCGCTTTTGTCTTTTACCACCTCTTTTATTTTGTCACCAACTTATTCAACTGGGTCACCCTCTCCTTGCTGATCTCCGTATTTGCCACTTGGGGTGATCTTTTTGAGAGCTACATCAAGCGAGCATGCGCCGTAAAGGACTCCGGGAATATACTGCCCGGTCATGGTGGCATATTGGACCGAATTGACAGCCTGCTGATAGCGGCAATACCGGCCTATATTTTCATCAATATTATCATCAATGGCTGATGCCATCTCCGATGAGCCTCAGCGTCAAAAAGCAAAGACGCTGAGGCTCCTCCGGATCATGCTCCGGGTAGGCCGCTCGGAGCGTACCCTTGGAGGGTATGTCGTATATAGCTGATCATGAGCCGGTTTTGGCGACAGTGAGTTTCACGGATAGAAACGATCGGTTTCACGGATAGAAGCAAAACTTTTCACGGATAGAAGCAAGCGCCCAGATCGGATAAAAAGAAACAGGTTGCTTGTTGCGCGCTTTTTCTGAGATTTCTATCTTCATTATTTTATTTAAGGATTGACTTCTTGTTACCATAGTCAGTCTCTACGCTCTGTCAGCTTGGCGGAGCTTTCTTTTATACAGGCTAGATCATATTCTTTTTGGGGGCTCAATATTTCTAGGAACCGACAAAAGTTACACACATACAATCTAAAATTCAATGTATCGAAATAAATTATTACCTTTGCCTACCCATTAAGATTAACTAGTAACAATCAAACTACTTTGTTATGTATAAATATGAAACATTAGACCTGAAAAACTATTCCGAGCGAATAAAGATGGCAATAAGTCTTTTGGTCGAACGCTCCATTGTAGAGTCAAGCACGGAGTTTTGGAAGTCTTTGGGCTTTGCCAACAGCTCAAGCGGTGCCTACTTTTACAAAAGAGGTGCTGAGCTCCTAAAATACCGAATGGCACTAAGCATAGCGTATGAATACCCCATCCTCAACGTTGAATGGCTAGTCACCGGCAATGGTCCGATGCTTGCAAATGCACAGGAAAGACCCAGCAGTGATAAATCCTTGGAAAATCGGGTCAAAAGCCTGGAGGTCGAAGTTGCGCAACTCAAGCAGAACTTGGTAGATGTGCTGGAGTATGTCTCCACACTGCAGCGGTAGTTGCTTTTGCGTATCGGTCACTTCGCTCACCGTTCATACTGCTTGCCGGCCTTTACAAAGTCGTCGAGCAGTATATATTTTTTCTTCGCACTACACTAGTTAGCCCCCACTCGGAACAACCATCTCTTTGTCGGATATTTTCACAGCATTCATAGGTTGATGGATTAGGGTTTTACATACATTACGACTTATGAGGTTTTGAGGCTCCGTTTTAAAGATTTTCGTGTGCAACGATCATGCACCAATGGAGCCTGAAAAGCCTCTGGACCTCCATGTATAGGACCGGAAGAGGTGAGGACAAAATTGTGTAAGTTTGTCCTAAGTATCTTTACAAACTGCATACCATCGCTTTTTGGACAAAAACGAAGCCTCCAAAGATGACCAAATCAGAAAACAACACTTCGGAAAACATACAGCTCCCATGGTACAACAAGTCGTGGGTGCAGACGCTTGGCATAGTGGCTCTATTCGTAGCCCTCAGCTTTGCCTACTTTTACCCTGCGGCCTTTGAGGGTCGCATGCTTTTCCAGATGGATGGTGCCGCTGCGGCTGGCACCGGTCGTGATGCCAAGCAAATGATGGAGACCACAGGAGAAGTCTCTAGGTGGACCGGTAGCCTTTTTGGTGGCATGCCCACCTACCAGATCTCCCCTAGCTATCCCTCCATTGTCCCTCTACGTACAGCAGGAGAGGTTTACCGCTTGCAGTGGCCACTCAACCTTATGCCCGGCGACACCTACTTGATCTTCATGCTACTGCTAGGTGGGTACATCTTCATGCGTAGCTGGGGCACACGACGTATGCTCAGTGTGCTGGGGGCTGTGATGTGGGCTTTCTCGAGCTACTTTTTGATCCTAATCGATGCCGGACATATCTGGAAGCTTTTGGCCCTGGCCTATATTCCCCCCACCCTGGCGGGAATGGTCTATGCTTTTCACCGAGAGAGGTACGTGACCGGAGGATTGGTCATGGCCTTTTTTACTGCGTTGCAGATCTACTCCAACCATATCCAGATGAGCTACTACTTTGCTTTCTTGATGATTGCAATGGTGGGGGCATGGGCTGTGGAGGCTTATCGGCGACGAGCATGGCAGTCGTTTGTGAAGGCTACCGCAACCATAGCACTTGGCGGGATACTGGGCATCCTTATCAATGGAAGCACTCTCTACCATACTTGGGAGTACCAGCAGGAGACTATGAGAGGTGGCAAGCAGACTACCGTACTAAGTGGCGAGGGGGTGTCCAACAATGGTCTGGACAAGCAATACATCACCCAATGGAGCTACGGGATCGATGAGATGCTGACCTTTTTGATACCGGATGCCAAGGGGGGGGCCTCCGGACAGATCGGAGTGGCCGAAGCCACCACGCACGGCGCTCCGGCTCAAAGTGTTGCCTTTGTGGCTCAACAAAATAGATACTGGGGGGATCAACCATTTACGGCCGGCCCGGTATACGTCGGGGCATTTGTACTGGCCTTGGCTCTCTTTGGATTCCTCACCTGCCGGGGGCCGATGCAGTGGGCTATGATCGTGGTGACTGTACTGACTGTCATGCTCTCGTGGGGACATAACCTGATGGGGCTGACAGAGTTTTTCATAGACTACATTCCGCTGTACAATAAGTTTAGGACCCCATCCTCAATCCTCGTGGTTGCCGAGCTGACCATACCTCTATTTGCTATTTGGGCTCTGGCACAGATCCTACAAGCTCCCAATGTGTTGAGGGAAAAGAAGTGGGCTACCATCACGGCACTTCTACTCACCCTGGGCGTTTCGCTCATTATGTGGTTGTTGCCCTCACTTGGTGGGAGCTTTTTTAGCAAAATGGAGTTGGCCGCTTTTAATCAATACCGTGCACAGATGCCTCAGCTGTCACCACTGCTGGACAGTCTGGAGGAGGTCAGGAAAGGAATCTTTAGGGCCGATGCTCTGAGAAGTGCCATAGTCATCTCAGCCGGGGTCGCAATCCTCTACCTTTTCATAAAGCAAAAGATCTCCGCACAATGGACAGTGGCACTAGTGACCCTCCTCTGCCTAGTGGATCTGTGGACCGTAGACAAGCGCTACCTCAACGATGCAAAGTACCTCCCCAAGCGGCAAATAACCGCACGGGTACAACAAAAGACACCGGTCGATGACCTAATCCTGAAAGATACCACGCAGTATCGTGTGATGAACCTAGCGGTCAACACCTTCAACGATGCGACGACCTCATACAACCATAGATCCATAGGTGGATACCACGCAGCCAAGCTCCAACGCTACCAAGACCTCATCGATGGTTACCTAAGCAAGATGGACCCCAACGTCCTACGAGCTCTCAACACCAAGTACTACATCCTACCGGACAGTGTGCACGGAGTCAAGCTGATTGTCGACAACGAGGTGTATGGGGATGCTTGGTTCGTAAGCGGTCTAAAGCAGGTCGCCTCAGCGGACGAGGAGTTTTTGGCACTCAAGGAGACCCCCCTCAATGATATTGCGATAGTGGCACCTCCATTTGACACTCAAGCACCGGCACAGATCTACCGTGACAGTCTGAGCAATGTCACACTGACACACTACCAACCCAATGAGATACGGTACACCACCGAAAACAGTGGAGATGGCTTGGTTGTATTCTCCGAAATCTACTACCCACATGGGTGGACAGCCACGATAGATGGTGTGGACGCAAAGCTCCTCCGAGCCGATTACCTACTGCGTGCGCTTGCAGTACCTGCCGGCAAACACCAAGTCGTACTCTCCTTTCACCCCCAGTCCCTGAGGATCACAGAGGCGATCTCCCGAGGAGCAAGTGCCCTGCTGGCAACAATAGCCATAGGAGCAATTTTGGCCCTTTATTACCGAAAACGTCGACAGGCAAGGCAATGAATCGAATACATCTAGAGAGCGTACTGTCGACCAACAGCTATTTGCGAGAATTGGTCCAAAAGGACCCATCGCTCAGCACCTACACCACGGTCACAGCTGATGAGCAAACCCAGGGAAGAGGCCAAAAAGGCAATTCTTGGGAAAGCGAACCCAAGAAAAACATGACCCTGTCCATATTGCTACGCCCCGACCTACAAACCAATCCTTGCTCCAAAAACTACGACCTAAGCATCCTCGTGGCACTTGCCGTACGCGATATGGTGGAAAAAAGATTGGATCACCAAGAGGTGAAAGTCAAGTGGCCAAATGACATCCTAGTCGGAGATCGAAAAATAGCCGGGATATTGATTGAAAACGAGTTTGAAGGCTCCCGACTGGTCTACTCCATTGCGGGAATAGGAGTGAACATCAACCAAGAGAGCTTTTGGCACTATCCTCTGCCGGCGACCTCACTCCGACTAGAAAGTGGCAGAGAGCAAGATGTCAACCGCTTCACCGACGAATTGGCAATGACCATCCGGTCCATGGCCGATCGTCTGCCCCAATCTGTAGAGGTCTACCGAGCTCAATACCACCGACACCTCTATCGCCTCAACGAGCCCGGAAGACTCTACAGTCTACCGGACGGGACCCGATTTCGAGGGACCCTGACGCACGTAGAGCCGGATGGCAGGCTGGTGGTGAAAGATGACCTATCCGGAGAGTTGCGCAGCTACACATTCAAGGAGATCAGGTTTGAGCAAGAATGAGATCATAGCTCCCCAAGTAGAGGAGACCGCCGATGGTAGTCGGACCCTCTACCTCCCCGACCTGGACGAACACTATCACTCTGTATACGGTGCTCGCACAGAAAGCATGCACGTCTTTGTCCGCAACGGTCTCCTAAAGTACTGCGAAGAGGAGAGGAAACGACAGATCACGATCCTTGAGGTGGGGTTTGGGACCGGTCTCAATGCTCTGCTCACTATCCTAGCCCAACCACTTGATTGCAAAATCTGCTACCACACCTATGAGATTCATCCACTGGAGCAGGAGCTAGTCGGGCAACTTTTTGAGAAAAACCTACCTCAGGACGAGTGGAAACTGATGCAGAAGCTGCACCGGGCGACCTGGAACAAAGAGTACGAGGTGACAGATCAATTCAGAATATACAAGCATGATGAGGATATTCTACAGGCGGACCTACCATTATCCGACGTGCTCTACATGGACGCATTTGCACCGGACAAGGCTCCTTTGCTTTGGAGCGAAACGCAACTCCAACGACTGGCCAACGCAACAACAAACAACGGACGGCTAAGTACGTACTGTGCAAAGGGGGGCGTCAGAAGGAGGTTGGAAGGGGTAGGCTTTAGGGTAGAGCGGACACCGGGACCACCCGGGGGAAAGCGAGAAATACTTACTTGTAAAAAGAGACCGACAACATGAAAAAGAAGAGAATCGGAATTGTTTCATCCGGAGGCGACGCACCCGGAATCAATGCCGTCATCCGAGCCATCGGAAAAACCGCTCTCGTCGCTCACGACATGGAGGTGCTGGGCTTCATAGACGGCTTCACAGGGATTACCGAGCATCGATATATACCCCTCAACATGGACAACCTATCCAGCCTACTCAGCCGAGGAGGGACTATCTTGGGCAGCAGTCGGGACAAACCTTTCAGAAAAGCGCTTCTGAAAGACGAGAATGCGGTCAACGAACTGCGAAGGGCCTGGGACGATCTCGAGCTGGAAGCTCTGGTCTGCATCGGAGGAAATGGCACGCAAAAGACTGCCGCAACGGTGGCGGAGCTAGGATTCAATGTGATTGGCGTACCCAAAACTATCGACAACGATGTCTGGGGGACCGACATCACCTTTGGCTTTGACACAGCTGTCGGGGTAGCCACCGAACTCATCGACAGGATCCACAGCACCGCACAGAGCCACAAACGGGTGATCATCGTGGAGGTGATGGGACACGAGGCCGGATGGATAGCACTACATGCCGGGATGGCCAGTGGAGCAGACGTCATCCTGCTTCCGGAGCTCGGTTGCAATCTGGAGGTTGTCGCCAATGACATCCAAGCCAGATATGAGGATGGCAAGTCATATGCGATTATCGTCGTCGCAGAAGGGATACACTTTGAGGGGCAGGAGACTACTGAGAACTCTGCCAGCAGCTTTTTGTCACACTGGCTGCGCCAAGAAAAAGGAATTGACAGTCGCACAACCGTACTGGGCTATGTACAGAGAGGAGGGGCACCCTCCTCTCACGACCGAAACCTATGCACCAAGATGGGAGCATACGCCACCCAGCTCATCACCAACAAGATATTTGGTGTGATGGTGAGTCTGAAAAACGGGAAAATGACCCATATCCCGCTCTCCGAAGTCAGCGGAAAACTCAGGCTGGTACACCCGGACGATGAACTGATCCGATATGGACGAGAGATGGATGTGAGCTTTGGCGTAGACTTTGGCAAGCTACGTGTAGTGATCGACAACCAATAAGACAAGAACGCACGACCATCCAATGATCCAAAAAGAGCCTATGATGCGGAGCCTCTTTGATGACCCTTACGACACCGACAGTAGCAGGGCACTCTCCGTCACATTCACAATACCCTACCATACCGACCCTTCGTCGCATCTGGTAGTGTCGGGCGAAAGCACGAGCGACGACACAGAGACTTTCACATCAGACTTGTCACAGATCCGGCCGGGAGTATGGCAGACAACAGTCGAGCTAAAGTTTTGCCGTCAGATTGAGCTAAGATACACCTACACCGTACAAGACGGTGACACAATCCTCAGGTCAGAGCCACTCCGGCGACACGCACTTCGTCTACACGGCGCCCCTACCGATCACTCAAGCCGGGTTTGCATCCACGATCTATGGTGTGATCCATCGCCGATGCACCGATTTATGGCTCAGCCCCTTGCATCGCTCATGGGGCTCACCGACCTCGGCTCTGTCCGTATGTTTTCGGCACCTACCAAGAAGCAAAAATCCCTCCTCTTTAGGACCGAGTACCCGCTTCCGGGTGACCTTTTATTATGCGGAGAGCACCCGGACTTCGGCGCATGGGATCCCCAAAAAGCTGTTTCGCTGACGCTGACACGGAGCGGATACCTCGTAGAGATCTGTCACGATGTGCCATTCCAATACAAGTTGGTACTCCGACAGTCGGACGGGACCCTCCTCTGGGAGTCGGGCGAAAATCGCCACCACATACCCGCCGGCGACTCTCTGGATATTGTCTCCGAAATTCCTCCACTCTTTCCGAGCATAGAGCCTCCCAAAGTCAAGCAGATAGAGGGGACAGTCCTACCCATGTTTTCGCTGCGCACCGACCGCTCCTACGGTGTGGGAGACTTGGGAGATGCGGTTGAGTTTGTGCACTGGCTCAAAAAAGTAGGCCAGCAAATCTATCAGCTACTTCCCATCTACGACACCATATTTACAGGTACCACGGACGACACCTACCCCTACAACGCCATCACCACCTTCGGCATCCATCCCATCTACATGGATGTACGACGGCTACCCTATTATCTGACCCAAAAGAAACGCAAGCAGTGGGAAAAACAAGCCAAAGCCCTCAATGCACTTCCGACAGTTGACTACCTACCCACACTAGAGCTAAAACTAGAGGTCATCCGAGAGTGTTTGGCAGAGTGGATCCGAAACAATGGAAATGACGATCCCGACTTCCATGCTTTCTGCAAAAAATACCACGAAGACCTATTACCCTATTGTCGGTTTTGCTTCATCCGTGACAGCCACCCCGGCAAGCAGGTAAAGGACTACCCCAAGTACAGCACCTACTCGGAGACCCACAAGGACGACCTCACCTCAGATCCCGATCTACTCCCCTACGCTTACACACAGTACTATCTCTACCGACAACTTCGAGAGCTGCACGACTACGCAAAAAAGGCCGGCATCGCACTCAAGGGCGACTTACCCATAGGAGTCGGTCGCAACAGCGTCGACATGTGGCAACACCCCGAGTACTTTCACTCGGATCGAAACGCCGGATCCCCGCCCGATGGCTTTGCGGCAAATGGGCAAAACTGGGGCTTCCCCACCTACGACTGGGACGCTATTGCCCAAAAAGGCTACATCTGGTGGAGGCGACGCTTCTCAGCCATGCAGGAGTACATGAGCATGATCCGGGTAGATCATATCCTCGGTTTTTTCAGGATCTGGAGCATCCCCACCGACAGCGGTCACTCCGGCGATGGCTACTATGTACCCGGAATCGGCTACCCCCGGGAGACCGTTGGAGGGCTACACTCCTTTTTCACCAAAGACCCTCTTGGCCTCTATCACCCCACCCCATCTCCACAGCTACAGACCGGCTACCACACCCTGACCGACGAGGACAAGCAGTCACTGCATATCCTCTGCGACGACTACTACCGGAGCCGAAACGAAAACCTATGGCGAAGCACCGCCTATAGACGACTCTTGGGCGTACTCGATACCACCAACATGCTCATTTGTGCCGAAGACCTAGGCGTACTACCTCACACCATACACGAAGTCCTAAAAGCCCTGGAGCTCGCCACTCTCGAAGTGATTCGCATGCCCAAAAAGACAGGATCCACCTACGTCCTTCCGAAAGATATAGCTCCGCTCAGTGTACTCACCACCTCCACACACGACATGCCAAGCCTCAGAGGATGGTGGTCCGGACTGGAGCCCGAGCAAAGAAAAGAGCTTGCCACACTCTATGGGTTTGAGCAGGAACTCACTCCGGCCGGGCTGGTACGCGCACTACGGCATATGCCCTCGCGCCTACTCATCCTCCCCCTACAAGATTGGTGCGTCCTAGCCGGATACGGATCCGAGGTCGACCCACAAGCGGAGCAGATCAACCGGCCCTCAGATCCCCACAACATATGGAACTACCGCATGTATGGGACTATAGACAAACTTCCGACCAAACTGACCTAACCAACAACAAGAACCGTGACCACCTCCAAAGCACTCCTACTACTCGGCACCCTGGCACCCATCAGCGGTGAGCTAGCGGCCCAAGACCACCCGAACATCGTCTTTTTCATGGTCGACGACCTCGGCATAGGAGACCTCGGTGTCTATGGACAACGCTACATCAAGACACCCGCCATCGACCGCCTTGCCCAAGAGGGGATGACCTTCACACAGCACTATGCAGGCTGTACAGTCAGCGCGCCATCCAGGGGATCCCTACTCACCGGCAAACACACAGGACATGCCTACATCCGAGGCAACAAAGACACCCCCAACCCCGATGGACATACCTACGACCAACCCTTGGCCGCCGAAGAGTTTACCCTCGCAGAGCTCCTAAAGCAAGCCGGCTACCACACTGCATGCATCGGCAAGTGGGGACTCGGTGGCCCCAATACCCCCGGCGCACCCATAGAGCAGGGCTTCGACTACTTCTTTGGCTATCTGGGCCAACTCAATGCTCACCGGCACTACCCCGAGTTTTTGCACGAAGGCAATACATTGGTCAAGCTGGATGGCAATACTTTTGCCCAAGATCTACTGATAGACCGCGCCCTCGACTATCTCGACCGCTGCAAAGCAACGGACGAGCCCTTTTTCCTATACTTCACCCCCGCACTGCCTCATGCCGACCTCGACATTCCCGAGGAGGAGCGACTAGCCTACGACGGCCAATTTTTGGAAGCACCCCCCAAGAGTACCGGAGGGTACAAGCCCGTGACTCATCCGCGCTCCACCTACGCCGCTATGGTGTCTCGCATCGACAGTGATGTCCAAAAACTCATCGACCGACTACGGAAAAATGGGCAGTTGGACAACACTCTATTCATCTTCACCTCGGACAACGGTGCACACAAGGAGGGCGGACACGATCCCTACTTTTTTGACAGCAACGGTCCCTACCGAGGTACCAAGCGAGATCTATACGAGGGAGGCATCCGGACACCACTCATCGTCTGCTGGCCCAAAGTGACCAAGCCCGGATCCGTATCGTACCACATCTCCGCTTTTTGGGACTTCCTACCTACCCTTGCAGAAATGACCGGCCAAGCCATCCCGGCCAACACCGACGGGATATCCCTCATGCCGACCCTCACCGGAAAAGGAGAGCAAAAGCAACACCGATACCTCTACTGGGAGTTCATGGAAGAGGGTGGCAAGCGCGCCACCCGCTGTGGCGACTGGAAGCTCATCCAACTCCAAGCCAACACCCCCAAAAAGACCCACTACGAGCTATACGACCTCAGCGCAGACCCAGGAGAGCTAAACGATGTGAGCCACCTCTACCCACATATCGTGCAGCAACTCAAGCCCATACTCGAGCAAGAGCACACCCCCTCCACCGTCTACGGCATACCCTGAGTAGTCCACAAGAGTTGTTTTTTCAAAAAACAAAACAAGCCAACCGTCACCCGATAAATGACGACTATCCGAGAAAGTGAATTCTTTTATCCGTGAAAAGTTTCGCTTCTATCCGTGAAAAGTTTCGCTTCTATCCGTGAAACTCAAAGCCCTTTCCAAGCGTCTGATTCTCAATCATTCCCGAAGAGGGCTTTTTGGCGACCTATCGCACGCACATTTTCCTCATCGGATTCTCAAAGACCCGTTAAAAAAAGCTCAGAAAATTACAGTCACAGGCGAAAGAGACTCGATTAGGACACCCCAAAGAGGCAAGCAACAAGAGATCCCCGACAGATCTACCTAGATTGTGTCAATAAAGTCTGCCCAAAAACAACAAAAACAACAATAATTAGGTATTTTCCACCTGACAAGGTTGTTTTACCTTTGTGCATTGATTGGAAACACAAGGGATACAACTCATGAAAGCTCACCACTTTGCTCTTTTCCTTCTCAGTCTTGCACCTCTAAGCGGCTTTGGGCAAGACAGTTTGATGATGTATCACGAGCTGGACGAAGTGGTCGTCACGGCTACTCGGACCCCCAAAAAAATATCGGACTCCCCGGTACTCACGCAGGTCATCTCACGCAAACAGATCGAGAGACAAGGCTGGATGGACATCAAGTCACTCCTCCAAGATGAGATACCCGGTCTCTCATTTAGCGAAGTGGGATTTGGCACGAGCATCAACCTACAAGGGCTTGGCGCCAAGCACATTTTATTCTTGATCGATGGGGAGCGGATCGCCGGCGAGTCCGGCAACAACATAGACTACACCCGATTGACCCTCAACAACATCGAACGCATCGAGATCGTACAAGGCGCCGGGTCGGCTCTCTACGGCTCACAAGCGATGGGCGGTGTGATCAACATCATCACACGCAAGCCAACCGACCGACTAAGTCTGGGTGTGGACTTGAGATGGGGGACGAGGTTTCAAAAAAACTACTCCCACATAGAGCCTGATGACAAATACAGGTACTACAAGAAAAGCACCGACATGCCAAATGCCAACGGTGCACTGACCATCGGGTACAAAAAGAAAAACTGGAGCACCCAGACCCTACTCACGATACAAACCAAAGATGCGTACAACATCTACGACAAAGCTGGTAGCACTACATACTACCCCGAGCTCAACAAAACGGTCACCAAGGAGAAAAGCTCCACACCTACCAACATATCTGGGTTCACCACAATGACTGCCAAGCAGACCTTGTCGTGGAATCCCATCAAGTCGCTGACCCTGACTGCACAAGGTAACTACTACTCCAAGCGCGTACATGACCTCTACTTGGACAACAAGCACGAGTACAACCGAGACCTATCTGGGCTCTTTTCTGCAAAATACACCCAACCCAATGGCGGTACTTGGGAGGCAAATATCCACGGAGATAGATACCGCCGATACACCGTATTCGAGCAAAAACAGATGCAAAAAGAGCTCGTCTACACGCACACAGTCCTCCAGCCAAAGATTTCGTACAGATGTACCATAGGCAATGCCCATGAACTGATTACTGGAGCTGAATACTTGCGAGAAGTACTCTATGCGGATAAGTTTAGCAAAGATGGACTGACAACCCGAACGCAGGGAGCCTACGCTCTATTTGTCCAAGATGACTGGAAAATATTGGGGACCTCACTGAGCATGATCAGTGGGCTAAGGGTAGACTATAACAAGGGGTATGGCATCAACCTCTCCCCCAAATTGGCTCTACTTTACAAAGTGTCACCCTTTACCATTCGGCTAAACTACGGTCGTGGCTACCGATCCCCAAGTATCAAAGAACTCTACATGGACTGGGATCACCTTGGTATGTTTTGGATCTACGGCAACAAACAGCTCAAGCCAGAGTTCAACAACTACATCTCTCTGACGACAGAGTACACACATCCCCAATTGTATGTGATGCTCTCGGGATACTACAACCACTTCACCAACAAGATCGAGGGTATCTGGTCTGAAGACCAAAAAGAGCTCCACTACCGCAACATCTCCAAGGCCACACTCGCAGGTGTTCAAATTCAGATACGCGTTAGGCCACTCATCAGTCTACCCCTACAGATCTACCTGGCATCGCACTACCTGCACCCTTTCTTTCACGACGGAGTGAGACTCACTTCCCAGGCACCGATCTCTGGAACTGGGCGAATTGAGTACATACAAAACTGGGGCAACCACCGGCTGGCATTCAATATCAGCGCATCAGTGATGGGAAAGAAAAGCCTAGCTGGACTGACAACCATTGAGGACGAAGGTGTCGAAAAAGAGACTCCATACCGAATAACCATACCAGGCTACGCCCTAGTGCGGTCGACCATCGCCTACACCCACCCAAAGTGGGGCACACTCACCATAGGGGTAGACAACATTTTCAACTACCAAGCAGACGTCGTCTCCTTCAACTCCTATGCCGGCCCCGGCCGAAACTTATTCGTGTCCTACCACTTCAACCTGTAAAAACAACTGTCACTATTACCTATTAAAGAGATGAACAAAACAAAATGCATTCTCGCACTAATCAGTGCTCTGGTGCTGTCATTGGCCATCGTCTCCTGCGGAAACAACAAGCCAAACGCACCATCCTCAAAAAACAAAAAGACCTACACGCAGAGCCGACGTTGCAAAGGAGAGCTCGGGAAAGACTGGATCTACTTCAGCTTCGCCACTGGCAAAGAGGTGCCCGGAATTGACGAAACCAACTTCAAGGAACGTACCGACTGGGACATTGCGATCCACTCATTTTACTTCCGAGCCAACTGCGGCACATCCGGCAAAGGCAAAGGAGGGGCTCTCATGACCAACCAGACAAGCCTATCCGCAGTGAAAGAAGCCCCCACCGAAGGCTACATCGTGGACGAAGCAATCACCATATTGGGCTGGAAAGGCGAACTGATAAAAGCCGAAGTATCCGGCAACCCCGAGCTCAACAAAATGATCGGATTCAGTGGTCCACCCCCAAAATACACTCCCTCGGACAATATATTCATCATCCGAACAGCCGACGGGAAATACGCCAAAGTCAAGATGATTAGCTACATAGACGACAGTGGCAAGAGCGGTATCGTCTCCTTTGACTACGTCTACCAACCCGACGGCTCCACCAAGCTAGACTAAGAGATCCGGACGAAATAGGACAGACAGCATCTCAGGTGCGACATCGCACCTGAGATACTCTTTGTATGACGGGCATATTTTGAAAACAAATTAAACCGCCGTATGCCGAACGGCACGTACGGCTGGTGTGGGAGGGAAGAAAACGAAAGTAGGACAGAAAATTTTCGTTTCCCGACCTACTCGATTGTAAGACAAGAACCAAAATGAAACGCTCTCGATACACCCTCCTAAAAGGATGGCACAAGTGGATCTGCCTAGTCATCACCGTACTCGTACTAGGCTTTGCTGGATCTGGCATTATCCTAAACCACAGAGTCCTGGTATCGGGTATTGACCTGCCCCGCTCTTGGCTGCCCAAGGCCTACCACTATAAATCCTGGAGCGGTGGCAGCCTCATCGGGAAGATCCGAGTGACCCCTGACGAGGAGTGGATCTATGGAGCCACTGGAGTATGGGCTTACGACCCACAGCTTAAAATCTACAACAACCGGAGCGATGGACTAGACCCCAGTGCCGACAGGAGATCGGTCCAAAAAGTAGTCCGGACAAATCGTGGCGACCTCTACGCCCTCACCGCATACAACCTGTACAAGTGGCAAGCCGACAAAAAGGAGTGGGCAAAACAACCAACGCTTACACCCAAAAACGAACGATTGGCAGACCTGGAAACACAAGGTGACACCCTCGTTTTGCTGAGCCGAAGCCACTTATACCTTATCTTTCCATCTCAAGAATCCCCCACACTCGCAGACCTTCCCGCACCGGACGACTATGAGCCACGGGTATCTCTATTCAGCACGATCTGGCAGATACATAGTGGAGCATTCTTTGGGACAATCGGACGACTAGCTGTTGACCTGATGGGAGTGGCACTCATCCTCCTCTCCATCACCGGCATTTTGATCACCTTTGTCCCCAAAAAAGCAAAGGTGTGGAAGCAATTTCTCAAGGAACACAATAGGTGGGGCAAATGGTGCTTTTGGGGTTTGCTTTTTGTGACGATCACAGGCGCATTTCTACGTCCTCCGTTGATGATTACAGTCATCAAGGCACAGGTCCCGACCATTCCGGGAACAAACCTTTACAGCACCAACCCGTGGAATAACAAACTGAGAATGATCCGTCGCGATCCCATCACAAAAGAGTGGTTGCTATCGACCTCTCGGGGCTTTTATGCGCTGAAGCAGTTTGGAAAAGCCCCCAAGCGACTGACCGGCACTCCACCTGTCAGTGTCATGGGACTCAATGTCTGGGAGTGGAGTGACCGAGACTCACTGTGGGTGGTGGGATCGTTCAGTGGAGCATTCAGGTGGAATCGACAAAAAGGGCAAGTCTACGATGCCCTGACAGGCGAAGTCTACACCGAATCTGGACGAAGAGGCATGCCCATCTTTGGAACCCCAATCAGTGGATACACTATTGACTCTGACGGGAGAGAGCGATTCTACAGCTACTCCTCTGGTGAACTCCAAGCGGAGAACGCGACCGACACTATGCCACCAATGCCAACAGAGATAAGTCCCGGTAGGATTTCACTCTGGCATGCCGCACTTGAGCTGCATGTCGGCCGACTGTATGGGAAAATACTCGGTCCGCTCCAGCCTCTATACATATTCCTTTCGGCCCTACTCCTCACCGTGGCATTGGCTACCGGATGGGTCCTCTATAGGCGGTATTACCGGCGGAGAAGAGATAAAAGGCCAAAGAAGTAGCACAAAGTCCACCGAAAGACTTTAGTCACAAGTGGCCGGAGAAAAGCCGATGACCATCAACAAGAGAGGGTGTGTCCAAACATAGCTTGGACACACCCTCTCATTTGGATTAGCGACCCCGAAGAGTCATTCGCAACCATCAATAGTGATTGCCTTGGGACATCTCTTCCTTGTCGAACTTGTGGAAATCCAGCTTGCGCCACGCATAAAAAATGTAGGCCAGCACAAAGGGGATAAGCAGACTGGTGTAGGCCATCACCTTGAGCGTGTACTCAGTGGAGGCACTATTTTCGATCGTCAGCGAGCTCTGCAAGTCGTACAGAGAGGGGTAATAGCAGGTATTGCCCCAACCGAGGATCAGCAGACAAGTGGTGACCGTAATGACCACCCCCACACCATGGTACCAGATACCTCTCGTGTAGGTCTTGGAAAAGACAGTCTTTAGGATTCCGAAAAGCACCAAGAGCACGCCCACCAAGAAGCTCACAAGCAGGTAAGGCATAGCGATAAAATTATTGAGGTATTTGTACGGCTCCATATAGACCTCCTTGGTCTCCGGATGGACCGCAAAACCATCTTTCAGCAGGACAAAGCCTACAAAAGCAACGAAGAGAACCAAGAATATCAGGGCATTCGGAAGGAGTTTTTTCCGAAATCTGGCATTCAGCTCCGGCTCCACAATGTTGTTGATGAAGTAGAGGAGGGCTGTAGTGCGGGCAAGGAAAAGGACAGCGAGACCGAATACCAAGTTCCACGGATTGAGCACTGCCTCAAGTCCGTGCAGCTGTATGCCTTGGTAGGGCATCCAGCTGCTGACAGCATTGGTACCTGCTCCAAATCCAGCAATCGCACTTTTGTCCACCAAGAAGTTGGCTCCGGTGTAAAAAGTAGCCACCGCAGTACCGAGCAACAACGGCCCAAGTATACCATTGATCAGCAGTGCCGACTGGTAGGTTTTTGGACCAAAAACATTGCCTAGCTTGTTTTGGAACTCAAAGGAAACCGCCTGTATCACAAAGCAGAGTAGGATCAGCATCCACACCCAATACGCACCCCCAAAGCTAGTGGAGTAAAAGAGAGGGAAAGAGGCAAAGAAAGCCCCGCCAAAGGTCACAAGCGTAGTAAAGGTAAACTCCCACTTTCGGCCCGTGGAGTTGACAATCATTCTGCGCTGCAAAGGCGTCTTACCGTCGGAGAAGATGAACGTCTGTCCGCCTTGGACAAAGAGCAAAAAGACGAGAAGTCCACCCAGCAACGAGATGAGAAACCACCAGTAGTGCTGTAGTATAGCATAGGTATCCATAAGTATAGTGTATTCTGTTTAGTCCGGTGTATAGTTGTTATTTAGCTTGACGTTCCTCCGTCTTTGGTCCTTTCTTCACGGCATTCCACATGATTGTCAGCTCCGCCACGAGCATAGCCGTAAAGAGCGCAATGAATATGAAAAACGTGACCTTCACCGAGTCAGCGGCAAGGTTGGAGATGGCGGCGTTGACCGGGAGTACATCCTGTATCGTCCAAGGCTGACGGCCGACTTCGGCGACAATCCAGCCACACTGTGAGCAAATGTACACCAGTGGCATGCTGAGAATCATCACCCAGCTAAACCAACGTTGCTCCGAAAGCTTGGTACTGCCCTTGCGGAGTGCAAATAAAGCATAGGCAAAGACGAGCAAAAAGACGATAGAGAGCCCGACCATGATCCTAAAGCTAAAGTAAAGCATTGATATGCTGGGAATCAGATCCTCCACACGATCAATGTAGCCGTAGCCAAAGTGTGCAAAGTTTTCGTCCAAAACCTTACGCGCCTCCTCGGCCTGCGCTTCATCACCGGACTTACGTGCCTCACGATAGTCTGCCAGCGCATTGATCGCCAGCTTGCCACGCTCTATCCGCTCCTGAGCCGATGGTGCGACCTCGCCATTAGGCATGGTGTACCCTCCATTTATGAGGTTATTGATACCAGGGACATAGCTATTGGCATCATTGAAAGACAATATCGACAGCACGCCCGGCAACGAGACGTTGAATACCCAGTCCTCCTTTTGGGTATCACCCAGATCACCGGCAGACTTATTGGGGATACCAAACAAGCTGAGCGAGGCCCCTTCACGGCCCTCCCAATGGTTCTCCATAGCGGCCAGCTTCATCGGCTGATAGAGCGCCACTTGGTTGGCACTCAAGTGACCCGTGAGTATGGTCACTACAATACCCACAAGGCCGAGTTGTGCGGCTATCTTGATACTCTCGAGGCTAAAACGCTGACGCTTCTTAGTCAGCAGATAGTAGGCACAGATCCCCATCACCATGATGGCCCCCAATACCCAGCTCGATATCACCGAGTGAAACCACTTGACCACAGCCACGGGCGAAAAAGCCACAGCCAAAAAGTCCACCATCTCGTTGCGGACAGAGTCGGGGTTGAAGTGCATACCGGCAGGATATTGCATCCAGGCATTGGCCACCAAGATCCACCACGCAGAGATAGTGGCACCTAGGATAGTAAGCCAAGTCGAAGCCAAGTGAAACTTTTTGGACACCTTGTCCCACCCAAAAAACATCACCGCAAAGAATGTCGCCTCCATGAAAAAGGCCAAAATACCCTCGATAGCCAGCGGGGCACCAAAGATATCTCCGACAAAATACGAGTAGTTGGACCAATTGGTCCCAAACTGAAACTCCAAGATAAGCCCGGTAGCAATACCAGCCGCAAAGTTGATCCCAAAGATCTTTTGCCAAAACTTAGCCGTATCCTTCCAGAAGTCATCCCCCGTCCGGTAGTACTTTGTCTCAACAATCGCCATGATCAGACCCACGCCCAGAGTGAACGGGACAAAGAGCCAGTGATACATCGCTGTCATTGCAAACTGCAATCGTGACCAGCCAATTAGTGTGCTCAAAAACATAGCTTTTAGTTTGATGTATTGTTTGATTAGTAGTTAGTTATGATCAGTTACTCTCTGTACAAATTGCTCAGCCACAAAATCCCCCTTACTCTCATCAGGTGCAGTATGGCTATTCAGATAATTGGGAAAAAAGAATGCGCGCAAGATAGCAAACATCACAAAGAGCTTGATGAAGATCAGCACCCAGAGCGCACGAGCAGAGGAGCTAAGATTCCGAAAACCATCACGATACATATACCATGCTCTGGCCAAGAAACCCGCTTGTTTGTCGTTGATAGTGGCAGTGGTTATTTCATCTTTTTTCATATTGATGTACATCATAGCTGTAAGTACGATGCTAAATTAGAAAAGATCCAAATACCCACCAAATTTTAGGACCACGAATTCACAACACTTATATATTTTGCTCAATTTTTGACGATTCCCTCGCCCTCAGACAGACAACTTGTACAAGAGTCAGCCCCCCTCAATCGGCCATCATGCACCCAAAACCAATCAGACCAAAACCAACCACCCATCATTGCAAAAAAAAATCAGCCCAACCATATCCTATCAATTTTTACCCCCAACTAAGCTTTTGCTTCTATCCGTGAAACCTTTTGCTTCTATCCGTGAAAAGTTTCGCTTCTATCCGTGAAACTCAACATGCCCCACAACCAACAGACCTTCTGCCGCTTACGAAACAAAAAAAAACAGTCCCAAAACGGGGTCAAAACTACAGAAGCTGTCAGGATTATTCAAAGCCCCTCAAAAAAGGAGTGTCAATATCTGAGTCGCAGAGTACGAGAGAATAACAAACTTTATCTGAACGACTTAGACAGATATCGAAAAATAAAACTCAAATATTCTTTGCAGTTTCGATATTCTTGCGTACCTTTGCAGAGCAAAACAGAAAAGGAATGACTTCGTAGCTCAGTTGGTAGAGCAACTGACTCTTAATCAGTGGGTCGAGGGTTCGAGCCCCTCCGAGGTCACCAAAGGTCGCTCGGCGTGCGCTGTGCGACCTTTTTTTGTTCCCACCCACCAATCATCCTCAGCAAAAACCACCGATCATGGAACAAGCCCAACTCATTAACATCATCATCCCCGTTTTCTTCATCGCTCTATTCGTTTCGGTATACAGGCGCAAAACCTTGGAGAAAAAGATGAGGGGCGACCTTGACGCAAGCATCCAAGCCAACGACTGGCACACGGTTTGTCGTATATTGCGAAACCAACTGATCCTATGGGGCGCGCTGCTCCTACTGGCAGTCACCCTTCTCGTTTTCCGGGTTATGGATCACAGACAGATCTATACCACCGCTATCATTTGCGGAGTATTTGCCTGGCGGGTCTTCACCTTGGCAAAGAACTACAGGGTGGCCTGCCATAATCTGAAGCTTCACGAGGAAGACACTGAACCGTTGGTTACCGACGAGGAGTTCATGTCTCGCATAGAGGCGCTGCTTAGCGGGTGCACCATCCACCGCATCGCCGATGATGCCTCAGCCGACGAAGTCGAGCAACTCTGGCTGGATTCGCTGGAGCGCGGCAGGCGCGAAGGGTTTTGTCCCGTACTGGTAGAGGCTATGCCCGGTGAGTTCTTTGATCGCCTTGATGAGTGGTCGGAGTGGATGGACAACGATGAATTTCGGAGCTGGCAAGCCGAGTGCCTCCGGTCTTCTCCCGATAGTGGCAAGGAAATCCTCCGGAGACGACTGGACGAGCTGAGAGAGGAGATCAGCCGAGATGGCTCCTGGGAGTCCGACGTTGTGGGAGACCTCTATGACTTTGAGGCAAATCACCACTTCACCTACGATGACTCTGGAGTGCTCTTGCTGGTCGAAGTCCCGGTAAAAGAGCCGTGGCAGGTTTTTGCCTACCTCCCGATGGGCGGATGGAATGAATGCCCGACAGCGGAAGAGCATATGGCGGTAGCCAAGTACTGGTACGAGCAGTACGGAGCTGTTGTCGCGAAAATATCAAACGACACCATAGAGTACTACGTACCCGATCCGGTCACCGAAGACGACTTCACTCTCGCCGAGGAGCAGGCGAGCTATTGCTCCGACATTGTTTTCCAGGGCGTGGGGAGCCTCACCACTTTAGCCGCAGCCCTGAGAGAGTCTACCGTCTGGTACTTTTGGTGGGATTGATTGATGTGGCTCCGCATTGACTATAATCTTTTAGTGGCGTAGTCAGTCTATTTGGAAATAAAGTGGTACCTTTGCGAAGCGTTTCACCTCCTGAGGTCGTGTACCACTACGGAGAGACCGTGGGACGCAAGATTTTTTATTTATCAAACTACTAATAGAGAGACAATAACATGGCAACAGTTATCAGACTCCAGAGACACGGTCGCAGACACTATCCATTCTACAAGATTGTGGTGACCGATCGTCGTGCACCACGTGATGGTCGCTTCATCGAAAAGCTAGGAACCTACAACCCCAACACCCACCCCGCTACTGTGGAGCTCAACTTTGAGCGCGCACTGCATTGGGTCAACGTGGGTGCACAGCCCAGCGATACAGCACGTAGCATCCTCAGCAAGGAGGGTGTGATGCTCATGAAGCACCTGCAAGGTGGTGTCCGAAAAGGAGCTTTCACAGAGGAAGTGGCCAAGGAGCGTTTTGAGGCATGGCTGAAGGACAAAAACGCTGCCACAGAAGCAATCCACTCCAAGGACGAAGCTAAGAAGCGTGACGAAGCTAAAAAAGCCCTAGAAGCAGAGCGCGAGACCAACAAAAAACGTGCCGAAGAACTTGTTGCAAAAAAGGCTGAAGAAGAAGCCGCAAAGAAAGCAGCAGAGGAAGAAGCCCGTCAAGCAGCTGAGGCCGAACAGGCAGAGGCAACCGAAGGCAACGCTCAAGCTGAGGAAACTCCGGCTGAGTAATAGTCACAGCATCGTCTACAGAGGCGACTCCACAGACGATAATCTAGACAAGAGAGGGTGTGCCGAGACAACAACTGTTTCGGTACACCCTCATCTTATTTCGGACAATGTCCAATACAACTGCCCTTCCCGGCAGATCAAGCTCTAGAGACATTCCACTGATTTCAGTGATCCATTTTCTAAAGAAATAATTATGTATTCTCCTGGATCTTGATTAACTTTGTGGGTAAGAAAATGACTATTTTCAACCTCAATAAAAATAAGAACCTATGAACTTTCTAACAGACGAAAAGCTAGTGATCATTGGGGCCGGAGGAATGATTGGCTCCAATATGGCTCAGACAGCATGCATGATGCGCCTAACACCCAACCTCTGCCTATACGATGTTTACCTACCAGGAATGGAGGGTGTGGTCGAGGAGTTGAGACACTGTGGCTTTGAGGGCATGAACATCACCTTCACCGACAAGCCCGAGGAGGCTTTCAAGGATGCCAAGTACATTGTATCCTCCGGTGGCGCACCTCGTAAAGAGGGGATGACCCGCGAGGATCTACTCGCCGGCAATGCCAAGATTGCTGCTGAGCTGGGTGACAACATCAAGAAGTACTGCCCGGATGTAAAGCACGTGACCATTATTTTCAACCCTGCTGACATCACCGGTCTCGTGACCCTGATCCACTCTGGCATCGAACCTTCTCGCGTAACAACACTTGCAGCACTGGATAGCATTCGTCTGCAAAGTGAGCTGGCCAAGCACTTTGGTCTCAAACAAAGCGAAGTGACCAACACCCGTACCTATGGTGGCCACGGTGAACAAATGGCTGTATTTGCTTCCACTGCCAAGGTAGATGGCAAACCTCTCACAGACCTCATCGGAACGGACAAACTTACGGATGAGGAGTGGGCTGAAATCCGCCAAAAAGTGGTCAAGGGTGGTGCCAACATCATCAAGCTACGTGGTCGCTCCTCATTCCAAAGCCCGGCATACTGCTCTATCGAAATGATCCGTGCGGCTATGGGTGGAGAGGCATTCCGTTGGCCGGCAGGTTGCTTCGTGAAGAACGATCGCTACCAAAACATCATGATGGCTATGGAGACCACCATTGACAAAAACGGTGTACACTATGGAGAAGTAAAGGGTACCGCAAAAGAGATTGCAGAGCTTGACGCATCGTATGAGCACCTCAAAGATCTCCGTGATCAAGTGATCAAGATGGGGCTCATCCCTGAAGTGAAAGATTGGGGCACACTCAACCCTCACCTCAAATAAGCGCTTACACCCTTTTTCAACCAAACCAATGATAGCCGAGGCACACCCTGAAATGCGGTGCGCTTCGGCTATCTTTTTTTAGGATACAATGAGTGTAGAGACAGGACCGGTAGGGCTACTCGAGTCGCTTGACATCAAGTACCACACCCACACAATAGCCCTGAGCAGGTATCAGTCGGAGTTTCAGGACGTCACACGCTTTCTCGACTGCTGCAAAGCGTGCCACAACTACGGTCAGCAGTGGGTCTGTCCTCCTCTTGGGTTTGATCCCATCCGTCACCTCCTACCCTACTCTATGGTGCATCTGTACGGATTCCAAGTGATGATGCCCACCATCCTTAGGGAGAAACGATATTCTGCGGCAGAAAAGTATGACCTAGCGTACCAATTGGCTCGGATCATTCGGAAGCGGGTTGACCCCCTCCTACTGACAAAAGAAAAAGAACACCCCGGCTCAGAAGCTTTCTTCCCGGGAAAGTGCCACTTATGCCCTGATGGGCAATGCACACGCCTAGCCACACCGCCACGCCCCTGCAGACACAAGGCATACGCACGCCACTCACTGGAGCAGTTGGGTTTTGACCTTTCGCGATCAGCCTCAGAGCTACTAGGGGTCCCCATGCTATGGGGTACGGCCGACACTGTGCCCGCCTACTACCTCTACATAGGAGCTTTGCTCACTCCCTAGCAAGGGCTCGACGTACTGTCTCCACCACTCTAGACGGGAGAGCTTCGGACGATTGTCCAGGCTCAAGCGTGGGGAGAGCGATACAGTTTTCTCTAGGCACACGATAGGGCCTACAAGCAAGAGTAGGCTGTGGCTCCAGATATAGGGCCACTACCGGCACCCCGACCATGGCCGCTAGTTGCAAAGAGAGGCAGTCTGTACCAATCAGACATCCTAGGGTAGCCACGTGGTGTATCTCCTCATCACTTCCGACCGCACTGCACACCACGATACGGCTCCGCTCATCAGACGTCAAGCCCTCCTCCGGCAGTTTGCTATCTGCACAAGCATAAAAGACAACCCTAAACTCCGGCAACGCAACAAGCAAAGCCCGTAGGATTCTTATTTGCATATCCGATGGACAGAGTCGGCCTTTTGGATCCCTACCCATCGCCATGCCCACACACTTAGTCGGCTGAGGTCGTAGAAGGATCGCACCGGCACCGACATCCATCCCCACACGACGCATCGTCTGAGCGAAAAATAAGTGTATTCCGGGAGTAGAGCCATCGGAGGAGACTCGTGACTGCTTCTCGATTCTACGCCTTACGCTTGCCAAGCCACGAGCCTTTGTCACACGATACCCGAGGAGCCACAGCACTCCTCGGATAGTCCAGGAGGCTTTTCCGGGAAAAAGATCCAGCACAACGCCCTTGGGGGCAATCCGCTTCAGTTCGCGCACCACCGGCCAAACGCCCTGCCCCGGCCGATCATACGAAAGCACCTGTAGATTGGCGGGAGGGTCGACAAAAAGATAGGCCAAGCTGTGCGAGGTCACGGCCACAAAAGTACACCCCGACTGACGCTGAGCGGCATCATAGATAAGGGGCATAACCATCGCCAGATCATATGGAGATACCGATAGGCAGAGGAGGATAAAGCTACGGGGTGTCGTCATAGCCTAAAAATAGTGGCCCGCCAAAACCAGCCTCACGGCATTACGGATACTCTCCAGCCCAAAGTCCTCAGGTCTCAATTGCTTTATCGGCAATGCCACAAGCTCCGCCACATCATCCTGTCCCTCACCCACATAAGGCATGACCGTCTCCAGTTCAAGGTGAAAAAATAGGTCCAATGTATGGACTTCAAAACCCGAGTACGGATAGATATTTGGCAGGCTAAAAAGGTACTTGAGAGGTGAAGTAATCCCCTCATTCATTCCCCTAGAGTAGTGAATACCGGTCTCCTCGAGTAGCTCGCGAGCCATTCCCTCCTCAGCCGACTCGCTGAGATCCACAAAGCCCCCCGGCAAGTCATATGTACCTAGCGCCGGTTCCTTGCCACGGACAGAGATCAAGATATTGTGCATCTTGTCGGTCACCAAGCATGCGACAGCGGCAGAGGGATTGAAGTAGTAGGTAAAGTCACAGGCATCACAGCGACGAGCCTTGTCGTTGATGATCCGAAAGTCCGTTCCGCCACACTTCGGACAATACTTAAACTGTGCCAAGGGATGTGTCACCACCGAGGATTGTTTGGATGATGTAGACATGGTACTTATTTATTGGTTATAAAAAAGAGGACTTTCATACGATTAGTTTAGGATCATCAAGACCAGGTCGATGAGGATTGCATCCGGATCACCCTCATCCGAGTACATACCCTTGCTCCTAGCATCGATCTTGCGTAGGTAGGTAATGATTGCAGACACCTTGCCAGGGCGGTAGTTTTGGAGTCCCAGCATGTAGTCGTTCACTTGATACTCCTTGTCCAGTCCAATATACTTCATGACCTCTTGCCGGTTTTTGCTCCTGGCATAAAAGGCTATGAGCAGATTGGAGAAGTAGGAAAAAAGGATCGGAACAATCACCTGTACCGGGACCCGCTTGGCATCTTCTGCGAGCGACCGTGCTATGGCCATAGCTCTGCCTGCATCCTTGGTCGCAAGGGCGCGCCTAAGGTCAAAAGGAGAATACTCCCTATTCAGCCCGGTATATTTCAGGACCATATCGGTCGTCACCTGTTGTCGCTCCGTAGGTCCCAGTGCCATAGCCAGCTTATCCAGCTCACTACTGAGACGCCCGATATCCGTTCCGATATGCTCACGGATGGCACGGACAGCGTCCATGGAGAGCGAGAGCCCGCACTCCTGTGCCAGTGGCAGTATGTAGTTATCCAAGTTGTATTCACGGACAGCTGGAGAGCTCACCACCAGCCCCACCTTTTCGATCTCCTTGAGCACCTTGGCGCGTCGGCTCGGAGAACGCCCCTTGAAACAAAGAACCAAGACACTAAAAGGAACCGGATGATCGACCAACTGGACCAAAGCATCTAGTGGCTGCTTCCCGGCACCGTCTCCGGTACCGCGCATGAGGTTCTGCGCCTCACGCACCACCGTGATCGTCCGCTCAGCCCCAAGCGGAATGCGACGACACGATGCCACAATCTCCTCCGGTGAAGTATCCATCCCGTACAACAGCCGGTAGTTGAAGTCCCGCTCGCTCTCTTCCGGCATATAGGTGCGCAAAATCTTCTGCTCTATCCGATCCGTAAAGTACTCTTCCTCCCCCATCAACACATAGATGGGATAGGGCTTTTGAGTAGGTGCTATGGCTCTCAGCACCTCCTGTGGCTTGTCTGTATAGGGCATTGTGGCTCGGATAAAATTTCGACTTTGTCCTAACAAAGATAAGTATTTTTTGGACCACGATGTCCGACCTTTTTCCCCTATCCAGGCACGTCCTCCTACCCTATTGAGTGTCACGAGATTACCTCACCCTGTTTTTTTCACGGATAGAAGCAAATGGTTTCACGGATAGAAGAGAAACTTTTCACGGATAGAAGCAAAAGGGTTCACGGATAGAAAAAAGTGAGTGCGATCACAACCGTGAATTTTGGCACGACATGACCGTCCACCTGAAGAGCCATCTACCAAGGAACAAAACAGGAAGGGAAAAACCACTCCCGATCAGAGATTATCAAAGCTCCCAAAGTCAATCCCGCCGGACAAACACCGCACAGATCTTTGGGGAATGTGCAAGAAAATAGTTACTTTTGCTCAAACAAACACAAAGTGTGAAATCTTTTTTTCAGATACTAGCCAACTCAACAACTAAAAGCATAAACAGCCATGATGGACCAAACATTCAACGAGATATACCAAGTCAGCTTTCGGGACAACTGGTCACTGCCGGCCATGACCAACTACAGCTCCGGGTGCACCTACAGCTATGCAGAGTTTGCCAAAGGCATAGCCAAAGTACATCTATTGCTCGACCGACTGGGGATCCAAAAAGGTGATCATGTATCCATCATAGGCAAGGATTCGGCAGAGTGGTGCATAGTCTGGATGGGAGTGGTCACCTATGGGGCAGTCATTGTCCCCATCTTGCCGGACTTTCACCAAGAGGACATCCGCAACATCATCAAGCACAGTGACTCCGTAGCCGTCTTTGTGGACAAGGGGCATGCCAATCAGCTGTGCAAAGAAGAGATGCCCAAGGTCCTCTGCGCCATCGACTACAACACACTAAAGCCCTACACCGACCTCACCTCTCTAGAGAGTGCCAAGCTACTTGATGCAGAGCAACTCTTCTCGGAGCACTACCCCATGGGGTTTCGGAAAGAGGACATAGTCTACCCGACTATGGACAACAACGACACCATCCTAATCAACTACACCTCTGGAACCACCGGCTACAGCAAGGGCGTAATCTTGACCTCCAACAACATTGTGGCCAACCTCCACTTTGCTCAGCAAGAGAAGATCCTAGGCCGAGGCGAACCCATCCTTTGTTTTCTACCCAATGCGCACGCCTATAGCTGTACCTTCAACTTTTTGCTGCCACTGGCCGACGGGGCCCACTCGTATATCCTGGGACTGACCCCCACTCCCAAGATCCTACTGAAAGCATTTAGGGATGTCCGCCCAAGGCTTCTCCTATCGGTACCGCTGGTGATCGAAAAAATATACCGGAATATCCTCCGGCCAAAGCTCAACAAGCTCATGACCAAAGTCGCCCTAAGCATACCCGGACTCAACCAACTGATCTACAAAAAGATCAAAGATGGCTTGATCGAAGCGATGGGGGGTAATCTGTCACAATTCATCATCGGAGGGGCTCCACTAAATGATGAAGTCGGGAAGTTTTTGACCAAAATACGCTTTCCCTACACCGTGGGATACGGCATGACCGAGTGTGGCCCCCTCATCACCTACGAACGCCCCAGCAGATACACCCCAACCTCCTGTGGCAAGCCCCTGGAAGGCATCTGCGAAGTACGCATCGCCTCACCCCAAGAAATAGATGGTCAGATGGTCGGAGAGGTGCAAGTGCGAGGTGAAAATGTCTGCAAAGGCTACTACAAACGCCCCGAGGAGTCCCAGCAACTATTTAGTGCTGACGGATGGTTGCGCACAGGAGACCTCGGAGCCATGGACAAAAAACACAACCTCTACCTAAAGGGAAGAATCAAGACCATGCTCCTAGGGGCAAACGGCCAAAACATCTACCCTGAAGAGATCGAAGAGCGTCTCAATATGCTACCCGGTATCTCCGAGTCGATCGTGGTCCAACGACATGGGAATCGCCTTGTCGGCGTCGTAAGACTGGATGAGGAGTTTTTCAAGACACAGGGACTGACGACAAAAGAGTCAATCGACGAACACCTGAGAGGCATACGCTCAACACTGAACGAAATGCTACCGGCCTACGAACGCATACAAGAGATAGAGGTGCGCGAAGAGGAGTTTGAGAAAACACCAAAACAGAGCATCAAACGCTTCCTAGTAAAATAACCCTATCCACTACACTCCGAATCCGATGAAAAAGTCACTCTACAAGCTGTACATCCTTTTCGTAACCCCTCTGTTTTTGGTTGCGACAGTCCTCTGCGCAGTGACGGCTGCAGCCTCCTCTCTCCTTGGAGCAGAAAGGTTTGGATCACTGTACCCCGGTATGATTTGGAGTCGCATCACCCTGGCACTGCTCCAATGCCCCATAGAGGTAAACGGCCGAGAAAACATCAAGCAAGGGAAGTGCTACGTAGTCACCCCAAACCACACCAGCGCTTTGGACATCTTTTTGCTCTACGGCTACTTTGGTCAGTCCTTCAAGTGGGTCCTGAAAGGAGCTATCCGAAACATCCCAATCGTAGGCTGGGCTTGCGAAAAGTGTGGCTTTGTCTTTGTAGACCACAAAAGCCCCATGGGGGCACGAGAAGTAGTTCTTGCCTCAGAGCGTGCCATCCAAGACGGCTACAGCATCATCATATTCCCCGAAGGCTCTCGCACAATGGACGGATCCATGAGGAAACTAAAGCGTGGGGCCTTTAGGATTGCGATCGACACAAAGACCCCGGTACTGCCCGTAACCATCAAAGGAGGGTACGAAGCCCTTAGTCGCGATGCCATCTGGCCTACCCCGCACCCTCTCACCCTCACCTTTTACCCGGAAGTAAATGTGGCAGACTACCCCCAAACTCCTGAGGGAGTCGATCAGCTATCCTCAGACATCAACCAAATCCTACGCACAGGACTCGAAGCATAGCCGGGTCCATACAATCTCCGACTCCCAAAACAGGGAGTAAAACTTGGGGGTAAGAGTGGTTTTTACTACCTTTGTGAGGTACTAGCGTACACAGAGTACAGTATCACTACAAGCATAACGTATCATACAATGGCACTATCAGAAGAACTACTCCAAAACATCCGCAAGCGTGCCGAAGCATGGCTGACGGACGACTACGACAAGGATACCCAACAAGAAGTCAGGGAAATGCTCGACTCTGCAGATCCGGCACCCTTGGTGGATGCTTTTTACAAAGACTTGGAGTTTGGAACCGGTGGCATGCGCGGTATCATGGGACCCGGAACCAACCGCATGAATAAATACAACGTAGCCACAGCCACACAAGGACTTGCCAACTACATCAAAAAAGAATTTGGAGCAGGGACCGAACTGAAAGTTGCCATTGGCTATGACTGTCGGCACAACAGCAAAGACTTTGCTCGCATAGCGGCAGACGTCTTTGCCGCTAATGGTATCCACGTCTATCTCTACTCCGCTCTACGTCCAACACCTATGGTATCCTATGCCATCAGGACACTCGGATGCCAAAGCGGAGTGATGATCACAGCCTCACACAACCCCAAGGTATACAACGGATACAAAGCCTACTGGAACGATGGAGCACAGATGATCTCACCACACGACAAAAATGTCATCAGTGAGGTCAACAAGATCCGCTCAATGAAAGAGGTGCGGCTAAATGGTCCGAGCGACCTCATCACCTCACTGGATGAGCGAATGGACGAAGACTACATCACCGCCATCCTGGCGACACGGTTGTCCCCCGAGCTCATAAAAAAGCACCACGACTTCCCGATCGTCTATACTCCTATACACGGCACCGGCGGACAGATAATCCCCAAGCTCTTCAGAGAAGCAGGGTTCACCAACCTCTACACTGTGCCTGAGCAAGACGTAGTCAGTGGTGACTTCCCGACCGTTGTATCTCCCAACCCCGAAGAGCCGGCTGCACTCGAGTTGGCTATAAAGCGTGCCAAGCAAGTAGGCGCAGAGCTAGTACTGGCAAGTGACCCCGATGCCGACCGTATAGGATCAGCAGTCAAGGACAATGATGGCAACTGGGTGCTCATCAATGGCAACCAGACCTGCCTACTCTATGCCTACTATGCGATCGAGCAGCGCAGAAAAGCACACACACTGTCCGAAAACCAATACCTCGTCAAGACAATAGTCACCACAGATCTGATTCGGACCATTGCCGAAAAGAACCACGTACAGCTATACGACACCTACACAGGCTTCAAGTGGATAGCTGACGTCATTCGGAAAAACGAAGGCAAAAAAGAATACCTCGGTGGTGGAGAAGAGAGCTATGGATACCTCTGGGATTCATTCGTAAGAGACAAAGACTCCGCCTCAGCGTGCCTGATACTCGCCGAAATCTCCGTCTGGGCCAAAGAGCAGGGGCTGACCCTCTATCAGTTGCTGGACAAAATCTACCTCGACTACGGCTACTCGCTTGAAAAAAACATATCGGTAGTCCGCCCCGGACGTACCGGAGCCATGGAGATCGAGGAGATGATGACCAAGTTTAGGTCCGAGCCGCTGAAAGACCTTGCCGGATCACGAGTCGTAGAGATACTGGACTACTCCAACCTAAAAGGGTACCTGACCGACGAGGGTGAGACCTTTACCCTAGAGATGCCCACGACGAGCAACGTCCTACAGTACCGAGCCGAAGATGGCACAAAACTCTCTATCCGCCCATCCGGGACAGAGCCCAAGATCAAGTTTTATCTAGAAGTACACGCCAACCCCACCAACGCCCAGGAGCTTGCCAAAGCCAAGGAAAAATGTGCAGAGCGTGTAGACCGGCTGCGTCAACAAATAGGCATTTGACATTCTGATACAGATCAGGACAGAATATGGAGGTCACTATTGTCCAAGTAGCGACCTCCTTTTTTTTGGAGCAAAAACAAAAGACGAACAATGAAACTGTGCATCGCCGAGAAACCATCAGTGGCACGACAAATAGCCACTGTCATTGGGGCCACGCATATGCGTGAAGGCTACATGGAAGGAGCCGGATACTGTGTCACTTGGACCTACGGACATCTGTGCGAACTGAAAGAGCCCAAAGACTACACCACAGCATGGAGCAAATGGTCGCTGGTCCACCTGCCCATGATTCCCCCAAAGTTTGGGATCAAGCTCAAGAACGACGATGGGATCAGGGCACAGTTCGAAGTCATCCGCAACCTCATGCACCAAGCAGAAGAGGTCATCAATTGCGGTGATGCCGGGCAAGAGGGAGAGCTCATCCAGAGGTGGGTCATGCAGCTCGCCAAGAATCCAGCCCCTGTCAAGCGACTATGGCTCTCATCCATGACCAATGAAGCCATAAAAGAGGCATTTGCAAATCTAGACCCGGCCGAAAAATACGACAACCTGTACTACGCCGGCATGACACGCGCCGTGGGTGACTGGCTCCTTGGCATCAACGCCACGCGCCTCTACACAGTCAAGTTTCACCCCGGGCAGTTCGGCAAGATCCTCTCCATAGGACGGGTACAGACACCGACACTGGCTCTCATCGTAGATCGTCACGAGGAGATCCAAAACTTTCGCCCCCAACCCTACTGGGAGATAAAAACACTGTACCGAGATGCCACCTTTGTCTCCACAAAAGGACGATACACCGACATCGAAGCAGCCACCGCTGTCATCAACCTAATCAAAGATGCGAAGCTAACCGTAACCAAAGTAGAGAAAAAAAAAGGCAAAGAAGGGCCACCTCGACTCTTTGATCTCACCAGTCTGCAGATAGAGGTCAACAAAAAATACGGCTACTCGGCCGACGACACCCTGAAAACCCTACAAAACCTCTACGAACGCAAGCTCGTCACCTATCCACGCGTCGACACCACCTACCTACCGGAGGACGTCTACCCCAAGATCCCGGATATCATGAATAAGCTCTACGCACGAGTGCCGGAGCTCATCGATCCCATAGCCAAGAAAAAGATACGCAAAAGCAAAAAAGTCTTTGACAACTCAAAGATTACCGACCACCACGCCATCATCCCCACCGGAGAGCTCGCCAAAGGCCTATCCGTCTCAGAAGGAGTCATCTACGACCTCATCACCAGCCGATTCATAGCCGCCTTTTACCCGGATATGGAGTACGAGCAAACCACAGTCATGGCAGATATAGCAGGACACTCCTTCAAGACCTCGGGACGGGTCATAACCAGCGAAGGATGGCGATTCGTCTACCGCAACGACAACAAACAGGACGACGACGATGCCGAACCCTCCGGAGACAAGGCACTCCTTCCCCCATTCGTACCCGGAGAGCACGGACCACACAAACCCGAGCTACTGGAGAAACAAACACAACCCCCCAAACCATACACCGAGGGCACCCTCCTCAACGCCATGGAGACAGCTGGCAAACTCGTAGACAACGAGGACCTACGCGAGGCCATGAAACAAAAAGGGATCGGACGCCCCTCCACCCGAGCAAGTATCATCCAGACACTCCTCCAACGAGACTACGTCCGCAAGCAACGCAAAAGTCTAGTACCTACAGAGCTAGGTATCAACCTCATCCACACCATCCAAAACGAACTCCTCAAGAGCGTACAACTCACGGGAGAGTGGGAATACAAGCTACGGCAGATCGAACAAAACAAATACAGCCCCAAAACCTTTCTCGACGAGCTAAAAGAAATGGTACACGAGCTTGTCGAGGAGGTCCTCCGCATCAACCCCGCCAAAGGGGGCTGAAAATCCACCCAACCGCCACCAATTCGGCCCTGTTTTGGGGGCCAAATTTAGAGCTCGGCAAGCGACAGAAAGCCAAGCAATTGCAGAGGGGCCAAAGTTTCACGGATAGAAGCGATCGGTTTCACGGATAGAAGCAAAACTTTTCACGGATAGAAGCGATCGCTTGGACGGATAGAAGAAAAAAGAGAGGCTCGGACAAGCGGTTTTGTTACGGCCCTTCCATAGGTCAAAAGAGAGCCGTTATTTCCAATCCACCCACCCCGAGAGAAAACGAGCTCCGAAAGTGCAAGGGTAGCGAGAAAATGGTATCTTTGTACGAGGTGAATATCGCCCAAAAAGAATAAACAAATAGGAGACCCGAGTGTGAGGAAATATGATCAATAGACTGCTAATACGTATCAAAGTACTTCAGGTTCTGTACAACTACTACGCTTTTACAGGGCAAATGACCGAGCAACGCGCTCTGCAGATCCTAGAGGATGCTCTAGACGCATCATACAGACTATACATCACACTGTGTGGACTACCGCTGGCTCTGAGCGATGCGGCCAACGATCGGCTGGCCATAGAAGAGGAGAAGTACCGAAAACAAGAAGAGAAGATCACACTCCTCAAGCACATTGCGGATAACCCCATGGTGGCAATCATCCGCGCCGACGAAAGATTCATGCAACTCTATGAGGAACAAGGATTCTCAAGCACACTGCTGAGTGAGTACCACACCGGAGTCCTCTCCCAAGCACTCGAATCAACAAAAGAGCCGGAGAGCTGGACCAACCTCGAAGCAGTAAAACAATGGTGGAGAGAACTCTACAAAGAAGAGTACCAGATGAGTGACGCTTTCAGAGAACGCCTGGAAGAACACAATATCTACCTCAACGATGACATCGGCATTGTCTTTACCTTCGCCACCAAAGCATTCAACGCCATGGAGGAGGATCTAGAGTACACCAAGTGCCTCCGCCCGAAATACAGCAATGAAGACAATCAAAGCTTTGGCCCAGAGTTGTTTTCAAAAGTCATCCACAACAGCACCAAGCTGCGAGAGCTACTAGCCAAGTACCTGAAAGACTGGGATGCGGACCGAATCAGCAGAATCGACTCCATCATCCTCCAAATGGCACTGGCAGAAGCACTCTACTTTCCACAGACTCCCACGACCATCATTATCAACGAGTACCTCAACCAAGCCCATGTGTACAGCTCATCCATCAGTAGCAAGTACATCAATGGGATCTTGCACAACCTATTCAAGGACCTAAAGGCAGACGGCAAGATCTTGGGCGACTGACAGAGCCAACAGTAAATAGAGAACTACTAAACTATAACCATCAACGATAATACAAAATGACCCTACTACAAGCAACAGCTCCCGGAGCAGGCTGGATGAACATCCTCATGATCGTCCTCATGATTGCCATCTTTTACTTCTTCATGATCCGCCCACAATCCAAGCGACAAAAAGAGGTACAAAAGGCCCGCGAGGCGATGAAACCCGGAGACAAAATCATCACTAGCGGTGGTATCTACGGCATCGTACGTGAGATCAATACGACAACCAACCAAGTAACCATAGAGGTATGGGATGGGGTGAAAATGAAGGTTGACTTTGGCAACATTTATGCCATCCCCACAGACAACAAAACAACCCGATAACCCCGGCTGAGACTGAGCCTACGGAGACCCATAGGATCTAAAATTGAGAGGGCTGAGGCACATACTGAAGGAGGGCAAACTCACGGCCTATATCCTGCGTGGCAGACGCTGGATGGGGTTGGCGATGTGCATTCTCCTGTCGACGCTCATGTGGTTTGTGCTGGCACTGTCAAGCCCACAAGGCTACACCAAGGAGGTCGATGTCCGGGTAGAATGGCCTGCCCTGCCGGCCGAGTATGTGGTTACCGATAGTACGGTATTCCCGAGGCACTTGACCGTGGAGCTGCACAGCAGTGGATTTGGGCTATTGAGGTACACATTGAACAGCTTGTTCCGATCGGTTCCGACCTACACCCCTATAGTCAACACCTCCTCGCTCGACACCGATGGAGGGACTTGGGAGCTCACCGACCGCCAGCTCAAGAGCCAGGTACTGACCAACATACTGCCAATGGCCAAAGCCATACTCACCGATACACTCCTCAATGTCAACATCAAGCCCTCAACCCTAAAGATCCCCTACGAACCCCTGAGCAGTGCAGAGGCCGATGTCATCTTCACAAGCCAAGTGGACTTTGGAGAAAAGCCCAACCTCAACTTGGTGGGTGAGGTACAGCTGACCCCCGACAAGGTCATGCTCTATGCCGCCAAAAGCCAAATAGACTCACTCAGTGCCTCACACAACCTCATCGTCCGGACAGACACGGTGGCCGTACGTATCGGAGACCCCGGAAAAATAAGGACTGCCATAGCCCTCATTCCACCCGCAAATACGCGCGTGCAACCGGACAGTGTGATCGTATCGCTGGCCACAGAGGAGCTGACCAGTCGCACATTTATCGCCACAAACATAGCCGTAAAGGGGCTGAAGCCGGGCTACACCCTACACCTCCTACCGGAGCAAGTGAGGGTCACCTACCTCATAGCCAAAACCTCGGCACGAGATAGTGCGCTACCGGACATCCAACTATACGTGGATGCGGGAGATATAAAGACACAGGACCAAAAACTCCTGTCCGTAAAGGTGAAAAACTTCCCGGAAGAGGTACAGCTCATACAACTTGATCCTGATCGAGTCAGCTATATCCTGCAAGAAGAAAATGGCGAAGAGAGACCATAGCAAACAGGTAATAGGCCTCTGCGGAGCTATAGGATCGGGCAAAAGCCTCGTGCGTAAGTGCATAGAGGTCCTGTGGGAGGTACCCACATACGACTGCGACCACCAAGCCAAGCAACTATACCACGAGCCAACCGTAAGGCGACAAATAACGGCACTTGTAGGGTTTGATCCGATTAGGCCGGATGGAAGTCTGGACAAGTGTAAGCTACGAGAAGCCCTCGCAACCGACAAAGAGGGGATCGAAAAGATCGTGCACACAGCCCTTTTCGCCCACCTGACCGACTGGATAGAGCAACAACCATACGCCACTGTGGTGATAGAGTCTGCCCTACTCTTCACCTCCGGACTCTATCACTTTTGTACTAGGACAATAGCAGTCCTATGCGATGACAACAAGCGTATGGAGAGAGTACTGAGCCGCAATCCGGACCTAAGCGACAAGGACTTTGCACAAATAGATCGCCTCCAGACAGAAGAGCGTACCCTACTCCAAACAAACGCAGACTACCACCTATACAACAACGAAAAAGAATCCATAATCACTCAACTAGAAACTATCTATAACCAGGTAACACGAAACTCATGAAGCTGAAAGAGATCATATCTATATCCGGCAAGCCCGGGCTGTACCGCATCGTGAACTTTGCCAAAATGCCCTACATAGTAGAGGAACTCACCACAGGACGCAAGGTGCCTATCTTTGGTCGGGAAAAAGTCTCCTCACTGGCAGAGATAGCCCTATATACAGAAGAAGGCGACCTCCCCTTGGGACAAGTTTTTCAATGCATCCACGAAGCATACGGTGATACCATCCCGGAAGAGAAGGAGGTCACCCAGAGCCACGAGACACTCCGAGCATTCATGGACAAGGTTTTGCCCAGCTATGACCAAGAGCGTGTCCATGACAGCGATATCCGAAAGCTCGTCAAGTGGTACATCATCCTTCGGAAGAAAGGTATGGTACTCTTTGTTGAAGAAGAGGAAAACAACAGCAACGAATAACCCCCAAAAAGCCAGGTAGCAGCATGTTACTTGGCTTTTTCACTCACGACACAAAGACTCAGAAGGATATGGAACAGCTCAAACACGAATGCGGTGTAGCCATGATTCGTCTCCGCAAACCCCTCTCCTACTACAGACAGAAGTACGGGACCTGGAAGTACGGACTCAACAAACTCTATCTACTCCTAGAAAAACAACACAACCGTGGCCAAGAAGGGGCAGGACTCATCTCCCTCAAGATGAATGCCCCGGTGGGCAAGGAGTATTTCTTTCGCGAACGTGCCCTGGGAACCTCAGCCATCGCAGAGGACTTTTCGATGGTGAAAAGGACAATCGATGACTTTTCCAAAACAGAAGAGCTGACCGATGAGGTGGTCGAAAAGTACATGCCCTTTGCCGGTGAAATCTACATGGGGCACTTACGCTACAGCACAACCGGAAAAAGCGGACTCAAGTATGTGCACCCGCTACTCAGAAGAGACAACTGGCGAGCAAAGAGCTTGGCAATCTGTGGCAACTTTAACCTCACCAACATGAATGAGGTCTTTGACGACATCGTCTCCAAAGGACAGCACCCGCGCGACCGGTCGGACATGCTAGTACTATTGGAGCAACTGGGGCACCGACTGGACCGAGAGATAGAGCACAAATACCGGGAGAGCAAAGCCAACGGACTAACCGGAATGGATATCACCAACGACATAGAGTCGAGGATTGACATCACCGCACCGTTGCGAGACTGCGCACCACTCTGGGACGGAGGATATGTAATCTGTGGCGTGACCGGGAGCGGGGAAATGTTCGTCACACGTGACCCGTGGGGGATTCGTCCTGCCTTTTACTACTACGATGACGAAATAGTAGTGGTAGCCTCCGAGCGCCCGGTGATCCAAACCGTCATGAATGTCACCGCCGATCGTGTCACGGAACTAGAGCCCGGCGAATCCCTGTCGATGAGTCGACAAGGTGAGGAGGTACGTATCAGCCAAATCCGCGAACCAAGAGAGCGGAAAGCTTGCTCCTTTGAGCGCATATACTTCTCGAGAGGAAGTGACCAAGATATCTACAAAGAGCGCAAAGCACTGGGAAGACAACTCGTACCCAATATCTTGAAAGCGGTAGGCGATGACCTCGAGCACTCCGTATTCTCCTTCATCCCCAACACAGCCGAAGTCGCATATTTTGGTATGATTGATGGTCTTGAGGACTATATGAACAGCATCAAGATCAATCAACTGAGGAACCACAAAGATCTGACGGACGAACAAATCCGAGACATTCTGAGCAAAAGAGTCCGCTTCGAAAAAGTGGCCATCAAGGACATCAAGCTCCGGACATTCATCTCCGAGGACGATACGAGACGGGATCTAGCCCAGCACGTCTACGATATCACCTATGGGACTATCGAGCCGAACGTAGACAACCTGATCGTCATTGATGACAGTATAGTCCGTGGTACGACACTCAAAGAGAGCATTATCGGGATTCTCAGTCGCCTTCATCCCAAAAAGATCGTAATCGTATCCTCATGTCCTCAGATTCGCTACCCCGACTATTACGGGATCAATATGAGCCGGATGAAGGAGTTTGTGGCATTTCGTGCAGCTATTGCTTTGCATCAGGACAGAGGACTGGAAGAGCGATTGAACGACCTATACGAACGGACAAAATGCGCCATGAACACCGATGAGTGCTACGAAACCAACTTTGTAAAAGAGGTCTACCAGCCATTTTCTGTGGAGGATCTCAATGTCAAGATGGTAGAACTCATGAAGCCCGAAGGCATCAGCTGTCCCGTCGAGCTAGTCTTTCAGAGCATTGAGGGGTTGCACAAAGCAATTCCTCACCACCTCGGAGACTGGTACTTTACTGGCGACTTCCCAACACGAGGAGGCGTGCGCCTGGTCAACCAAGCCCTGCTCGACTATTTTGAGCAGGACTATACCCCCAAAAAGAGATACTAACACAACCATAAACTAATAACCATGAAAAAGAAAGGTAAGCTCCTCCTACAAAACGGAAGCGTGTACGAAGGGGTCCTCTTCGGAGAAACCGAGAAATGCGTAAGTGGAGAAGTGGTGTTTAATACAAGCATGACCGGCTATACGGAGTCGCTTTCTGACCCATCATATGAGGGTCAAATGCTTGTCTGCACCTACCCCATCATTGGCAACTACGGTCTGCCATCCGAAAAAGCAGATCCCGACACCGGCCTACCCCTCTACCTTGAGAGCCCCACACTACACCCCTTGGCGCTCATTGTGCACGACTACACCGACACGTACTCCCACTGGAATGCCGTAGAGTCCCTTAGCCAAGGACTAAAACGCCACGGAGTTGTCGGACTCTCCGGGATTGACACCAGAGAGCTCACCAAAGAATTGCGCGACCATGGGCCAATGGTAGGGAAAATCATCGTAGATGACCGGGATGTTGACTTCTTTCACCCCGACACAGTAAATCTTGTCGCAAAAGTCTCTACCCGTGAGGTGCTTCACTTTCCCCACCCGGGAGGCAAACGTGTCGTCCTGGTGGACTGTGGTGCCAAAGAAAACATCATCCGGATGCTCCTCCAACGCCAGGTAGACCTCACTGTGGTACCATGGGATTACGACTTCACGACCCTCGACTATGATGGGGTATTCATCAGCAATGGTCCGGGCAATCCCATGCACTGTACCACACTCATTGACCGTGTACGCCAAGTCATTGACGCAGGCATCAAGCCCATAGGAGGCATCTGCATGGGCAACCAGATCATGGCCTTGGCAATAGGGGCCAAGGTAAAAAAGATGAAATTTGGGCACCGATCAAGCAATCAGCCGGTACGCCTATGTGGTACCAATCATTGCTTCATCACTAGTCAAAACCACGGCTTTGCAGTCGACAGTGACACCCTACCTTCCGGCTGGCGTCCCTATTTCGAAAACCTAAACGACGGATCCAACGAAGGCATCATACACGAGTCCGGGAAGTACTTTGCGGTACAGTTTCACCCAGAGTGCCACGGTGGCCCAATGGATACAGAATTCTTTTTTGACGACTACATCAAGCTCCTCAACTCATGAATATCAAGAAATACCAAAAAGTCCTACTACTAGGTTCCGGCGCACTAAAAATCGGCGAAGCCGGTGAGTTTGACTACTCCGGATCACAAGCTCTCAAAGCACTCAAAGAAGAAGGGATCCACACCGTACTTGTCAACCCCAACATCGCCACAGTACAGACCTCCGAGGGGATTGCCGACACCGTTTACTTCCTACCCGTAACCCCCTACTTCATTGAGCGGATCATCAAAAAAGAGCGTCCCGATGGCATCATGCTCGCTTTTGGCGGACAGACGGCCCTCAACTGCGGAGTCGCATTGTACGAAAAGGGGATTTTTGAAAAATACGGGATTGAAGTGCTGGGGACTCCCGTTCAGGCAATCAAAGACACCGAAGACCGCGAACTCTTCAACGAACGAATGCACGAAATCGGAGTACATACCATCTCCAGCGAAGCCTGCTTGGATATTGAGCACGCCAGACGGGCCGCCAAGCAGCTAGGCTACCCCGTCATCATTCGTGCCGCCTATGCACTGGGGGGCATGGGTAGTGGCTTTTGTGACAACGAAGAGGAGCTCAACACTCTGTGCGAAAAAGCCTTCTCCTTCTCACCACAAGTGTTGGTCGAAAAGAGCCTCAAGGGATGGAAAGAAATTGAGTACGAAGTGGTGCGAGATGCCTACGACAACTGCATCACCGTCTGCAACATGGAAAACTTTGACCCCCTGGGTATACACACCGGGGAGAGCATCGTTATTGCACCGTCACAGACCCTTACCAACTCCGAATTCCAAAAACTCCGAGACATTGCTATACGTATCGTCCGACACATCGGTATTGTGGGAGAGTGCAACGTCCAATACGCACTTGACACCCAGAGCGAAGACTACCGGGTCATCGAGGTCAACGCTCGCCTCAGTCGCTCCTCGGCTCTCGCCTCCAAGGCAACCGGATACCCGCTTGCCTTTGTGGCCGCAAAGCTCGGTATGGGATATGGTCTGCACGAGCTGCACAATAGCGTGACACAGACAACCTCTGCTCTCTTTGAGCCGGCACTGGACTACGTAGTCTGCAAGATTCCGAGATGGGACCTCAGCAAGTTTCAGGGCGTCTCTCGAGAGATCGGCTCCAGCATGAAGTCTGTCGGCGAGATCATGTCCATCGGTCGCACCATCGAGGAAGCAATCCAAAAAGGACTCCGGATGATTGGCCAAGGCATGCACGGATTTGTCGAAAACAAAGAGCTGGTCATCCCCGACATAGACAAAGCTCTACGAGAGCCTACCGACAATCGTATTTTTGTGATTAGCAAAGCCTTCCGATCCGGCTACACCGTGGATCAAATCCACGACCTAACCAAGATCGACAAATTCTTCCTCTACAAGCTACGCAACATCGTAGAGACAGCCGAAAGCCTCGAAGCCTTGTCCCAAATAAGCGAGATAACACCCGACCTGATGCGTCAGGCAAAAGTACAGGGCTTCTCCGACTTCCAGATCGCACGTGCGATTTTCAAACACACCCTGGATGATCTGGACGAAGCCCAGGCAGAAGTCCGGAGGAGGAGAAAAGAGCTGGGGATTACTCCGGTCGTACGACAGATCGATACACTTGCCGCAGAGTACCCCGCACAGACCAACTACCTCTACCTCACCTACGACGGCCAAAAGCACGATGTCACCTTTGAGCGAGACGGCAAGAGTGTCGTCGTCCTTGGCTCCGGTGCCTACCGGATTGGTAGCTCCGTGGAGTTTGATTGGTGCGGTGTCAGTGCACTCCAGACCATACGCCAAGAGGGGTACAGGTCCGTCATGATCAACTACAACCCCGAGACCGTCTCCACCGACTACGACCTCTCGGATCGTCTCTACTTCGATGAGCTCACCTTTGAGCGTGTACAGGACATCATGGAGCTTGAGCAACCCTTTGGGACCATACTCTCCACAGGAGGGCAGATCCCCAATAACCTTGCCGTCAAGCTGGACCAAGTAGGCATCCCTATCCTAGGCACACAAGCCACCAATATCGACCACTGCGAGGATCGACACAAGTTCTCAGCCATGTTGGACGAGCTGGGGATCAACCAACCAGCATGGCGCGAACTCACCACCATGGAGGACGTCACAGCATTTGTAGACGAGGTAGGATACCCTGTCCTGGTACGTCCATCCTATGTACTCAGTGGTGCCGCCATGAATGTTTGCTCCAACCAAGATGAGCTGCACCGCTTCCTAAAACTAGCTGCCAATGTTTCCCAAAAACACCCCGTGGTCGTATCCTCATTCATAGAAGAGGCCAAGGAGATTGAGCTGGACGCTGTTGCAGACAAGGGCGAGCTCATCGCCTATGCCATCAGCGAGCACATTGAGTTTGCCGGAGTACACTCCGGAGATGCGACCATACAGTTTCCCGCACAGAAGATCTATGTCGAGACTGTACGTAGGATCAAAAAGATCACCAAGCAAATCGCCAAGCGGCTCAATATCAGTGGACCATTCAACATCCAGTACATGGCCAAAGGCAATGAGATCCTCGTCATCGAGTGTAACCTCCGGGCATCACGCTCATTCCCATTCGTCAGCAAAGTCCTCAAGGTCAACCTCATCGACCTTGCGACCAAGATCATGCTGGGCACCCCCTACACAATCCCCCACAAGAGTGTATTTGACCTAGACTATGTGGGAGTCAAGGCCTCACAATTCTCATTTTCTCGCCTACAGCGAGCAGATCCGGTACTAGGTGTTGACATGACCTCCACCGGAGAGGTCGGCTGCATCGCAGAAAACCCCAAAGAGGCCATCCTGCAAGCCATGCTGTCCGTCGGACAGCGCATCCCCCAAAAAGGGATCCTCATGTCCACAGGAGGTGCGAAACAAAAAGTCACACTACTCGAGCCGGCACGGCAGTTGATCAAAAAAGGGTACCGCATCTATGCGACACAAGGGACCTCACACTTCCTTACCGAAAACGGTATCGAAAACACCCTCTGCCACTGGCCTAGCGAAGAGGGAGCTCCCCAAGCCCTTGACCTCGTCCACAACCACACCGTAGACCTCGTCATCAACATCAACAAAAACCTCACACCGGGAGAGCTCACCAATGGATACAAACTCCGAAGAGCCGCCATAGACACCAACACCCCATTGGTTACCAATGCACGACTGGCGGCAGCCTTTATAGATGCGTTCTGCTCCATCGATTTGGATCAAATGCAACTTCACCCCTGGCAGGAGTTTTAGCCGGCACACACCTTGCGTAACCCCCGATAGCGCAAAAGCCGGAGAACCATCTCCCCCACAGATACTATGCGATTGATCGGCTACTCGGCTGATCAATCGCATAGCACCTATATAGAGGGTGATATCTGCCTCAAAAAAAAGACCGGCTCGGGCAAATAAAGTAGGCCGCTTTTGACCTCATTTTTGGCAAACTTTTAGGCCAAATATAAGTCACTAAGTATCTGAAAGTTGTACAGATGAAAAAGTTTCACGGATAGAAGCGATCGGTTTCACGGATAGAAACAAAACCTTTCACGGATAGAAGCACCCGATTAGACGGATAAAAGAAAAAACAGCATCCCCCCTCTATCCAATACAGCATGCCATTCATCATACAACGCCTGCCACTCCTAGGGCAATGTGAGAGAAGGCACTTTGCACACATCCTCAAATTGCAAAACAGAGTGGAAGTTTTTGCGAAAGAGTTGTTGATAATAGTTTATTTTGCTATCTTTGTATTGCAAAACAGGACTTAGTTGTCCCTACTTTATACCTAATACCATCCGAACCTTATTCAAAACACCTTTTGTAAAAATCAACATTGTACACGCCTATGGACTTCAAAAACGGACTCTGGAACGACGGAATCAATGTGCGAGACTTTGTTCTCAACAACATAACCCCCTACGACGGTGATGCCTCATTTCTACAAGGCCCCACTGAGCGAACCAAAAAGCTGTGGCAGCTCTGCCTCGATGCCATCCAAGAAGAGCGCGCCAACAACGGTGTCCGCTCCATCGATGCCGAGACCATCTCTACCATCACCTCACATGCGGCCGGCTACATCGACCGCGAGCATGAGCTGATCGTCGGGCTCCAAACCGATGAGCTACTCCGCCGTGCAATCAAGCCCTACGGAGGAGTGCGCGTAGTCGAAAAAGCCTGCAAGGAAAATGGTGTGGAGCTCTCGCCCAAAGTGATTGAGATTTTCACCCACTATGCCAAGACACACAACGATGGTGTGTTTGATGCATACACTCCCGAGATCCGTAGCTTTCGCTCACTGGGCTTTCTCACCGGTTTGCCCGACAACTACGCACGAGGACGAGTGATCGGAGACTACCGTCGCTTGGCCCTCTATGGCCTGGATCGCCTGGTCGAAAGCAAGCAAGCAGACCTCGATGCAATCACCGGCCCAATGACCGAATACAACATTAGGCTGAGAGAGGAAGTCACAGCTCAGATCAAAGCCCTCAAGGCGATCAAGGTACTTGGCGAGATGTACGGACTGGATCTAAGTCGCCCGGCTGAGTCTGCCCAAGAAGCAGTACAGTGGGTCTACATGGCCTACCTTGCAGCCGTAAAGGAGCAGGATGGAGCCGCCATGTCACTAGGCAACGTCTCGTCATTCCTCGATATATACATCCAGTACGACCTAGAGCACAACAAGATCGATGAGACTTTTGCACAAGAGCTGATCGACCAATTTGTGATGAAGTTGCGCATGGTACGCCACCTCCGCATGGCATCGTACAACGAAATCTTTGCCGGCGACCCCACCTGGGTAACCGAGTCCATCGGCGGACGCTTGGCCGACGGACGCCACAAGGTGACCAAGACCTCATTTAGGTTCCTACAGACACTCTACAACCTTGGACCATCGCCCGAGCCCAACCTCACCGTCCTATGGGCACAAGATCTGCCGGAAGGCTTCAAGGAGTTTTGCGCCCAAGTATCCATCGACACCTCCTCCATCCAGTACGAGAATGACGACCTGATGCAAAACACCCGCCGGTCCGACGACTACGGTATTGCCTGCTGTGTGTCATTCCAGGAGATCGGCAAGCAAATACAGTTCTTTGGCGCACGAGCCAACCTAGCCAAAGCACTACTCCTCGCCATCAATGGCGGACGATGCGAAAACACCGGCACACTGATGGTAAAGGGCATCAAGCCCCTCAAGAGCGATGTACTGGACTACGATGAGGTCGTAGCCAACTACAAAAAAGTCCTCGTCGAGATCGCACGTGTGTACAATGATGCGATGAACATCATACACTACATGCACGATAAGTACTACTACGAAAAGGCACAGATGGCATTCATCGACACAGATCCCAAGATCAACATTGCGTACGGAGCAGCCGGCCTCTCGATCGTAGCCGACTCCCTCTCCGCAATCAAGTACGCCAAGGTCACCGCACTACGAAACGACGAAGGACTCACCATCGGATTTGACACAAAGGGCGACTACCCCTGCTACGGCAACGACGACGACCGAGTGGACCTACTCGCCAAAGAAGTGGTACACTACTTCTCCAACGAGCTAAAGAAACTCCCCGTCTACAAAAACGCCGAGCCGACCCTATCAATCCTCACCATCACCTCCAACGTCATGTACGGCAAAAAGACCGGAGCCACCCCCGACGGACGTGCCAAAGGGGTCGCCTTTGCGCCCGGAGCCAATCCCATGCACGGCCGAGATATGACCGGAGCTATCGCCTCACTCTCATCGGTATCCAAGATCGACTACAAAGACTCCCTCGATGGGGTCAGCAATACCTTTAGCATCATACCCCACTCTCTCGGCTCCAACCGACAAGAGCAGATCGAGAACCTGGTAGGCATGCTCAACGGCTACTTCTACAAAAACGCTCACCACCTCAACGTGAACGTCCTCAATAAGGAAACACTCGAGGACGCCATGGAAAATCCAGCCAACTACCCACAGCTAACAATCCGTGTATCGGGGTATGCGGTGAACTTTGTACAGCTGAGCCGTGAGCATCAGCTCGAGGTCATCTCCAGAAGCTTCCACAAGCGCATGAGATAACCCCTACGACAAAAGACCTATATGATCCGAATTCACTCTTTCGAATCCATGGGAACATTCGACGGGCCGGGGCTCCGGCTCGTCGTTTTTTTGCAGGGATGCAACTTCAAGTGCGACTACTGCGCCAACCCGGACACCATCTCGAGGACAGCTGGACGATTGGTCGAAAAGTCAGAGATCGTCCGACGCGCCGTCAGCGAAAAAGCCTTCTTTGGGAAACGAGGCGGCGTGACATTCAGTGGGGGCGAACCACTACTCCAAGCGGCAGAGCTCCTGGAAGTCTTTCAGGAGCTAAAAGCAAACAACATCCATATCGTAGTCGACACCAACGGCTCCATAATGAATGACGACGTGCGACGGCTGCTGGAGTACACCGACATGGTGCTACTCGATGTCAAAGGGGTCAGTCCGGCAAAACATCTGGCACTGGCCAAGCACCGCAACGACCAAGTCTTGCGTACCGCCAAGTACTTGGAGGAGGCAAACATCCCGGTGCGACTTAGGTGCGTGATGGTACCCGGACGAAACGACAGCGCCGAGGATATCCGGCTGATCGGTGAAACCTACAGAGACCTAAAAAACCTCGATCGCGTCGAAGTACTCCCCTACCACACCTATGGGGTGCACAAATACGAGGCAATGGGCTGGCCATACCTCCTCGAAGGGACCAAAGAGCACACACCTGAAGAGGTAGATCGGCTATCCGCAGAGTTTGAGAAATACTTCCCCAACGTTTGGACACAATAAGCACGATCAAGACCACACCTCCCAATCCCCGAACACCGCACACAAGCCGCAGACAAGGGCAAAAAGACAAATAAGGACAACGGGTGAGCAATCGCAAGAAAGCTCACCCTTTTTGGTCACTCCACCTCAACCTCAATATCAACAAGTAAAACCCAAAAGTCAAGGCTACAAAGTCATCCCTATGTACTCACAAACTATTTCTTCCGCACGAAAAACAAAAAATCACTATGTGATTTATTCAGATCACATTGTGATTTATTCAGATCACATAGTGATTTCAAGAAATCACTATGTGATTTGATCTTTATCTTGGACAAGACAAACTTTTCCTCCGACCCTGCCATCTTTTTCTCCGAGAGAAATAACAAACTTGTGAAAGTGATGAATTTATAGTACCTTTGCCGAACAATAGAGCCCACACATAGGCACCAACGAGCAGAACACTCAAAAAAACAAGATAAGAAATATAGAATCATAGAGCGATGAAAAGAACGTATCAGCCCTCCAACCGCAAGAGAAAGAATAAGCACGGTTTTCGTGCCCGTATGGCGACAGCCAACGGTAGACGTGTACTGGCAGCTCGTCGTGCCAAAGGTAGAGCTAAGCTAACCGTATCTGACGAGTACAACGGCTAAAACCTACTGACGGGACTTGTAGTCCTAAGTGATAAGATAAAAAGCCACCCGACACATCTTTGTTGTCGGGTGGCTTTTACTTTATCTAAAGGTTGGGACCGTCCTGTAGTGAATACGACAATACTCAGGTGGCTTCACGCACCTTCTTCGAACGAATGTAGGCTTTACGCAGAGAGTAGCCTACTCTTATGCATAGGCCTATCACGTAGAGGGCTAGCAAGATGGTGGCAAAAAGCGCGTCCTCACGGCTACCAACAATACCCAATCTGGCTGTTGCTATTATAAATGCAATTTGAAAACATGAGGAAACAAATGAGCTTTTACGCATCATAAGTGCCCACTCTTCTCTAAGAAATTGTCTCATCGTCATTTGCGCATTAGTTGTCATTGATTAAAGTTGACCCTCCAAAGGTATGCAAAAAATAGCTTATAAGCCAAATCTACCTTCCAGGCTCACGCATTTTAAGGTTAGAGATAGTCGGAGGGTAACGATGTAGGTGGGGGCTGAGCATTACGGCTTTACGGAGAAGGTGCCGGACTTTATCATCAATTACGACATCAAGTACCGCAAGGCGGACGATCTAAGGAAGACGACAAGGCATCAAGTCCCCCTATTTTTGCTCCTCTGCGAGTGGAAAAAAATTAGACGGATAGTAGCGAAATGTTTCCTCCCGGAAACTAAAGCTCAACGACGGTGATACCTGCGCCACCAAAGTCTACGTGCTCATCGTGGTAGTTGCGGACACGTGGGTTGCCGGAGAGGAGCTCGCGGATAGCCAGGCGAAGGGCTCCGGTACCGGTGCCGTGCAGAATGCGGACAGGGGAGTACCCGTAGCGGATGGCATCGTCCACAAAGTGCGTGACCTGCTGCAGAGCTTCGTCGGCACGCATACCACGACAGTCGAGCTGGGGCTTGAAGTTTTTGCGTCGCTCGTCTTGTTGCTCCGTAATCACTGTGGGTGTACGCTTCTGGATCTCCGTCGCCGGCTCCTGAGCGACCCGAAGTTTTTGCAACGGGATCCACATGGTGAGTATTCCGAGACGCACTTGAGCCTTGCCCTCGTCCACGCCCAACACCTCACCCACCGTGTTGCCATCCTCAAGCCGGACCCTGTCACCGACACGGATCGGAGCCTTGGGGGGCAAAGGCTCCGCGCGCTTGTGGGACTGAGCCACACTTTTTTGTCTAAGTTTCTCACGCTTTTGCTCCAGCTTCTGTCGCGCCTGCTTGGTGCGCTCCTTGTCTGCGTTGGTGGTCTTGATATCTCGTATGGTGCGCTCCACGGTGGCGTTGGCCGAGGACAAAATGTCAAGAGCTTGTCGCTCGGCTTTGGAGATAATATCCTGACGCTTTTCGTGAATACCCGACAGCTTTTCGTCCAGTCGTTCGTTGGAGTCCTGCAGGCGACGCTCTAGCTTTTTCACCTCGAGTCGCTTGCGTGCCCAGTACGCCTTATCCCGCATGATGTCCTGCAGATACTTGTCCTGCTGCATGTAGTCGGATCCGACTAAGTCAGAGGCATAGTCGAGTATCTCTCTGGGCAAGCCAATTGATCGTGCGATCTCAACGGCAAAAGAGCTCCCTGCCTGCCCAATAAAAAGCTGGTAAAGGGGCTGTATGCGCTGACGATCAAAGAGCATGGCACCATTGACCAAGCCTTCGTGGCGCGTCGTGTAGTCTTTGATATTGCTGTAGTGAGTCGTGATGACACCAAAGGTCTTTTCCTGCCGAAACTTTTCGAGCAAAGCCTCTGCGATGGCTCCACCTATCATGGGCTCCGTGCCGCTGCCAAACTCATCGATCAGCACCAACGTGTCGGGGGCGACATGGCTGACAAAGTACTTCATATTTTGCAAGTGACTGGAGTAGGTACTCAGGTCATCCTCCATGGATTGCTGATCTCCTATATCCAACAAAACACCTGCAAATAGCGTGCAAATGCTGTGACCTTGCATCGGGACGGCCAATCCACACTGCAGCATGTACTGCAGTAGTCCAACCGTCTTGAGTGCGACCGACTTTCCGCCGGCATTGGGGCCCGATATCACCAAGATCCGCTCAGCATCTGTGAGACGGATATCCAGGGGGACCAACTCTCGACCGACTTTGCGGAGATGCTCCTCCAAGAGAGGATGCCTGGCCTTCCACCACTCCATAGTCATCGGATCGGTGCTTATGGCGGGGACAATAGCGTCATAGGCATCTGCCAAGAGACTTTTTGCAAACAAAAAATCCAGCTGTCCAAGAGCAGTGGCATTGTTTTGGAGCGTACGCGAGTATGGGCGCAAGTGATCCGAAAACTCTCTCAAGAGCCTATTGATCTCCTGTCTTTCTTCCGCTTTTGTCTCCCTAATGCGGTTGTTGATCGCCACGACCCGCTCCGGCTCCATGAATAGCGTCTGCCCTGTCGCAGACTCTGCGTGGACTATCCCGCCCACCTCTTTTTTGGCATGCGGGATTACCGGCAATAGGAGACGCCCATCACGCAACACCGGTGTGGCATCAGGATCCACCCATCCGGCTCGTCTCGCTTCACGCAGGATACTGTCCATGGTGCTACCGACCGAGCTCTCCAGGCTTCGTCGCTCCTGGCGAAGGGTCCTGAGCAAGGACGATGCCGTATCTTTCACATTTCCCTCTTCATCAATCAGGTTGTGCAGACGGCGACGAATATCCGGCAGACTGTCCATCCGATCCACAATGGACTGAATCAGTGGGCAACCAGAGAAGTCGATTCGCTGGGATGCATAGGTGGCGGCAAGGACTTTTTGGACCGTCACGAGCCCCTCCAGACTCAGGACAGATCCGGCAGGACGAAGTCCTTTGAGCTGGTCTCTAAAGGGCGGGAAACCAAAGTATGGCAGTTCGTTCTGCGTGCGGAGTCTCTGCATCTCTCGGAGCTGGTCGTGCAGAGAGCCCAGAGTAGCCGGAGAGCTGACGAAGGCCATTTGGTCGACAAAGAAGCGACTGATCTCGTTGTTGCAAAAGCCCTTGAGACGCTCCCGGACGACATCAAAGCCAAGCCGAGTCTCAAGGTCGGACGGGAAGCAACCGACAGGTCTGCTCATAGCAAGAACCTAAATATATCTAGGATATTTGCGTAGAAGAAAAGAGCAACCAGCAAGACCATACCTATGATCTGAAGGCGTGTTTGCCACTTCAGGGACAACGGCTTGCCACGGACAATCTCTAGCAACAGAAAAAAGACATGGCCACCATCCAGCCCGGGGATAGGCAGGAGATTCATCACCGCCAAAATCACCGATATGAAAGCTGTCATGGACCAAAAGGCTCGCGCATCCCACCCGGCCGGGAAAAGGCTACCAAGGGTCCCAAAGCCCCCCAGCTTCGTTGCCCCCTCTTTCGTACCCAAATACTTTAGCTGTCCGGTATATCCGACCAACTGCTGATAGGCCTCGGACACTCCGGCCGGTACAGACTCCAGCAGCGAGTAGGTACGATGCTCGACACCCAACACCTGAGTGGGGGAACCAAACGCCACACCAAGCCCCTTGTCCACATCTGCCAAAGTCGGCAAAACCACCTCCTCACCATCACGCAACACCGTCAGCCGGATAGAGTCTCCCCTACTTGCCTGTATGTCCGGCAACAACTCCTGCAGTCCCCCGACCGGCATGCCATTGAGGGCGACCACTCGATCGCCTTTTTGCAAGCCATCCTGCTCAGCATTGGAGCCGGGCAACACCCGATCCACCACAGCGGGCAGAGTGAGGTACATGAACGCTGAGTCCGAGGCCAACGTCGCCTGTACCATATCCACGGGTACCGGGATTTCGACCTCCTCTCCATGACGCAAGACTGTCAGCACCTTGCCATCGGCGATCTTTTGGATCAACATTCCATTGTAGTACTCTATGGGTGAGCCGTCGACAGCCACCGGCAAGTCACCATCCTCAAGCCCCATACGATGGCCGACACTGGTATAGGTGAGCGCTGTCCCCACATTACGCATCGGGATATGGTCTGTGCCCCACGTATAGGCGATACCTCCGTAGATCAGCATGGCCAGGATGGCGTTGAAGAGCACACCGGCAATCATTACCAGCAGTCTCTGCCAAGCCGGCTTGGACCGAAACTCCCATGGCTCGGGCTCGCTTTCCATGCCCTCTACAGCAAGTCGCTCATCCACCATCCCGTCTATCGAGCAGTAGCCACCTAGGGGTAACCACCCTATACCATACTCGGTATCACTCCCTTTGGGCTTGAAGCGAAACAATGAAAACCAAGGATCAAAAAACAAGTAAAACTTGCTCACCCGCATTCCAAAGGATTTGGCAAAAAGGAAGTGCCCCAACTCGTGGATAAAGACGAGAATAGTCAGTGACAGCAAAAGCTGCGAAAAACGTATGATTAGATCCATTCAGACAGATTGTTCTAAGTAAAATAAAAGATGTCGTTGTTTGTCTACGCACTCGAGCCGGCTCAGTGCCACTCGCGTGCCAAGCGTCTAGCCTCTGTATCCATAGCCACCAAGACCTCTATGGATGTAGCATTTCGCGTAGAGGTTCTGTCGAGGACATCACGGATAATGCGTGGAATGTCCATAAAGTCAACCTCCCCCATCAAGAACCGATGCACCGCCACTTCATTGGCTGCATTGAGTACACAGGGGGCAGTTCCGCCGGTGTTGAGAGCCTCGTACGCCAATCCAAGGCAAGGGAATGCCTCCAGCCGTGGTTGCTCAAATGTCAAGTTGGTCCAATCGCCAATGGTAGGCAATTTCACAGAGGTGCTTCTACGCCTAGGATAGGTCAGGGCATAGGCTATCGGGATCCGCATATCCGGAAGTCCCAGCTGAGCTTTGACTGTACCGTCCGCAAATCCCACCATTGAGTGAATAATACTTTGCCGGTGCACCAGTACCTCGATATTCTCAGGCTCGACGCCGAAGAGATGGTGCGCCTCAATCATTTCCAACCCCTTATTCATGAGCGAGGCGGAGTCGATAGTTACCTTTTGCCCCATCTTCCACTTGGGGTGCTTCAGTGCCTGCTCCGGCTTGACACCGGAGAGTTGCTCGGGCGTAAAGTCTACAAATGGACCTCCGGAGGCTGTCAGATAGATTTTTTTCAACTCCTGGATACGCTCACCTCGCAAGCACTGGTAGATAGCTGAGTGCTCTGAGTCCACCGGCAAAATGATGGCACTGTGTTCTTTGGCCAAGTGCGTGATTAGATCTCCGGCAACGACAAGCGTCTCCTTGTTGGCTAGGGCAATCATACGGTTGCTCTCTATCGCACGGATCGTTGGAGCCAAACCGGCAAACCCTACCATAGCCGTAAGGACCATGTCTGCGTCCGGATCACCGGCCACATCCGTAATCGCCTCAGCACCGCAACGCACCTCCACCTCGGTATCCTTGAGCAATCGTCGTAGATCCTTGTACCGAGATATATCGTTCACGACCACCAGTCGTGGTCGATAGACTTTGGCTTGCTGGGCCAGCAACTCGATATTTTTATCACACACCAGAGCATGGACCTGTAGCTCATCAGGGTGTTGCGCAATGATATCAAGTGCCTGAGTACCTATAGATCCTGTGCTTCCGAGTATGGTGATGGCTCTTTGTTTCATATCCTTGGCTCTACATGTCATTCGTACAAAAGCAGTGGTCATCTGAGACCGCACTTTCCTCCCTCGCTTTGCGCTTCCACGTGGCAAACGCACTGCAAAGGTACCCATTTGTCAGAAGTTTCATTTCGTAGACAACAACAAGCGGTGACACCCGACGAAGCGACACAAGGCAAAAACACTAGAGGAGGTAATCCGCCAGCACCAGAGCCACCATGGCATCAACGACAGGCAGCACTCGTGGAACCACCGATGTATCGTGACGCCCCTCAATGCGGAGAGTGGTAGGCTGACCTCCGGTCGTGACTGTATCCTGCGGAAGGGATATGGAGCTGATGGGCTTGAAGGCTGTCCGGATCCTCAGCACCTCTCCGGCACTAATTCCGGCCAGTATTCCACCCGAGTGATTTGTTGCCATACGGATGCGCCCATCGACACAGGTATAGGCATCGTTGGCCTGACTGCCTCGCATCTGGGCGAGCCCAAATCCATCCCCGATCTCCACCCCCTTGGCGGCATTGATACTCATGAGTGCATACGCCAGTCGCGCCGAGAGCTTGTCGTAGAGTGGCTCGCCCCACCCCACAGGCACTCCGCGGACCACGGTCGCCACCGTCGCCCCCAAGGTATCTCCACCAGCACGGGTGAGGAGGTCACACATTGTCTGATCCAACTCCGGGATAGGACAGCCCACTCTGCTCCCCTCTATGTCCGCAAAAGTCACCTCATCCATATAGCCGACAGATGGCGATCCTGCCACAGCATCCGTATAGGAGCACACCTCTATCCCCCTAGGTGTGAGCAACTGTTGCGCCAACGCACCGGCCACCACACGCACCACGGTCTCCCTCGCACTGGAGCGTCCTCCTCCACGATGATCTCGGATGCCGTACTTTTGGGCATATACGTAGTCGGCATGGGACGGTCGGTATAGATCTCGCAGTGCACTGTAGTCGGCCGACCTTTGATCGCTGTTTTGGACCAAAAAGGCCAGAGGTGCCCCGGTCGTCACTCCATCGTACAAGCCGGACAAAAAGGTCACCTCATCGGGTTCACGCCGTGCAGTACTATAGGCATTGTGGGGCATACGTCTGCGTAGTTGCCGTGCGATCTGCTCCATATCAGGGCAGATACCGGCGGGATACCCATCCAGGACCCCTCCGACTGCCACACCATGCGACTCTCCAAAGGTCGTCAGTCTCAGCTTGTTTCCGAACGTATTCATTGCTTCTGTACCACCTCTTGTAGACGTCGCTCCAGCTCGGCCACAACCTCAGGATATTGGTCAGCGACATTTTTTGCTTCACTGGCACTGTTCTTGATACGGTACAGCTGTGGTTTGCTCGCTTGCCCTGTCTCGTTGCCGGTCTGCCAAGCGACAGGGTTGGGGTTGGCTACAGGGCGTATATACTTCCACTCTCTTGTTCGGTAAGCCAGGGTCCGACTGAGACCCTGCTCGATCAGCCAAGCACGCCCCTCACCCTCACCAAGCAGAGTGGATAGGGCATCCTGACTATCCTTGGTTGGGGTATCCGGATGGCCGTCTGCACCGACAAGCGTACGCATACTGGCCAAAAAGTCGATCTGGGAGACAAGGGCATCGGACACTTGTCCGCTCTGAGTGATGCGATGTGGCCATGCGACAATGAGGGGCACCCGTGTCCCGCCCTCGTACAAGCTATACTTACCGCCTCTATAGGGGCCACTGGGGCTATGATTTCCGGCCAGCTCCACAGCCTGATCCCTGTAGCCGTCGTCCAGGACGGGGCCATTGTCGGAAGTAAAGATAACGAGAGTGTTGTCCAACTGTCCGATCTCCTCTAGCTTGCGAAGCATGCGCCCAACCATGTCGTCCAACTCCAGGATTGCATCACCCCGCAGGCCCATTTCACTCTTGCCTCTGAATCGCTCACTCGGAAACCGTGGCACATGTATATTATTGGGGCAAAAGTACATGAAAAACGGCTTGCTCCGATCCCACCGGTCAAGGTAGGCGAGGGCATCATCGGTGATGCGATCAGCGATCTCCTCATCCTTCCACAGAGCCTTGCCCCCACCTTTCATATACCCTATGCGCGAAATGCCATTGACAATACTCATGTCGTGCCCGTGACTGGGCTTGAGGCGATACAGTAGCTCCGGATGCTCCTTCCCCGTGGGTTCTCCGGGAAAGTTGGCCGTATAGCTCACCTCAATGGGATGCGCCGGATCATGATCCACGACACAGCCATTGCGGATATAGACACAGGGGACTCGATCCGCTGTTGCCGCCATGATGAAAGAGTAGTCAAACCCCAGATCACCGGTATTGGGTGTAATCTCGGAGTTCCAGTCTTGGGTACCGGTCTTGGCCCCCAATCCCAAGTGCCACTTCCCAAAAGCAGAGGTGCAGTAGCCCGCACTCCGAAAAAGGTCTGCCATCGTATACTCCTCCGGACGAATAACCATGCCGGCATCGCCTAGGGCCACTCCGGTATCGCTTCTCCTCCACGGATAGGCACCGGTCAGGAGCCCATACCTCGACGGAGTGGAGGTCGCAGAGGTGCAGTGGGCATCCGTGAACCGCACACCCATATCAGCGATACGGTCGATATTGGGCGTATCGATGGACTTGGCCCCATAGCAGGAGAGGTCACCATAGCCTAGGTCATCACAGAGGATAAGGAGGACATTGGGCTTTTGGGCTTGGGCGGTGTCTCCTCCGGGGGATACGGTACTCAGTAGCGCTGCCCCTATGGCAATAGGTAGAGAGGAAGTTGGCTGCATGTCTCTATTTGGGCGATAGTTCTAAAAAACACAACGATCGGACAAGCACACTTCGCTAGGTCCACTACAAATATAGCACTTTATCACATCGGAGACTCGGACCTCACACACGGAGTGGGGCCAAGTCCTCCTAAATGCTCCCTTTGAGTTTTTGGAAAGTAAAAAACCTCAAAATTTCCACCCCAAAAGCCTCGTTTTTCAGTCCAAATTTAGCGTATCGTAAGCGACAGATAATCAAATGGTTGCAAAACACCTCAAGTTTCACGGATAGAAGCGATCGGTTTCACGGATAGAAGCGATCGGTTTCACGGA
>CAMYAB010000001.1 GCA_947253625.1 uncultured Porphyromonadaceae bacterium | reverse complement strand
AGCCGCCACTTATCGAGAGACGCATAGGAGCAACCCTCCTGTGCGTCTCTTTTTTATGGGACTAAACCTCTTTGGACTTTCTAGGCCTTTGTTATTATCTATGTGAGGGTATGTAGGCCACTGTTTTATTGAGCCCTTAGCATATGGCTTTTGTCCAAAGTCTTGGTGCATTTGTGGTAAATGCTCCTAAAGAGCTATATTTGTGCGCTAGTGCTGTTTTGTATCTAGTCGCCTGAATTTTATGAAAAATAAGCACGAAGAATTCCGAAGCCTATATGATACATATGCTAGAGAGATGTATTGGGTTGCTCTTGCGTTGTGTGGTGATGTGTGCTTATCAGAGGATTGTGTCCATGAGGTTTTTGTACAGGTGTGGGAGAGCTATGATGACCTCCCCGTGCTAAAGAACCAGCGGGCATTTTTGATCACAATGACCAAAAATCGCATGTTGGACACCCTAAGGCATATTCAGGTTCACAGAAGACATGAGCAGTCTATTGCCTATGAAATTGAGCAAAATAATTTGGAAGAGGAGGACAATACCGAAGAACTCATTTCTAGAGCAAAATCTCTTCTAGATCGATTGCCAGATAAGTGTCGCGAGATCTTTTTGCTAGCCGTTTTGGACGGTCTTAGTTACAAAGAAATAGCAGAAGCTAAAGGCATAAGTATCAATACGGTGAAGACACAAATCAAAATTGCTCGAAAGAAGCTCAAGGAGGACTTTCCGTTCATTGTCTTTACTCTCATTAATTTCCGCAATTTTTTCTCTTAAGATTTCACCCTTTTTCCACTCTTGTGCGTCTTATAGATGTATGAGGACAAAAAAGTCTATGCACGTCGCATGATTGAGGTGTAGCAATATGGGCTTTACTATTTGTGGAGAATAGGCTACTATTTTAGATGAATTTAGAAGAGAAAAAAAAGTACGTTGAGCACTTGCTCAATGTGATCTATCAGTCTGAGCCCTTATGTGACCGAGATAAGGAGGTGTTGAAGTATATGAGTGAATTGGATCGTGCTCGAGACTTTGACTCCTTTGGCCAGTATAATAGACTGATGCGTAGGGTATCCAAAATGAGTGATAAGTCTAGAGTCACATGGTGTTCTGCTCGCCATGTGGCTGTCTATATGGTCGCTGCCACACTTGCTGTGCTTGTGTGTACTGTAGGGCTCAAACTTCTTGGCTCTCATTCCCATACGGTTGAACAAGGAGTCGATTTATCGGTGCAGGCCAAATCGATCTTGAAAGTGCCAACTGTGCAGGCTGATCCATACCAAATCTTGTTGGAGCTCTCGGATGGTAAAACTTGGTGTATTGATGATCATGAAGGGCAGATAATAAATGTCACGGACCTGCAGGAGGAGATAAGAAAAATAGGAGTCGAAAAAGATCTAGAAGCATCCATTGTGGTACCTAGGACCCGTATCGTCTCCTTTGCCTTTGCCGACGGAACCTTGATTGCTCTCAATTCAGATTCGAGACTCACTTTTCCACTTAGTTATGGTATTGCCGCACGAAGGGTCTCTCTAGAATATGGTGAGGCATTTCTCAGGGTGGCAAAAGACCGTAACCATCTATTTGCCGTAGGGTTGCCGAATGCGGAGATAAACGTACTGGGTACGGAGTTCAATGTCTCCGTAACCAATAAGATATCGGTCACCACATTGGTGAATGGAAAAATTGAACTAGGTGAGAATCGCCGAGAAGATCGAGTAGTTATGGCGCCTGGAGAAGAAGCCGTTGTCTCTAGGCAAGGTATATCAGTTACGGATGTTGATACAAGTGATATTGGTTTATGGCAGGTGGGCAAGTATGTCTTTAGATCTCAGCCACTCACAGAGATTTTAGACCAAGTGAGTCGTTGGTATGATGTGCATTTTATTGTGGGCGATCCCTCAATTGGACGACAAACATTTACAGGGGTCATCTATAAGCGGTATTCTATCGACTTTGTCCTCAGGCTACTTGAGGAGACTGCCGGTGTGGAACTGACTAGAGAAGGGGAGCGAATGGTCTATGTAGAGAAAAAATAATCGTAGTAAAAACCATTGATAATCTAAAATGAGATGAAAAAATTACTCAAACAACTGTTATTGTGTTCGGGCCTTGTCCTCGGTTTGTTGGCTATCTCAGCCGAAGCTCAGGCGGTGACACCGAGAGGAAACAAAGATGCCTCTCAAGTGAAAATTTCGCTCAGTAGAACGAGCGCAACCCTAGGAAGCGTGATGAAGGAAATCCAAGCTCAGACGGGGCTAGAATTCTTTTATAACGATGTGGTTGTGGATACACATAGGATGGTCGATTTGCATGTCGCTGATGCGCCTCTGGAGAATGTTCTAGCAACACTCTTTGACGGTGATGTGCGAGCATCCATAGTGAATGGTCTGATCGTCCTAAGCAAGACCGTAGGTCAGCAACAAGACAAAATTACCGTACAAGGAACTGTGCTTGACACCGAAGGAGTGCCGGTGGTAGGTGCTATCGTGGTGGTCAAGGATGACACCTCCAAAGGTGGTACAACCGATCTGGATGGACACTTCCGTATTGCTGGTATCCCTACCAAAGCCACCCTTCGTATCTCCTATGTCGGCATGAAGACCACCGAAGTGGCTGTCCAAGGTATGACCCCACTTCAAATTGTCCTACAGCCAGACAGCGAACTGCTCGATGAAGTCGTGGTCGTTGGCTATGGCACGATGAAGAAAAAAGATATGACAGGTGCGGTAGCCTCGGTGAACTTAGGCGAGGCTCCCGTGAATACGATCTCTTCGGTAAGTCACGCTTTAGCAGGAAAGGCCGCAGGCCTTCAGGTAAGTACCGTCAGTGCCCAGCCAGGTTCCGGCGCAACGTTCCGCGTGCGAGGAGCCGCTTCTGTACAGGCAGGGAACGAACCTCTAATCATTATAGATGGGTTCCCTGTTAGTGTAGTAAGCAATGATGCAGTATCAGCCGGTAAGTATGATTCTGGAAGTGCCGATAATGTACTTGGCTCTATCAACCCCAATGACATTGAGTCTATCGAGGTGTTGAAAGATGCTAGCTCTACGGCTATCTATGGAGCCCGAGCCGGCAACGGTGTGATTATCATTACGACCAAGAGTGGTAAAAAAGGTGCACCCAAACTCACGTTTTCCTCTACGCTTACTCTGCAATCTCTAGCAAAGGACTATGATATTTTAGATGCACGTGGGTTTATGGAGGAGTCAAATCGATATGCTCGTGAGTCATGGCTTAAGGATAATAAGATCGGTGTATATGGTGGACGATCAGAATCCGAAGCGTCAAAGCCCTATGTCCCCTATTATACTACTGATCAAATTAGCGCTCCGATCCATGATACTAGGTGGTATGATCTTGTTACACGTACCGGTTTTCAGACCCAACATAATCTATCGCTGAATGGAGGAAACGACTATACAAAATATTTGATGTCGTTGAATTATTTCAAACAAGAGGGAGTAATCAAAAACAATGGATTAGATCGCTATACAGGTCGCTTGAATTTGGAACAGAAAATAGGTGAGTGCGTGAAGGGCGGTGTGAATCTTACATTTTCTAGAATCAATAATCAGGATGTTCCATTGGGAGCCGGCCAGTACGAAAATGCCAGTTTGCTTGTATCCGCAGCCCAGTTTAATCCGATACTTCCAGTGAAAGATGAAAAAGGGGACTATGTGCTTAATAAAGATGCAGCCTTTCTCCCTAACCCCGTATCTCTATTAGAAATAACCAATAATACCACAAAGGAACGCTTTTTGGCGACAGCGTTTGTTGAGTACAATCCCTTAGAGGGACTATCTCTGAAGGGTAACTTTGGTATTGATAGGAATTATCAGAAGCACCGGGTATATATGCCGAAGACGACGCTCTACGGTGCAAAGAAAAATGGGCAGGGTAATATTGCACAATATGATAAGAGAGACTATTTGATGGAGTTCACAGCTACTTATGCAAAGCAATTTAATGCTCATAGGCTTACTACACTTGTCGGATACTCTTTCCAAAGATTTACCGATGAACAGGTGCGAGCAGAAAATAGCAATTTCATCACAGATGGCTTTTTGTACAATAATCTTGGTGCTGGAGCATTTCCCAAGCCAGGTGTAGGTAGTTCTGCTTCAAAAGATGAGATGGCCTCTTTCTTTGGGCGTATGAACTATTCGTATAAAGATCGTTACCTTCTGACTGCAACACTTCGTGCTGATGGTGCATCCAACTTTGCTAAACACAATCGCTGGGGATACTTTCCATCCATTGCCATAGGATGGCGCTTTACAGAAGAAGATTTTATGAAGAAATATGATTCTGTCTCCAACGGAAAATTGCGCCTAAGCTGGGGACAGACCGGCAACTCCAATATCGGTAACCGGGCAGTGAGTTACTATGGTACAGGATATACTAATGGATTTGGAGGTGTCTCTACTCCGGGTGTGTATCTTCAGCAGCTTGGTAACCCTAATTTGAAATGGGAAACAACAACCGAGTGGAATATTGGTCTTGATCTCGGACTATTCAATAATCGCCTTAATATCACTACTGAGTACTACGATAAGAGTGTCAGTGATCTACTTAGTTCACGTCCTCTGTTGTCATTCCAAGAGGTGACATCGATTGCCGCCAACATTGGTATGACTCAAAGTCGAGGCTTTGAGTTAACCATCAACACGGTCAACTTTGATAATTCTCGATTTAGCTGGACTACGGACTTTACATTTTCTCTTTATCGGGATCAATGGAAGCAACGTGAACCAGACTGGAAACCTACTGCTTATTCAGAGTATCATTCACCCATACGCTACCTAGCCGGTTATTTGTCTGATGGACTTGTTCAGCCGGGTGAAAATGTTGACTGGATGCCCGGAGCATTGCCGGGGCAGGTGAAAATCAAGGATATAAACGGCTATGTGTATAATAATGACGGAAGCGTAAAGGTAGATGAGCACGGAATTCCACTGAAAACAGGTAAGCCTGATGGCAAACTCAATGATGCTGATAAAGTGATTTATGGTAGCTCGGATCCAGGCTATCTTGCCGGACTAAACAATACTCTACGCTGGAACAACTTTGACTTCAATATATACTTCTATGGTCAGTTTGCTTTGCTGAACACAGGTTCTTACAAAGATCTATGGTTGACAGGAACTAACAGTATGACTGGTGTGAAAAACATGTATCGCGGTTACAACATGCCAACAAGCGTAAGAGACGTTTGGACGTCGGATAATCAGACTGCTACTCGGCCAGGATATTTCCAATCCGAGAGCTCCTATGGGGTAGGTGATTACTTCTTACAAAAAAGCTGGTTCGTGCGTTGCCGAAACGTCACACTTGGCTATACGTTCCATAAACAACAACTACGGGATATCCTCACGAGTGTGCGCATTTATGCCGATGTGAATAACCCCTTCTCCATTTCTCCCTATAAGGGACTAGACCTTGAAACCGACAACTCAGTCTGGGCATATCCCAATGTGAGAAGCTTTACATTAGGTGTTGATATTACATTTTAACCTTAGCCGAAAAAACGATGAAGACTATAAAGATATGTGTAGCCGTATTAATGCTAGTTTGCTCTACTGTGTCTTGTACAAACCTTACATCGGAAATGTACGACACAATCAATACAAGGCTATTTCCAAAGAACGGTGAAGACGCAGATGCCCTTGTGACAGCGGCCGCATATGGGCCTTTCCGAACGAGCCGTTGGACAGGGTTATTTACATCGGGGCAACGTGGAATTCATGTGTTTACCGAGATGACTACCGACCTAGGGGACTGCCAATGGGATGATGCTGTCTGGAATGACCTCATCAAGGTGAACTTCACATCAAACTCATCCGGACCCACTGCGACCTATAAAGGGTATATAAACTTTATCAGTAAGATGACGCTTACATTCGATCGTATTGCTAAGATTGAGATGAGTGAGGAGAAAAGGAAGCGCCTAAATGCTGAGATTCACTGTGGACGTGGGTGGCTTGCCTATATCCTTTATGACCTCTATGGCCCTATCCAGGTGGCTTCGCTTGAGCAACTTCATGACCCATCCAATGATGTGCCGGCACCTAGATTGTCTCGGGAGCAGATGGTTGAGTTTATCGAGAATGATCTTCTTGAGGCTACAAAAGTACTTCCTGCACGCTATGACAAGAGTAGTGCAGGTTACGGGCGTTTTACACGTGGCTTGGCATATACAGTTTTGATGAAACTCTATATGCATGAGAAGCAATGGCAGAAAGCAGCGGATTGTGGAAAAGAACTCGCTAAGCCAGAGTATGGACTTGGATTAATGGAGCATTATGCAGACATTTTTACAATAGAGAATGAAGGAAATAAGGAAACCATATGGGCTTGTATGAGTGATGCGAGCGATAACCCACAAATGTGGCTTGCCCATGTATTGTCAAGTCCATACCCGACAAAGAATCCAAATATCCAGAAATGGGGCGGATACCGTGTGCCGTGGAGCTTTTATCACACTTTTGATCCTGATGATGAACGACTCAAGTCACTTGTGGGTGATTTTCAAGGTTCTGATGGGGTTCATTATACCGAGAATAATCCTGGGTCGGTGCTCATAAAAGGTGTGCTTCCTGTGAAGTACGGAGAAGATGCAAATGCAACAGGTTCGGAAAGTCGAATCAACTGGATAGTGTACCGTTATGCCGATGTTCTTACCCTGCGTGCCGAAGCTTTGGCAAGGGCTAATAATGCAATTACTGATGAGGCTCTCGCATGTCTCAATGCTGTTCACGAACGTGCCGGTCTAAAGGCTTACAAAACTTCTGATTTCACCGATGTGGATGATTTCCTTGATATGGTGTTGCTTGAGAGAGGACATGAGCTGTGGTTCGAAGGCGCACGTCGAACAGACCTTATTCGCTACGGCAGATATATTGATTATGCAAGGAAATACAAAGGGTCGGTTACAGCCAGGGATTACATGAATCTTATGCCTTTACCACAATCAATTATTGATGAGAGTAAGGGTAAAATAGCTCAAAACGATGGCTATTGATTCGGACATTACTTTTTTGAATTGGTGGAGGGGTTTGAAGAAACCCTCCACCAATTTTATGAAAATAAAATTGGTGCTATGATTAAAAGTATAGACAAGCGTACGACCCCTACAAATAACCGAGGAGGGATCATAAGCATGTCACTCGAGTGAAGAGGGAATATAAAACTGATAAGCCAATGAAACTACGCCACTTTGTCTTTTGCCTTTTACTTACCGGGATACCAATACAGTTATTTGCCACTTCTCCGATAGATGGACTACTTGAACGCATTGATATAGGAGCCTCCGAGAAGTTCGTTATTGAAAAAGTGGACTCCCAAAAGGACTTCTTCGAGCTCGGTAACAAGGAAGAAAAAGTCCTTGTCCGTGGGAATAACTATGTCAGCATCGCAACTGGTATCAATTGGTATCTCAAGTATCGTCTAGGTATACACCTCTCCTGGAACTGTATGCAGGCAAAATTACCTACCAAGTTGCCTTTGATGATGAGGACCGAACGTCATGAGACGGACATTCCTTACCGCTACTATCTCAACTACTGCACTCTGTCTTACTCTATGGCCTTTTGGGGCTGGAAGCGTTGGGAGCAGGAGCTAGATTGGATGGCTTTGCATGGCATAAATATTTGCCTAGATATAGTTGGAACTGATGTGGTGTGGAGAAATGTGTTGTTGAAACTTGGATATTCCGACCAGGAAGTAGGTGAGTTTATCGCCGGCCCGGCATTTCAAGCATGGTGGCTGATGAATAATTTAGAAGGGTGGGGTGGCCCCAACTCTGATCATTGGTACCGCCAGCGTGAACAGCTTCAGATGCAGATTCTCAAGCGTATGAACGAGCTGGGTATTCATGCCTGTCTCCCCGGCTACTCTGGAATGCTCCCTCACAATGCCAAGGAACGCCTAGGTCTCAACGTTGCCGATCCCGGGCGGTGGAATGGCTATAAGCGTCCGGCCTTTTTGCTCCCGACAGACGAACGATTTTCTGAAATAGCCAATCTATACTATAGTGAACAGAAGCGACTCTATGGCTCGGCTGATTTCTATAGCATGGATCCTTTTCACGAGGGGGGTGATGTATGCGGTGTGGATCTAAGCGCAGCAGGGCATGCAATCATGAACGAGATGAAAAGGGCTAATCCAAAAGCTGTATGGGTGGTTCAGGCATGGGGAGCATGTCCCTATTCGGATATGATAGGAGATCTTGAGCCGGGAAATATGCTGGTGCTTGATCTTTATTCAGAGAGTCGTCCACAGTGGGGTGATCCTGAATCTAAGTGGTATCGCAAGCAGGGATTTGATGGACACGACTGGGTGTACTGTATGTTGCTCAACTTTGGGGGGAACGTAGGACTATTTGGTAAACTACAGCACGTCATTGAGGAATACTATAAAGCTCTACATAGCCCATTCGCAACTACTCTGAAGGGGGTGGGCCTAACGATGGAGGGCATTGAAAATAACCCCGTGATGTACGAACTAGTTACCGAGCTACCATGGCGGGGTACGTCATTCTCATGGAGCGAATGGCTTGACGGGTATGTGAAGGCGAGGTACGGTGGTACTGACAATCCAAAGGTGTACGAAGCGTGGCAGTTATTGGGCAAATCTATCTATGCCGCCCCGGCAACAAGCACCCAGCAGGGTACGCACGAATCCATTCTTTGTGCTCGCCCTTCGCTGAATGCCTATCAGGTGTCCTCTTGGTCGGAAATGAAAGATTATTACAATCCTGATGATGTGATACGTGCTGCTCGGCTCATGGTAGACGCTTCTTATGAGGTAAAGCTCAATGCTAACTTCTGCTACGATATTGTGGACATTACTAGACAAGCTGTTGCCGAGCAGGCACGCTATGTTTATCAGCAAGTGGTCGCCGCTTATAGGGATAGGGATCGAGAGACGTTTCTCTGCGCCTCTCGTAGGTTTCTTGACATCCTACTTTGTCAAGACCAGCTACTTTCGTCCATCCCTGACTTCATGGTCGGCAAATGGATTCATGATGCGCGTGCATTAGGTGCGAATGATGTGGAAAGTGACCACTACGAATGGAATGCTAGGGTACAGATTACCACCTGGGGTAATCGTGATGCCGCTGAGCGAGGAATGCTCAGAGAGTATGCGCACAAGGAGTGGAGTGGCCTATTGCGTGACTTTTATTACCCACGATGGAAGGCTTACTTTGATGCACTGGACGGCACTTTTGACGGTAAGCCAATGCCTCTCTTCGACTTTTATGCCATGGATAAGCAGTGGACTCTGAGGCATAATAGATATCCTTGTGATTCCCAGGGTGATCCTGTGGAGTTTTCACAGAAAATATTTGCCAGAGTGTTTCAAGGAGACAGGTAGCGTGACTTCATCTAAGATTAGGTGGTCTAGCTTGTGTCGCAATACCAGATGCAGGAGTCGATGAGGCATTGAGGGAATAAGGGGGAAAGAAAGAAAAAGTATCCGTATGCCCGAGGGGATACGGATACTTTTTTTGCTGTGGTAGCCCATAGGAGAATCGAACTCCTCTTTCCAGAATGAAAATCTGGCGTCCTAGCCGATAGACGAATGGGCCATCAAAAGGGTGGCTACTCGCCGAATCTGTGGCGCTTGGGGCGCCGAGGTAGATTTTATGCCCTTTGTTGTGTCTGTTGTTTAGGCTTGAGCTTTGCCCAGTGCGTTGGCATGTAGGCTGAGAGAGCTCTTGAGGTTCGCCGCCTTGTTTTTGTGGATGCGTCCCTTGTTGGCCATCTTGTCGAGAAGAGCAGTTACTTCGGGTAGCTTGTCGATTGCCTCTTGTGCGTCTGTGATTGCGCGGAAGCGACGGACTGCGTTGCGCATAGTCTTGCCATAGTAGCGATTGCGCTCACGACGAGTCTTCTCCTGACGTATTCTTTTCAGTGCTGACTTATGATTTGCCATATTTCCTTAAAAAGTTGTTTCTTGTTATTCATCCTGCGCTGCTTTGGACACTTGGAGAACAAACAATCACTTGTTGTTGTAGCCCATAGGAGAATCGAACTCCTCTTTCCAGAATGAGAATCTGGCGTCCTAGCCGATAGACGAATGGGCCGTAAAAGTCTTTCCGAATTATCCTCCTATCTGAGGAGCGTTCGTGTTTGCAGTTGCAAAGGTAAGACTTTTTTTATTATTCTCCAAATATCTGCACCGCTTATTATCTGCGGATGCCTAGTTTTGAGATGATCTCACGGTAGCGCTCGATGTCCTTTTTTAGGAGGTAGTCGAGTAGGCGACGACGCTTGCCGATCAGGCCTTTCATGGCACGTGAGGTGTTGAAGTCTTTGTGGTTCTCCTTGAGGTGCTCTGTCAGGTGAGAGATCCGGTAGGTGAATAGGGCAATCTGGCTTTCGGGTGAGCCCGTGTCAGTGCTGGACGTACCGTACTTCTCGAAGATTTCTTGCTTCTTTGCTGAATCCAAATACATGGTGTACTTTTTTCTTCGGTTAGTGTAAACTTTTCGTGAATCACCACTCCGATACGTAGGAGTGACATTCGTGAGTGCAAAGGTACTAATTTTTTGATATTCTCCAAAAGAAAATTGTGCGAAAAAGGTGGGAGGTTTTGGCCGGAATGGGGTTTGCTTTGTCGGGAGCGAGGGAAAAGTGCTTTTCCTTGGAGATAAACTTGGCAAGGTCGGAGAAAAAGATGCGCTTGTCCTATGAAAAAGATAAAATCACTAAGTGATTTCTAGAGATCACATAGTGATTTGAACAAACCACTTAGTGATTTGAATAAATCACACAGTGATTTCAAGTTTTTCGGCCGGAGGAGGGAGTTTAATCACTTCATGATCGGAATACCCATCACTTGGCTCATGAATCTCAGCTTTGGAGGTGAGGTGAAAATTTCTATCGACATAGGGTCTTACTCTGTTTGCTCGTTCTTACGCTGGAGTACTTTTTGGGGTGTGCTGTGGGTCGGAAATGGTGAGCCCCCCATTCCGAGTGGCCTGTGTCGCTCCGGAGGGGGGCTTGTGGCACGAGAATGTCATGTCGGGCCACGCTATTCATGGGTTGAGGGGGGCTCCCTCAGTCTGTAGGGTTTACTTCAGCGGTATCTCGTGTCGTGTGCCGTCGTGGCTGATGGCGTAGAGTTTTTTGGCTCCTTGTAGGCCATCGTCCTTGACTCTCACGAGGTGGTTGTTGGCCGCACCGCAGAGTTTGTCGCCGACGTAGTACTCGTAGGCGACAGCGTTTTTGCACCCATCCGGGATAATAATCATGGCACCTTCGCGTGTCGCAGTGCCGGTGACGACCGGTGTGGCTGCGTTTTTGAAGCAGTTGACATTGTCATCGCAGACGTACTCCAGTAGCTGTGTGGGCTTGGGGAGTCCTAGGTCGGCGACTATTTTGCGGTACTTGTCTGCCAGCTGATCGGTGATGGTGAATTGCCGCTTGCCGTAGTCGTCCACCACTTCGTCCATGGGGCGGAAGTAGCCCCATTTCTCAAAGAAGTCTGTCAGGTCTAGCCCTGCAGCTTTGGAGGCGACGCGAACAAAGTCGAGCTGTACCTCACCCGGTCCTCTGCCGTCCGAGTTTTTGCCACGTGCGTCATTGGTGCGTCTCAGCTCCTCGTACAGGTCTTTGTAGTAGTCGGTGTTGCCTTTGACCTTGGCCATGTAGAGCTGGAGCTGCCACAGCGGAATGAGGTTGCAAAAGACATCGCCCATCATGATGTAGGGTTTTCCTTCCACATAGGCGGCGTGGTAGGCTTTGTCGTACCTATTGGTGAAGCCGTTTTTGCCTCCCATGCTCTCCTCTTGTATACGAGAGGCGTTGCCCAGCTCGGTCTGGATGTAGAGGCTCATCACGTTGTTGGAGACTTCGGTCATGCCGTGCCACTTGAAGCCGTGGGTCTGGAACTGGTGCCCCTGCTCATGGGCGGTACCCCAGGGGTCTTTGCGTAGCTTTTGGGGGTTGAGGATGGTCCCGCAGGTCCCTACGTTGTAGGCGGTATGGTAGTTGGTGGCGTACATGAAGGCATGATACATTACGTGGAAGAAGGCACGGTTGCTAAACTTTCGGTTGTACTTGTAGATGCCCAAAAAGTCCAGCTCTTTCTCCAAAATCCAATCGTAGAGATCGATCAGCTCCTTGCCTCGTGATCCGGTATGGGCTTTGTACTCGCTGACCGGGAAGACTAGGTGTGTTCGCTTGCCCACGACATCGAAGTAGGGGTGTGTGGTCGCAAGGAGCTTGCGCGAAAAGTCCGCTGCGCTATCCTTGGTGCCATCGTAGTAGCCGTTGACTTGTCCGGAGGCGATGTGTACCTTGATAGGCTTGGCCTGCTCCCAGTGGCTGACGTTGTAGAGGATATAGGCGAGTCCGGGACGGTTCATGGTCAGGTAGTTGGCCCCCTCCTCGAGTGGGTAGCTGGTCTGCTCCCAGTAGCCGTCACCCCCGGGCTTGTCGAAGTTGACCACGGTGAAGCTGATCTTTTCTCCATGGGTGTCGCCCACCAGGACGAGGACCTTCTCTCCATCGCGCACGGCGATACCTGTGGGGTTGTCGAGCTGACTGAGGCAAAAGGAGGTGTGGTTGCGTGCCTGCTCCTCGGAGCTCTTTGCCCAGGCTCTGTAGGTGGCGATGCGGTAGTCACTTGGGTAGGTGCCGGCACGGAGGTGGCGTGCAATCTGCATCAGCATGGGGTTGGTCATGCCGGCGATGTTGTCTTCTGTCACCTCGGGGCGCACCTCGGAGGCGGAGCCATCCGTGAAGATGCGCTGGATCTCGGTGCGCTCGTCCATCTTTTCGCGACTGTACTTGAAGAACTGTAGCTCTGCCGCTGCCGCAAAGCCTTGGCCATCTCCGTGTCCTGACTTGACCACAATCTTGATGGCCTGTACATTTTTCAGTGGTTTGGGGAAGGTGATCTTGCTTGGTGCACCGGAGCCACCGAGGTCTTTGCTGAGTATGGAGCGGTAGTCGGCTGTGCCTTCTTTGGCAAAAATCTCAATTTCCTTGAAGTGACCGTTGTACCCCTCTGTCCGTGGGTAGTAGATCATGTAGTCGATCTCGTCGGCGTTGTCGAAGAAGCACTCCAGTGTGATTGGGAAATAGTTGGCCCCTCCGTTGCTCCAGTTGGAGTGGTAGATAGTGCCCATGTCTCCGTCCAGAGCCTTATCGATATCCGATCCGGGCTGGTGGGATGTGGAGGTCCCTCTTGTCACTTTGACACGGATGTCGTCGACCGTCTTGAGGTCTTCTTTGGGGATGTACTCTCCGCCGGCACGCTGGATGATCTGTACTTTTTCTTCGCATGCGCCCACAGCTGTCTTGAGGGTGATCGTGGTACTTCGCTCCCCTTGTACGAGGGGTTTGATGCTGAGCCGTAGAGTGCGCTTCTCTGCCTTTGTGTCGGGAGCCTCGTCCACCACGCTGATCCAGGGTGCATCTTTTGGGATGTCGACAAGTACCTCTTTATTGGATATGGCCTCGAGTTTTCTGTCTCCTCCGTACTCATCGATGTCGATGATTTTTTGGGACACCAGGAGGTAGGCTTTCACGCCGCCTTGGCTCACTCGGACGGTCCGGGTATGTCCGCCACCACTGATCGTGACAGCTCCCTCGCGTACCGACTCACCATCGTTGGGGGTGGCTAGCAGGGTCACCACCACGCCTGAGGTTTTGCAGCTCAGCCAGGTGCGATCGGATGGGGCGACCTCTGCCTTGATGGTGGCAATGTTGGTCTTTAGCCGGAGCGTACGTGAGCCCCCACCGGCCTCAAAGAGGACGCTCCCATCGCCTACCAGATCCAGGTAGAGGGCTTCATTGCTCTCGGGCTTTTTGCATCCGGTGAGGATGAGTAGTATGGATAATATCAGTAGATAGGTTCGTTGCATATTGTGGCATTGATTAGTTGAGTGGGTCCGAAAAAGGCCCACTTGTGGTTCTTGGTTTTGGCTATAGGGCAGTGTCCTGTGGCACTACAAAAAAAGCAGGGATTGCCACATGCACTCTCCTGAGGCAGTAGAGCAACCCCTGCTAGGCTTAGTCAGCTGTCAGATCTATAGATCCGTTGTTGTCCAGAGGTAGATCTCACCCATGTTGAACCAACCGTTTTTTCCGGACGGGTCGATGGGGTCGGCATTGCGTCGTGCGACAGGTACAAGCCGAATGTGCTTGACCGGAGCTTCAAACTTGATCCGCTCGTTGCTCAGGCTCTTGGCCTTGCGTCCACCCGGTAGGGGGAAGTGCATGGTGCCGACCTTGGTCCACTCGGAGTCGTCGGTGCCTCCTGTTTCGCTGGTGTAGACTTCGGCGCGCTTGATGTCACCGCCACCGTCGCCATTGTGACGCGAGCTGTACTCCACCTTGAGGTCCGAGATAGGATTGTCGAGCGCTATCTGCAGATAGTGGGGCTTGCCACCCTCCGATGCTTTACTCCATAGGGTATGGAAGTAGGAAGTGGCATCACCGTCACAGATGTTCTTTATCGGGCCTTCACTCGGCTCCTGAGCATTGGTAGAAAACATCTCAGCCCTCAGCGGGATGAGGTTGTAGATGATGTTCTTCTGCTTGATTGAGAAGGAGGCTACCTTGGAGATATCGGATGAGGTGTAGAGGTAGGCTGAGGCATACCGCGGACGCACACCTTCGGAGGGGGCTACTGTGAAGGAGTACTCGACCACACCATCCGAAAGGTCTTTGCGATCCTTGAGCTGCATCCATGCACAGCTATCCGGTATCACGATGTCGGTGATGGGGGCATTGCTACGCACCTGTATCGACACCTCACCTCCGGCCGCCGGTAGGGTCTTGACAAAGGCCTTGGGGTCGGATAGTCCGATCACCTCAAACACCACACTCTTGGGAGAGGTCTGCTCTACATGGATGGTGTAGGCCTTGTGACCGTAGGCTATGTAGATATCTCCCTTGCGGGCACCAAAGTCGGTGTACTCTGGGATTTCTACCAGTACTTGGCCCTTGGAGGGGGTCAGCTTGATCCAATCGGCATTGGCCTCTACGGTCCATTCTTTCACCGGGACATTGGAGAGGATGTGTAGGGTTTTCTCACCACCCGTGTGGGTCATTGAGATCACTCCACGATCCTTGTAGACCACCTCGAAGTGCTTGGCATCAAACTTGGTCTGGTAGTCCGGGGTGCACCCGCCAATGAGGAGCGAGCCTATCGCCACCGCCAGACCGGTAAGTGCACGGAGTCTATATTGGTTACTTTTCATATCTATACGTCTTTCTATTGATCCTGGAAAAAACATCAGTACTTGTCGGCGTGCTTGTCGACACGCAGGCGGAAGCAGGCCTTTACCTCTTTGAATGGTTCCTCGGCCTTCACTCTGTACTTGTAGTGCAGCCTAAACTCCTTGTAGTACTCACTGCGTCCGCCGGGTAGCTTATCCTCGACGAGGCGATAGGTATTGGGGTACTCATAGAGAGCCGGCATCTGCACCACCTCTATTGTCTTGTAGGGCTTGATGGTCACCTTGTAGGAGCTACCGTCGCGCTGGTCTTTTTCGCCTACTTCGAGGACGATACTCCGCTCGTTGATGATCTCGAGAGCATCCTTGTACTCTTTCCAGCGCTCATCTCCGGCCAGCATACGCACCGACCGAGGTCCTACGGGGAAGAGCTGCACAGAGGAGGAGAGCTTGCGTGCCGCATTGGCACCCTCCGTGAGGGTCGCAACGACGGTATTGCGATAGGTGTAGCTCGTGTTTTGCGCTGTGCTGGCAAACTCGTTTTTGACCAGTAGCTTGATGAGGACATGACTCTTTTTGGCGTTGGTCGCCGCTGAGTTTTCGGGATCGAGCTTGAAGTTGAGGAAGTAGGTGGAGTCCGGGGAGAGCTCTCCAAGGTTTTTGAGCATGATGGGGATGCGTCCCTGGCGCTCTCCGGCCTTGATCACACCGGATTTTTCCGGCATGTCGTAGCACTTCTCGGGCAGGATGTGTGCAAACCTTTTCGTGTCGATATCAAAGTTGGTTTTGTTGAATCGATTGAAAAGTGAGTCGTTGGGGAGCACAGCAAACGGCAGATCTTTCTTGGCGTTGCGTGAGCCACTCAGGTTGCCCACTACAGCGATGGTGGGGTTTTCGTCCGTGAGATCCACCACTTGGCGGTCGTAGATCATCTGGTTACCCTTGCTTAGCAGGCCTATCTCGTTTTTATAAAACTCCTGCTTGAAGTCGTAGTTGTTGCAAGCCACCAAGGTGCTCAGGAGGAGACACGAGAGGGGTAGCTGCTTTATCAGGTTCTTTTTAATGCTGTATATCATATGCTTACTATCCGTCATCTGGGGTTCAAAATTACCTTTCATAGCCCGGGTTTTGGCTGATCTTCGGTGCCTTGATCAACTCATCGTGTGGCCACGGCAGGAGGACCTGCTTATTGGTAGCCATACGGTCGCGTATGTTTTGCGTATCGATCGGTACCAGCTCCCAGAATCCACTGTTGTTGCCCTCTTGGCGCTCTTTCTTGGTATTCAGACCATACCAGTTGGATGACTTGGCATCCTCGGTCAGGTAAGTGCCCCAGCGACGGGTGTCAAAGTAGCGGTAGCCCTCGTTGAAGAGCTCCACCTGACGCTCGTTGGCGATGATGTTTTGCATCTTGGTGGGATCCTGATAGTCTGCCAAGTCCGGTCCAGGGAGGCCGACACGGTAGCGGATCATATTGAAGTACTTTTGCATGTCGTTCACATCGCGGGAGATGGTCAGGGTCACCGGCTCGCCGGCAAGCCCCATCACCTGTACTTCGTGTGAGCCCTCAACATTGTTGAGTGCCTCGATGTACTCTAGTAGGACCTCAGCGTATCGGATGATCGGGAAGTACTTGGGTACCACAAATGCCCCCTTGACGTTGCCCTTGCCGTTGGCATAGGAGTCGTCATCGTGAATGTACTTGGTTGGAACATAGCCGGTGACGGTATAGTCGTTGACGTTGTTGCCGGCGCCACCCTTTCCGGAGTTGTCCTCGCTGGAGAACCAGAATTGCTTATTCGTATAGTCTCCCTCGCTGGCGGAGCTCATCTTCCACAGCCGGCCGGGGAAGCCTATGGAGGCATAGAAGCGAACCTCACGGCCATCATACATCTTGGGGACACCGGCCATGAGGGTGACAGGTCCCATGACCTTCTGTGAGGTGATAGTCTGAGTCAGGTCAGGCTCGTACGCTCCGGACTCCTCGATAGTCTTGCCGTCGCTCATGTAGAATGCATCCACGACACGCTGAGGTACTGCCATACCACCCCATCCACCGTAGTACACGGGGAAGCTGTGGCGAGTGTAGCCGGTGAGTGAGCCTGAGGGTGTTGCCCAGATAAACTCGCGGTTGTTTTGCGCCAAGCTCTCACCGGTAAACATCTCCGAGAAAGAGCGGTAAAAGTCGATGCCACCGACACCGTCGGGGAATGCCGCTGTGGAGACGCCTGTAGGCATAGGCCATGGATTGGCTTCGCGGGGATCGGCATCCACGGTGTGTAGCTTGTAGTACTCCATGTCGATCACCTGCTTGGCGGCTGCGGCGGCCACTGCCCACTTCTGTGGATCGTAGACTTGGCTTACGTAGTGTGCGTTGTCGGATGCACGCACCCAATCACCAAAGCAACGCTTGGCCGCATCGCCACCGTTGAAGAGCGGGGAGGCCTGGTAGAGTCTCAGTCGAGCAATGAGTGCCAGAGCTGCTCCCTTGGTCGGGCGACTGAAAAGGATAGAGGACTGTGCCTGTGGATGCGGTAAAAACTTCGCAGCCTCCTCAAACTCCTTCACGATATAGTCCACACTCTCATCGTAGGTGGCTCGCTCGCGGTTGTACTCCTCGGCCGGACGGTTGTTGGCGAGGTACTCGTCACCAAGAAGGAGGCAGGGACCAAAGTTCATCAGGAGGTGGTAGTACGCATACCCTCTCATGAAGTGGACGTAGCCCTTGTAGAGCTGTCGCTCGCGGGTATTCATGTCCTTTACCTTGTCGATATTGAGGAGCATTTTGTTGCAGCGTCTGATCACCGAGTACATGTTGGTGTAGACGTTGTTGAAGGAGTTCGGTAGGTTGCGCTCGGTGATGGTGCCCTTGGTCAGGCCGATACCGGAAAATTCACCGGTGTCCCAGATACAGGTCATCTCATCGGAGGCCAGCTCACCGGGGTTCCAAGAGCTTCCCCAAATCGCTCCGGGATCGGGGAACCGGGTGGGGGTGTTGAAAAGGTAACCCTCTGCATTGACTTTGGAGTGGAAGATCGAATCCTCGGGGAAGAAATCCTCAAAGTACTTGTCTACATCCAAAAAGCTACAGGACGATGAACCTGCCATCAGGAGTAGAGCGGCAAGAGGAAGTAGGGTTCGTTTGATATATCTATTCATAGTTTCGTCGGTACTGGATTAGAAGTTGAGGTAAACCTGGAATGTGGCGGAAAATGGTATCGGGTATGCGGCACCATTGAATTGCGCCTGATCGGGGTCAAAGTACTTGACCTTGTCGATAGTGAAGAGGTTATTCATCACAAATTCCAAGTCGATGGAGGAGAGCCCGGTGTACCGCTTTACTTTTTCGTCATTCAGACGGTAGCGGGCACTCACCTCCTGCAGACGGATAAAGGATCCATCCCTTTGCCAGAACGTGGAGAGTTGGCTGTTGTTACCGTTACCTCCGTAGGAGAGGCGCGGGAGCAGTGCCTTGGGGTTTTCCGTGCTCTTGCTTCCGGAGTACCACTCGGGGGTCCAGCGGTTTTTGGGGTTTTTGGCGTAGGCCAGTACGTTACCGATATCTTGGTTGAGGAAGGGGATGGCTCCTGCATCGTGACCGACTCCGGCGGCATAGTACTTGGAGAGTGCAGAGCCTCTGAAGAGGCAGCCTAGGGTCAGTTTCTTGTACGAAAAGCTGGCACCGATACCGTACATCACACGTGGTAGTTGCGACGAGTAGGAGAGGGGCACCTTGTCGTCGTCGTTGATGACTCCGTCACCATTGACATCGCGGTACTTGATGTCTCCCGGGCGAATCTTGCCAAATCCGGATTGGTCCGGGCTGTGGATGATCTCGTCTCGGCTCTTGAAGAGTCCCTCGGCGATATAGCCACGAGCGATGTAGAGTGGCTTGCCGGTATAGTTGAGGTAGTCATACTCACGAGTATTCTCCTCCCAGTTGTCCACCATATTCTGTGACCAGGTGTAGTTTCCTCGCACGGTGAAGCTCATATCTTTATTGATCACGTGCGTATACTCCGCATTTCCGTCAGATCCGAAGCTATACATCCTACCTACGTTTGAGTAGGGGAGGTTCACCAGACCCAAGTACCTCGGTAGAGTAGCGCGCTGCATGAAGATATTGTCACGCCTGTCGTAAAAGAAATCGGTCACAAACTTCAGCCGGTCATTTAGGAAGTTGACCTCGAGGCCGACGTTGGCCTTCTTGGCGATCTCCCACTTGAGGTTGTCGGCACCCACCTGGTTTTCGCTGATACCGTCACCGGTGTAGCCCCAGGTTGTACCTGCATGGTTGTTGATGATGGTCAGGTAGGGGAATCTCGTCCCGGAGATTCGGTCGTTACCCGCCGTACCGTACGATCCACGGATCTTGAGGAAGCTCAGCCACGGGAGGTTGTCGGACATCCACTTGTAGCTGGTGGGTACCCATCCTGCCGCAATAGAGGGAAAGAAACCAAAGCGCTCACCCTTCTTGAATTGGCTGGATCCGGTGTAGCCAAAGTTGGCATCGATGAAGTAGGTGCTCTTGTAGCCATAGGAGAGGCGGCCGGATACGTTTTGTCTCCTCTCGGGGATGCTGTTGATACCCAGCTTGTCGGCTTTCCACTTGGTGGTCTGGTAGTCCTCCATGTAGTAGTAGAGCAGTGCGCCCACGTTGTGGTTGCCAAAGGTGCGGTTGTAGTTGGCCTTGGCATCCATGTAGTACTTCCGGCCGTAGTTGTGTTGGCGGCTGTAGTTGAGGTTGGATTGCTTCAGTCGCAGCGACTTGATCAGCATACCCTGTGCGTTACGCCCGGTGGCACGGTAGTAGTCCGGTGACTTGAGCCGGTTTTCTTGAGCCTCGTTGTAGAGCTCAAATGAGCCCAAGACATCTAGGCGTAGCCCCTTGAGGAAACCTTTGTTGAAGTTGTGGCTCAGGGAGAGTGTCAGCTTGTTGCGGAAGCTCTGACGCTCCGAGAGTCCGGTGTAGTTCAGCTTGGCATAGGGTGAGGAGAGGTCGTTGCGGCCGTAGGTTGGCAGCGTGCCATCCGAGTAGAGTTTTGGGAACATCAGTGGGGTGAGGTTCATCACAGCGCCCCACAGTGAGCCAGTGTCCTGGATACCCGGCAGAGCATGGTAGGTCAGTGCTCCATCTGCGCTAAAGTATATACGGGTGTCCGGTGTGAGGTTCATATTGATATTGGCACGGTAGGTGTGCTGGTTGTAGGCAAGGGGTTGCCTAAAGGAGGCCTCGCCCTGCTTGTATGCCGCTCCTTGGAAAGAGGAGCCGAGGGAGAGGAAGTAGTTGGCTACCTTGCCACCACCACTCGCACTTGCATAGTAGCGGTGGGCGATGGAGTGGTTGGACATGATCTCGTCCATCCAGTTGATATCGGGGTAGAGGTCTTGGTCCAGCTTGTGCTTGATCAGCTCCAGCTCCATGTCAGTGTAGACGACATCCTGGCCATTCATGGCACGTGCCTCATTGGCGAGGACTGCATAGTCGTAGCTGTTGAGAAACTTGGGCATCCGCCTCAGGTGGTTGTACTGCACCGTGGCGCGAGCACGGATATCCAGCTTGCCCTCGCGTCCCTTTTTGGTCGTCACGATCACGACACCGTTGGCACCGCGCACACCGTATACCGCTGTGGCGGCCGCATCTTTCAGGATCGAGAAGGACTCGATGTCATCCGGGTCCAGTAGTGAGAGATCGCCCTCCAGACCATCCACCAGCACCAGGGCTCCCGAGTTGGCACCAAAGGTACCGATACCACGGATCCAAAAGTTGGAGATGTTCTTTCCCGGCTCACCGGAGGTCAGCGAGGTGATCACACCCGCCACACGTCCACCAAGCATATTGGGGATGGAGGTGGCCGGAGTCTTCAGCTCGGAGACATCCACATTGGTGATTGCACCCACGACCGAGACCTTGCGCTGCGTGGTGAGTCCGGTGACCACCAGCTCATCCAGCTCACTGGTCGATGCCTTGAGGACAATGCGCATCTCGCGATTGGCGTCCGAGGACTTCACCTTGTGCTCACGGGTCTCCATACCGGCCATACTAAAGACCAGCACCTCACCCGTGGCCACCTTGATCCTGAACTGGCCATCCAGGTTGGTGGCGATACCATGCGACTTGTCGGTCTTGACATAGACCGACACACCGGGGAGGGCATCACCCTCCTCATCTACCACGACACCCTTGAGCTCGATGTTGCGCCCCTTGGCATTTTGGGCCGCCGATGTGCCCGGCAATAGGAGCAGCAGGGCAAAAAGCGCCGTGGCTATGCTTAGAATATATTGACTAGAGTGTTTCATATACTATAGATTAGAGATCGTTATTGAATCGCCAGCTTACGTATCACGTGGTTTTTGTGGTCTGCCACGTAGAGGACGGAGCCGTCACTACTTACCGCCACACCTGTGGGGTAATTGAAGAGTGCCTGATCCGGACCTCCGTCTCGGAATCCCGCAGTGCCGGGGATGCCGACAGCGGTATTCACGACAGCTCTCTCTGTCGGAATTGTCGTGTCGATCACACGTACACAGTGGTTGTCTCTGTCTGCAATATAGAGCTTGCCATCACTGGTAAATGCCATCTGTGTAGGCTTGTTGAACTTCGCCCTCAGCAGTGGACCATCCTCCCAGCCCTTACCGCCTTGGGGACCTTCCGACACAGACAGCCCGGCATAGTCTTCTCCTTTATAGTCCGGGTCGCTCGCCAGCTTGTCTAGGTCGATGCGTTTGATCAGGTTGTAGTCGCACAGCCCCACATACATCACGTTCGGATCAATAGGTGAGAAAATATAGTAGTTATCACTACCATTCTTACCGTTGATATTAACCTTGTCCGGCAATATGCTCTTGATCAAAATCTCAGACTGGCGAGTCTTGGGGTTGATCCGCACCAGTTCGCCCTTCCAGAGAATCGTGTACAGCATTTTATCTACCTTGTTGATCAGCATACAGTGCTTCCAGTTCCTACCATCTCCACCGAAGGGGTTACCTTCTGCAAAAAGCATAGCTTGTTTTTGTACAGCATAGTTAGCACCTTTACGCAGACGTAAGTACGACTGCGCCTGATCCTCCGGCACATATATAGACTCTTCGCCCTCTTCGTCTGAAAAGGTAGGGGCATTGAGAGGCTCCCAGTTGAGGTACTTCAGCACCTGCACCTCCTGCTTTTTGGTATCTGCCAGAAGCAGGTTTCCGGCATAGCCACCGTGGTCGGTTCCGCCTTTCTCATTACGCGCACTGACACCGAGATCAAAGCTCCGCTCTGTGATAAAGAGGTTGTCCTCATCATCTAGAGTCACAAACGCAGGTGCAGAGAGCGTAGCGGAAGCAAAGGTTCCTCCTACTGTAGGGAGTTGGTTATTATCCGACACCTGTCCGATCACCGTCGTGACAGAAATCTCAGTACGGTACTTGAAAGGCATGCTCTCCGCTTTCGCAGTATAGGACTGACCACCCTTTCCTTCACGCTCTACTTCTACCAGTAGGGTACGTAGGTAGGTTAGCTTTGGGACAGTGAGGTAGAGTTTTTCGCCATTGGAGCTCACGAGACCGGCACGGTGGCGTTGCCCCAAGCTGTCGACGAAGTAGACCCTGAGACCGGTAGTGTCGGACCCAAAGTTCTTTCCGTCGATAATCATCTGTGTGGCGATGCCACCGGAGTCGGGCTGAAACCCTGTAATCTCGATGGGCCTGCTGGAGTCAAATGCCTGATGGGCTCCTCCTAGAGCACCTTTCGGTCGACAGCCTGTGGCGACAAGTCCCAGGAGCGACATCAAGAGCAATAAACTTTTGACTTTGTACTTCATACGATTATTAAAAATTAGTATTTGGTTGGTATATAGTTCTTCTCCACTTGGGGCTGAGCGCCACAGAGCGCAGACAGAGGTGTCGCGCCCGATGTAGAGCATGGCTCACATCGGACGGTACAAAAGTCCCGACCCTCGCCATAGGTGGCGGAGTCGGGCTCCAAACGAAATAAATCTATCGGGATAGTGGTAAAGATGACCTTGGATGTACGACGATCGCACACCCCGGTGTAGGCTAGCAGATAGGCAGATCCTTGCGAGCCAAGACGACAGAGTGCGTAGTGGTGAGGGGAGCTCTCTCTCTCTCTCTCTCTCTCTCTCTCCTAATTTTTTGGACATAGCCAAACCAAAGTCGCTAAACATCCTAAAAAAACGTGCAGTGTAAAAAATACAACAGACAACAATCAGTAGTCATCATACATCGGCATCCCTATCACCACAATGGGCAACAATAAATATCAAAAGCGAAAAGTGATTTTTTGCTTTTTTTTAATGCCAGGTAGGCAAACATACATAATTAACCCGAGACAAACCCAATAAATACGTAGGTTTGGACGCTGTTTTGAGTACTCTGGGTGATGTGTTTAATAAACGAAAGAGATAATCATGTGTATATATTAAATAATATTATGCAAAGGCGGGCTATTGTTAAAGCAAGAAGAGGAAGGGTCAGGAGTGTTTTGACCGGAGCCTCCGCATTGCCGATTTGATATTTAATTTTTGTGCAAACGTACCGCTCGTAACAAAATAATGCGTCGGCTCTCTTTTTGCCAAAAAAAACTTACAGTGCGAGTCCCATTTTCTCCTATTTTCGTGTGAAGGTCTTTTTTTTGTTTCGGAAGGTGGGGCGCCTTTGATCCGTCTAAGCGATCGCTTCTATCCGTGAAAAGTTTTGCTTCTATCCGTGAAACCAATCGCTTCTATCCGTGAAACTCGATGGGACTTGTAAGTGTATGTGTATCAATGTTCCCCAGAGTGGCTTTTTGGGGTCCGAAAATCACCTTTTTTGCGCCGTTTTTCGGGGTGTTTGGTCGGGAAATAGGCTCCTAGGCCCCTCGGGTGGCTGTGCCTATGAATAAAAAAAATGACCCTGAGAGGGGTCGTCAATTGGTTCCCGACGGGGTTGGTCGGGAGGTTAGTCTGTGAAGAGGTTGAGGATAAGTGTGGCGGCGTTTTGGGAGGCCGGAGTGTCGGTATGGAGGAGATGGTGGACTTGGTCGTAGCCACTCAGCATGTTGGCTCGTGCTGCGGGGTCGTGTAGGAGACGGGTAAGGTGTTGGCGTACGGTGTCGTCACGGAAGAGCCCACCAAAGAGTTCGGGTACAATTTCGGAGCCGGCAATGAGGTTGACCAGCGAGATGTAGGGTGCGGTGAAGAAGTGTTTGTAGACGAAGTTGGCAAGTCCACCTCCTCGTACTGCATAGCAGACGACTTGGGGGGTGCGGAGTAGAGCTGTCTCGAGAGTTGCGGTGCCGGAGGTGACGAGTGCGGCTTTTGCCTCGGCGACTACACGATAGGTGTCGTGCTCGACGATCCGGACGTGTGAGTAGCTGGCGGCGATCTTCTCTATGATTTGTCGGTCTAGTCCGGGTGCGGCCGCAATCACTGCGTGCTGGCCCAGCTCTGCTGTCACTCGGAGCATGAGTGGGAGGTTTTGGCGGACTTCGGATCGTCTGCTGCCACAGAGTAGTGCGATGTACTCTTGTGGAGTTGTCTGCGGTCTGCTGTGGGTGTAGCTGTCGATGGCCTCATAGGTGGGGTTGCCGACGTAGTGGGCTTGGCGAAGGTTGTTTTGCTCAAAAAAGGGTACCTCGAAGGGTAAAATGCAGAGGACCAGGTCGGTGTGTGTGCGGAGTGTGGTGATGCGGTGTTTTTTCCAGGCCCACACTTTTGGGGGGATGTAGTAGACGACTTTGGTGGTCGGTAGGTGGGTTTTGGCAAATGGCAGGATGTAGCGAAAGCAAAATCCGGCGTAGTCGACGCAGATGATGGCGTGTGGCCGGTAGTCGATGAGGGCTTGCTGTGCCTTTTTGGCGATGGCTCGGATCTGTGGCAGGTGTGCCAGTACGTCCACGATCCCCATGTAGGCGAGCTCTTCGGCCTGTGCGATGCAGTGCCCTCCTCGCTTGCGCATCTCTCCGCCTCCAATGTAGGCAAAGTCGGCCTCGGGGTCTTGCTCTCGGAGCTGATCCATGAGGTGTGCGGCGTGGAGATCACCGCTCGCCTCTCCCACTACTAAAAAGTACCTCATCTCCTCCCTTGGGTCACTAGAGCTCCTCCCAGTGCTTGATCTCCTGTATGTACTCGTAGTCGGTGACGTCGATATTGCAGGGGACGAGTGTCGCATACCCTCTGTCGAGGAGTCGCTGATCCCAGTTTTGGTTGATGGGCTCGTTGAGCACCAGCTCACCACTGAGCCAGTAGACGTCTGACCCCTGTGGGGTGGCTTGGCGTACATACTCGCCCTGGTAGCGTCCGTCTGCTTGGCTGCAGACCTTGAGACCTCGGACTACGGGGACGTCGGGGACGTTGATATTGAGGTAGACTCCGTGTGGAATCCCCTCCTTGAGGATCCGTCGGGCAATGTTTCGGGCAAAGCGGCAGGAGTCGAGGAAGTCGCTCTCTTGGTCTCCGTGGATGAGTGAGATCGCAAAGGAGGGTATCCCGTAGATTGTGCCCTCGATGGCGGCACCGAGTGTGCCGGAGTAGTTGACAGCGATGCTTTGGTTGCCGCCGTGGTTGATGCCGGCGACTACCAGGTCGGGGGTGGTGGGTATGATCTCGTTGAGGGCTAGCTTGACACAGTCGGCCGGTGTGCCACTGCAACTGTAGACGGATAGTCCCGGCTCTGTGGAGACGAGTGCGAAGTGTATAGGTACGGCTGTGGTGATCGCACTGGACTGTCCGCTGCGTGGGCTGTCGGGTGATACGACGACTATGTCGCCCAAGTCCATGAGTGCTGTCGCCAGCTCACGTAGTCCTTTGGCAAACACACCGTCATCATTGCTGACAAGTATGAGGGGTCTTTGTGCCATTGTTTTTGGTGTGGATTTGTGAGGCGTGTGGGGAGCCGTCTTTTTAGCTGATGACCTCGAGCAGTGTGATGTGGTACTTGAGGTTGGTGTACGGCGGGATGTCTCTCAGGTAGCTGTACGACCCAAACCCAAGCTGCCATGGTATGATCACCAGCCACTCGTCTCCAACCTCCATGAGCTGGAGGGCGATCTGTAGTCCTCGTGTGATGTTGCGTGCATTTTTTGCGGTGCTGAAGATCGAGAGTGTTTGCTCGTGCGAAGTGGCCAGGATCTGGTCTGTCTGGGCATTTCTCATCTCGATCCTCACTCGGACTCTGCTGTTTTGGTAGGGGCGTCGGTCTCGGTTTTCCTCGGGTGCATTTTTGATCTCTTTGTAGTAGATCATGTAGTCTTCGTTGAGGAAGCGGTAGGGGGTGTACTCTCCGCTTTTTGCCAGCTTTTTGATGAAGGCGTTGCTCTCCTTTTCTTGCTGTGTCAGGACCTTTTGGCTGTCGTCGCAGGCGAAGGCACAGAGTAGCAGTACGGTGAGTAGTAGGGTGTGTTTTAGTCTCTTCATGACCGTTCTTTTGGGGGTGATCAGAGCTTGCGTAGGAGTCCTCTTAGGCTGGTGGCCTCATCGACTAGGTCGTGTAGCTCGGCTATGGGTACTCGCTTTTGCTCCATGGTGTCGCGGAATCGTATGGTGACGCAGTTGTCGTTGAGGGTGTCGTGGTCCACTGTGACGCAGAAGGGGGTCCCCAGTGCATCTTGTCGTCTGTAGCGCTTGCCGATGGAGTCTTTTTCGTCGTACTGGCAGGTAAAGCTGTACTTGAGGTCGTCTACGATCTTTTGGGCAACCTCGGGTAGCCCGTCTTTGCGTACCAAGGGGAGGACGGCGAGCTTGATGGGTGCCATCTGCACGGGTAGGCGGAGGAGGATGCGTGTCTCTCCGTTGTCGAGTTGCTCCTCACAGTAGCTGCCAAATAGTACGCTGAGGAAGAGGCGATCCACGCCTACAGAGGTCTCCACCACATAGGGGATGTAGCTCTCTTGGAGCTCGGGGTCGTAGTAGCGCATCTTGCGTCCACTCATGTTTTCGTGCTGGCGGAGGTCGTAGTCGGTCCTGGAGTGAATCCCCTCCACTTCCTTGAACCCAAAGGGCATCTCGTACTCTATGTCGGTGGCCGCATTGGCGTAGTGGGCGAGCTTTTCGTGGTCGTGGAAGCGGTATTTGTCGTCGCCCAAGCCCAGTGATTTGTGCCACTTTAGACGGAACGCTTTCCAGTGCTCAAACCACTCCAACTCGGTCCCGGGACGTACAAAGAACTGCATCTCCATCTGCTCAAACTCTCGTGTGCGGAAGATGAATTGCCGGGCTACGATCTCGTTGCGAAAGGCTTTGCCGATCTGTGCGATGCCGAAGGGTACTTTCATGCGTCCACTCTTTTGGACATTCAGGAAGTTGACAAAGATCCCTTGGGCTGTCTCCGGACGGAGGTATAGGGTGCGGGCATCCTCGGAGGTGGAGCCTACTTCGGTGGAAAACATGAGATTGAACTGCCGGACCTCGGTCCAGTTGCGTGTGCCACTGATGGGGTCGGCAATCTCCAGGTCTAGGATCAACTGTCGCATGCCCTTCAGGTCGTTGTTGTTCATCACCTCTGTGTAGCGTGCGTGCACCTCGTCGAGTTTTGCTTGGTGTTGGCGTACTCGCTCGTTGGTCTCGCGGAAGAGTGCTTCGTCGAAACTGTCGCCAAATCTGTTTTTGGCCTTGGTTACCTCTTTCTCGATCTTCTCATCGATCTTGGCCATGTACTCCTCCAGTAGTACGTCGGCGCGGTAGCGTTTCTTGGAGTCTCGGTTGTCGATCAGTGGGTCATTGAAGGCATCTACGTGCCCGGAGGCTTTCCACACGGAGGGGTGCATGAAAATAGCGGCATCGATACCTACAATGTTGTCGTGCAGCAGTGTGTTGCTCTGCCACCAGTATTGCTTGAGGTTGTTTTTGAGCTCCACGCCGTTTTGCCCATAGTCGTATACTGCTGCGAGTCCGTCGTAGATCTCGGAGGAGGGGAATACAAATCCATACTCCTTGCAGTGTGCTACTATCTTCTTGAATAGGTTGTCTTGCTCCGCCATATCTTGTGCATTGAATTTGAGTGTTATTTCTTGATGTATGAGTTCCGTTCCCCCAATTCCTTGCAAAGTTACCCAAAAAATGGCCCATTTCAGCACCTTTCGCCAATCTCCTCTCCCGTGCGTACCATCGGACTATCGTATGTGGGCGATCTACTCTGTTGCTTTGGGGGTGCCGGGGGCTGGCTTTTGTCCGTTTTGTTCTGTTACTACGCATACTTGATGGGTGGGCTCTGCAATCGGTTTGCCGGCCACTCAGGGGATAAAAAAAGATCCCCCCGGCTTTTGGCCGAGGGGACTTTTTCAGGGTCGGTATCCTCTTGGAGGATCCGATCGTAAGGGGTTGTCTCTTACTTTGTCTTCATGATAACGACACGGTTCCATGCGTTCTTGCCGTAAGGCTGAGTCTCAGAACCCTTGTAGTCGATTGTGATGAGCTCGGAAGAGATGCCGTACTCCTTGATCAGTCGGTCAGCAACGTTGCGAGCACGCTTCTCAGAGAGCTGCATGTTGTACTTGGCTGTGCCGGTCTTCACGTCAGCGTAGCCAGTCACGGTGATAGGAGTGTTGTTGGCCTTTACGAACTCAGCGGTGTTGAAGAGGTTGATCTCTTGGTTGCGATCAATCTTCGCGCTACCGATGCGGAAGTAAACTACGTTTTCGTAGCTCTTGTCAGCGACAACAGGTGCCACTACCTCGGGGCAGTCAGGGCAACGTACAGGACGCTTGCTGAGCTCTGCGTTTTGGCTACGAAGGTCGTTGATCTGGCTCTGGAGACCGTTTACGAGCTCCCAGTCCATAGGCATAACACCGTTGAACTCAGTTTCACCAACATTGAAGGTCAGACCACCACGTACACCGTAGAGCAGGTCTGCGTTTTCAAATCCTGGGGTGAAAGCTACTGTAGGAGCAATGGTCAGGGCTACACGACGGTTGAAGTGGATGTTGAAGTCCACACCTAGGTTGGCCGATACAGCGTGGTCGATCTCACCAAAGAAGCGGTGCTTGGTACCTGCTACTTGATCCTTTTTGAAGATAGCCTTGAAGTTTTCGTCAGATGCCTTTTGGTCTGCACCCTTGATGTTGGAGCCAAAGTAACCCACACCGAGGTAAGGAACAACTGAGAAACCACGATCAGCGTTGTACGGGCTGAAGTAGCTTACGAGGTCGAACATGAAGTCGAAGTGAGGGTTGAAGGCACGTAGCTCAACGGGCTTTGCACCACCAAGAACTTTCAGATTGTTGTAGTCAACGGACACACGGGTACCGAAGTAGGGGTTGTGCCATTGGCCAATGCTGAAACCGGTGCTCCAGCTAAACTTGTCGTTGAAGGAGGCATTGTTCGTGCAATTAACGTTGGGGCGCTCATTCCAGTAAACAAATCCGGGGACATTGATGCCACCGAAAAGCTGGATGAACCAGTGCTTTGAGCTGGGCTCAAAAGCCACCTTTCTAGCAGGAGTGGTTGCGAGAAACTCCTCGTTTGATCTTACTTCCTGTGCGTTAGCAGAAACAGCCATTAGGCCTGCAGCTGCCAGCGAAAGTGCAATAACAGTCTTTCTCATAATCATTAATTGTTTGTTGTTACTTTCAATTATTAGTCTATATCTCTCTAATGTTTTGTGGTCTACATTCGGCGCTAATCAGTCGATTCTCTAGCGTGCTGTGTCTGTGGTACCACCATTACACTGCACAAATATAAGAAAAAACCAGCAACTGCAAAAATAAGCCCCCGTTTTTGCCTCTTTTTTCATGGGTTCTCTCTTATTGTTTTTGGGGAGATGGTGGTCGGTGGGTGAGGGGGTTGGCCTCCGTTGCTCTTTTGTGACGGCTCTTTTTACTTGACTCTGTCCTGGTTTTTTCGGACAAAGTCCGCCCACGAGGAGGATCCGGAGGTGGGTATCGGTGTGCTCTGCTGTAGATGGTGGCAGAGTGCGACGGCGACAGCATCGGTGGCATCGAGCGCATTGAGGAGGGCGTCTGCCGGGATCTTGAGCTGTCGCTGTAGGATGAGGCTTACCTGCTCCTTGGAGGCGTTGCCTCTGCCTGTGATGGCACGCTTGATGGTCGATGGTGCATACTCGGTGACGGGGAGGTTGGCACTCTTGGCGGCCACTATAGCGGCACCTTGGGCCCGGCCGAGCTTGAGCATGGATTGGACGTTTTTGCCGTAGAAAGGTGCTTCGACGGCCAGGGCTGTGGGCGTGTATCTGCGGATGAGGGCTTGTATGCCGTCGTAGATCTTGTGGAGTCGCTCGTAGTGGTCGTCGAGTGTGCTCAGCCGGAGTACGCCCATGGCGAGTAACGACAGCTCTTTTCGGTCCGAAACAGAGAGGATGCCGTACCCCATGATGATGGTGCCTGGGTCTACGCCGATGATGACTTGTGGTTGCGTTTGAGGTTGTCTCTTGGGGCTCATTGGGAATGTTGAGTGGTGCGGTGTTTGCGTCGTTTGCGGTAGAGGAGTCCGAACCCGATCAGGTGCCAAAGTATGAGGGGCAGGGGGGATACGTCACTTATCCGAGGGCGGAAGAGGTGGTCGTGATCAGAGGTGAAGGTGAGTTCAAAGGGTATAAGGGCTTTGCGGATCTTCTCTCTCCGTGTGGCTTGTGGTACGGGCTCGTTGTAGGGGTCTAATGGGTGTGGGCTGTGGGGGACAGTGTCTGTGGCCGTTGCTGATGGGGTATAGAGATGTGTAGGTGATCCTGCAGTATCCTCCGGTACCAAGCGTAGGAGTAGGGGGAGTGCCCAGCAGAGGAGGGTGATGAAGAGGAGGGCGTAGAGTATCCCAAAGAGACGGGCGACGAGTGACTTTTGGGCCACTGATCTGCGTGTCTGCCGGCGATCAACAGTCACCAGTGGCATGTAGAGCATCGCCAGACTAAAGAGGGCTACGATAGGGAGTAGTTTGGCGTAAGCACCAGGTGCGGTGGCTACATAGTATAGGTGTATGATGGCGGTGGCAAAGAGGAGGTCGATGATACGACGAGGAGTGCTTGACTCCAGCCTGATCAGTGCGGTCAGCCCATAGCCGGCTACTCCGGCCATGAACCATGGTAGTGTAGTCACATGTATCGGCTCTGTCTGCACTTGGGGAAGGAAATGAGTCAGCAATAGTTGGTTGAGCCCCATCTGGATCCCAAAAAGAAGCAACAGTGCTCCACCGCCTCGGCTGAGCGCAGTGGCTATCTGTCGGACTTGCCCTGTCTCTTGCACTGCTTTTTTGAACCCCGATCGTCCAAACTGTATAAGTGCCAGGAGCACTCCGACCACTGCCGGCTGATACTTGAGGAGCAGGAGGGAGGGCTTTTCGCCGGTGAGGATTGCAGTCCGGAGGTATGCGACTCCCTGTGTGTGCGCCATCTCGCATGCGGATAGCAGACAGTAGAGTGTCAGCCCTAGGCTTGTGACGTAGAGGAGCAGCGGGGGGCAAAGGCGATGCCACGCAGTATGGTGTGGGGGCTCTGACATCATGCTGTCCGTCGGGTGTAAGGATCGTGTGGGGTTAACATCGGAACAAAGTTAAACTATTTCAGGCGATTTCCGATGCTGGAAGCTCTTTAGGTTTAGAGATAATTAAGTATATTTGCGATAGCCATAAGGTTGTGTAACCCCAAAAGATGAATGTACAAAAGTTATGATAGCAACAATAGGAACTAATGCCGGTATCGTATGGCGAGCTTTGGACGAAAGCAAGGATCCACTGACCGTAAAGGAGCTAAAGCGGGTGACGAAGTTGCGCACCGAGCGTGATGTAAACTTGGCTCTGGGCTGGCTTGCCAAAGAGGGTAAGGTGGACTTTGACGATTCAGAAAAGGAGTTTACGGTCCGACTGAGAAGATAGAGCTCGCACGAGTAAGGAGGGAACTTGCGGTACAAAGCCTCTCCATAGCGAGAGGAAGGGAAGGTAAGTGTCGCGCTTCATCCGAAGTGTGAGTAAGGAATCCGAGGGTGTCCAAAACGGTAGTTTTGGCACCCCTTTTTTGTTTCGGTCGGTGCTGTGTAGAGCTAAACAAGGGTGTGCCAATAAGATTTGGCACACCCTTGTTTTTTGGCAACGATGCCGATCGTTAGCTCAGTGTCACTGTAGTGCAAAGCCGGCGTGACCGATTTTGTAGCCGTCGGCGAAGAACTCTATCCGATAGCTCCCCTCGACCAAAAACTCCTGGATATCCCAGTATATGGTCATCCCAACCGGCTCTCCACCGTATTCTACTTGTCGGGATACCGAGTAGGGTACTTTCCCGCTCTCAAAAGGAAAAGTGCCGCTTACACCAGGTTGCTCAAGCAGGACTCCATCCGGCTTGGTGATGCGTAGGTAGATGGTTTTCATCCCCGGCTCGGTCGTGACATTCCGATCTAGTTGAAAGGCGATCTCGAGTTGCTTCATGTTTTGGACCCGCTTGGTGGGTCGGCCTCTGGAGTTGAGCCCCTTGACTTGCAGACCGGATATCGAGAGCTTGGCCGCCAGTTGTACTTGGTTGGCGAGCTCATCTTTCTCGGCTTGTAGACGCTGGCGTTGTGAGGTCACTTGGGAGATTTGTTGCTTGACCTCTTGGTTTTCGGTTCTTAGCTCTTGGTTGGCACGGTTGAGTGAGTCGATCTGTACGACGTAGCTCCTGAGGACTTTTCGGAGTGTCTCAAGCTCTCGTTTGAGGTCTGCGATCTTTGCCGCATTTGTACTCTTCACAGTTTGGAGCTCCTCCATGAGACGCTTGACCTTGGCCTGCTCCGAACTGAGTTGTTGGAGCAGAGAGTCGTCCTCTACTGTGAACTTGAAGCCCTCGTACTGGAGGACTAGATCGTTGTAGTCTTCCTCCAGTAGCTTTTTGTCCAAAGTGGATAGCTCCTGTATCTCTGTGATTTTCTTTTGCTGGTGTACGATGTAGGTGGCTCCACCAACGATGGTCAGAGCAACCAATAGGCCCAAAAGGATGTAGAGGGCTTTGCGTTGTCTGGCTTTGTCTTCAGTTGTGTTTGTGATCATGGTCAGTGAACAAAGCGGTTATGTCTCCACCGGTAGGTGATCTCTTTCAGTAGCTGCGGAACGGTCGGGTGTTGCTTTTTGGCCAATGGCTCATCAAAGGCACTGATCCGAAAAGTAAGGGTCGGCCTATCCGGGTCAAAGGTGGCCACATACTCCCATACCTCTCTCTCAATGCGGGCTTTTTTGTAGTCCAATCTGATGGAGTCCGCCGGTGTGATCAAAAATTGCTCCGGCTCGGGTAGCGCCACCATAGACGATCTGGGGATTGGAGCCCACTTGGTGTCAAAAAATGAAAGGACCGATAGTGCGGGTGATATGGTAGAGGTCACGGACATCCCATAGTATTTGGGCCGAAACCATCGCCCTCCCAGTTGCTTAAACTCAACGACCATGGTGGAGTCTAGCTCCAGCCTCAGATAGCTGTCGGTGATTTTGGTGATCCGGCATGGCCCATTGTAGAGGTTGCGTAGCTCGGTATCAGTCCGGTCATAGTATTGCTCCACTAGGTCGGACTTGAGGTCTTGGTTGAGTGCCGGGATCAGCTCCTCCGGTGTTTGGACAAATATAGAGGCCATCTTGGCCTGCTTTTGGGCCACTATGGGGAGGGCGCAAAAGCAGGCTAAAATGGTAGTGACGATCAGTTGCCTCGGGGTCATAGACTATTGAGGAGCTCCAGCTTGCCCTTCTTTTCCAGTGTCAGGATCAACTCACCAAAGAGTGAGTTTTGCCAGGCAAACCATGGGCGGGTGTAGTTGGAGGCGTCGTTTTTATTGAACGACTCGTGGATCAGCCCGGTATTGCAGTCGGTGGATATCAGCATGCGGAGGCAGTGTAGGATCTCGCTATCGTCTTGGCTGGTAAAGGCTCTCATCATGATGCTCATGGGCCAGACCATATCGTACCCGATGTGTGGACCCCCGATGCCCTCTCCGGCTGTGCCTTTGAAGAAGTAGGGGTTGTCCTCGCTGAGGACGAAGCGACGAGTGTTTTGGTAGATAGGGTCGTCTACGCTCACATCACCGAGGTAGGGTAGTGCGATGAGGCTTGGGACGTTGGCATCGTCCATCAGGTAGTGATTGCCAAAGCCATCCACCTCAAAGGCATAGATCTCTCCATACTTGGGGTGCTTGACTACAGCGTACTCTTTGAGGGCTGTCTCCACCTCGTTGGCAAGAGCTTCAAAGTCCGTGGCCAGCTTTTCTTTCCCACCGATGGCGCAGAGCATCTCTGCTGCCTTTCGGCAGGAGGTAACTGCAAAAAAGTTGGACGGAACCAAAAATTGGAAGTGGGTCGCATCATCCGATGGGCGAAAGGCCGATACGATCAGCCCCACCGGTTTTACCGGCTCTCCGTATCCTTCGTTGGACTTGGTGTCGGTGCTGCGTGTGGTCATGCGTTGAAAGGAGTAGGAGCCCAGCCCTTCTTTGCGTTGCTGGTCCTTGAATGTGGCCAGTATTTTTTGCAGTGCAGTGATGAACGTGCTGTCAAATATTGAGGTATCTCCGGTGACCTTCCAGTATTCATAGGCCAAGCGTATTGGGTAGCAGAGCGAGTCGATCTCCCACTTGCGTTCGTGTAGTTCAGGTAGCATTTGGGTCAGGTCGTCATCCCAGGGCGAGGGTGCGGGTCCGTCTAGAAAAGCGTTGGCAAAGGGATCGAGACAGATTTGTCTCATGTGCATGCGGATCGTCCCCTTGAGCATGTCCTTGACCTTGGGGTCTTGGTTGGCAAAGCGCAGGTAGGGCCATACTTGTGCTCCGGAGTCGCGTAGCCACATGGCGGCTAGGTCGCCGGTGTAGACAAAGGTCTCGGGGTTGCCTTGGTCATCGTACCGAAAGTGTACCGTGGTGTCTATTGTGCTGGGCAGACAGTTCTGAAACATCCAGCGCAGCTTGGGATTTTTCAGGAGTTGGCTTACTCTCTTGATTTCGCGCTCTATAGCATCGCTCGTGAAGAGTCGTTTCTCCACATCGGGGCGTTTGGAGATGTAGGTGTTGTCTTTGACCTCGATACGTGCAAGCTCCATGTAGGGGTGCTTCTCATCAGTCTGTGCAAATGCGCCGGTTGATAGGAGCAAGGTGGGGAGGAGTAGAAGGATCTTTTTCATTTTAGTTCGGTATAGTTTAGTGTGACGAGCTTGGGCGTGACGAGTGCCGATAGTGGCTCTCCGTTTCGCTCGATTTCAAAAACAATCTCCTTGATGATCGGGGAGTTGATGTAGGTCCTGTGGCTAAAAAGGTAGGAGAAGGCCGCACAGTACTTGGGCTGCTGAAGTAGCTCGGCCACCTGTAGGTACTTGTCTACGCTCCAGTATCTGCACTGTTGCAGTCCACGGTCGTTGGGGAAGGTAGTGTCCGGGTTGCGTAGTCTCCATGAGGCTTTGATGAAGTCTTTGTAGGCTTTGGTCATCTTCTCAGCGTCACTGTCGAGGGGCATCCCGTTGATGGACTTGATGCGATCCCCCTCCTGCAGTCCGGCTTTGGCAGCCGGGCTATTGGGTGCGACAGCTCGGATCAGCTGTAGGTCATTGGCATCGTAGCTGATGCCGGTGTAGCGGTAGGTGTTTTGGTGACGGACAAAGGTGGGGTTCATCACGTAGCGCATGAACGGGAAGTTGGCCAGCAGGAGTGGTGCAAAGGCATCCACGTAGTTTTCAGGGCTGTAGTCTGTATTGAGTAGTTCGCGAGCGGTGACACTCCATACCAGGGTGTTGTCTTTTTGGTCGTATAGCTCTATCTCCAGCCGGAGTCTCTTTTTCCCCGAAAAGGCCGGGGCATTGATGCTCAAAAAGGGGAAGGCCTCGAACCACTCGGTGCGGTAGTCGTACCGATAGTTGCGAAAGTTTGGGTCCAGGTTTGCCTCGCTACCCTCTCGGTAGGAGGGGTTGGGGGTCACTTCTCCACGGATGTTGAGCATCAAGTCTCCTCCGGTATTGACTTCCACCAGTCCTTTTGCTCGGAGTTCTTTGGCTATGGTGCGTCCCAGGTGGGTGTGTCGTTGGTCAGGCAGGACGGTGAAGGTCTTGTAGGCCATGAAGTCTCTCATCGTCGGGAGTGTGTGGATGAGTGGCATGGTGAACCTCCGATCCACCACATCCTCCAGGCTGTACATGGCAAAGGCACTTGCCATCAGGCGTTCGTCCAACTCGTCCACCGGGGTGCACTCATGGGTCAGCTTGATGGGGAGTGACTCGTTGCCCAGTCGTGCCACCTCCAGTGTCACTGATTTGGCGGAGGGGTCGAGGAGTGCATTGGTGATGGCCTCCTCGGACATTTCACGGGTTTCCTTTCCGTTGATAGTCAGGAGGATATCACCTACACGGACTCCGGCTCGTGATGCCATACTACCGGGGATGACCTCTACCACCACAGCGTGAGAATCGCCCCAGTTGGGTTGGTAGCTGATCTGGTAGAGCAGACCCACATCGCAGTGGGGCATGCCGGCCGAGAAGTTTGTCTTCTTTTGGGCATGCGACTCGGATCCGACCAAGAGGGTGGCTAGGACAACACTGGCAAGTAGCAGCAGTCTTCTTTGTGTATTCATTCGTGAGGGTTCTGTATTGTGTCTTGATTATGGGGGTTGGGAGTGCTCGGTAGTGTACCGGGCATTCCACATAGACAAATGTACCACTTTGTGAGCGATTTACCCACCATTGCGCTCTTATAAATGGCTCGGAGGTGTCCTTTTTGGGGGGCTAAAACCATCATCGAATCCTCTGCTGTGCCGACCTTATTTTTGACCACAAGTTTAGTGTTTTGTAAGTGTCAGGTTGTCAGTCAATTGTATATGACTGTCGATTTCACGGATAGAAGCAATCTTTTTCACGGATAGAAGCGAAACGTTTCACGGAATGAAGCGATCGCTTCGACGGACCAAAAAATTCGGCTCCGTGGATGAAAATGTGTCCCGGGCTTTGTGGGGCATTCTTTTTTTGCAGATATCGGGGAATATATCTAGATTTGCGAGTGTTTTTCATAGTATTAGATTTTAGGTTAATAATTAGGGAGAGGTTGTCGTGAGACAGCCTTTTTCTATTTATCTTTACGGGGAGGATACTGTTGTTTTGCTCTAGTTATGACGAAGCCCTACTTAGACTTTTCAGAGTATTACAAGGCTCACTTTGCCTACAAGGTCCAAAAGATCTCCCTCAATGCCGGAAGTACCTGTCCGAATCGTGATGGGTCGCTGGGGCAGGGCGGGTGTACCTACTGCAACAACCACTCATTTTCCCCCGGCTACACCTCTCGTATCAGGCCAATCGTGGAGCAACTTCGGGATGGGATTGATTTTTTTTCGCACAAGTATCCTCAGATGAGGTACTTGGCCTATTTTCAGAGCTATACCAATACCTATGGCGATCGTGGGCGGTTGCGGGCAATGTACGAGGAGGCTCTGGCGCAACCCGGGGTGGTGGGGCTGGTAGTCGGTACTCGTCCGGACTGTGTGGATGAGGATTGGCTCCACTACTTTGGCAGGCTGGGTGAGCGTACTCGGGTCTACATTGAGTACGGAGTGGAGAGCACTCTCGATCGTACACTGAGGAGGGTGAATCGTGGCCACACTTTTGGGGAGGCGGCTGCGACCATCCGTGCCACTGCCGAGATGGGAGTGGATTGTGGAGCGCACCTGATCATAGGGCTGCCGGGGGAGTCGAGGGCGGACTTTCGGCATCATGTGGCTGAGCTATCGGCACTGCCGATCACATCGATCAAGCTCCATCAGCTACAGATCCTGAAAAATACGACGATGGGTAGGGATTACCTACGAGATCCGGAGTCTTTTTCGCTCATGAGTGCGGAGGAGTATCTGGAGGTGGCTATTGAGCTCCTCCGGCACATGCGTCCGAACCTGTATGTCGATCGATTTGTGTCGCAATCACCGCCGGAGTTGATCTTGGCTCCACGGTGGGCTGTCAAAAACTATATTTTCACCAACAACTTGGTCAATACGATGGTGAGCCGTGGCTGTCGCCAAGGTGACGTTTACGGCTTGGGGTCGGATCCGATCTGAAGGAGTAGTGGGTGGTGGGCAAAGAAAGCCTGGGTGATTGCTTCGTCCAAGGCAAGTCGCTGCGCCAGCTCTGCACGGGTCGCAAAGGTTTGGTCGGGGCGGAGGTGCTTGCGGAAAGCGATCTCCACTTGTCGGTCGTACAGGCTGCCGGAGTAGCCGAGGAGGTAGGCTTCGAGCCTTTGTTCGAGGTCACGACCTATCGATGGGCGATGTCCGAGGTACGCCATGGCGGGGTAGACGGATCGACCAACCCTTACCTCTGCGGCAAAGATCCCCTCTCCGGGTAGCACTTGTTGGGCAAATGTGGGGCGTATATTGGCAGTGGGGTAGCTGAGTGTGCGCCCTATCCGGCTGCCGGTCACCACTTCTCCGACCAGTGAGTAGGGTCGTCCGAGCATCTGGGTTGCGGTCTCAAAATCGCAAGTCTTGATGCAACGGCGGATTGCTGTCGAGCTCACTCCCTTGTCGTGTACAAGTACTTGGCTGATGCGGTGTACGGGGAGCCCGAGTGCGAGTAGTCGGGTGTCAAATTCTTGGAGTGACTGACCGGGCTCTTTTCGTCCAAAGCGGTTGTCGTATCCCAGGACCAGCCCTTTTAGTCCCAGCCGGATGAGTGGTTCGAGGAAGGCCTCGGGGGTTTGGTCGGCTAGGTTTTTGGAAAAGGGGATCACCAAAGTGGCCTCTATCGGTTGTCCGGATAGGAGCCTGAGCTTGTCGGGTAGGGGGGTCAGGCACTCCGGTGTCGGGAGGTCGGGGCGGAGCACTTCTTGAGGGTGTCGGTCCAAGGTGATGAGTACGGAGGCACAGCCCTGAGTGGAGGCTTTTTGGGCGAGTGTGGCAATCAGGGCTTGGTGGCCGAGGTGCATGCCATCAAAGTACCCCATGGTCGACACAAAGGGTCGGCCACAGAGGTAATGCTCTAGCTCGTCAATGCTGTGTAGGACTGTCATCGTCGGATCCAGGTGAGGGGGTTGAGCTTAGTCGTCTCTCGCCATACCTGGAAGTGTAGCTGTGTGGCTCCTCCCAGCTCGGGGTCGGAGAAGATTTTACCTATTGCTTGTCCTGTGCTGACCTTGGAGCCTGTGGTGACGTAGACTTCGGTGAGGTTGCTGTAGACGGTGAGGTAGTTGCCATGGCGGACGATGATGGAGTTGTTGAATCCCTCAAGCGTGAATACACGGGTCACCACACCGTCATAGACTGCTTTGGCTTGTGCATTGGGCTCGCCTTGGAGGTCTATGCCGGAGTTGTTGACACGCACGTGACGAAGGGCTTCGTGCTGCTGTTCGCCAAATTCGCTCACCACACGGTACGATCCGGTGATGGGAGCCGGGAGCCGGCCCTTGTTGTTTTCGAAGTTTCCAGAGAGCTTGAGTTCCTCTTGCGTCATTGCGTATCCTCCGGTTGTTGCAGACTTTCTGGTGGTCGCTTTTTCTCCCTTTCGTTGTGCCTTCTCTGCTGCGAGTGCGGCTTGGCGTGCCGCCTCGATCTCTTTTCGGATCTGAGCCTCAATCTGTCGATTGAGTAGGCGTGCTTGCCTTTTTTGCTTGTTGAGCTCTTGCTTGAGCTGTGCTTCGTTTCGGCGCAACTTTTGGAGGTGTGTTTCGGCTTTTGCTTGGTCGGACTTGATCTGGTCGGTCTCCTGCACACGCATCGACATGAGTTTCATCTTATCGGCTCTTGTCGCTTGTAGCTCGGTTTTTTGCTTTTCGATCTCTGCACGCAAGTCTCGGAGCTTGGAGGCTTCTTGTTTTTGCCACTGAGCGTACTCTCGGAGGTATCGGGCCCTTCGCATGCCTTCTGCAAAGTCCTTGGCTGATAGGATAAAAAGCAGTTGGTCCTCTGCATTGGCACCATACTGAAGTGCCCGAATAGACTTCACGTAGCTCTCCTGTCGCTTCCCAAATTTTTCGCTGAGGCGGTTGACCTCTTCTTCCAAGGCAGTGATCTGGCTGTCCGTCTCCCGTATTTCGTCGTTTAGGGCCTGGACCATCTCTTGTCGTTTGCGAACTTGCTCGCGGATCAGCGTGAGTTGACTCAGCTGTTGCTTCACCGTCGTTGCCGCTTCGCTGAGTAGGGTGTTGATACGTGCGATGTCGGCTTGGAGGTTTTTGCGTCGTGCTTCTAGGCGCAAGACCTCTGCCGATTTTTTTTGTTGCGCAAAGCCTACTACGGGTACTTGTAGTAGGAGTAGGATCATGAGGTACCAGAGTCTCTTCATAGGTTTTTCAGGATCTCTATTAGTTCTTTTATGCCGATCTCTCTATAGCCCTCCGTGGGTGTCGTATCTGCTGTGGTCGTCGCTTGGTAGCTTAGTTTGTTGAGCTTTAGATCGAGGCAAAAGGTCCGATCATCAGAGAGAGTGATTGCCACACGGGTGCTCTGTGGTACTCCGGTCTCGGAGTAGTCCGCATAGATCACCTCCGCATGCCAGCCTTTGTGCTGCGAGAGGAGACTCCGCGTCAGTCGGAGCTCGTGGTCAAACTCGTGTCGCACCCCCTCCTTTTTGTTTTCAAAAATGTACTGCCCGTCCTCCCCGTAGTGCATTTTCATATGACGGAGTACAGTCGCCCCCACCTCTCTCCTCGTGAAGGGCTCGCACAAGGCGATCGCACGAAGTAAAGTGGGGTCCAAGCCGATCATGGCACTTGTGGCATGTCGTAGGCCTTGTGAGGTGTGTGATATCCGGAAGTATCGCCTATTGATCCGATCTTGTACCAGCAGGGTCTCTCGGTCGACATCAATGCGCCCCGCCTCCACAAAGGGCAGAGGACGCAACGACAGTACCAGCCCGGCACTCCGATCCAGTGAATAGCGCACGGGGACCCGCATCCCATCGTCTCCTAGACGAGCGGTCAGTGTCCCTGTGGCTTGCACACACTGTGGCGGAGTCTTGGCTAAGTATTGGTCCAAAAAAGCACGCTCGGACAGTGCGACACCACTCCGATCGCCCTTGTTTGTCGCTTTCCGAGACAGACTACAGCCGGATAGCAATAGCAGGAGGGGGATTAGGATCGCTAGGATTAGCTTAGAGGTTCTCATTTTGCTTCTCCTTTGAGGGCTTGGATCTCCAGTACTTCACGACTGACGAGGTCAGCATCCGCACCATGCTCCAGTGCTTTGCGCCAAGCCTCTATCGCCGCATCGTACTCCTTGAGGGCTTTTAGTATATAGGCGTAGTGCTCATAGTACACCGAAGACTCCTCATCGCTTTTTCCTAGGGCACGTTCCATGTATACTTTCGCTAGAGAGTATGCCGAGCGTTTGTACAGGATCCAGGCGTAGGTGTCGAGGTAGGTTGGTTCGTCGGGAGAGGCTTTCACGACCGATGCCGCGAGTTTTTCGGCCAGCTCCAGATCCTCCGGGCTGTTGCCGTGCTTGGTCAGAAAGTAGGCAAAGTTGTTGGTGCCCATGATGTGTCCCGTCTCAACTACTTTTTCGTAGTACCGACGGGCCTCATCCCAGTTGCCAATCTTTTCCAGCGCATCTGCCTTGATGGCCAAAAATTGTGGGTAGAGGCGATCCTTCTCCGACACAACACTGAGTGCGGCATCCACTTTTTTCAAAAGCTCCGTTGTCTCGGGTTGTTTTTGAGAATAGACAAATAAGTCGTTTAGCAAGAAAAACGCATCATTCGGAAACACCTGGAGGGCTTGCTTTGCCAGAATACCTATTGAGTCGGTGGCTTCTTTGGCGATTAGGGAGTTGAGGGTGTACTCATAGGCTTTTCGGACCTTTGCACCCTTTGCGATCAATGCAATTGCCTCTTTGGTGGCCTGGATCGAGTCGGAGACCAGTAGGTAGTAGTTTAGAGCATAGCCCTGTATTGTTTCGTCGTCTTGGTACCGCTCGTTGAGTCGCTTGACCATCGGAACCAAGGAGCCCATCATCTGAATCTTGTCCTTGGCGTTGGAAAATGCAGAGGAGAGCATCGCACCTATCTCATCGGCCGTGCTGCCTTTCATTTGCCCATAGGACTCAATGACTTTGGCCATCTCGTCGTACTTCCCCAGCCCCGAAAGATAGATGACTTGGACGGTAATGGCTTTTGGCGAGCTGGGGTGGTACTTCATCAGCTCATCCACTACTCTCGCCCCGACCTCGGGTGTCTGCCCCATTTTTTGCAAGAGCATCACCACAAACAGCGAAGCCTTGATCTCACCGGGGTGATCTAGTAGATATCCCTGTAGGATCTTCAAGGCCTCGTCGTAGCGTTCGCTTGCGATCAGTAGGTCGACCAGGCTGTAGGTGTAGCCACTGTTTGACCGATCCTTGGCCAACAAGCCCCTAAGGACCTCAATGGCTTGATCCTGCTGTTGCGACTTTTCGTAGATCTCCATCAGCAAAAATAGGACCTGCTTGTCATCCGGATACTTTTGGAGCAGTGCATCTTTGGTTTGGCGTAGCACAGACCACTCCCCAAAGTAAGCCGATGCCACCATCAATTGTAGACCAATATCCAGGTCATGATCCGATTTGCGAAAGGCACGCTCAAGCAGATCGACAGTGGCCACTGACTCAGTGCTACCGGCGAGGTCGACCAGCGCAGAGGGCTGTAGCGAATCGGCCAAGTAGGCCATCCAGATGTGATTCATCTTGGAGGAGAGAGCCGTCCGAGAGTTGTCGGGACTCATCCGTAGTGCTCTGGTGTACACCTGGTCATAAAGGCTCTGGGCACGCAGTGGTGCTACCCCTAGTAGCACAAGTAGCAGTCCCCACACTGTATATTTGATGTATTTGCCGATCATCCGTTGCGCAATTAGTCATTGATTGCGTAAAGATACCCATTTCTGCCAATGTGAGACCTTTGTGCCTCAATCCGAACTCTATAACCGCACTACTTAGTTGTTTTGGGGGAATGAAAGGGCAGGGTGCTCCTTTTCGGCGAAGGGGACTGCATGGAGAAGGGTGAAAGAGAGTTTGAAAAGAAGAAAAGAAAATGGTACCTTTGCGGAAACATTACACTCCCCCGGGAATATAACAATAACTAAGGCAGATAACATACAGCGATGAAACAGGGTATACATCCAGAAAACTACCGTGAAGTGGTATTTAAGGATATGTCGAATGATGAGATCTTCATCACTCGCTCTACTGTGGAGACAAAAGAGACAATCGAGGTGGATGGGCAGACCTATCCGCTCATGAAGGTCGAAATCTCCAATACATCCCACCCATTCTATACCGGAAAGGCCAAGCTGGTCGACACCGCAGGACGTGTGGATAAGTTCATGAACCGCTACGGTAACCGTAACAAGAAGTAATCCCGGATGAGAGGGAGCACTCCTCTCTCGGAGTAGACCTCTGTGAATCGGTACAGGGGTGAAAGATAGATTGCGTGGATAGCCACGTACCAAAAGAAAAGGCTACATCTCGGGTGGATATCCATACCGAGGTGTAGCCTGAACTATATCCACACTTTTCCTCCAATCACTACATGATGAATGATATCATAGTCGCTATAGCCACAGCCCCGGGCAGAGCCGCCCAAGGGGTACTCAAGGTCTCCGGTACAGGATCGATAGAGCTGGTAGGGAGGATCTTTCGGGCCGTGCGTACCCCTCTGGAGGAAATGGAGGGGTATCGGGCTACATATGGGTGGGTCTGCGATCCGACCACAGGGGAGCAGATCGATGATGCTATGGCCCTCGTCTATCGAGCCCCACACTCCTATACAGGCGAGGATACGGTGGAGATTTCTCTCCATGGCAATCCCCTGATTCTCTCGCTGGTGATGCAACTGCTTATCGACCAAGGTGCTCGGATAGCTGAGCCTGGTGAGTACACAAGACGTGCTTTTGCCGCAGGCAAGATGGATCTGAGCCAAGCTGAAGCGGTGGCAGACCTGGTGGCCTGTCAGAGCAGATCAGCGTTGCGGCTCTCTGTCACCCAGATGCGAGGGGGATTTAGAGACAGGATAGAAGCATTGCGCAGTGAGCTGATTGACTTTGCCTCCCTGATTGAGTTGGAGTTGGATTTTAGCGAGGAGGATGTCGAGTTTGTGTCACGTGATGAGCTAGCTCGGAGGTGTAGGGAGATACTCAAGGAAACAACCGACTTGGCTGACAGCTACCGTGTGAGTAGGGTCATCAAGGAGGGTATACCAATCGCTATCGTAGGGGAGACCAATGTGGGCAAATCAACGCTCCTCAACGCCCTGCTGGGCGAGGAAAAAGCGATCGTGTCCGACATTCACGGTACGACTCGAGACACGATAGAGGATACCCTATTCATACGCGGGCAGCAGTTTCGGATCATAGATACTGCCGGGATCCGGTCCACGGAGGACACCATCGAGAATATCGGAATCGAACGCTCCTATATGGCTGTGGCAAACGCCGAGCTAACCCTATGGGTGATTGATGCGACTGCGGAGCCAAATAGGCTCAAGGCTATGTATGCTGGTCTCTCCGAACATACCGATCCGCAGAGGATTGTCCCGATCATCAATAAGTGCGACCTTGCGGATCCGACCGGTATTCGTTGCGAGGTGGGAAACGATGCTTTGGCGATTTCAGCAAAAGATAGCTCATCGGTGGAGCGGGTGAAGGAGCTACTAAGCGATCGTTTCGGGGGGTACCAGGCTGAGGTGGGTGATGTGATGGTGACCAATCTCCGACAAGCCAATGCATTGCGCGAGGCGTCCGATTACCTAGAGGGTGTCCTCGAAAAGCTTGAGCAGGGCTTGTCGGGTGACCTTGTTGCGCAAGACCTGAGGGCGGCCACTGATACACTGTCTACGGTGATTGGACAAGTCACCACCGACAACCTGCTTCACAATATTTTCGACCACTTTTGCATCGGCAAGTAATTCCTTCTTACTTATTATCTATTTTTTCAATTATTTGATTCAAAGTCTTTTACAAAACAGCTGGTCACTTGCTAGCCACTTCGCGTATAGCAATCAATGTTTGAGTGAACTTGGGCAGAGCTGTAGCTTTGTCTTCCTTGTTGAAGGTTGCAGTGAGAGTGTAAGCTATATCAAGGATTTTAGCCTGTACTCGTATTGACGTAAGGGAAATTATGACGTCCAACTTGCAATCAAATGAAACATAGGACTTGATATATTCAACTATCTCGTTGATTAAAATAGTCTCTTGAGCCTTCTCAATGGCAATCCGCTCTTCTCTCAATTTTTTTTCCTCTTTTAATTTTTCCCTCCTCGCCTCCGCCTCCGCCTCTTCTTCTGCCTTCTTTTGCAGATAGGCTTCAGGTAATGCTATTTTCTCTTCATCGGTAAGTTGATTGTACCTCTCAACATCTTCTTCGGTTATTTCCTCTCCACAGTTATTACAGTGGAGGGAGGGTTCATAAGCTCCGCAATAAGGGCAGAAAGAACCTCCTTCTGTCATTTCTTCTCCACATTCAGTACAGGTGTTTGCTTCGTAATTAATTTCCATCCCACAATGTGGACAATATTCAATATCAAAATCAATCATAATAATATGGTCCTTGTTTGTTATTTGTGAAGTTACGATTTTTTCCTTCTTAATACTCCAAACATCTTTCTCAAATCACAATATCTTTCTCGCAATCCAAGCAAAGCCTCTGTGTCAGCCAATGCAGGATGATGGTATAACTTTTTGTTCTCTGTCATTGTCCATATTCATTTGTTTTTCAGCAAAAATACGACAATGGTATGCCAGATTAAGGCCGGGCTTTGAGGGTGAGTGAGTTTTTCTCTCTTTCTTTCAATTATGTCTATAAATGTGTCGTAAATGAGTGGATCGGTTTTGTTTGTATAGGATGATATGCCTGGAGGCAAGTGTTTAGAGTATATTGATTGTAAAATATGTACTTAAATAAATGCAGCCAAATCTAATCAATGCCCTAATTTGGCATAGGTGAGTATTACCTTTGTGGTGTAGATAAACGTGGGGTATTTGCCCGCATTTTGTGAGCCAAAATAAATGTGACAATTATGTCACAGATGATTGAAGTATTTAAGAGAAACCGATGAAAGTATTAGTAATGAGTGATACGCATGGAATGCATTGGCATATAGGGAAGCTCCCGGAGGCTGATTTGCTGATTCATGCGGGTGATTTCTCTATGATTGGAACTAAGGAGGAAGCCCTAGACTTCTTAGAGTGGTTTACTGCCGTACCTTACGAACACAAAGTATTTGTTTGCGGAAATCATGATGAAGCACTATTAAATGGGAAAGTAAAAGGTTTGCCTTCAAACTGTCATAATCTCAACTATTCAAGTGTAAATATTGAGGGGATACGTGTGTATGGGATTCCCTTTTTTGTGGAGAGACACGATAATAGTGAAACAATGCCTGAACTTGAAACTATCTGTGACACAGATATATTGATTTCCCACCAACCGCCTTTTGGAATTTTAGATTACTCGGAACGATATGGACATTACGGAAGTCAGACTCTATTAAATCTGGTAAAGAAGCTAAAACCGAAATTTCATATCTTCGGGCACATACACGAAGACTATGGCGTAAGAGAAGAGAACGGAACGACCTTCATTAATTGTGCTTTGATGGGGGAGAGATTTGAGGTTTTGCCCAAGTCCCCAATTCAATTCGAAGTTTGAAATATGGAAATGAAATTCTTTGACTGGAATAAACGTGATCCGCAATTCGAAGAAGTGGCTCATTTTGTAGTTGAGACACAGAATGTCAACATAGATACTATATAACAGAAGTTCTCCCTTGGTCGCAGAAGAGCAAACAAAATTATAATTGGCGCAAACTTATATCGTTGAGAAGGAGGATATATTTGGAATAGCACCTCGACAAATCTATTGTTGTTGTGCCCGCAAGCTCGAAAAGAAAATTAACGCTTATACGACTTTGTCTCGTTTGCAGCCTTTAGAGGATAAGTGGTAACAAGATATCCAGACTAAAGTCGTGGATGAAGAAGCGGATCGAAAAGACTTCAATACTATTGATATCGATCAAGAGGCAGAGGAGTTCTTTAAGTTTTTGCGTCATGATATGAGCAAGGAGGACTGGGTAGCATACACAGGCGCTTTCAATGAGCTGAAGGAGGAGTGGATTATGCGAGAATGTCCATGGGGTGGAGATGGTTCCTACACGGAAATACTTGAACTCATAAAATTTAAGATTGAACGAATGCTGGATTATTTAGAATTATTTGGACAATCTTCAAATGGACCTATGGTCGTAAGCACTATGCGTACGACATGTCGGTTGATTGATATTGTACTCAATTATGGCAATGAGAACAAAGGCTGTGATGTATTTCCGCACCGAGTAAATATGCGAAACGCCCATAGATTTCCTAAATTACAGGAAATCGGAGATCCTTATGATCACGGAGAGAAGCAAAAAGTACGATATAATAAAGCTTACTGCCTGCTTTTAGGTTTTTAGGGAGGCATTTGATATATTGGTGGAGTTAAAAGTAAGTGTAGGCTTGAAAGTGTACTTAATCATCCACATATTTCAAAATAAAAAAGAGTAGCTATCGTTAACGATAAGTCTTATGCGACATAACAATTACAAACAAAATATGCTTGCTGCCATTACAGATAAAGGACACGAACATCTTAGGCAGTTGTCATTCACTAAAGCTAAGGAGCTATACGGAGAGCAACTTCCCAACAATGTTTCTAATAGAATAAATTTTGAGTTGCAAATCATTGAAGAACGTGAGGTCTCGGATTTTTTCCTTTTCTTGCATGAGGTAGTCACCGTAGCGCAGGCTCATCTCGGTGTATGGGTGGGCCCTGGTCGTGGTACTGCAGCCAGTAGTTTAATAAACTATTGCTTGGGTATAACTAAAGTAGACCCATTGAAGTATGATTTGTTATTTGAACAATTCATTAGACCACTAGATGCACTAACCCCATATGTTGCGTTGGATATTGACTTGGAAGGCAAGGAATCTGTCATGGATTGGTTGCGACAAAAATATGGTGATCCGTGCGATTTTCTTAATGGGGAGTTTGAGCTCTATGGATTGGAGGCATTGTCAATAATGAGGGATGCCATAGAGGTAATCAAAGCAAGTAAAGGGGTAAGCATAGATGTAGAGAAAATTCCAATAGATGATACTAAGACATTCGAGTTGTTCCAAAAAGGGAGAACGGAAGAAATATTTCAGTTCGAAACGAAAGAGATGCGGGAGCTTCTCATTGAGTTTCATCCCACATGCCTTGAGGAATTAGCAGCATTGAATAGTTTATTTCAAGCGCATAGGACAGCTGACATCAGAATGCTTATTAAACGAAAAAACAAGAAGCAACCAATACGGTACCCTCTTCCAGAGGTTGGAAAAATTCTGGACAAAACATACGGAGTAATCGTATACCAAGAGCAAATAATGCGGATAGCACGCTTAATCTCAAACTTCACAAGTGACGAGAGTGATCTGCTAAGGAGAGTTGTATGTAAAAAACGAATAGCTTTAATTCCTACGTTAAAGGCTCAATTTATGGAAGGTGGTCTTGAAAATGGACACCCAAGGCATAACCTAAAAAAGACTTGGGACGCAATTGAGAGAAATGCTGTCTTCGCTTTCATGAAAGCACATGCCGTTTGCTACACTTGGATCGCCTACCAAATGGCTTATTTGAAAGCAAACTATCCTGAGGAGTTTAAGGAAGTCATTGAAAAGTATTCTTTAGAATGACCTATTCGGTCCTGTCAATCTGCATAAAGCTCTTTAGAAAAACAAAGAAATTACTATTGAAGTAGTGGTGTATAGGTCAAAGTGGCCTGGAGGTGTTTCTAGTTATAAAAATCATATTTACTCCAGTCAAGGTCATCATAATCACCAGAGTATGTAGTATAAGAACTCTCTACAATTAACTCCACACTAAAGTCTCTAACCCAAAGCAGGTCAAAGATAGAGAAATGCATATGCTCCCATAGGTTGTGAAACGCATAAATAAGATGAAGGTCCTTCGTGTACTCCTCGTCCAATCCTTCATTCCAATTGTCAATTTCCTCACCGAGATATAGTACTTGATTACAAGAATCGTATTCTAACCCATCAACCGATGGTTGTACACTAAAGCAGTGGGTTACACCATCATCATACAGAGGCTCAAAAGTGGCAAGGCAACCATTAAGTATATTCCACATCTTTTTGGCACGAATAGTCTGAACAGGATGTATACTTGAGTAGTTATACCCCAAGAAACACTTCCCTATCGCCTCTGTATCAGAGAAAGGACTGCGATATACTGCTTTCTCTCCGAGTGCAATCGTTTGCTTCCACATCTCTTCCAACTGAGCCTTTAAGGCACTATTAAATTCCACCAATAGTTGCCTACTCGCTTCATTTAGTTGGAAATCCTCCTCCAGCAAATATTTACGGAGGTTGAGCAGTTGCTTTATTGCAAATACCTTCCTAGCACGCCTATCCTTTCTTCTTTCATACTCCTGATAAAGACTAAGGATATCACACTCAACCTTCTTGATACAAGATTGATTGAATAAGCTCCTTACCTCATCTTCAAAAGCGATTCTATCTACCATTGAGAGACTATTTATAATTGTTACACTTAAACGACCACTGCAAATATAAAGAGGAGCTATGCCATTTATGGACATAGCTCCTTTCTTTTGTAGTATAGATTAATTAATAGGTATTGGAAATTAAGTGGATTCTAATTGCAAAGTGTTAAAATGAGAATTAAAGATCTATCAGTTCAATGCCTTTAATATCGTCTCTGTTTATCACGGCAATCCTTTAAAAAAAACTATCACTTCCGATAATGTAGTTAATCCAATCAGAGCTCACACATTTGAAGTTTAGAGGTAGTCGACTGGTGATGATATCGGTGGGGTCTTTGGTGGCATTAATCTTTTACAGAGCCGCTAGGGTTCTTTTCTTCTTTTTCTTCAACCGCTCGAGAAGGAAGAGTGCTATTTTGCGAATGATATTAACGTTCTTGGCGCCGTTTCCCTTGTGTCTGAGTAACTTGTCTTCTCCCATGACCATGTCGAGGCAGTGATGCAGATTGTTTTCTATCCGCCCAATGACTCCGGATCAGACGGAATACTTTGTGGAATCTTGCAGAGAAGAGGTGAAGTAGGAGGCTTCGACACTCTTTGAGCCCTCTTTTCTGCTGTATCTTCGCTTTGTCATCTTGTGAATAGGGCGCAATCCTTCCCAGTGGTCCAAATCCTTGTACAGCTCTATCTGTTTGAATCTCGGAGGATCAACAATGGACTCCATCACTTGACTTTCTATGCGACCATGCCCGGTGTCCGTTTCTTCAGTCTTGATGATCTCATCTTTGAAAAGGGCTTAAAGTGCTTTGCTATTTCAAAGTGGTTGCCCGGCCTATTCCCCTTGAACAAATAATCTACAGGATATGTAAGTTTTCTTTGTTCTTCTTCCATTAGAGTCAGCTTTTTACGGTGGAGATTAACTGCTTCGTACTCTCATTCCACCTTGGCTTTCATCTGGACATTGAATATCCATGAGCTGCAGCATATTCCTTCACAGAGATAAAGTCCATATCCACCATCACTAAATACTATTCCAATGCAAATATACTCCTTCCTTGCCGTCATCGGCAAGGAGCATGCGTAACTCATAGTCTAAATTGGCTATTTCCAAATGGAAGCTAACCTTTCATTTCCGAGGTGTACCGAGAAGTTTGTTGAGGCTTGGAAATGAAGTTGATACAAAAGGAGGGAAATGAGTGTATCGGCAAGTGAAGCTACGTTTTATCCTTCAGCAATCATCACGGAGGCACTCAGAGGACCAAACAAACTTGGAATTCAAGAAGCCCTGTGAGATTTTTTGTACATTGTACTCGTATGTTTGCAATGGTCATCAACCTATCCTTTGCTATCCGAGATAGTGAAGGCCCCTAAAGGTTAGAATAAAAGCAATCAATAGAACTGTGATGAAGTCTGGAGTATACGAACATATAATTAATAGGGAAACAGAACGTGATATTCAGCAAGCAGAACGGTCTGGGTTGGTATGCGTTCAGCAACCTATAGACAGTGCCGAGTCGCCACAATTATTGGCAAATTATCTTGCCAAAGCTATCTGTCAGAAGCTTGAGGATATTGAGGGACAGCAGGATCGAGTAAATCTTATCAATCGCATTATGATTGATGCGGGGTTGCTTGATGACAAGCAAATCGTAAAACCAACAGACTTATTAGCTGAGGTTATGAGCCGGCAAAAGGCTACTCTACAAGCTCAGAGCAATACACATACTGTTCGCCCTATATCCGGCTTTCGTGTCAGCAACCTTTTTACAGGTGGTAGTAGTACACTATCTTTGAGCGAGGAGATCCGCCGAGAGATTGCAAGTGCTGATGAGATATGCTTTATCGTATCATTTCTAAAAGTTTCTGGTGTCCGACTTTTGCTTGATGAGCTCACTAAATTTTGTAGCCGTGAGGGAACTCGTTTGCGTATCATCACCACGACCTACTGCGGAGCCACACAGGCAAAGGCCATTGTACAGTTAGCTGAATTGCCGAATACAGGGATAAGGATCTCATATAACACCAATATAGAACGCTTGCACGCAAAGTCGTACATTTTTGTTCGCAATTCTGGCATGAACACAGCCTACATTGGCTCATCAAATCTATCCAAGTCTGCACAGACCGAAGGTCTGGAATGGAATATGCGTGTTACGAGTGTTGAGAACCCACATATCATAAAGACCGCACTTGCGACCTTCGAGATGTATTGGAATAGTCCCAACTTTGAGGATTTCCGTATAGGTGGCATTGAGAAGTTCAATAAAGAAATTCATCGCAACATATTCCACTCAAATACTTTTGAGATGGTTTATCAACGATATTCGTTGTTACCCCATCAGAAACAGATACTCGACAAGCTACGTGTAGAGCGGGAGGACAGAGGCAATTTCAAGAATCTTATTGTAGCTGCAACCGGAACAGGCAAGACCGTTATTTCGGCATTCGACTACCAAGAGTTTGCCCGAACGCATTCGAGAGCTCGCATCCTATTCACAGCTCATAGAGAAGAGATACTAAGACAATCGTTGAGTACATTTAGAAGTGTATTGCAAGATGCCAATTTTGGGACACTTTGGGTAGGGGCAAATAGCCCGCGTGACGCAAGTGAGTACGATCATTTGTTTGTCTCTATTTCTATGTTCAATTCTCGTTTCGAGGAGTTCTTTGCGTCGTTGGATGCAGACTATTACGACTACATTGTTATTGACGAGGCACATCATAGCCAAGCAAATAGCTATCGCAAACTATTTGACCACTTCACTCCAAAGCTCCTTATCGGTCTAACTGCAACACCGGAGCGTATGGATGGTCAAGACTTACGTCCCGATTTTGGTGGCAGAATAAGTGCTGAAATACGATTACCTCAGGCGTTGCAGGCGGGATTGCTAACACCATTCCAGTACTTGTGTGTTTCTGATGACACAGACCTAAGCGATGAGAGTCTATGGAGTGGACTGAAGTACAATATTGAGCGTCTGGCCGATAAGCTATGCTCTAAGGCAAGAGCAAGACTTATCGTTGATTCATTGCACAAATATCTGGCGGATGAATACACCTGCCGAGCCTTGTGTTTCTGCGTAAACAAACGCCATGCAAACTTTATGGCTGAGCAGTTGGGGCTATATGGCTTCAGAGCACAAAGCCTCACATCAGACACGCCACCTGATGAGCGCAAGCGACTCTCTGAGAAATTAAGAGATGGTTCTCTTCATTATCTCTGTGTCGTTGATATCTTCAACGAAGGTATCGATATTCCCGAAGTTGATACCGTGCTATTCCTTCGTCCTACCGAAAGCTTAACCATCTTCCTTCAGCAGCTAGGTCGTGGTTTGCGTCTTTCTGCCGGAAAGACAGAGCTGACAGTCCTCGATTTCGTTGCACAAGCCAATCGCAAATATGACTTCGCTAGCCGATTCCGGGCACTCACATTACACCCTGAAAAAAATATCCAAAAACAGATAGAAGAAGGTTTCACTCTACTTCCTATGGGGTGTAGTATTGTGATGGAGAAGATGGCACGACAATATATCCTCGATAATATATCAAGTGCTATCTATAACAAAAGGCGTCTCATCAAGGAGATAAATAGTTACCCATCGATACCGACCATCTCACAGTTTTTAGAGAATAATGGGCAGGATATTCGCGTGATCTATCAGGGGGCCAATTGCTGGTCTTCTTTGAAGCGTGCAGCTGGACGAATCGCATATAGTGATGATGCAGTAACAAAGCGTTTGGAGAAAGGAATGGCAAACTTGATTCACCACAATACCGTTTCATTCCTCCGCTTTGTCATGCGGTTTATTGATGGCGAAAGGGTACACCTCGACGAAGCGTATAAAACGTATGCGATAATGCTATATTATGTGCTATTCCAGGATAAGATCAGCAAAGCCGGCTTTAGCAATATAAATGAAGCATTGGATCTGCTATTCGACAAAAAATATGCTTGTTTCAAGCAGGAAGCATCCGAAATAGTCGCCTACTTATTAGCTAATATAAGTATCAAGACCACGCCCATTGGTATCGAGAGTATCCCTGGGATGGAATTGTATGGCTGCTACACTCGTGAGGAGGTATTTACACTCGTCGGGCGACAGACTGCAGAAGTAAAAATGCAGGGTGTGGCATCTGGTGTGTTCAACCTACAAGAGCACAATACCACGCTATTATTTGTAACACTGAACAAGTCGGAAAAGGACTTCTCTCCTTCCACGCAGTACAATGACTACTTAATTAATGAAGACTTCTTCCACTGGCAGTCGCAGAATACAGACTCGCACAATAATAATGGTGGTCGCCGATATACAGAGCAATCGCAAACAAAAAGCAATATCATACTTTTTGTCCGTGAGGAGAAGAAAGATGGATTTGGCTTTACATCCCCTTTTCATTGCTTCGGGATGGTCGACTATGTTTCATCACACGATGACTTCCCAATGAATGTGACTTGGAAGCTACACAAACCCGCAATGTCACAATACTTAAAAGCTATCTGACAATGAGGAATATAGAAGTCGTAGCTGCAGTCATACATCGTGGCGGGACTTACTTCGCCACACAACGTGGATATGGAGAGTTTGAGGGGATGTGGGAGTTCCCCGGTGGCAAGATCGAACTAGGCGAAAGTCGTGAGGTCGCTCTCCAACGCGAAATCCAAGAGGAACTAGGTGTAGAGATTGCTATCGATAAATTTCTCTACACCACCGAGTACGACTATCCATCATTCCACTTGATTATGCACTGCTACCTGTGTCAAATTACGGCTGGAGAGATTGAACTCCGAGAACATAAATCAGCACGCTGGCTAACTGCAGAAACCCTCAATAGTGTGAAATGGTTGCCAGCAGATAGGGAGCTTATAGGGATATTAAAAGCACAATTGACGAGATAACGATTGCATTCAAAGCTAGCCCATAAGTTTCTAGTAACTCACAAATGAGACCAACCAGAAAACCTATTCGGATAATCAATCTAGTACTCCAATGCTCCATGGAACAGACATCTACACCGTCTCCAAAATGCTGACCCACAAAAATGTCTCCACCACCCAGATCTACGCCGACCTCATCAACGCCAAGAAACGCAAAACCACCAACAAAATCTGCCTGAAGTAAGCATTAAGACTGAAGTAAGCATTAAGAAAGCTGCCTATCTAAGCGACTCGCAAAGCTAAATATCTCAACTTGTGAGATATTTAGCTTTGTGGCTAAAAGCCTCCTCCCTCCTCCTTTGGTTCTCTGCCAAAGGGAATAGAAAGTATCCCAATAAATACTTCACAAATTACTAATATTCACGAGAGTGTGATTCCAATAATCATGTGCCCACAATTGGCACAAGGTGTTCTTACCTTTGTGTTGGAGAAATAAGCGGGAATAGGCTTCCACACTTTGTGTAAGCTTGGTGGAGGAGATAGAATAGCATGTGAGCACGCTATGAAATAATTAAAGAGAAGAAATAAAGAATGGATGTAGCCTACTGAGAAGAATCGTAGTAGAAAGCAAAATAGTACCATGTCTATGGATAAGATAGTAAGGATGCACGACTTGACTTTTGATAAGTCGCTATTTGAGACCTTTGAATCGGGAACAATAATTGATTCATTGATGTCGTCTTACAGCGGTCTCCCAAAAGGAGTGCACTATATGATTATCGGAGATCCAGGGACTGGAAAGACTACTATTCTTCTTGATTTTCTTGCAAATGTAATGCAAAAACACAGTACTGCAAGAATTCTTTTCATCAGCGCAGAAATGAATGAAATTGATCTTGCAATATATGTACATCGCTTCCCTAAATTTAGCTTCATTAATATCCTATTTATAGAAAGTCATGTATTCGAAGAGGAAAGTACCCATAATTGGACTACGATAATGGAAATTGTGAATCAGGGATGGGATATTATAGCGATCGATTCATTCTATGAACTCCAAGGAATAATAAAGGAGGAAGAGGATATTACGATGAAGGAAGCAGAAAGTTATTTACTCTCCCTAATGAAGAAAAACAATAAGGCGATTAATTTAAGAAAAAAACATACTACTTTCATCTCAATTCAGCAGGTAACCAAGAGTGGTACTTTTATTGGCTCTAATCGATTGAAACATAGTATTTCTGCAATGATGGAATTGAGACTTGATAATCCAAGAAACATCTACTCAGAGCGCTATATCGTATTTTCCAAGCATAGAAGAGGGGACGTAGGAGTAAAACTCTACTATAACCTTGCAACAACGGGGGATGTCGAATTTGATTTAGAACGCTTTGAGAGTGATATGAAAATTAGGAATATGAGAAATAATTTAGCTAGAGATGTCAGGAGAAGCAATATGGCTTTTGATGAATTATTTAGTACAAACATAGATGATTAATTATGGAACTGACAGATTTCAGAAAGTATCGAGACAATGCCAGTAAAAAAATATCCCCTCACAAAGTGGTAAGACTGGACGAGATCAAGCAAGTAGAGGGTGAGATCTTTAACGTCTCTGGGGTCGACTTGGAAATGTCACCTAGGGTGATAGATAAGTTGAATAGCAGTATCGGGACGAGTAAGAGGCAATTAGAAGAGGTTAGAAATTGCTCGGGGGTACAAGGAGAGGCTAACTTTAGGAATTACTTAACAGTAGCTAATAGTATGACCTCAGTAAAAGAGGTGGTCATCTTAGCAGATCCAGATGCTAAAGTGGTCACAAATCTCCTAATCCCTAAGCAACAATTTATCCCGGTAGACGCATTCTTTGACTTTGCAGAGCTTTTCATAGATTCTACAAACATGAGAGTAGAAAAGATAGAAAGTTCATTGCATGGAGAGATGGATATCGTAATCTATTTGCAGCAACAGACCCCACGAATATCATCCATCGTAACGCGAAATGACTTTACGACAGATGGGCTGTATCTTAAGTGGGATGGCGTCTCTATAGAGCTTGGTAATTATTATGTGAGATTAGTCTGCTTAAATGGTCAAACACAGCAAATCAACCAGATGAAAAGTCGGGTTTATGACTTTGCATCCTCAAGGCTAACTGCACTGATAAAAGTCTCAAAAAACGAAGAAATTATCCATGCTGGGCTGGAGCAATTTAAGAAAAAAGCCAATGAAGCGATTGAAACTTTTGTGTCCATGAGAGAATTGACGAGAATATATGGCTTTCTACAGACCTTAAATACAAGGGTACCAGAAGCCATATTGGATGAGCTGGTGCCATATAAGGAGATCGCCAACCAATATCAATTGCGTGGTATCAATCTCAGTGGGCGAGAGCATTTAGCTATGTCTCATATCAACTGGTGGGATTTGTACAATGACCTTACGGAATTTGCTACTCACAATGAATATATGCCTCAGGATGACCTCACCAGGAATAGGATTGCTCAATTTGCCATGAATTCATTATTAGACAAGCACGATATCAAGAATTATATTAGTTTGACATAAGAAATAGTAAACACAGATGAATACCACCCTACCCTATATTAAGTACATAGCTGATATGGAGCATTATAATGATGTACTCTCTATGGCTTTATCTACTAAGCATGAGCTTTGGTTAGGCACATCAGATTTGAAGGATTTATACGTCCGTAGAGGGCGGGAAGTAATTCCTTTTCTAGAAGTCTTATCAATATTACTAAGGCGAAACGTAGAGGTTCGATTACTACACGCCAAGCAACCAGGAGAGATTTTTATGAAGGAGCTCCATTCATATCCGATACTAGGAAATCAACTATTGAGGATGCGATGTCCTCGAGTGCACTTTAAGATAATTATTATTGACTGTCATACAGCTTATATTGGCTCTGCTAATCTAACTGGAGCTGGGGTGGGTATCAAAAGTCAATTTAGGCGAAACTTTGAGGCAGGCATTCTGACTAATGAGTCAAGCTTAGTGGATGCAGCCATTAAACATTTTGATAGTGTGTGGAGTGGTAGTCATTGCTCGCAGTGCGGGCGAAAATTGTATTGTGAATAAGAGTCTCATTATCCTTGGAGGACCAGTCTTTTAGGACCCTATTTTTCCCGCTCGGAGAGGGGAAAAAAGTTTCACGGATAGAAGCGATCGGTTTCACGGATAGAAGCGAAACTTTTCACGGATAGAAGCGATCGCTTAGACGGATAGATGGAAAAAGGCGTCCGGCTTTTGGAGTGAAGATGCCAAAAAGAGGGGTGTGTCCAAACTCAGTTTGGACACACCCCCTTAGCAATTTGGAGTGGGGTGGGGCCCCATGTGGCCTTGACGGCTTACTTTTGGTCCGGCACCCACAGAGTCAGGTTCTGCTCGTTGGCGCGGATCCACTTGAGGGCTTTTTGTGCCGCATCTTGGTGCGCATTTTTTTTGCTCGTGCCTTCTCCCGTGGCGATGGTCTCTCTGTCGGGGCCGATGGCTAGGCGACAATGGTGTATGATCCGGTTGGGCGCTGTCATGGTGGCCCCTAAGTATTCAAAGTCGTAGTCTACTTTGTGTTTTTGCATGAGGATGATGAATTCTGTCTTGTAGTCTTCCTCTTTTGTCGACACGGATTCAACGTACTTTTGTGACTTGATGATGTGTCGTCGCACAAAGCTCACGGCGACTTTCATGCCGTGGTCGAGGTATATGGCACCTACCAGAGCTTCCAGTGCATTGCCCAGGATGTCCGACTCTTGGAGGTTGATGCCGGGTCCTGTGCGTAGGACTTTGCTGAGCCCGATATTGGAGGCGGCTCGATTCATGTTGTTGCGACTGACTAGGTAGCTACGCAACTGTGAGAGCCCACCCTCGTCCTCCTCCGGATATAGGTGGTAGACTGCATCGCTGATGATCTGTGACAAGACACTGTCGCCCAAAAACTCAAGTCGCTCGTTGCTCCCGCCTTTGTCCATATAGGGGTAGGAGGCGTGAGTGACGGCCTGCTCGTAGTGGCGGATCTCTTTTGGCTTGGTGCCGATCTGCTTGCTGACAAACTCGATGAGCTCCGAGTTTTGGGTCAGGAGACGCTTTGGGGGCGTGAGGATGGCCCTGAGTTTTGAAACGAAACCGGACATTTAGGGGTGTGTTTGTCGCTTTGCCGTCGTGGTGGTCAGTCTTCTACTCTTGTGAAAATAGCGGATGCGTTGTGTCCGCCGAAGCCGAATGTGTTGGAGAGGGCAACCTTTACGTCACGTTTTTGTGCTTGGTTGAACGTGAAGTTGAGCTTGTAGTCTATCTCCGGGTCTTCGTCTCCCTCGGTGTGGTTGATGGTGGGCGGGATGATGCCTTCCTGGATTGCTTTGATGCAGACGATGGCCTCAAGTGCTCCGGCTGCACCAAGTAGGTGCCCGGTCATAGACTTGGTGGAGCTGATGTTTAGGGCATAGGCGTCTTCTCCAAAAACGTCGAGGATGGCCTTGACTTCGCTGATGTCTCCCACCGGAGTGGAGGTGCCGTGTACGTTGATGTAGTCGATGTCGCATGGGCGAAGTCCTGCATCGCTGAGGGCATTTCTCATGACTAGCTTGGCGCCCAGCCCTTCGGGGTGTGAGGCTGTGAGGTGGTAGGCATCGGCGGAGAGTCCGCAGCCCTTTACCTCTGCATAGATCGTGGCTCCGCGCTTTTTGGCATGCTCGTACTCCTCCAGTATGAGTGCGGCTCCACCTTCGCCCAGTACAAAGCCGTCTCGGCTGGCACTAAAGGGGCGTGAGGCGGTCTCGGGGCTGTCGTTGCGTACGGAGAGGGCATTCATCGCATTGAATCCTCCGAGTCCGCTGATGCTGATGGCTGCTTCGGCGCCACCGGTCACGACAACGTCTGCGCGACCGAGCTGGATCGTGTCGCATGCACTAATGATCGCATTGGTGGATGAGGCGCATGCGGATACGACACCATAGTTGGGACCGTGGAGACCGTACTTCATGGAGATGTAGCCGGCCGCCATGTCGGAGATCATCTTGGGGATGAAAAAGGGGTTGTATTTTGGGCCTCTTTGTGGATCGTACTGCATCGCTTCTTCCTCAAATGTAATGATCCCGCCAATTCCGCTGGAAAAAACTACTCCGATGCGATTGAGGTCTTCTTGGGACAGATCAAGCCCGGAGTCGGCGATTGCTTCGTCGGCGCTGATGCTGGCAAACATGGCATAGCGATCGTACTTGCGTGCTGTCTTTCGATCAAAGTAATCATTGGGGGAGAAGTCCTTCACCTCACAGGCAAACCGGGTCTTGAAGCGCTCGGTGTCGATGAGTGTGATAGGTGCCGCACCGCTTTTTCCGGCTTTGAGGGCTTCCCAGGTCGTGGGGGCATCCTTGCCGAGGGGGGTGATCGCTCCGATTCCGGTGACTACGATTCTTTTTTTAGGCATATATCTTGGGCTTTACTTTAGGGAAAAATACAATACACGGACAACATCATCCCGATGGAAACCAGGGGGATACGCTCTCTCACATGGTGTGGATAACAATTTGGGCAAAAACACTGCTCTGGCTCGTTGGTCGTGAGCCGGAGTCTCGGTTTCTGCCCAAAATATGCATCTTGATTTGGTCCGAAAACCTTACTTGAGGGCTTCGGCTATGTGGGTGATAGCGTCTCCTACTGTCTGGATCTTCTGAGCTTGGTCGTCCTCAATCTCAATGTTGAACTCCTGCTCAAACTCCATGATCAGCTCTACGGTGTCCAGCGAGTCTGCACCAAGGTCATTGGTGAAGTGTGCATTCTCGGTGACTTCGGAGGCATCTACGTTTAGCTTGTCGACGATGATGTTTTTTACCTTTGCGGCAATTTCTTCTCTTGTTGCCATATCTTTCTTGTTGCTGTTTGGTTATTAATTATTTATATCTAACTTTGTTTTGGCAAATCTACCATTTATTGTGCATTTGCCGTATTTTCTCTGTGCAAATATACCAATAATCTGCACATCGCCATATCTAGTGTGCAGTTTAGACCCTTTTGTATGATTACTTTAGCTGTTTTTGCTTCCGGAAGTGGAACGAACATGGAGGCCATTGCCCATTACCTAGATAAGAATTCCAATCTCGGGATACAGATTGGATGTGTCGTTGTGGATCGTAAGGATGCCTATGTCCGTGAGCGCGCCAAAAGGTTGGGGATCGCAGAGCACCACTTTACGGTCGCTGAGCTCAACGACCCAGGGGTGCTCCTTCCTTTTCTGAGAAGCTATGGGGTGGACCGCATCGTCCTAGCCGGCTATCTCCGAATGATCCCTCCTTTTTTGCTAGAGGCTTATCCGAATCGTATCCTCAATATCCACCCGGCGTTGTTGCCAAAGTACGGGGGTAAGGGGATGTATGGGCATCATGTGCATGAGGCTGTGTTGCAGGCCCGTGAGACGGTCACCGGAATCACCATACACGAGATTGACGAACAGTACGATCGGGGACATACGGTCTTTCAGGCTCGTGTGGCTATCGACCCTGATGTCGACACGGCTGATGATGTGGCCAACAAGGTGCATGCGCTGGAGCACAAGTATTTCCCCCGAGTGATAGCTGAGTGGTGTGCCGGTGGCGTGCAGTGAATCCTCTCAATCAAATGCCGGATAGGGCCAGCTGCTGTGCGCAAAAGAAGCTGACGCAAAACGGCACGGAAAATGTGCATGCAATGCCGTTGTAGATACAGGGTACGGCATACTCTTCTCCGCAGTTGCGGAGAATCACCGGTAGGACAACGTCCGAGGTATTGGCGCCACCACAACTGATCGTCGCCAAGGGACCAAAGTTTTTGGCCACAAGTGGGGCCAGGATCAGTGTCGATACTTCGCGGAGGACGTTGGAGAATAGCGCAGCGGCCGCAAGCGAAGGTCCGAGTATGTCGCCAATGATCACGCTGGAGGCTGAGTAGTAGCCCAGTCCGGATCCAATAGCCAAACCCGCAAATACGCCCATCTCTCTCAGTACCAGGGTGGCGACCAGTGTCCCGATTAGGCTGCCGATGATGCTCATTGCCGGCAATAAGAGTAGCTCGACTCGAAGGTTGAGTATGGCTCGAATTGTCTTGGAGTCGGAGCCAACACTCATGCCGACCAAGAAGAGGATGCCGCAGAGGATGACCAATGGCAGTGTCTCTTCTTTGGCGGCGGGGATATCCACAAAGTATCCCAAAATGATGCCTATGACAAAAGCGATCAAGATATATACGGTGTCTTTCATTCTGCCTGTGTTTGCTCAAGTGGTGGTGGATTAGCCGGCAGGGCGTTGTCTTTTTCCGACAAGCTCGTCGGGGGTGGCGTTTATCTGTTTTTGCGGTTCATTATTTTCCATAGTAGCCAGCCCATCACGATGCTTCCGCCCATGGCGCAAACGGTGATGAGGATGGTGGGGACACCGAGTGTGCCCAGCTCTTTTATGGCTTGCTTGTTGGAGCCGATCTGGACGCCCAGGACGAAGAGTAGTATGCAGACCAAGGTCATGGTGGTGGGGGAGATGAAGGCGAGCTTTTTGTTGCGCAAGATCCAGCCAAAAAGCACGCCCACAATCATTGCTCCAATGATGTAGAGGACAAAAGTCATACCGGGTTGTTGGCGTTATGTGGTTTTGTATGTATTAGTTCTATCCGTTTATTGGTTTTCGTCTGAGCGCAATAGGGCGATGAGTTGGTCCGGTGTGTAGCTCTTTTGGTCGCCGGACTCCATCTCCTTTACTGTGATCGTGTCGGTCTTGATCTCTTCTTCTCCGATAAAAGCCACGTATGGGATGTTTAGGCTGTCGGCGTAGCCCATCTGTTTTTTCATCTTCACGCTATCGGGGTAGACTTCGGCTGTGACGTCTGCGTCACGTAGTTTTTTCAGCAGTGGTAGGATATAGTTGATCTCTTTGTCGCCAAAGTTCACAAACATCAGCTTGGTTGCCTGAGTGATTCCTTTGGGGTACAGTCCTAGGGTGTTTAGTACGTCAAAGATCCGATCGGCCCCGAAGGATATCCCGACACCGCTTGTCCCTTTTTGTCCAAAAACTCCGGTCAGGTCATCGTAGCGTCCTCCACCGAGGATGCTCCCCATCTCTGTGTCCAGCGCTTTGCACTCAAAGATAGTGCCGGTGTAGTAGTCAAGTCCTCTGGCGAGGGACAGATCGATCGTCACGCTATTGTTGAGCGGGGTGATGGCTAGCTTGTCCAGAATGTATCGGAGTTCTTCGATTCCGCGTAGTCCGCACTCGCTGTCTGCCAGTAGCTCGGCGAGCTTGTCTAGTTTTTCGGAGTTGGTCCCCTCTAGGGTCAGGATGGGCTTGAGGCGTGTGGTGGCTTCGGCCGTGATGCCTCTCTCCAGGAGTTCGCTTTGCACTCCTTCCCAGCCGATCTTGTCGAGTTTGTCGATGGCTATTGTTAGGTCCGTGATTTGCTCGACTCCTAGGAGTTCTCCCAGTCCGGTAAGGATCTTTCGGTTGTTGAGCAGGATAGCCACCCTTATCTTTAGCTTGGAGAATACTCTGTCGATGATCTGTGTGAGCTCTACCTCATGCAGGAGTGAGTCCGATCCGATCACGTCAGCGTCGCACTGATAAAACTCCCGATATCGTCCTTTTTGCGGGCGGTCTGCACGCCATACGGGCTGGATCTGGTATCGCTTGAAAGGGTAGGTGATCTCGTTGTTGTGCTGCACTACGTAACGTGCAAATGGCACAGTCAGGTCGTATCTCAATCCTCTGTCGCAGGCACGGGTGGCAAAGGTCGTGGGGTCTATAGTCAATAGTTCTTGGCGATCAAACTTCTTGAGGGGGTCGCCTGAGTTGAGGATCCTAAAGAGGAGCTTGTCGCCCTCTTCGCCATACTTGCCGGTGAGGGTGGCTAGGTTTTCCATTGCCGGGGTCTCGATTTCCCGATAGCCATAGGTGCGGTAGACTCCTCGGATGGTGTCAAAGATGTAGTTGCGTTTCGCCATTTCTTCCGGCGAAAAGTCTCGTGTTCCTTTAGGTATGGATGGCTTTTGGATCATTGTCTTGGTGTTGATTCTAGTATTGGTTGTAGGAGCGGACCTTGTCGAGGGCTTTCCGCTTCTTCTCTTTTTTGTCGTCTGTGCTGTAGCCCAGTGCGATTACCAGTGCCACAGTGCGGCTGCCGGGTATGCCTAGGACTTTGCGGATCTTTTGCTCATTGAGCCAGCCCATGATGCAGCTGCCGAGCCCTTCTTGTGTGGCGGCCAGTGTGATGTATGAGGCGGCAATCCCCAAGTCCATGTGTGCGAAGTGGCGTTTCTTTAGGAGGTTGCCTATGCGTGCACTGGCATTGGCCGGCTCCTCTACGATCACGATCAGTACCGGGGCTGTGTGGGCAAATTGGTTCATGGTCGGGATCAAGGGCGAGGTGAGGGCACTCGCTATCTCTTTTTTGATCTCAGGGTCATCTACAGCGACGAACTTCCACGGCTGGGAGTTGGTGGCAGATGGCGCCAGTCGGGCAGCCTCCAGTATTCGCTCGGTGACTTCTCTCGGGATCGGCTTGTCGGCGTATTTCCGGTCGCTCTGTCGAGTGCGTGCCAGTTCGTAAAAGTCCATGGGTTTCGCTCCGATTTACTGTTCTCTCAGCTCTATCATGCGGGCAAGGTATTTGCCGATGATGTCAAATTCTAGGTTCACGCGATCGCCTACCTTGAGGGTGCAAAAGTTGGTATGTTGTATCGTGTATGGGATGATGGCGACCTTGAAGGAGGTTAGCTCCGAGTCCACCACCGTGAGACTGACGCCATTCACGCATACGCTTCCTTTTTCCACGGTCGTGTAGCCTTGTCTCGCCATTGCTTCCGGGACCTTGTACTCGATGGTGAAGTAGGTGCTGCCCTCTGCGTCCATGATCTGGGTGCAGACTCCGGTGGTGTCCACATGACCTTGGACGATGTGTCCATCCAGTCGGCCGTTGACTTGCATACTCCGCTCTACATTTACGAGGTCTCCTACTTTTAGGTCTCCGAGGTTGGAGCGTTCCAGGGTTTCGCGTATGGCGGTCACGGTATAGCTCTTGGCTTGGGGGTTGATTTGGACCACAGTCAGGCAGACACCGTTGTGCGATACACTCTGGTCTATCTTTAGCTCATCCCAAAAAGGGACCTCCAGTGTCAGGTGTACATTGTCGCTATTGGGTTCGCGCAGGATGTCCACCACTTTGGCCGTGTGCTCTACTATTCCTGAAAACATATATTCTCTCAGCTTTTGGGTTGATGTTTTTCTGACCTCCACAAAGGTACAAAAATGTAGCAAGAGAGTGGGCTTTTCGTCCGGGGTTGCCCCTATGCGGTGGCGACTGTCTTGCATTCTATCGGCCTGTGTTGTTTTAGGAGACTTTTTGGACAAAAAAAGCACTTGTGGGCTCGCTTTTTGGCCACAATTTGGAGGCTTTTTTTGTGCTTTGTAATGTGCTGAAAACGAGGGGGCTGTGTGAGAGTCTTTTTTCATGGATAGAAGCGATCTGTTTCACGGATAGAAGCGAAACTTTTCACGGATAGAAGCGATCGCTTAGACGGATAGAAAAAACGTTGGGGCAAAAGTAGGGTGCGAAATTCAAAACAGGACTTTTGCAAAAGGATTCAAAAACAGAGATCCTGTCACACCGGGGTGGGGTGACAGGATCTCCTGTTGCTTGTGTGGTGGATTGGTCCGTGCTCTAAAACATTACTCGGCCTTGAGTGCGGTCGTGATCAAGTGGTATAGAGCTCGGTAATATCCACTCTCCGGGGTGTTGCCCTCCATCCGATCTGCAACGATCAGTTGGGCTAGCTTTAGGTTGTCGAATAGATAACCCTTGGCTTGGATTTTCGGTGTGGATACTTTTTGTTTTTCTTGGTTTGTTTTTTGGAGGTCTAGTGCGTTGATGAGACCTTGTACGTATGCGTATTGCATGTTTCTCTCCACGCCGGTGAGCTGTCCGCTGTTTTGCCATACGAAGCTGTGGAGGTCATCTAGGTACTGTTTTTGGCCATAGACATCTCCGCCCTTGGTCAGATAGGTGTCTTTGTCCAGTTTGCCAAGGGTGTTGTTGCTGATGAGGATGTTCATGACCGTCAGCATGTAGTCGGCGTAGTTGTTGACCGTCTTGCCTAGCTTGTCGGTCACTTCGGGTGTGGCGATCCAGTAGGGGTAGTTGAGTGTCTCTTTTAGGATGAAAAAGAGGGCTTCTCTCTGCTTGTCGCCCGGTACGGGGGTAAACATTTCTTGCCCATCTCCTTGGACCGGGAGGTTGCGTCTGTAGCCACCTATGGAGGTCATGACGTGGCCGATGTATCGTCTGAACTGTTGCTCAATGCCTTCGAGGAGTCTCTTTTGTTGTTGGTAGTCGTCTCCGTTTTGGCGAGTCCAGTCGAATAGGTGCTTGGTTGTGACTTTGAGGTTTTGGATCCCATAGGTGGATGCCAGTACCGGATCGTCTCCGAGGTCTTCGGTTTGTGCGGTTGGGTCGTAGTTTTCAAGGATTTGCTGTGGCCCGTAGGCGTATCGTCTGTCTCCGGATTTGTCGAGGATCCATTGGTTGAGTATGGGGCGTTCTTCTTCCGGCGTGGCGGCCTCGTAGATGGGCTTGTAGCCCCACTCTATGGCGTAATAGTCGTAGACGCCTAGGCGAGGAGGTAGGAAGTTGGTCACGCCGTCACCGGGTTGTGCGACGTAGTTGTATCGGGCATAGTCCATGATGGAGGGGGTGGTGCCATACTTGTTGGTGAAGGCCGGAGAGCGTAGGTCATTGACCTTGTAGGCACTGGAGGCTCCCATATTGTGCATGAGTCCGAGGGTGTGTCCGACCTCGTGTGACACGATGTAGCGAAGCATAGGGCCTAGGACACTGAGGTCGTAGTGGAGCCCCCTGGCTTTTGGGTCTGCGGCTGAGGTCTGGACAAATCTCCATGAGTGGATCAGCTCCAAGACGTTGTGGTAAAAGTAGACAGAGGCCTGTAGGATCTCTCCGGATCGGGGGTCGGTCCAGGAGGGACCCATGGCGTTGGCTTGCTTGGATGAGGAGTAGATCAAGCAGCTGTACCGTGCATCGGCGGGATTGAAGCTGGGGTCGTCCTTGGGGTAGGGCTTGGCTATAATGGCGTTTTTGAAGCCGATCCGCTCAAAGGCTTTTTGCCAGTCTTCGATGCCTTCTTTGAGGTAGGGGTACCACTCTTTTGGGAAGGCGTCATCGATGTAGTAGACTATGGGCTTTTGTGGCTCTACGAGTTGTCCTCGCTTGTATGCTTTGAGGTCTTGGGGCTTGGGCTCCAGTCGCCACCTATTGATGTACCGGATTCGGTCCATGGTGAGCTTGTCGGTGGTGATCTGGGTGGTGCCGTTCATGAAGTAACCGATGCGGTTGTCCCATAGCCGTGGGCGCATGATATCATCGGGGAGTAGGTATATGGAGCCGTTGATAAGTGCGGTGAAGGGTTTTTTCTCCACGGTGTAGACGCTGCGCACTTGGACGTTGAGGTTGCGCTCAAATGCACTGATGTCGGTGATGGAGGATAGGTCTTTTTTGAAGGTACCTGAGAGCTTGCTGGCGCCCATGAAGGAGTCAAAGGGAGACTTGGGCAAAAAGGGAGACATGGGCTCGCTGTCCGTGAGGAAGAGTGTGGTGGCGTCGATGACCACAGCGGAGGAGTCGGGCCGGTAGGTGAGGATCTTGAAGGCGTTGAGGACAGGCATCAGGTTGTTGTCCTGTACTCGACGACTGATGGAGGAGTCGGGGTTGGTGGTGATGTCGGTATTGAGCTGATGTAGGTATAGCTTTTGGTCATCTTTGCTCCACGAGATCATGAGTGGATCCCCGGGCATTTCACCGGCTATGACGTCTTTGTTGTTGCTGATGCCGAGTACTCGTCCGGCAAGCATCATGGGTTTGCCAAGCAGGGTGAGGGGGATCTCTAGGTAGACCTTGCCTTCTTGCAGGTGTACGTCGATGAATCCTTTTTCTGTGCGGGCTTTGTCGGTGATGATGTCGGTGTATTTTTTACCACCTTTGTTGGCATCCTCATCTTTGTCTTCTTTTTTGTCTTCGTCTGTCTTTTTTGTGATCGCGCTCACTAGGTCTCCGATGCCTTGGCTTTGTGCACAAGGGGTGAGGAGGAGGAGTGCCATCAAAAACAACAAGGGTTTGGTCGTTGATTTCATGGATCTGATGATGTGTTGTGCTTGTTTTCTTTTAGTCGGTATGTAGTGTGATTAGGGTTGTGGCTGTTGCCTTTTGCGTGCTGTGGCATTGCCGATCTCTTGTAGGTCGATGCCGGTGAGGTCCTTGATGGCCTGTCGCAGTGCGTTGTATTTGTCGATCATGATCTGGTACCCGCCGGCGGCTTGTACTATTTCATCTTCGGACATGCTGGTCATGCGGTAGATGTAGTCCGCGATGTCGGTGGCGGCATCAATCGCTTTGTAGTACTTGAAGGAGTTGGCCTCGTCGTAGGTCCAAAATCCGGCCATCCTGATGTCGTACCTTGGATCTTTTCTCTCGCCTAGGTTGTGGGTGTAGTACTCGCTTGAGAAGGCGTGGAAACTATTGGGGTAGGCTAGACGGTGAGTGAAGACAAATTGCCACAAGCTGCTGTGTAGCTGTGGGGCCAGCTGGGTGAAGTACTCTTCTTTGGTGGTGACTCTCGGGATGCCGGTGGGGCGTCGCATCGATTCGTTTTCCTTGTACAGGTTGATCGCAATGTGGTCTCTGGCTATGTAGGCAAAGTCCTCGACGCTCTTGTTGCGCTTGAGGGAGTCGGCAAGGAATATCCGGACGGGGAAGTACTTCTTTTTGAACTCAGTGTCGTAGGCATCCAAGAAGTTTTCTTTGATGTACTTGAGGTTGGGCTCCAGCATGGCCATATCCGTGGGGTCGTTTTTGTCGATTGGGATATAGATTTTTTTGCCAAAGCCCTTGGTCATCGGTGTCCCGAGGTCCCATAGTGCGTCTCCTGGTGTGAAGTCGTAGATGACTTGGATCCCGGTCTCTTGTTTGATCTGGTATATGGTGTGTGTGACGTAGTCAGTCCCATCTTGGATCTCGTACTTTGGGTGTCCGAGCTCCGAGTAGATGGGGGCTTCGTGGTAGCAACCACTGAGGGCAGCTGTGCCGGCTACGATGGCGCAGTAGAGGTAGTGTCTGTTTTTTCTCATGGCTGGTCTTTTATTTTGTGGTCAGAGCCTTGTCGGAGTTGAGTACCATTCGGGGTATGGGTAGGGTGTACCGTGGGTCGTTGGCGTTGAGTGTAAAGTCTTCTCGCACCTCTTCTTTTCCGGATGAGGTGATGTAGGAGTGAGTGATGCTTGGCTGATCCCAACGTCTTAGGTCAAACCATCTGTGAAACTCAAAGCAGAGCTCGCGACGTCGTTCGTCACGGACTAGCTGTATGAGTCCGGCTTGGTCGCTTGGTGCTTGGAGCTGTGCGTGATCCGGCCGGATACGTGCGGCCCGGAGGTGGTTGAGGTCCTGCATCGCTTTTTGGGTCTCTCCTTTTTGTGCATAGGCTTCTGCACGATTGAGATACGCCTCGGAGGTCCGGATGGTGTACCCGTAGGTATGGGTGTCGGTGTCTATGCCGTTCTTTTTGGCCTGTGTGAAGTACTTGTATGTGGGGGGAGCAAACCATCCGCCACCCACGCGTACCTTTTTGGTCCGCAGATACTCGCCCTTGTTGTTGTAGTAGCGTAGGTCTCCCTCTTGGTAGGTGTCCAATAGATCTTGGGAGGCGGTGAAGTAGTAGAGGTTTTCGATGGACAAAAACTCGGACTGGTAAAATCCTTGCTGGAAGCAAATTTCCTTATTGTTTTTGCTGATAAAAGCATTTTTGTCATCATCGCCGAGGGGTGCTTTTGAGTTGAGGTCATAGAGGTTGGGGTTTTGCCTGATAGCGAGGTCGGCATACTTTATGGCATTGTCCCAGTCTTGCATGTATAGGTAGAGCCTTGATCCAAGGATGCAGACTGCAGGGGCATTCCACCTGAAGGTGTTGAGCTTGTTTTCGGAGCGTTCGAAGGCTTTCAGTGCGGATTCGAGGCAGTGAATCATCTCTTGGTAGTTTTCTTTGACAGTGGCTCGGGGGAAGTTGGTGTCCTCGGAGTAGGAGTGGTTGTTGATCGGTACGCCTAGTACGTTGCCTGCTGTGGCCGGAGTGTAGGGTTGGCCATAGATGTTGGTGAGCATGAAGTAGGCGTTTAGCTTGATGGCATAGGCTTCGCCCTCGAGCTGCGCTTTTTCGGCATCTGTTCCGACCATAGACTTGAGCTGCGCAAGGACGACATTGGCGGTAAGGATCTGGTGGTAAAACTGCTCCCAGGTCATATCCGCATTGAGTGTGCCACGAGGTGAGACTTCGGGGTTGGCCTGCCAGGTGTAGTAGCCGTATGCCACTTGCCGGGTGTCTTCGCCACTTCTGTTTCGGAGGTTGCTTGCAGCGGTCACATCATCGCTCAAGAGAGCAAGGTAACGATAGGGTAGCGAGGTGTTTTTGAAGTAGCCTTCACCAAAAAGTATCTCGCTATAGTCTCCTGTGGTGCTTGGCTTTCGCTCGTCTTGCGAGTATTCATCCAAAAAGTGGCTACATCCACTGAGCAGTAGGGATAGTATGAGGATCGCAATGGAGAAAGGATTGTGTGTATGCATTGTCTTCATATTGTAGCTGTGTTTTTTAGAATGATAGATTCACGGACAGAGCAAAGGATGGCAATGGTGGTGTAGTCCGTGATCCTAGTGTCATCTGTGAGGGATCCTGTCCTTTGAGTGCGGGAGAGGCTATCAAGAAGAGGTTGTATCCCTCTAGCCTGATGTTGGCAGACTTGAGTACTCGTGTCTTTTCGATGAGGTTGGTGGGCACCAGCCACGACAGGGAGGCACTTCTCAGTCGAATGTGGCTGCCATCAACGACACGCAGATCACTCTTGTTGTACATTTGCCAGCGGTTGTCGGCAAAGGAGTATTTGTAGATTCCGGATTCGCCGGTCAGGGGATTAAACTCTTTGTATCGGACATCGTCCAGTGTTTCATTGGTGACTACCGGAATATTGGTGTGTGCTTCGTCGCCCGGTTTGCGCCACCTGTTGACTAGGTCAGCCGAGAGGTTTTGCTGTGGCTTGGGAGTCCGTTGTCCGGCATCAGAGTAGAGATCGTTGAGGCGTACCTTGTTGCCCACGCTGTAGCTAAAGAAAAGGTTGAGCGTGAGGTCTCTCCATCTCAGAGAAGTCCCCACTCCGCCTTGTGAGATCGGGACTCTGCGTCCGGAGTTGACCATCACTTTCTTGAAAAACTCCTCTTGCGAATTCCCTTGATCTTTTGGATCCAATCCATAAAAGTCGGGAAGTCCGGCATCGGTCAGCCCTTTGAATCGGTAGGAGTAGAAGGTATTGACAGACTCTCCGTCCATGATGATGGAGCCATTCAGGTACTGTGGGTAGGTGTATTGGGTGTTGACGCCACCATCGGTTACGATGTTTTGGTTCCATCCACCGTTTAGGTTGAGTGTCCAGGTCCAATCTTTGGTACGTACGGGGACGGCTGTGAGCATGAAGTCCACTCCTTCGTTCTTCAGTGTTCCGGCATTGATTTGGACATTGCTTTTGCCGAGGGTCCGTGAGACACTCTTGTTGATCAGCTGGTCGGTACCCACACGTTGGTAGTAGTCGATGTTGAATGTCAGTCGGTTGTTGAATAGTGCTGTCTCAAACCCTAGATTGTACGAGGTGTTTTTCTCCCATCTCAGATAGGGGTTGGGGAGCTTGGTGATGTAGCTCTGAAAGAGACCGGATAGCTCCTCGTATTCTCCAAATCTCATGATGAGGTTGGGCGTCTGCTCATCCGATACATTTCCCTGCAGACCATACGAGGCTTTTAGCGCAAGCATATTGATCCATGGGGTATCTTTCAGGAAGTTTTCTTCGTGGATGTTCCACCGGCCGGATAGAGACCAAATCGGCAGAAAGCGTGCCTTGGGATCTTGTCCAAACTTGTTGGAGCCTTCTGCGCGCACATTGAATGTCAGGATGTACTTCCAGAGGTATGAGTACGTAATATTGGAGAAGATTGATACGAAGTTGGATAGACGGTTGGTCACTCGATCCGGGTTGTTGCGAAGCATCTCGCGATGGGCAAGCCATTTGCCCGGGTCGATGAACATAAATGTCTCGCCTCTGTCGGGGAGGTAGCCAAACTGCGTGCTGTTGACTCCGCTGTATCGGATGGATCGTATCTCCGGACCAATGTTGATGGACAGTGTGTGTCCCTCAAGTGGTCTCCAGTTGTAGAGCATCTGCATACGCCATTGCCAGCTCATGTTGCGCATGTTGTTGCTTTGGAGCTTACCACCGTAGGGGAGGAGAGCTTGTTGCTCATAGTAGGTTTTGGTCGTAGGCAATGGATCGCCATAGTTGACTCTCCTGAGCTTGGCCGCCTCATAGCTGCGCTCGTCGAACCAGATTTTTTGCTGAGTGTTGCTCATGTTGAGCCCAAACGTCGTGTTGATCTTGAGATCAGTGATCGGGCGGTACTCCAGGAAGGCGGTCATGTTGTAGCCATTGGTCTTTAGTTGGTCGCCGGTGTGGTCTAGCTCATTCATCATGTTGAAGAGTAGCTGTGTGTTGTGTCCCTGCTGGTCGTTGTAAAAGACACGTTGGCACTCTTCATCGTATGCCGGTATTGCTCTGGAGGTCTGGAGCGCATAGCGGTATGGAGATATGGTTGGGTAGGTGTAGTCTTTGGTGCTACCGTTAGTCCTCAGTTGGAGTTGTCCGGTTATTTTCTTGGTCGGGCGTAGATTGAGCTTGATCATTCCGTTGTAGGACTGTACCCCTTTTCCTTGGATCACATCCGGGTCTATATTGATGTTGCCCGATGCATAGTAAGTCATCTTTTCGGTGCCTCCACTGATGCTGACGTTGTGCCGTTGTTGAATAATATTGTGAAACATCAGGCCGAACCAGTCGGTATTGACCTCTTCGAGATGTTTCACGGCTTCCAAAAACTGCTCTTCGTTCAGCTTACGATCGTAGAAGTCCATCAGGAGTCCCTCATATCCGATTCTGGATACGGCAAAAGGGTAGGCCAGGTGACGTGCCTCGATCTCTTTGGAGAGCTCTATGCGCTCCTTGGAGTTCATGAGGTTCATTTGGCCGTAGTTAGGGCGTTGACTAAAGGTGAGGCTACCGCTGTAGTTGACCGAAAAACGTCCCTCTGATCCCTTTTTGGTCGTGACCACGATCACTCCGTTGGCCGCTCTCACACCGTAGATAGCTGTGGCGGCTGCATCTTTCAGGACGTCGATTTTCTCGATATCCATTGGGTTGAGTCCGGAGATAGCGTTGCCGATGAGGTTGACGTTGTCCAGTGAGTTGATTTCCTCGGCCGACAACGGTACCGGGTCATCGAGTATGATACCATCCACTACCCATAGTGGGTCACGGCTTCCGGATAGTGTCGACACCCCACGCACGCGTATCTTGGCGGCGGCTCCGGGGGTGCTGATGTCGGTCAGGACGGTCATGCCGGGGATCTTGCCCATGAGCATATTGTCGATGGTCGACACATTGGAGGTGAGTACCTTGCCGGCATCGATTGTCACCACCGATGAGGTCGACAGTCGCTTGTCGGTGTCTTGGTAGCCGGTACTCTCCACCTCTACGCCTTGGAGGGTCTTTGTGTCATCTTGGAGGATGACATTGACCAGTGTGGAGGTGGGGGTCACCTCCTTGGCTTGCATACCCACAAAGGTACAGACCAGTACCACTGACTCCAGGCTGGGGACTTGTACGGTGTAGTTGCCATCCACATCAGCCACGGCTCCGCTCTTGGTTCCTTTGACGCGCACGGTTGCTCCGGGGAGGGGCTGACCACTGCTGTCGAGGATTTTTCCCCGTATGGTTTGCCAGTGACTGCGACTGCTGCTGACACGTATTTGCATCCCATTGCGTGAGTATCTGAGGTCTGTGCCACTAAAAACACCATTGAGGACATCGTCTATTTTGCCATTGGTTACCGATATGCGGACCCTCTTGGTGACGCCACTCAGTACATCGTGTGGTGTGTAGCTAAAGCGATAGTCTGTCTGTGCCTCGATAGCCTTGAGGACCTGGGCTACCGTGGCATCATCCAGGTTCAGGGTTACTTGATGCCTTACTTGACCAAAAAGAGGAAAGGTCAGGAGCAACAAAGCCGTCATCAGTAGTGAGCGAAAGTGTGACTGATTATTCATTTGTTTGTATTGATTTGAATGAGTTAGCCTATTTTAGTCAATTCCTTCCAAAAGGTACGAAATTTTTTGCAAAGAGGATGTTATTCCCAAAATCCGGCTCTTCGGTCGATCACGTTATGCGAGAGAAGGTCGCCCCCTGATCTTGTCGCCTTTGCCCCTTTTGTGGGTAGTCATTCTACGGTCGGTCGGAAAAAAACTTGCTGATCTTGCTCCGTATCAGTTGGTACTCTTTGGGAGAAAGGGGGATAGGGAGGGTAGCGGATTGTCCGCGATGGTAGGTCATGGCCCAGTTGGGAACCCGCTCGACAGACCCGTAGCGTTGCCTAAAACTCCTAGGCTTGTCATGCGGTATGGGATCGGGGACCTCCCCGGCCTCGTAGGAGCGTAGGAGGTTGATCTCCTCTGTATGTTGTAGGATAAGGCGGTAGGGGGTGTCTGTCTGCTTATCCAGTAGCCCTTGTAGGTCGTAGAGAGCCACAAAGAGTCCATGTTGCACAAGATAGGGACTCAGTGCCTCTGTGGAGTATTCCCAGAGCGTTGTCCGATTACGGGTATCGAGGAGCCTTTGGGCATAGTTCCGGATTATTTGCTTGTCGGTCGGTCGTTTGGCCATGGACAAAATCTCCAGATAGACCTTTTCGGCATCAAGGGGGGTGGCTCGGTAGAGACGTTCTCGGATGGTTGGGTCACTTGGCTTCAGATGTTGCAGGAGTCTCAGTGCGGTCAGTCCGGTCTCTTTTGCCACCGTGTCGAGTGACTTTTCCAGTAGGAGCACTGCCTTGGCTGTGTCTCCCAGCATCAGGTGTGCCATGGCTTGGGTGGCTGTGAGTGCCTTGTCTCCTAGGGAGAGGCGTAGTGCTTCACCGTAGTTGCCGATGAGGAGGGCCCCCTCGGCACGTGCCGGTCGGTCGGCTGCCGGTGCAAAGTGGAGTACCAAGTCACCCCGTCCCAGTAGGCGTCCGAGCTGTAGGATTAGCGTGGTGTCACCGATTTCCAGGGCTGTCGCCAGGTAGCGCTCAGCCTCATCCTGGTGCGCCCGTGTGAGAGGGTAGAGGGTCCGTATGCTGTCGGGGCAGGTGTACTCCTCCAGGGCTTGGGCTTGGAGGGCCCCGACGCTTTGGGTCAGTCCATAGCGGGTGTTGAGCCTGCGGACCGTGTCGGAGAGGGCACAGCCGGCACAGAGTAGCGGGAGCAGTAGGAGTAGGAGGATATGGTGTCGGCCCTGCACCGGCAGTCAGCCCCTCCTCGTGCTCAGCAGGCCCAGCCCCCTACATGCAAAAAAGACCAGAGAGAGTAGGAGCACAGATAGTGCACCGGTCGGGAGGTTGAGGTAGTAGCTGCAAAAAAGTGCGGCCAGTGTCGCCAATACACTGAGCAGACAGGAGAAGGTGAGGATTTTCTTGAAGTCGGAGCTAAATAGATTGACCGTCATCTGTGGGATCGTGAGCATGCTCATCAGCATCATGATCCCCATCACCCGTATGCTTAGGACGATGCCGACACAGATCCAGACCATCATGGCGTAGCGGTAGAGGGTCACCGGCAGTCCTCTCGTCTGAGCGTAGTCGGGGTCAAAGGAGACGTAGAGTAATGGGAAGTAAAATAGGCAGACCAAGGGGATGGTCACCAGCAAAAATACGGCCAGTAGTAGTAGGTCTGTCTTGGTGATGAGTAGGATGTTGCCAAAAAGAAATGACGACAGCCCCGGAGTGTAACCCGGAGTGAGAAACGTGAATAGGACCCCCAGTGCCATGCCAAAACTCCAAATGGTTGCGATGGCCGAGTCGGAGCGGACTGCCCCCTTTTGTGCCAAAGCTTCCACCCCTATCCCGCTGAGGACGGCCGATATCATGGCATACAGTACCGGAGATTGGCCCAGCATGAAGCCTAGTCCCAGTCCGGCAAATGAACTGTGTGTAATCCCTCCGGAGATGAACACCATGCGACGGACCACGATGTAGCTGCCGAGGATGCCGGTGACAATCCCCGTGAGGAGGACACCGAGTAGTGCGTTCTGGAAGAAACTGTAGTGTAGGAGATCCATTGCCGATCCTGTGAGGGTACTAGGCCTCTTTTAGTCGTTGGGTCACATTCTCTCGAAGTGCGTCGGGGATGTGTAGCTGTCTCCGGTGGATACTGGTTACCCACTCTGCCACCTCATTTGGCCTAAGGGTGGTGAGCACATCTGCCCACTCTGCCACCTCGTCCGGACTGTAGTCTGTGGCTTTTTTGCCACGGTAGCGGTCCAGCTCCTCGTCCTCGAAGTACGTGGGGGTGTCCACCTTGGTGTGCTTGCGGTGGCAGTTTACTCCGCCACAGCAACTGCCTCCCGCTGTACACCGCTCGAGCTCATCTGCTGTCCCATCGGTCCTTTGGCGGTAGCGACGCATGGCCACGACCATGGCTATGACTAGGAGGAGTAGGATGGAGAGAGTGAGTAGGGTGGGTAGCATGTCGGCGTGTCTGTAGATTTACCGCAATCGGTGCATGTAGCGGATGGTCTGCTCGTCTATAGCGATGGCGCGGTGTGCCAGATAGTCTAGGATCATGCAGATCAGAGGGATCGCCAGCGGAAGCCGGATCCCCATGTTGCTCATGAGGTCAGGTTGGTTGTTGAAGCTATAGCAGTAAAAGACCCCCAGCCCATAAAATCCAAACTTCAGGATCAAGCTAAACACCGTGATACGCATCTGCAATACTCGGTTGTTGAATAAAAAGATCGTCACCAAGCTCAGTAGGATCACGAGGACATTCAACCCGAGTAAAGCCCATGAGGGGGATACGATCTCGCCCCCGGCTGTCGCAAAACCGGTGCTCCCAAAGCTGTAGAGACTGGTCCCATCGGTGAGGACCAGCATGGGTAGAAATATTGGGATCAGCATCAGTAGCCCTGATGCGAGGAGGTATAGGGTCTGCTTGCGTTGGATCATATCAGGTCGTCCTGCTCGCGGTCGGCTGTGAGGTTGTCGAGGGGATTGCTGTAGCTGATCTCATCTTCCTCAAATTCTTTGGCGGCCACAAGTGTTGGCTTGGGGAGTTTTTCGTAAAACTTGGAGAGCTCGATCTGCTCGGTGTTTTCTTGGATCTCGTCCGACCCTTCGGTAAAGGCCGAAAACTCCATCAGCTTTTGCTCCAGGTCTTCCTTCATCTCGGCGGCCAATTGGTTGGATCGCTTTGCCATGACGACCACGGACTCGTAGAGGTTGCCGGTCTTGGCACTAAACTCGTCGAGATCACGGGTGATTGTGGTCTGGGGAACTGATTTTTTCTTACGTGTTTCCATTTATCCTTGCTGTTTGTTGTGATCAGTCTTCTTTTATGTTGCGCTCAGCGTACTGAAAGTATTTCTCCACTTCCGGGCGGTGTTTGCCTTCCGGGAATTCGTTGATGTAGTTGTAGTACTCGTCTCGCAGCTCTCTTAGTCGTGATTGTTGCTTGCTGATGACGGAGTTTTTGGCTACTTCGTACATGGAGGCCACCACGTAGTAGTGCATATCCTCGGCGTACTTGGAGTAGGGGTATTGCTTGAGTGCCGCACGAGCTGTGATGATGGCACTCTCGTAGTTGTTGAAGATGTAGTTTCCCAGGTTGAAGTAGAGCTCGATATTGAGTAGCTCCTTGAGCGCCAAGTGGTCTTGGAGGTCAAAAAGAGTCTGCTTGGCCTCCTCCGCCTTCTCGCTTTGGGGGTAGTGGTCTAGGAAGTCCTGCAACTCCTTGATCGCTGTGTAGGTGGACTCTTGATCCAAGCGGGGGTCCGGGGCATCTTGCGCCAATCCGTAGCCGGCGTAAAAGCGCGCCAGCTCACTGTACTCGCCATTGGTGTAGCGAGTGTAGTACTGCTTGAACGTCTTGTGCGCCAGATCATAGGCCTTTTGGTGGTAGTACGATTGTCCCAGCAGGTATAGGGCTTTTTCGCCTTGCGTGGTGCCGGTCATGTAGGGCACGATCACCTCCAACAGCTCTGTGGACTTGGTGTAGTCCCCTTGCTCATAGTACTTCAGGGCATAGGTGTACTTCTCCATCACGTCCGTACTCTCCTGTACCCGGATGTATTCACCACAGCCACTTAGGAGGAGGGTGAATAGGATGAGGAGCAGTGATCTCGTTTGTCTCATATTTCTGAATGCATTCGGAAAGTCATGTTCGATCGCAAAGTTACTGAAAATTACGCAACCCACGACCCCCTCCTTTGCACCTCTTCGGAATCTCCCATTACCTCTCCTTGGGCATGCCTCTGCCCGACCAAGATTTTTTTCTATCCGTGAACCCGATCGCTTTTATCCGTGAAAAGTTTCGCTTCTATCCGTGAAACCGATTGCTTCTATCCGTGAAACTTTGCTCCATTTGCAAGTGTTTGATTATCAGCGTCTCCAAAAGGCTCTTTTTTTGATCCCGAAAATCGCCCCTTTTTCCACCTCCTAAGGGCACCAAAAAGTGGTCCAAGGGTGGGGGAGTCCTTTTGTGCTTCATGGGGTACGATGTTGGTGCTGCACAGACCGAGTGCTGTCGGCACATTCGGTGTTTTTTTCAAAACAAAGTTGTAAATTGCAGAGACATGGGCATCGCTCCTTGATTTTCTCCGAGAGTTTTGTGTGTCGGCGGAAAGGCGTTGCCCGGTATTTGGAGATACAAGGCTATGAACGAAACAGTACTGATCATATATCTGGCTGGGGGGTGTTTTTGGGGTGTGGAGCACTACATGCAGTTGCTCCCCGGTGTGGTGGCGACGGAGGTGGGCTATGCCAATACCACTGTGAACCATCCCTCGTACGAAGAAGTGTGTACCGGCAAGACCGGTGCGGTCGAAACGGTGAAAGTGAGCTACGACAGTGGCAAGACTTCGCTCTCTTTTTTGCTGGATCAATTCTTTCAAATCATTGACCCAACCAGTCTCAATCGACAGGGTAATGACCGTGGCACACAGTACCGCACCGGTGTGTACTATGCAGATCCGGCTGATCGGCCTATCGTGATGAACGCCCTTGCGAGACTGCAAAGTAAGTACCCCGAGCCTCTACAGGTGGAGGTGAAGCCACTGAAGAATTACTTCGCGGCTGAGGCCTATCACCAGGATTACCTGGGCAGTCGTCCGGATGGATATTGCCATGTGCCGGTGTCAATGTTTGAGCATGCTCGGCGTGCAGTCGTCCCGGATGAGACAATAGAGTCCGACCGTGCGATCCGTGACGCTGAGCGGAGGCGACTGTCGGAGGGTAAGGCGGGGCTAAAGCGTAGACTGTCGTCCATTCAGTACGAAGTGACACAAAATGAGGCCACTGAGCGCCCATTTTCGAGCAAATACAATGATACGAATGCCGAGGGGATCTATGTGGACATAGTCTCCGGTGAGCCCCTCTTTTGCTCCAAGGACAAGTACGATGCCGGCTGTGGATGGCCCTCTTTTACGCGACCAATCCACAAGCAGGTGATCAATGAGAGGGCGGACTTCAAGATCGGCTATGAGCGCACCGAGGTGCGGAGTGCATCGGCCGACAGCCACTTGGGACATCTATTTGGTGACGGACCTGTGGACAAAGGGGGTTATCGCTATTGCATCAATGGCGCCGCACTGAGGTTTGTCCCAAAGAAAGAGATGAAAAAGGCGGGGTATGGCGACTACCTCTATCTATTTGAGGGAGATGGAATGGCGGTGAAATAAGGGCAAAACGAAATTCTTTGCGTAATTTTGGTCTCACGAAACAACTCACGATATAACTAAGACACACGTATGATGAACAATACAAAACATGAGATGGCGCGTAAGCTATTGGATATAAAGGCGGTGCGGCTGCAGCCCACGGCACCCTTTACGCTCGCCTCCGGCTGGAAGAGCCCCATATACTGCGACAACCGATTGACTCTCTCCTATCCGGAGGTTAGGTCGTACATCGCCGCTGAATTGGCAAAAATGGTGCGGGCGCTTTATCCGGATGCCACTATGATCTGTGGTGTGGCAACGGGTGCCATTGCTTCCGGAGTACTGGTGGCTGATCGCCTGGGACTACCGTTTTGCTACGTGCGTGGCAAGGCCAAGGATCATGGCCAGGGCAACCAGATAGAGGGTAACGTGAGCCCGGACGACCGTGTGGTGGTCATCGAGGATCTGATCTCCACCGGAGGAAGTAGCCTGAAGGCTGTGGAGGCGTTGCGCAATGCCGGACTGAATGTTTTGGGAATGGTGGCCAACTATACCCACAGGTTTGCTCAGGCAGAGGAGGCTTTTGGGCAGGCCGGAGTGGTTCTGCACACGCTCACGGACTACGATGCCCTGATAGAGGAGGCGGTCCGCTCGGGGTATGTGACGGAGGAGGATCTGTCGGTCCTCAAGGAGTGGCGCCAAGCTCCTGATGTGTGGCGCAAGGAGGAGTGATACCACAAAGACGCAAGAAGATCATGCAGACCTATACGAGCAGACCATTTACCATCAAGAAAGATAACGCCACAGTGTATGGGGTAATCAACTGCCCCAAGTCGCTGGAGGCTCTACTGGATAGAGCGAAGGATGTGTTGCCGGCCAAGGATGTTGTCCTAGGTGAAGACAGTGTGTCGGTGAAGGCACCAATGATTGGAGAGCTCCGTTTTGTGCGTTCCGCATCCGAGGAGCCGAGCATGGTGAAGTACCAGGGCGAAGGAACGCCGGTCCCGATGGCCGTATGTGTGTACCTCACTCCCGATGGACTGGACCGCACCACCACACAGATCGCTGTGGAGGCTGATGTGCCACAGTTTTTGTCCGGGATGATCAAGACGAAAGTGAATCCACTGCTCGAAAAGGTGGCCAATACCCTGGAGAGCCTAGATCTAGATAAGTTGCTGGGTGCTGAGTAAGCCTAGTATTGCCTTTTATTTGGTGGGGCTAATGCTCTCCGCTGTGGCGTGTCGCAGTGTCGCACCGGACGAACGACAACGGATTCCCCCTGCCCCTGTGTGGTATCTCCTAGACCTCATGGGCGAGGGGTATGCACTCATGGAGCCGATCAGCATGGTGAGCATCGAGCATCCACGTACCGCCGAGGATAGAGTGGGGTATGGCGGATTGGTGGTCGTCCACCTATCCGGGATTGGTGAGCCCTTTTGCGCCTACGAAGCAGCATGCCCCTATGATTGGCCGACGGTCGTATCGGTACAACCCATGCCGGAAAAGCAACTCCCCGAGGGAACTCTGCTCGCTGTACAGTGCCCACGGTGTGGAACAGTGTACGACCTCACCCTCGGACTAGGACAACCCCTCAATGGCCCGGCAAGGCTCCCCCTAACCCCATATCGGTGTAGAAGGGTGGGGGATAGGTTGCTGATTACCAACTAACTCCCGATCTTTGTCACCCCATACAACCCCAGCAGTGATGTACAAACCATTCCTCAAGTCCATAGCCGACCATTTCTATGCCCATCATAGGTCCGAACTGAAGCTGTATCGGTTTTATTTCCAAAACCGTAGGGCGGGGTTGTTTTTTTTGCATTACCTCAAGGAGAATGCCCAGGCGGCCAAGCAGACGATTATACTGCCACAGGTGACAACACTTGTGGAGCAGCTGAGGCGAAAGTGTCACTTGCCGGAGGCGGATGTCAACAACCAGCTACTGGTGATCTATCAGCTCTACCTTACGCTCCGGGAACTTGGCCTGAAGGTCGGAGAATCCACCTTCAGCGACTTTTACCGACTGGGAGAGTACATTATCAATGACTTTGGCGACCTAGACAAGCACCTCAAGGACCCCGAGCAGATCTACACCAATGCGGCTGACCTTGCGGAACTATCGGTTGATACCGACTATCTGGACGAGCACCAACGTGACTCGATCAAGCGCTTCTTTAGTCACATCTTGGACTCCCAGCTCTCGCACGAAAAATCCTTCTATAGCCTCTTCAAGGCTATGCCTAGTGCGTATGATCTGCTCAAAAAACGCCTCCGGGAGACCAACCTAGCCTACGATGGAATGGTGATGAGGAGGATATGTGAGGAGGTGCAGAATGGGGAGAGATCTCTCATTGAGGACGGCTTTCGCAACGTTTTTGTGGGGCTCAACTCTCTCTCCGTCGTGGAGCGAAAATTGCTGAAACACTACCAAGAGGATCCGAATACACGCTTCTATTGGGACTATGAGGGTGTGGCACTCCAAGAGGGACAGATAGCAGGAGCCTTCAAGCTACAAAATGAGAAAAACTTTCCCTCCCCGACCCCACCAAGTCTCGACTATATAGACTTTGAGAAGGTCAACACCTTGCCCGAGATTGATTTGGTGTCCATCCCCTCCAAGGTGGCGCAGGCTGTATTTGTCGGCGACAACTGTATCAATCAAATGTGCGAGGAGTGGAAGGACAAAATCAATGATCTACAGGTCGCTGTCGTGCTACCCAACGAGCGACTGCTGATGCCCCTCTTGAGCAACTTCAGAGCTGACCTTGGGTGTGAGGTCAATGTCACTATGGGGTATCCCTTGCGCGAAATGCCACTGGTCGGGATGTTCATGCGCCTGATAGCGATCCTCAAGCAAGTGCGACTACGTTACGCCTCCAAGGGGGGAACCTATTGGAGAGGAGTGGAGGTCAAGGAGATCTTGGCCGGTAGCTCATTGGACCCTTTCTTTGAGGACAATGGCCTACGGCAGAGAATCGTCGAAAAGATCAATAAGGAGAAGTGCTTTCGTATTCACACAAAAGAGGCAATGTCTCGGATCTGGGACTTCCCGGACACCAATGATGACCAGCGCAACTTTTTGGACCACCTCTTTTTTTATCCCGAGAGGGACGATGGTACGACCCAAGGCGGACTGGCACTCCTAGAGTACTTCATCGATCTGGTAGAGCGGTTGATGGACGAACCATCGGCTCCAGAAGATGAGCAAGCACCCTATACCGCCGAACGCTCTGTCCTACCCTTTCTCCGAGACCTCCTCGTGGATCGACGCACAGCGATCTGCGACCACTTGGCCGAGAACCCCGGGTCCGAGGCCTTTGGTGCCACCATCATGGAGGATCTCTTGCACTCCCTCTTTACCTACGCACGCATACCATACAAGGGAGAGCCACTCAAGGGGCTACAAGTGATGGGGGTATTGGAGACCCGTGGACTGGACTTTGACATCGTCCTCATCCCCGATGCCACAGAGGGGGTCCTACCAGGCTACAGCCACCTCAAGAGTATCATACCACATGTCATCCGTCTGGGGCATGGGTTACCGACCTATGAGTGGCATGAGCGGACACGTGCCTACAATTTCTTTCGCCTCATCTCACGAGCCTCGCAGCTGTATTGCACCTACGATGCTCGACGCAGCCACCTCTCCAGTGGCGAGCCATCCCGCTATTTCCGCCTGATCGAGTACCTCTACGACAAGTCCGGCACCTGCGTGACCCATCGCTCTGCCGGCTATCCTTTGAGGATTGGTGCCACACCACACGAAACTTTTCGCCCGGATCCCGAAAAGTGTGCGGCCTTCCGCGAGTCAGTCACCACCGGATCACGCCACCTATCTGCTTCGGCTCTAAATGAGTTTTTGAGCTGTCCTCTCAGGTTTTATGCTGCCAAGGTGGAGGGGATCGGTGACCAGGACGAGCTGGCCGAGACAATGGACACCAGGGTTGTTGGTACAGTGGTACACAACACTTTGCACGACCTCTACAGCCTTTTTGAGGGACGGGCCTTTGACTTTGGCAAGCTCCGGAGTTGGCTCGACGCGGAAAATACTGATATCGACAGGGCGATCCTAAAAAGCTACGAAAAAGAGTTTGGGCGAAAAGAGATGGGGGCATTTGACCAACTGTTGGCCTCCGGAGCCAGAGCCATGGTCCGAAACGTGATCGACCATGACCTCAAGCAGCAGTCGACACTGACCCGCTACATCGGTGGCGAAGTGCGGTTTGAGTCCAAAGTCCCCCTTGGGGAGGGTAAGAGCGTAAACATAGTGGGCTACATCGATCGACTCCACACAGATATCGACGGTGCTCTGCACATCGTCGACTTCAAGACCGGCAACGTCGACCCCAAGACCCCATTGGACATAGCCGACGATCGTGCCAAAAACAACAAAGCAGGCATGCAGCTTCTCCTCTACTCTCTCATGCTCAGCGACCGTAGTAAGTACCAAACCACCTTTGACAGAGTCCAATACGACAGGATCATCCCAGAGCTCTACAAGCCCTTGGCCAAGGACTTTACGGTACTGAAGGTAAAGAAAGGCACCCGCTACTACGAGGACCTACTCGACTTTTCCTCCATCCAAGACACTGTGGCGGAGATCATCCCCGACCTACTGGACGAGATCGTAGACCCCCAGCAGAGCTATGTGGCTACGCCCAATATCTCCGCCTGTAGCTACTGCCCCATCGCCAACCTATGCTCACAAGTCGTCAAGTCATGAAAGTACAGGTCCTCAACAACGGTCGCACCGACTACTCGGACGCACTCCGACAGCAAGAGTACTACTTTCAAAAAGCCGTGACCGCTCACACCAATGGCCAAAAAACAGCCCACCACCTCCTCCTAAACGAGCACAACCCCATCCTGACCCTGGGCCTACATGCCGACTCCAAAAATATCCTCTACCCAAAAGAGATCCTCGACCAAGCCGGCATACAGGTGTGCCAAACCAACCGAGGGGGAGATGTCACCTACCATGGTCCCGGACAGTGGGTCGTCTATCCGATATTTGACCTCACAGAGCTCGGACTGGGCATACGAGACTACGTCCACTCTCTCGAGCAAGTGGCTATCACCGTGCTCAGTGACTATGGACTGCAGGGAGAGCGGATACCGGGCGCATCCGGAGTCTGGATGCACAGCCACACCCCCACACCCAAAAAGATTTGTGCCGTCGGAGTCAAAGTCAGCCACTGCATCACCATGCACGGTATTGCTTTCAACGTCAGCGTACCACCGGACGACTTTCGCTGGATCAACCCCTGTGGCTTTTCCGACAAAGGCGTCACCAACCTATGCCTCGAAGCCGGACAGACCATCTCGATGGACGAAGTCGCACAGAGACTGATCACCGCATTCGGACAAATATTTGACCGACCAATAGAGCTTTTGACACCATGAAGAGCATCGCCACATTTTCTCCCTACCACTCCTTCAGCAGAGAAGCATGGAGCCGACTCGACAGCCACCCGGACTTCCCCTTCTCCGAAATAAACCTACACCAGCTCCAAGCACTCAACGAACCACTTACCGTCGACGAAGTCCGAGACATCTACCTCCCACTTTGTCGCCTCCTGCAGATCCATATCCAGCACCACAAAAATCTACACCGAGAGTACAGCCAGTTCTTTCACCGTGAAGTCCAGCATGTCCCCTACGTCATCGGGATCGCCGGAAGCGTCGCTGTCGGAAAAAGCACCACCGCCAGAGTCCTGCACAAACTCCTCTCCATGAACGACGCCACACCAAACGTCGCCCTCATCACCACCGACGGATTCCTCTACCCAAACGCCACACTTGAGCAAAAAGGAATACTCAACCGCAAAGGATTCCCAGAAAGCTACGACGCCACAAAACTCCTCAACTTCCTCGCCGCCATCAAGAGCGGACGACGCGACCTCCACACCCCAACCTACTCACACCTCTACTACGACGTGATCCCCGACCAGTACGACATCATCGACCAGCCCGATGTCCTCATCGTAGAGGGAATAAACGTCCTGCAAGTCAACACCACCCCCAACTTTGATCGCCGAAAGATCTTCGTATCCGACTTTTTCGACTTCTCCATCTATGTCGACGCAGACCCAGAGAGCATCCGAAGCTGGTACGTACACCGATTTTTACTCCTCCAAAAAACCGCATTTCAGCAACCCGACTCCTTCTTTTACCAATACGCAGACCTGACCGAAGCACAAGCAATAGACTTCGCCAACAAGATTTGGGACGAGATCAACCTCCCCAACCTCCGAGACAACATCCAGCCAACCAGGCTCCGCTCCTCCCTAATCCTAGAGAAAAGCAACGACCACACCGTCCGAAACATCCGGCTCCGAAAAGTCTGATCCCCCAACCTCCCACTCGCCCCTCGAAAGCATAAAAAGAAGCAGAGCACCGAGGCCAATCGACCTCGTACCATCGCCACCACATAAATACCGAAGGTGAGCCAAGGCCCAAACGCCTCGGCGCACCCTCGTTTTTTTTGCTCCTTTTTGGGCCTAAAAAAACTTACCTTTCAACAGCCTGAAATACAGCTCTGTACAAAGCCCCTAATCTTTCACGGATAGAAGCGATCAGTTTCACGGATAGAAGCAAAACTCTTCACGGATAGAAGCAAAACTTTTCACGGATAGAATCAAAACCCTTCACGGACAAAAGCTCCCGCTCCCATCCATTTTCCCCCTCCGATTAGTACACCACGCATTTGAAAATAGCCTTTCCAATCTTCTGCTCTGTCTTAGGTGGATGGTAATCTCTTTTCAACTTTTGTACAAGGCATATCTTTGTCGGTTTAGCAATTTTGTTTGTGGTTAACATTCATGCTGGTTTAGATTGTAAATAAATTTTGTTATCACACGTCTCTTTGTGTATTCTGTTTTTAATTATGGTTTTTACTGAGCATAGTTTATTATCGAAAGTGCGCGATAGTGGGTTCTGTATGCGCAAAATGTGCTCTTTTGGCGTTTCTTTTTGTTTAGCTTTGTAAAAACCATATAGGGCTACACTTTGTGAGGGTGGATCTATGACAGATTAACCAAAATGTAGCAATTATCTACTAAAACACACACAAGACGAAAAATCAAACAAACTAATCAAGCAAGAGAATAATTAACTACCAAGCTATCTAACTTTATGAGAAATCTGAAACAAACTAAACTTTTGTTGGCATTTGCCCTTTTAATGGTTGGATGTACCAGTCATGATTGGCCTGTGCAGCAAAAGAAAGCGGCACCGATCAGTGACGTGAAGGCCACTTCTGTCAACCCCGGTGAAATCGTTATATCGTGGAAATTGGATGAGGCCAAGGGAGATGCAGATAGGATTGGTGTCCTCGCAACCTATTTTGATCCGATACAGAATACGAAGATGGAGCGTATGGCGGCTGCCAACGAAACTAGTGTTGTGATACCAAATACCGCAAAAGTAGCTGGGGAGTATACCTTTGTTGTTCGTTCAGTAAGCAGTAGCGGTCAGTTTGGGAAAGCCTACACTTTGACAGCGACTAGCCTCCCTATGACCAAGCAATACACTCCGTCTGATTTTAGGGATATACCGCTTACTGTTGATATGGTTACGACCAATGCACAAGAATGGACTGAAGGCCCGATAGAAAACTTGGTCGATGAAGATGTGAATAACTACTTCCACTCCGATTGGCACGGTGCTTGGCAGGAGTTGCACTATATTCAGGTAGACCTAAAAGACGACAGTCATGGTGGAAAATATCTGAGGTTTGGGTATGTGCCAAGACCCAAAAACAGCTCCGGCGCACCAAAAGTGGCTCGCATCCTTACTAGTGCCGATGGTAATACTTGGAGCGTAGCAGCAGAGGCAACAAACTATGGACTTCCGGCAATGACTGGTGATCGAAAAGATGGCGATTACTTCTTGATGCCTAAGGGTGCTCGATACATTAGGTTTGTTCCACTGGTAAGACACGATGGGGTAGATCTTCAGGCTATGCTGGGAATAAGAGGGGCGAGTTTCTTCCATATGGGAGAGCTCTATTTGTCCCAGTCATATGGTCAAGATGTGTATGATCCCGAAGTGGATGTAAAAAAACAGATTGATGCTTATAAGCATGCGGATAACGAAAAGAAGTAACAGTGCTCAATTAATAACAGCGAAAATATGAAGACACGGTTTAGAACCCTTTTTCTGGCTCTTTTGCTCAATGCCCTTGGTGCAATGCTGGCAATTGCCCAGAACAATGTAAAGGTGAGTGGGACGGTAATAGACACCACCTTGGATGAGCCTTTTATCGGAGTTACTATACAGGCTGTAGGAACAACTCTTGGTACAACATCAGATATGAACGGTCGCTTTAGTATAGCGGTTCCGATTGGCACAGAACTCAAGTTCAGTTTTGTTAGCTACAAGCCAGTATCCTATGTTGTGAAGGGGGCTGACGCAAACCTTCGCATAGAGATGCATGAGGACAGTCAAGCACTAGAGGAGCTGGTCGTGATTGGATATGGTGCTTCTAGAAAGGAAGACCTCTCTACCTCCATCTCTACAATGAGCATCGGAAAAGAGTTGAAGTCGGGGCCCTCAAATCTTGCATCTGTAATGCAAGGACGTTTGCCGGGAGTGACTATCCAAAATAGTGGTGGTGACCCACTCTCTAGAGCAGAATTGAATATTCGCGGAAAAGGCTCAAGAGGTGGAGATGCTGTCCTCTATGTGGTAGACGGTGTTCCCGGAGCTCCCTTTAATATTGAGGATGTGGAGAATATCACAGTGCTAAAAGATGCCGCCTCGGCTGCTATCTACGGAGCTTCTGTAGGTTCAGGTGGTGTGATCGTTGTGACTACCAAGAAAGGAAAGTCTGGACGGGTCAATGTGCAGTTCAATGGCTCATATAGCTTTAAGAATGCTACCAAGTTGCCCTCTGTGACTACCGCAGGTCAATACACCAAGATTTGGACTCACTTAGCAGAGACTGAGGGTGCAGGGTTGCCTACTGTGGCTAATGTGAAGGCTTATCCATACGGTGCTATTCATCGCACTGATTGGATGAAAGAGATTTTCCGAACAGGCGCGCTACAGCACTATGCCCTCACACTCAACGGTGGTAGTGACAAGCTACAAAGTATTCTTTCGTTTTCTTATGACAAAAATGAGGGCATTCTCCTCAATACCTATTCGGAGAGTTTTGGAGGAAGACTCAATGTTGATTATACCATTTTTGATTGGCTTAGTGTTAATCAGAATGTCAATATCAACTATAGCAATGGACAAGGTGGTGTTTGGGACCGAGGACATGAGGGGATCCTGATGGATGCAACCTTTTTCCCATCTTCTGCAACGGTTTACGAACTTGATAGAAATGGAAATAAGGTACTTGGAAAAGATGGGCAACCGCTATGGGGAGGTACAGTCCCTCAATACTATGCGAGCCAAGGTGTGTCTGGGTATGGAATGCTGAACAACCCTGTTGCGACACTCATGCGCCAAAGGCAGAATCGTCCAGAGACTAACCTTTTTTCAACTACCGCTCTAACCATCAAACCATTGAGAGGTTTGGATATCATTAGCCGCTTCTCTGTCGGTCAAGATTGGGCCCGCTATGAAAACTTCACACCTGAAGTGAAAGAAGTCGGAAGCCGTGCCCGTCCCAACTCCAGGTCAATATACTCTAGTCTGCATTCCAATTGGCTATGGGAAAATACGATTACATATGCCACGTTGCTAGCTGACGTGCATCATATCAGTGCTATGGCAGGCTATACCATGGCGTATGATAATTGGCGAAATCACACAGTGGAGAAGCAAAACTACCCCAATGAGGACCCATCCAAGGTTCGCTTTCAGAATGGGACTCAGTTTAGCGAGCCACCGATAGAGGGTATTACGGAGGAGTCTATGATATCTGGATTTGGACGACTTAGCTACTCATACGATGATAGGTACTTTGTTACTGGGTCAATTCGTAACGACTTCTCTTCCAAGTTGGCACCAAGAAACCGATCTGCTATCTTCCCTGCACTCTCAGGGTCATGGAAGATCTCTAGTGAGTCCTTTATGAAGGATGTCAAGGCCATTGATCTCCTAAAGGTCCGTGGAAGCTGGGGACAGGTAGGAAACGTAGCAATGGTTGATCCCTATGCATACAATGTTTCTATGGCTCAGGCCAGGGGATCGGTATTTGGAGCCAATAATGATGTGGTATATGGTTTCTTCCAAAAAGGAATATCCAATACAGATCTCAAATGGGAGACGACTGAGTCTTGGGGCGTTGGTTTGGATGTTGGGTTGTTTGGTAAGGTTTCGCTCTCTGCTGACTACTTCAACAAGACAACAAAGGACCTGATTGAGCGCGTACCTCTTGTCCCAACGATGGGAGTAACCGAGGAGCCCCTGGGTAATGTGGGATCAGTCGTGAATAAGGGATGGGAGTTTAGCCTATCCTACGACGACCGAATCGGATCGGTTAAGTACGGACTTTTCGGTAACCTTAGCCTAATCCACTCAGAGGTGCTTTCTCTTGGAGGACGTGATTATATACAAGATGATGTCACTGTGAATAGTATGCAACCGGTACGTTCGGCAGTAGGTCAACCTTGGCAGTCTTTCTACATCTATGAGGCAAAAGGAATCTTTAAGACCAAGGAAGAGGTTGCAGCCTATACTCATACTAATAGTGAGACAGGACAGACTAACCCAATACAACCTAGGGCTTTGCCTGGTGACCTCCGGTTTGTAGACCAAAATGGTGACGGCATAATCAATGACCAAGACCGTAAGTTCTTTGGTTCATATCTACCTACTATCACCTATTCTTTTGGCGGAAATCTGGAGTGGCGAGGATTAGACTTTGCTGTGATGTTCCAAGGAATTGCCGGAAATAAGCTCTATAATGCTTATAAGCAAATGTCACTTGTGGGTAGAGGTGTGCAAGGTAATCTCAATTCCCTTGCGCTCAAGTCATTCAACTTTGATCCAAACTCAGGTGTACCTCGCCTAGGTGTTGCGAAGGATGACAATGGAAATTACAGCATCGCTAACAGCTATTTTCTAGAGGATGGCGATTATCTACGTCTCAAGAGCTTGACCTTGGGCTATAGCATGCCTAAGAAGGTTATGGAGTCAATCAAGCTACCCAACTCAGGGCTTCGTGTTTATGTGAATGGTGAGAACCTCTTTACCTTTACGAAATACTCCGGAGTTGATCCTGAGGTAGGTTACTTTGGTATTGATGCAGGTCGTTATCCTTTGGCACGTACCTTTACTGTTGGGCTAAACTTGAACTTCTAAAGGCTCTATTCTGAAAAACAAAAAGAGAAACCAATGATATGAAAATAATAATGAGAAAGGTGACATTAGTTGCCATGTCGTTGATGCTATTTGCAGGAGTGTTTTCATCGTGTTCAAATAGTGACTTTCTGAACCTCAAGCCGTATACAGAGGGTGATACCAACAATGACTACTACAAGGACAAAGCTAACCTTCGTGCTTCTGTAGATGCGCTCAACAGATTTACCTCAGAGGAGTCTATAACCGGTCGTGGTTATATGTGGTTAGAGAATGCCAGCGATAATATGACAACGGGACGTGATCAGGCGCAAGCAACTCAGATCAAAAACTTCACGATGGGTGCGTCTAATGGACGCGACTGGAATGAAAACTGGGAGATCATGTATCAGATCATAGCTTCGGCCAATGAATTGATCAAGGCTACATCCGACCTGAAACTGACAGGAGAAGACCGCGACTTTGTGCTTGGAAACGCATATTTTTACCGGGGACTTTCTTACCTTTGGCTTGCTCCTTGGCACGGAGATGACGGCCCCAATGGCGGAATCCCTATTATCACGGAAAAAACACCGGTAAGGGACATGGATATGTCGCGTCCAAAAAGTGTTTTGGCGAACTACGATCAAATCATATCGGATATGGATGCTGCGGCCGAACACTTGCCCCTTTTGTCTCAACAAAATGAGAGCGACTATGGCCGTCCGTGGAAAGCTGCAGCATGGGGGCTAGCGGCAAGAGCCGCTCTGTATGCTGCTCAGTTTGATCAGTCTTATTACGAAAAAGTAATTGTTTACTGCGATAAGATTATGGGCCTGTCAGGGGCTGACAAACGAGCACTTTATCCTGATATTACGAAACTGTTCACTGCTCCCAACAACTTTTCCAGCGAATATATCTTCTCCTTTCTTGGCTCTGCTAAAGTTGCTGCAGGTCCCAAATTTCACGGAATGAGTGGACAAAACGGTGGCTGGGGAAGATTCAACACATGGGGTTATTTTGCACCTACTGTGGAGCTATATGAGTCTTTTGAAAATGGAGACCTACGCCGTGCAAATACCATTGGAATACCTGGAGATGATCTTACTTTCCTAGACCTGAATGTAAGAATTGGAGAGCCAGATACCAAAGACCCAAAGAAGGAAAAATATGAGTTAAGTGCTGACACGAAGATGTTATTCGTAAAATGGCTGAGTCCCTACAGATACAAGCGAAATGCAGGGGTAGAGTACTTCCCGAACGGCAACTTCATGTGTACCACACTTGGTCAGGTTGTAGTGCGCTATGCTGATGTCATGCTTATGAAAGCCGAAGCCCTTATTTGGCTGAGAGGAGAGGGTAATGGAGAGGCAAAAGAGCTCCTAAATGCAATACGCACTAGGGCCGGACTCCCTGCCAACAGCCATGCAACCAAGGCGGATCTCAAACGTGAGCGTCGCAATGAGTTGGCATTTGAGTTCAATACTCCACGCTGGATGGATATTATGCGCTGGAGAGACTTTGATCTATTAAGACAACCTCTACATGGTTTTGACATTGATCATTATTTGAAGACCTATAACAGCCAGACCCAAAAAGGCGAACTGAAGAAGAAGGAAGTATGGGCTGCACGCAATTTTAATCCCGAGAAAAATAAGGTGTTCCCAATACCTCAGGCAGTTATTGATAAGTCCAAAAATCTGAAGCAAAATATCGGTTATTAATCAATAGATAGAACTCAGTTCAATCATTTTATGAAGAAATTACTGTTCTTTTTGACAGTGTTTGTACTAGTAGGTTCGCTTGAGCTTGAGGCTCAAGTGAACCTCACCGTTTGTACATACAACGTGAAATCTTTTGAAATCGAGAACCAAGCACTCTCCCAGGGAAAGCAGTTCCAAATGTCCTTTTTTTTCAAGGCGTTCAAGGATCTGAATGCTGACATTTATGCCATCAACGAGCTTGAGTTGCTCACTAGTCGCATGGGACAACGCAATCTGCTAGGTGAACTTGCGGCTGAGTTTGGAATGTACTCAGCCTTCGGTAAGTCTTATCCCAAGGAAGAGGGACTGTACGGAAATGGTCTAATAAGTCGATACCCTATTTTGAGTGTTCATAGTAAATTGCTCCCGAAGCCGGCAAGTTCTGCTGACCAACGTAGTGTCATGTGGGCGGATATTCTTCATCCGTCCGGACAGGTTTTTCGGGTAGTAGTTACCCACTTGGATCACGTCGGAGGCGAAGAAGAGCAATTGCGTGCTATCGCCAAAGATGAATCTATAACCAAAACTGAACATCCCATTATTTTGATGGGGGATATGAATATGGGAGAAGAAAAAGTGAATAATATTCTCCGTGGTGATTTCAAGTGCATGGCCTTCAACTGGCTTGACTACATAGGTGTTGCAATGAAAAATGGATCCTTTACCGCAAAAGGTAAGCGTGTAGAGTCTTTTGATCGCCTATCTGATCACTCCGCCGTACTTACCCAACTTACTTACTCCAAATAATGAATTGCCATGGATATGAAAAAGCTTCCATTTTTACTCACGACCCTTCTACTTTTGTTTGTGTTTGCCGGATGCAAAGGTGAAAAAGGGGGAAATACACCGACGCCTTCTCCATCCAAGAAACCAAATGACAAGGAGATCCAGTGGAATAAGGATCGCACTCTAGAGTTTGTTGTGGTCTCTAATCATCAAACAAAAGCTCTTTTTGGTACAAAAAAAGATTACGCAGACCTTTCGGAGTGGCTAAGCAATAAGAATAGCTATTCTATGGCAGTGTTGATGAATGCTGATGCTTCTGGAGATGGCGCTGCAATAGCTATGGCGCTCCCTCCGGTTGCCAAACTCTTTCAGTGCTATAACTTTTCAGGGTACCGTGAAGGAGTCCCGACTGGTAATCTTGTCTTAACCAAGGAGTATTTTCGAGACTATGTAAACCTGCCGATTGGCAATAGCTACCTGCTTACTTTCAGGACTGATTTGAATGCCACATCTCCCAAGCAACTAAAATATACTCTAAGTATGGGGGTTGTCACAATATCTGATAACTTGACCCTTTCTGCATTTGAAAAGGAATTGGCCAACCAGGTCTCTGGTACTAAGGAAATTCTACTAATAGGAACAATTGCCAAGGATTTGATGAATGCTTTCCCAAAGATAGATGGCTACGAACTAAAGGAAGTAAGTCCTGTCGTTGGAGGTGACCATGTTACTTTCTTATTTGCAAAGAAGAGCTATCTTCACCGTGAAACAACCAAGCTTTTTGATCGTTCTGGTGTTATTGGCTATTCAGTGAAAGTGGAGGCCGGGGTCTTAAGGTAATCTTTTAGGCTCTTTGCGGGGGGAAATGGTTACTTTTGTTTTAGCAGATAGGTTTATGGATTGTCGCATGGAAATAGGTAGGATCAGGTGGTGTGTGGTGGCGGTGTTTTGGACCATCATGCTCTCCGGCTCTTCATGTGCGGACGTTGAGTCTGAGCCGAAGGGTGGACGAAAGTCGGATGCTTCTCCGCTTCTCGTGGATCTGTTTATTGCCGGGACGCATGATTCCGGTGCGATCAATGGCCTTGCCGGTTGTCAGGATATTACTCTGGAGGAGCAGTTGCGACGAGGTATTCGTGCCTTTGATATCCGCCTGGTTGACCGCTATGATGGGTCCGGAAAAATGGATGTTTACCATGGTGTGGTGCGCTATCCTCTGGAGTTGACGACTAATATATTGCCACTTTTTGTGAGCTTTTTGGAGGCGTATCCGGAGGAGTTTGTGATTGTTTCGCTCCGCAAAGAGGATGATAGCAATGGTACTCCGGAGCATTATGCGTCCTATGAGGCTTCGTTGTTGAGAGCACTGAGTGCTCCGGAGGTGTCCGACCATGTCTACCGGCGACCTTTGACGCTAAAAACGACCAAGCGTGACTTGGCTGGAAAGATTGTGATCTTTAGTCGCAATAAGTTTTCGGAGGGTGTTCCGCTTCCTCAGTATGACTCTTTTGGACACAACAAGACAGCTCGAGCCTCGCTTGTATGGCCCGGCAGGGGCTGGGCACCGTTCCCTCTATTGGTGGAGGATGCCTATGTAGTCAAGGATATCATCCATAAGAGTGACAAGAAGCGTGCGGTTCGGGAGGCGCTAGAGCTGGCAACCGAGCAGGATCGCGATGAGCTGAATATCTTTTTCATCAGCGGGTCGGCCCCGGCCACCCCCCTTGGTGTGGCCAAGGTGATGAATCCATATACTCTGGACTTGCTGAAAGGGATGGAGACGCCACCTCCGGGTATCTATTTCGTGGACTTTGCAGGGCGAAAAGAGACGAAAGAACTGATTGATTATCTACACGAACTGAATAATAGGAATGGTAAGTAAGAAACATTTGTGGTCTTTGCTTGCGGGTATAGGGTTGCTCTGTATGGGGCAGTCTTGCTCGTCCAAGTCGGGACAAAAGGAGCTTGTTCCGGTCAACCCCGATCTGTATGAGCAGGTAGATCCATTTATAGGGACTGACTTTCACGGTCATACCTTTCCGGGTGCTGCGTCACCCAATGGTTTGGTCCAGCTCAGTCCTGATACGCGTTGGGAGGGGTGGGATGCTTGCTCGGGGTATCACTATTCGGATGAGTCGCTGTATGGCTTTGCGCATACGCACCTCAGTGGTACGGGCGCCACGGATCTGAGTGATGTCCTCTTTATACCGACCAACGACCCGCAATTGTTTAGAGACAGTATTAGCCGGCGACACTTGCCGAAGACCGGATTTTCGCACAAAAATGAAGTCGCTCATGCGGGCTACTACAGTGTGAAGATGGACAATGGCATCTTGGTGGAGCTGACGACGACCCCCTTGGTCGGGGTGCATCGGTATACGTACCCTGCCGGTCAGCCTCAAGCGGTGGTCCTCGACTTGGTGAGCCTCAAGCCTCGGGATATGGTGGCGACTGCCTTTGAGCAGGTGAATACCTATGATGTGCAGGGACTACAAGCTACGGATGGCTGGACGACCGGCAAAAAAACTTATTTCTATGCCCATTTTAGCAAGCCGATCAAGGAGCTTGAGGTATACGAAAATGGGCTTCTGACTGCGACACCCTCATCGGTCGGAGATTCAATCCGTGCGATCCTTAGTTTTGATGCAGAGGAGATCGCACCACTGGAGGCGTATGTAGGACTGTCGACGACCTCCTACGAGGCGGCTAGGGCAAATCTGGAGAGTCAGCTACAGGGTCGGAACTTTGGGGAGGTACAAGTGGCCAATGAGCAGTCGTGGCAGGAGGTGCTGAGCAAGATAGAGGTACCCATGGGCGCAGAGCAGGATCTAAAGGTCTTTTACACCGCTCTCTACCACTCCTATATAGCTCCCAATCGGATCAGCGATCAGGCCGGCACCTATCTTGGTAACGATGGGCGGGTGCATAGCCTACCTGAGGGGCAGATTCAGTACAGTACTCTCTCGCTGTGGGACACCTACCGTACCTTGCATCCGTTGTTGACACTCCTCGATCACAAGCTGGTGGATGATGTGGTATGGTCGATGCTCAGGATGTATGATGAGCAGGGGGAGCTACCGATCTGGCCACTGATGAGTGGGGAGACCCACTGTATGATAGGGTACCATGCGGTCTCCGTGATCGCTGATGCCTACTTGAGGGGGATCGGGACTTTTGATGCGGAGCGGGCATTGCAGGCTATGGTTCACTCCTCCAATATCAATAAGAAAGGCTCCGACTACTATGTGGAGTATGGCTATATCCCGGCTGATCGGAAAAATGAATCGGTCTCTTGTACCCTAGAGTACTCATATGATGATTGGACCATAGCGATGATGGCCAAGGCTATGGGCAAAGAGGACATTGCGGCTATGTATCTGGACAGAGCCCTCAACTACGTCAACCTCTACGATGGGAGTACGGGCTATTTCAGAGGACGAAACTTTGATGGCTCTTGGGAGGCAAATTTTGATCCCTATGCCGTGAGTCGAAATTACACCGAGGCTACGGCTTGGCACTACCGCTATGCACCACAGCACGATGTAAATGGGCTGATCCGTATGCATGGTGGGCGTGAGGCTTTTTTGGCATCGCTTGATGCCCTCTTTGGCGATGAGCGCAAGCATGTGGGTGATCTGCAGGATATCACAGGCCTCTTGGGACAGTATGCCCACGGCAACGAACCGAGCCACCATGTCGCCTATCTCTACACCTATGCCGGTGAGCCGTGGAAAACACAGGAACTCACTCGGCGTCTGCTGGACGAAATGTACTCGGACAAGCCGGATGGAATAGTCGGCAACGAAGATTGTGGACAAATGTCGGCTTGGTACATCATGACGGCGATGGGATTTTATCCCGTCACTCCGGGGTCAGGGGAGTATGTCCTGACGACACCCCTCTTCCCCGAGGTGCGACTGCATACGGCAGGAGGAGCAGAGCTTGTGATCAAGGCCAACGATCCCGACAAAAACCATTATATCAAGTCTGTTTCGCTCAATGGCAAGTTGCTGGATCGCCTTTTTGTCACCTATGATGAGGTGATGTCCGGTGGCGAACTGACGTTTGAGCTGACCGACAAGCCGGTGAAAGACTACACCATAGGCTCTGACCCCTACTCACTCACCACGGAGAATGTCGCCTCGCCTGTGTTTACCACAGCGGATTTGGCCCTTTACGACGGTGAGGTGACGGTGGATCTCGCCAGCGCCACTCCGGGGAGTACGATCTACTATACTCTGGATGGGACCACTCCCACACGGGAGTCGATGCGCTACGAAGCCCCCTTTGTGCTGACCGACAATTGTACGATCAAGGCTTTTGCCATCGCTGATGGTGCTCCATCTCGTATCAGTACGCTCTTGGCCACCAAGGCTGTACCCATGCCCGCTCTCCTTCCGACCAACTTCAAGGAGGGGGTTGCGTACCGACTCTACCACGGCCGATTTGCCTCTGTGGATGAGATCGCAAAGGGCCAGCTGATCCTACGAGGGATCAACCGTATGGTTACGAATGAAATCCGTGACCGTGACGAGGATTATGGGTTGATCTTTGATGGATACATAGAGGTCCCGGAGGACGGTGTGTATGAGTTTGTCCTCCGTAGTGACGATGGGTCTGTCCTCCGGGTTGGAGATACGGATGTCGTGCTCAACGATGGCTCGCATGCCTATGTGTCGGCTACCGGAAAGATCGCACTCGCCAAGGGTTTCCACCCCCTGCAGGTCCTATATTGGCAAGGTAGTGAGGGTCAAGGCTTGGATGCTGCCATGCGCAAGCGAGGAGAGAAGGAATATCAACCGCTAAAGCTATACTTTACCCAAAAATGAAGAACTATCTACTTCTAGTCCTAGTCCTACTTGCGGGCTGCAAACCGTGGTGTGGACAGACACAAACCGATGAAAACTCTGATAGCAAAACCCAGTCGGTGCAGCTACCGGAGACCTACCAGACCGTGACCGTTGCCCCTATACCCGACGATGCTCGGGTACGCAACGTAGTCCTGATGATCGGAGACGGCATGAGTTTGTCTCATATCGCCAATCTCTGGACGGCCAACAAGGGACGTGTAAATCTAGAGAATGCCCAGGCCATTGGACTCTCCAAGACGACCACGGCAGACACCCTGATCACCGACTCCGGGGCAGCCGGCACCGCAATGGCTTGTGGTGTGAAAGTCAACTACCACGCCATCGGTATTGATCCTGCCGGTAACGAATTGACCACATTGGTCGATCGTGCACATGCTGCCGGACTGGGTACCGGTGTCGTGGTCACTTGTCGGCTATGGGATGCGACACCTGCAGCCTTTTTGGCACACAATCTCTCGCGAGACGAGGAGGAGGACCTGATCGGCGACTTCCCGACCAGCAACTGTGATGTCATCATCGGGGGTGGGGCATCTCGTTTCCAAAACCGCACCGATGGCAGAGATATCATTACCGAGATGGAGCAGGTGGGCTATCAGGTCAGCCGTTCCCTCGGTGATGCCACTCAGCATGCCGACTCGCCTAGGCAGCTGGTCCTCGTGGCCGAAAAAGACACTCCTCTGCCACAGGAGCGAGGTGATTACTTGCGCGATGCCTCGATCTATACACTGGACAAGCTCAAGGCCAAGAATCCCAATGGCTTCTTTGTCATGATAGAGGGGTCCCAGTTGGATGACTATGGACACTTCAATGACCTAGACTTGCTGATGCAGGAGACGGCCGACTTTGATCGGACCATAGGTGCTGTCATGCAGTGGGCCGAGCAAGACGGTGAAACCCTCGTGGTCGTCACCGCTGACCACGAGACCGGTGGCCTGACCCTCCTCGGGGGGAGTATCCATACCGGGACCACAGTGGGGCACTTTGCCACCGGTGGACACAGTGGTGTCCTTGTGCCCGTGTATGCTTACGGTGCAGGAGCTCGCGACTTCACCGGTATTTACGAAAACACAGAGATCTTTCACAAAATCTGTCATGCACTTAGCCTGAAGTAATCATGAGACGAATCACCACCCTACTACTCCTGCTCTCCCTCTGTATGGCCGGCTATGCCCAAAAAGCGCAACACTTCCGGCCGGATGGGACCTACCTGATCGCCCACTTCTCGGATACGCACATAGATGCCAAGGACCCCGAGACCACCAAGCGCACCCATGAGACCATACGTGGTGTCCTCACGGCGAACCGACCGGACCTTGCTGTCTTCAATGGCGACATCGTCACGGCGGCACCTGCCGAAGGTGCTTGGAGAGACCTCATTCACCTCATGGAGGAGTGTCGTACCCCCTTTGTGGTTACCAGTGGCAACCATGATCCGGAGTTCATGACCCGAGAGGCGATATACGATCTGCTAGAGGCCTCTCCCTACTATGTGGGGGATAGAGGGCCGGCGGAGCTGACCGGTATGGGCAACTGCATAGTCCCCGTTTATGGACAGGACGAGCGGGCCAAAGCCCTCCTCTACTTCTTGGACTCCAACGACTACTTTGAGGACCAGTTTGTCCAGCACTACGATTGGATTCACTTCGACCAGATCTCTTGGTACAGAGAGCAGAGTGACCTACTGACTGCTCAAAATGGGGGTAAGCCACTTCCGGCACTGATGTTCTTTCATATCCCGTTGCCCGAGTTTGGACGACTCAAAGGGGCCCCCAAGACTTTTGGCGAGCCACGAGAGTGGGTCTCTTCAGCCTTCTACAGCACCGGGCTTTTTGCCTCCGTCCTTGAAAAAAAGGATGTGATGGGGATCTTTGCCGGACATGACCACAGCAACGACATGATCGGGATCGACTCCGGGGTGGCACTTGGCTACGGACGTGTGAGTGGCTGGGGTGCCTATGGCCAACCCGAGCGCGGTGCACGCATGATCAAGCTCTACGAGGGTGAGCGTCGCTTCGACAGCTGGGTCACCACTCCGACAGGTGGTCCGGAGGGTATCTACTACTACCCCTCCGGCATCAATTCGATCGAGGAGACTAGGGCCACCTATCTTCCGGCACTGGAGGTACAGCCCACGGAGCATGGGGTCGCCTATACCTACTACGAGGGGCCATTCAAGCACACGTCGCAGATTACAGAGGACCTGGCGGTGGCGTCCGGCATTATGCCCAACTTCGCTATAGACAAGTACGACACCAAGGATCACTTTGCCTACAAGTACCGTACCTATATCCGCATCCCCGAGCGTGGCATATACCGATTCTACACCTATTCGGACGATGGATCCGTCCTCTATCTCGATGGACAAAAACTGGTCGACAATGATGGAGGACACAGCTCCCAGATGAAAGAGGGAGTCGTGGCACTTGAGCCGGGATTTCACCTCATGGAGGTGCACTATTTTGAGGACTATATGGGCAACGAACTTGAGGTCGGACTCGTTAGTCGCACTATGCTCAGTCAGCCTATCCCCTCAGAGCTGCTCTACCTCCCGGAGAAAAAATGAGAATGTGGTACGGATGATGATCCAAAGCAACGAGACAGATCATCCATCCTTTCAATCCTTTGGCGACCCCTCTTGGGGTCGCCTTTTTTGTTTCGGGTCCGGTGTATTCGAGGTCATCGGGGCTTTGCCCCTCTGGATCCTTTCAGGTGAGCAGTCTCCTTTTGTGGGGGGCTGTCGTCCTGATTGGTTCACCCCGTTTCCTGCGCCCGGGAACCCCTTGGAGAAGGGGGTGAAAAACAAGCGTTTTTGGGCCCCTAAAAAAGCCCCTTTCGGAGTTTTTTGATAGTCAGGTACTTATGAGGGGCCTTGAGTTTCACGGACAGAAGCGATCGGTTTCACGGATAGAAGCAAAACTTTTCACGGATAGAGACGATCGCTTGGACGGGTAGAAGAAATAAATTGGTTCCACAACGGCGCCTTGTCGGGAAATATCGGAGGGTCTCCCCCCTGTGTGAAAAAAAATGGGCGAGAAATTAATAAAAGGAATTGTTTTGTAAGAGATTTTTTGTAACTTGCAGGACATGGGGGAGGAGGTGTTAGTCGGAGTCGGGATATTCTATTTTGCTGGTTATTAGTTAATTGTTCTTTTGGTACGCTTGTGCCAATGGTGCATTTTGCCTTGATCATACTCTCGTAATAAACATAAATTATGAACACTATGGTAGAAAAAAATCAATGCATCAAAAAGTCATGTAGACCACTACCTTTTGTCGTCTGTATGCTTCTTATGCTGTGTCTCCCTCTGGGGAGCGCCGCCACGCCTACCACCACTCCGCTGGGCGAGTACCAAAAGCCATCGCCTGCTCGGTTGGTGATTAGCGGAAAAGTCCTAGACAAGGATGGTGAGCCTATACCGGGCGTGACTATTCGAGTCAAAAACACAAACTTGGGCTTCACTACGAATGAAAAAGGGGAGTTTTACTACAAAGCTCCGGATACGGTCAAGGATGGGGCCGTGTTGATTTTTTCCTATATCGGCTTCAAGACAAAGGAGCAAAAAGTGGTGGCCAACACGGTGATGAAGGTCGTATTGGCCGAAGACGTGGACGTACTGTCGGAGGTGGTCGTGACCGGTATGTTTCAGCGTCGCAAGGAGGGCTTTACGGGAAGTGTCAATCAGATCAAAGGAGATGAGATCACCAAGATGACCTCGGGCAATGTCCTGAAAGCCCTGGAACTATTGGACCCGGGCTTTAGGATCGGGTCGGATCGCCTTACGGTGGGATCCAACCCCAGTGGTCTGCCGGACTTCAATATGCGCGGTCAGGCCAGCATGGGGGATTACTCATTGGATGACAAGGTATATCTGCGTGGCGACCTAGATACTAGGCCCAACCAACCACTCTTTGTCCTGGATGGGATCATAGGGGTGTCGGTGACCAAGGTGATGGACCTCAACCCCGAGCTGATAGAGAGTATCACGATCCTAAAAGATGCTGCGGCAATGGTGATCTATGGAGCGCAGGCCTCCAACGGTGTGGTGGTCGTCGAGACCAAGGCACCGGAGACAGGCAAGGTCCGGATCACGTACAATGGCAACTACACTCTGGAGGTGCCGGACTTGAGAGACTATCACCTAGTCAACGCTCGTGAAAAGCTGGAGCTGGAAAAGCGCGCCGGCCTCTACGACCCCGAGTACACACCACAGACCACGATGGCCCAACTCGAGCACTACAAGCACAAGCAACTGGAGGTGCTGCGGGGTGTCGATACCTACTGGCTGTCGGAGCCGGTACAGATGGCCTTTACCCACCGCCATGGACTGAGTGTGGAGGGGGGATCCCAAGAGCTGCGATACAAGATCTACGCCGGCATCAATACAGCACCCGGTGTGATGAAGGGTACCGGAGTGTACGGCAAGAGCGGAAGCATCGACCTAAGATACCGCCAAGGCAAAATACTGCTCAGCAATATCCTATATGCCGACCAGACCGTGAGTGATCGTACCTCACCGTATGGCTCCTTTGAGCAGTACACAATGATCAACCCCTACTACCGCAAGCGCAATGCGGACGGGACTATACCTCGCTATCTGGAGCGGGTGTCCAAGGTCTATGACATCGGTAGCGCCAGTGGGTATCCGGTAGGGCTGGACTATGGTAACCCTCTCTACAACACACTCTACAAGAGCAAGGACCAGAATACCTCCTTTGAGGTGCGCGATGCCCTCCGTCTAGAGTATATCCCGATCGATGAGGTGCGCCTCTCGATGGATGTCAACCTGAGCAAGGCCAATGCCTCTACCGATATATTCAAGTCCGCCAACCACACCGACTTCCTCAACGAGCCGGATGTCTCCAAAAAAGGATCTTACCTGTGGACGAACATGAATAGAACAGGCTATGACCTGAGCCTCACGGCATCGTACAATGATATCTTCAACGACAAGCACTTTCTCTCAACATTTGCGCGCTACAATGTGCGGGAAGATGTGTACCATACAGCCGGACTCTACCAGACGGGATTCCCGAATGACAACATGGACGAGATCTACTTGGGTGCCGTACCTCGTAGCTCTCATGGTGACGAGCGCACCGTGCGAGCCATAGGAGCCAACCTCACCGGTAGCTACACCTATGATATGAAGTATGCCACGGACGTCAATGTGCGTATGGATGCCTCATCGGAGTTTGGACGCAACAATCGTTTTGCACCCTTTTGGTCCGCCGGCCTCCGTTGGAACCTCGACCGAGAAGAGTGGATACAGAAGGCAAAGGTGTTTGATGAGCTTGTCCTGAGGGTCACGTACGGTGTCACAGGTACGCAGGGCTTTTCTCCATACCAGGCTCTCCGGATGTACAGCTACCAACGTCTCATGCGCATCTACGACAGCTCGGATGTGGTGGGGACCGAGATGATCGGTCTCGGCAATCCAGACCTGAAGTGGCAGACCACAGATGCATTCAACGTAGGGCTGGACTTTACCCTATGGAAAAACCTCTTGAGCGGACGTGCGGAGTACTACAGGAAGTTTACGAAAAACACGATCCTCGACTTTTCGCTCCCGCCCTCAATGGGCTTCCCGACCGTAATGGACAACCTCGGAAATATCTCCAATACAGGGTACGAATTTACGGTACGCTTGATGCCGGTCAATATCCCATCCAAGCGAATCAATTGGAACATCGTGCTGACCGGAAGCCACAACAAAAACCGGATTGAGCAGATATCCAATGCCCTCAAAGTCCGAAACGAAGCCATGCTCAAGCCCGACCCCAGCAACCCCAATAAGCTCTCTCGACCGATGCCGAGGTACGAGGAGGGGTACTCACAGTCAATGATCTGGGCTGTGAAGTCGCTCGGAATCGATCCACAGACGGGTAGGGAGGTGTTTTTGACCCGAAGTGGCCAACGAACAGCTACTTGGAACCCCGTGGATATGATCCCGGTAGGTGACCAAGAGCCCAAGCTGGTAGGTACGCTCAGCACCAACCTCAACTGGGGTCCCCTCACACTCACTTTGGCGGCAAGGTATCGACTCGGTGGCTTGATATACAACCGCACCCTTGTGGACAAGGTGGAAAACGCAAACCTGAGGTACAATGTAGACAAGAGAGCCTACACAGACCGATGGGAAAAGCCGGGTGACTTGGCGAGATTCAAGGCAGTGACCAAGGATGTCAACGGAGCACAGACCTATGCATCCACTCGATTTATAATGAAGGATAACGAACTCATGCTGAATACCCTCTCTCTGCAGTACAGACTCGAGGGCAGTCGCAACAAATGGTTGCAAAAGCTACACCTATCCAGCGGGTCAATAGGACTCTATGTGGAGGACCTATTCAGACTATCCACTGTCCAAGTGGAGCGAGGAATTACGTACCCGATGTCCAGACAGGCTTCGTGCTCTATCAACCTGACATTCTAAGAAAAATAGTGGCAGAATCATGACTAAAAAGATCTATATACTGACTCTAGTGGGCTTGCTCACCATGATAGGATGTACCAATTGGCTGGATGTGAAACCAAAGGTCAATGTGGAGGATCATGAGGTGTTCAAGAACGAACAGGGCTTCAAGGAGGCGCTGACTGGGCTCTACATCAAGATGACAGAGCCTACACTGTACGGAAAGGAGCTGACCTACGGCTTCATAGACATATTGGCACAACGCTATGTGCCGGGCGAAAAAGTCCCGGACTATGGACACCCGTCCTATTATCAGTTTGAGGTCAACTCCGAGAATACTTTGACCTATACCAACTATTTCTGGGAGAATACCTACAATATCCTGACCAATCTCAACAACCTTCTCTGGAATATTGAACATCGAGGAGATCTGATAACAACCAAAGGTTATCGGGACTTGATCAAAGGTGAGGCCCTGGGTCTGAGAGGATTCCTCTACTTGGATCTCCTAAGGATGTTTGGGCCGATCTATAAGGATAACCCCGACTCTCCCTGCTTGCCCTACCGTGTGGAGGCCAATCGAAAAGACAAAAAACTGCTTCCGGCAAAGGAGGTGGGTGAGCTGATCATACGCGATCTCAAAGAAGCCGAAGAACTCCTCAAGGATGACCAACTCAATATCATCTATGAGTCGGGTGTGCAGGGCGAAATAGAAGACCACTTCCTCCGCAGAAGATCCAAGCGGATGAACCTAATGGCCGTGAAGGCAACCATGGCACGTGCGTACCTCTGGATCGGAGAGCCGGACAAGGCCAAGGAAAAAGCGCTCGAGGTGATCAATGCCAAGCATAGCGATGGTACGCCGGTCTTTAGTCTCGTCACCGACAACTCCGGAGATCGGTTGCTCTCCTCAGAGTTGGTATTTGCCCTCAGTATGGACCAAAACACATTTCCGAATCGGATCGCATCGGATTTTTTGTTGACCCAATGGACTTGGTATGCAGCAGGGCCCCGTGAGAGACTCTATGAGATCTTTGACGTTGAGACCGATGGAGCCAATGATATCCGGCTAAGTGACCGCGGTGGCTTTACGGTCACAGCTACCAATACAATCTCCAAGAAGTTCGAGCAACGCAACAGCCGTGAGTCGCTCAACAACACAATCCCCCTCATTCGTCTGGCTGAAATGTACTACATTGTGGCTGAGGCTGAGCAAAATATGGCGGTGAGTACAAAGTACATCAATGCCATAAGGAAAGCAAGGGGTCTGACCTCGCTCGCCCCCTTTGCCTCCCAAATGGAGAAACAGAAAAACATAGAGAAGGAGTACCGAAAAGAGATGTACGCCGAGGGTCAGCTCTGGTATTTTTACAAGCGTCTGGGGTACGAGACGTTTCAGTTTGCACCCGTGAAGAAGATGACGGAGAAGCAGTACCGCTTCTCGCTTCCGGATAATGAGATAATCTATGGCGGTTTTGAAAAATGAAGTGGAGTCTGATCATGAAAAATGTATATAAGCTACTGTTTGTTTGCCTTTTGGTAGCCGCACTATCGGGCTGTCAGCATGAGCAAGTCCCTGTCTTTACTGCCCAAGCGGGTGTCAATTTTAGGGAACAAAATGGTGAAGGATGGTCCGATGGCGTGAACTTTCTGGGGCGCATCATTGATCTCTTTCCCAACTATAGAGAGCAACACACGATGGATATCACGTACAGTGACCTACAGCTATCTCTTTTGATAGAGGGTAATGTACAGGACAAGCCCCTGAAGGTCAAACTGAAGTTGTTGCCTGTCGAGGGTTTTGAAATGCCCGAGGTTGTACTGCCCGACGAGGTCATCATCCCTGCCGGTAAGGCATCGGTTGTCTTTCCGGTGAAGATACAACGCCCCGCCAAGCTAGAGGTAAGGTATTGTGCCAAAGTCGCTATCGACTACGCCCATAGTGATGTGCTGGCCGGTACTCAGGAGCGACAGACCTACCTTGTCGGAATACAGGATATAGCCGCCTTGCCGGAGGAGTATGACGGAAATATGACCTGGGATGAATTTGTACAGATCTTTGAGTCTAAACTCGGAAAGTTTGGCCCCATGAAACTCCGTCTGCTATCTTCGCGTGAAGATGACAATGATATTTTTTATCATACCTTTGCGACCAAGGTGGGCTATGACGGCATGGGATTCGGTATCGGACTTGGGGAAAATCTCCCCGATTTTATCAAGGCACTGGAGCAGTACAATGCCGCACACCCAGGTGCCCCACTCACCGAGGCGGATGGCACTGTTGTCACCTTTCCCGAGCCGGTAGTCAGTCCCGATGATGACGAGTCAGAGGAGTAGTATATACCGGATAGTAACCATTCATTGATTTATTAGATCACTGCGAAATGAGAAATACTATATTTACGATACGTCGTTCATTGTCGATCTTGGCACTGTCACTGATCTTTGGCTCCTGCTATCGTGATCTTGGCAATAGTGTCTATGACGAGAGCATCGAGGATATTCAGGTCAAGTTGGCCAAGGAGTTTAGGACGCGCAAACCCTTCTCCCCCACTGCGTATCAGATAACACCCCAGGTGACCACTGCCTCCGGAAAGCAACATGAGCTCGAGTACGAGTGGTACATCAAGCCTAATGCTCCGGCACGTGGTACAGACAAGGGAAAACTGGTAGGCACAGAGCCTGTGTTGTCGCTCAAACTGGACCCCACGGACAAGGACAACCCTCTCCCAGATGTCTACTATATCCGCCTATATGTCAAGGACAAAACCAATGGTACACTGACGCTGAGAAACACTGAGCTACACTTGAGTAATCCTTTTTCGTACGCTTGGGTGGTGCTGCATGCACAGGACGGGCACTCCGAGCTGGGTACAGTAGAGTACGATGAAGGACACATCATGAATACCCCCAAAGCGTACTCTGAGGAGACCGGAAAGGTGCTTCTAGGGGAGCCTATGACGCTAGGTGTCCGTCAGGACTCTTATACGGAGGGTGGATTCCGCAAGCACTACCAGAGCCAGCTGTATGTTGTTACGACAGACCTAAGTGCCTCAGGGCTTTTCCTTCCGACAGAGGGGTTCAAGCAATTGGCTCCTTGGAAGGGGTTGATCAGCAATGCCCAGATCGCTGACTTTGATCCAACGGATGTCCATTTTGGCTTTGGCAACTACGGTGTGTTTGTCGCATCAAAAGGCAATGTGTTTACCAACACTGCATTTGGAGCCGCACTGTACAAGCTCACACCGGATGCCAATGATCTCCCCGGAGCGGTCTACACAGCCGGACTGGCGATCAGTGGTCAGTCAGGTGCAGGATTTGATAGCGCATCCCGACGTTTTGTGCTGCTGAATGCAGCTCCATATGGTGGGTGGCAAGACATGAAAGCCGCTGACGTACCTCCGACAAATCTGCCTATATCCAAAATACGTACCGACGAAGACAATCTCGTCGAACCCGACAACATCCCTGCCGGGTATCGGTTGGTTGCTATGTTGGATGGGTACAAGTACATGGCCGAGGGACGGATGGCCTGGGCGGCATATACTCTCTATGCCTACATGATAGATGGAGAGCAGGCGCATGTCTACACCATGAGGGGCAGAGAATGCAATGTCTCCAAAGGTAGAGACAAGGAGGCACCGATGGGCCAAGTCTTTACATTCCCCAAGCCTGCAAATATCCATGAAAACACCTTGATGACTACCGGGCCGAAGTACGCTTATGTGCTCTTTTATGCCGATGGCAATACTGTCTACCGTCACGATCTGGCCACAGGCAAGTCCACTGCCATCTATACACACGACACACCTGGAGCTACTGTCACGGCACTTCGTATGGCAGTTCAGGGGTTCCAGATGTTTGATGAGGGAGAGGCCGAGCAGAGATACGGACATCCCTTTGGCCAGACTCTTGCGGTTGGATATACCGTGGGGAGTGATGCCGGTGAGTTGGTAGTCTTGCAGCTCGACAACACCGGTGAAATCACCACCGATGAGACCAAGTATCCCTCCATCCAAGTTCACAAGGGCTATGGGCCGATCAAGTCAATAGGCTTTATTTGATGACGATAACCTTACTTTTTATTCGGAAAAAATATATGAAGAAGTCTTTTCCTGCTTTGATGCTTACACTCATTCTTGCTTGTACGGCTTGTACGAGCGAGAAGTCCGACGAATGCCTTAGGATCCGAGGTACAGCACAAGCCACAGCACAGCTCTATCTCTATGAGATACTTGATGAAACCAATCTATTTGTCCGTCAGCTTGATACCATTCCCGTACTGGATGGCGGTGCGATCGATTACCGGAACGACTCTATCAAGGCCGGCCTTTACTTTGTCTCTCCTCTGGGCAAGAGTGATATCTACGAAGCACTGGAGCGCGGTAAAATCCTCTTTTTGAGCAATGGGCTAAACAAGCTAACGTGGTCAGAGGACGATCAAGCCACCTTGGCGGACAGCCCCGTAAATGACGAATATCAGGCATTTATTCAAAAGAAAAACGAGCTTGCGGATAGGAGTGTTTTGGACTCTCTCGATGCCCTTTTTTATGCCGCACGAGATCGAAACGACACAGTGGAGATGGCTCGACTCAATGAAGTCTCCACCCCGATCTCAGAGGCCGGCAATGCTCGGGTGAATAGCTGGATCAGTGGTCTGCTAAAGGAGCAACGGACAGACCTTTTTGGCAGCTATCTTTTCTATAGATACACCTACAGTCGTACAGCATTGGTTACGACAGAGGATGTGGAGCAGATGCGCCAATCTCTGGAGCGATTCGGACCGGAGGCCAAGGCAGGATCTTACTACATCAAAATGCAACAAGGTCTTGACCGTGCGCAAAAGACCGTGATCGGTGCTTTGGCACCCGATATATCCGGAGAAACTCCTGATGGTGATCATCTTAGCCTGAGTGACCTCCGTGGGCGCTATGTCCTTGTGGACTTTTGGAGCTCATCTTGCAGCTGGTGCCGAAAGGAGACTCCTTACCTTCAGAAGGTCTACAATAGGTACAAGGACAAGAACTTTGTCGTACTCGGTGTATCGTCCGATATTGATCGTGAGGAGTGGACCAATGCGATAGAGGCGGACGGAGCTGACTGGAGCCATATTCTTTTGTCAGAGGAGGACAAAAATGCGGTCTTCAAGGAATACAGCATTGTCGGAATACCACAGATCTATCTGATTGATCCGGATGGTAAGATTGCGGATCGTGACCTGAGAGGTCCGGCTATTCTTGAAGCAGTGGCTGAGCTGATCAAGTAACCTGCTGATTGCGAAGCAAACCGTTTGCTCCGTTGGTTTGCGAATAAGGTCCGGGGGTATGGCAGTTTTACCTGTCGTACCTCCGGATCTCATTTATTGTTCCCTGAAGTCATCGGCTTCACCCATAGCGACAGTCTGTTCATCCCGTAGAGACTGTAGTATTTCGGGGTGAAAGCATTTTGTTGAGCCCTTGTAGGGAGAAATCTCCCCAAAACGAAGAGGAGCAGAAGCTGTGGCTTCCACTCCTCTTGCTTGTTTTTGGCGGATTTGTTATTTCCAGAAAACTGTTGCCTTTTTGGGCAATGGCATGACGAGGTACCTAGTATCTGATGGCTTGGCGACGATCGGTGTGCCATCGGCATTATAGTGCCGGATCTCTGTGGCAAGGTTGGGGTCTTGGCTCATTCGTTTCAGGTCGATGATTCGATATACGGAGCGGAAGGCAAATTCTCTTCTGCGCTCGTTGAAAATCTCCCGCAGTAGAGTTGTCTTGTCAGCTGTCGTATAGGGAGTGGCATCCGCTATGCGGTTTTTCCGTAGGGTGTTGAGCAGTTTTAGCGCCTTATCTTGTGAGCCGACACGGGCCTCTGCCTCTGCGGCTATCAGGTAGACGTCGGGGGTAGAGAGTCCGATATTGAGGTATGCCCCCGGGCTCCAGGCCATCTCTCCCTGAGGAGCGTCCATACCCTCTGGCTTGTTTGATATGAAAACGGTGTAGCGTCTGTCTTTTTGTTGGTCATACAGAGCACGTAGGTCATCATTCACGAGTGCAAAAAGGCTCCATCCCTCGGGAGCGCTCATGAGCCGTATGAGTAGGTTTTCGGGGTTGTCAAGTGGCTGGGGATAGTCATTTCTTTCGCCGATTTGCCAAGCATCCGGGTCTTTGAGCACGAGCGGTGTCATATCCAGGAGCTGGCTGTTTTGCTCCAATGCTTTTTGGGCATACTCGAGGGCAGTGGCGTAGTCGTATTGTTGGAGTGCCACTTTGGCATAGAGTGCGTAGCCGGCTACCTTGGATGCTCTGTAGTGGTTGTAGGCGGGCTTGTCCGGCAGGTCGGGTAGGGCCTCCTTGAGGTCTTGTCGGATTTGGTCGTAGACGGCTTGTTGGCTTGCCGGTGTGACCTTTACTCCTGCGACGCTTGCAGTCAGGATGAGGGGTACCGTCTTGATCTCCTGCGCTTGCTCTTTTTGGTAGGCCGGTCCATAGATATTTACGAGCCAAAAGTACTCCAGTGCGCGTAGGAGCTTTGCTTCTGCCAGAGCGTTTTTGATCCGTTGCTTGTCTCCGGAGGCCTTGGGCAGACCATCAATGACCGCATTGTAGGCAAAGATCCGCTTGTATGCTGCATTGTAGTCTACGTCGGGCTTGTCCGAGCCGTAGATATCTTCTTTGAGGAGATAGGCATTTTTCCACTCCTCTTGCATATTGGCCAGTGTCGATTGGTAGTACTCTCCATCCAGAGATGCCGGGACTTTTAGGTTGTCGGTCAGGAGCTCAGCCACCTTGCTGTAGGTGATGGCGAGATTCTCGTCATTGAGGAGCAGCTCGTAGTCGGCTACATCGGTGGGGATTTGTTTTCCCTTGGGAATGTTGCCCAAAAAGTCTTGACACGAGCCTGTCAGTAGTGCTAGGAGTACTAGGAGTAGGGTGTGTATTTTGTTCATGGTGGCGGTCAATTTAGAAGGTAAGTGACAGACCTACGGTCAAGGTCTTTGGGGCTTGGGTCAAGCGTACGGGGGTGCCTAGCCCAAAGCTGTATGCCTCGGGGTCGATGGACGCCTTGTTGGCTGTCCAGTACCATAGGTTGTTTGCTTGGAGTTGGATGACAGCTTTTTGGAGGCTGAGCGTACTTAGGAGCTTTTGGGGCATGCTGTACGAGAGTACCACGTCCCTCAGCCGTATGTAGTCACCGGGGATGACGTGTATATTGGCTCCGTACCATGCCAGCTGCTCGGCTTCGTTGACCTGAGATGCAGAGATCCATGGGGTGGTACCCGGGAGGTCTTCGTCGCCGGCTTTTCGCCAAGCGTGGGCAAGGGATGCGTCTCCGCTATACCCGCCGGTGAGGAAAGATTGGCTATCCAAGCAGGGTGCCATTACGCTACGGAGCTTGTGTCCACCATAGTAGACTAGGCTGAAGGAGAGCGAGAAGTCTCTGTACTCCAGTGTATTGGTTAGTCCACCATTCCATACAGGGGTCATGGTTCCTTCGTGTATGAGGTCATCCATGGAGTTGGTACCGAGGGTTGCTTTTTCGCCCTCTTTGTCCTTGCTGTATATGTGTGGGCGTCCCAGTTCTATTCGTTCTTTCGTTTCGGGGTCCACACCGTAGAGTCCTGCCCACTTGAGGCTGTAGAGGCTGTTGGCCGGCTTGCCGGAGGTCTGTACTCCGTTCTTCAAAAAGTTGGGTACGCTTGCGTCGGGTTGGTCCACCTTTAGCAGTTTGTTGGCATTGTAGCTAAAGACGAAGTTGGTCATCCACCTAAAGTTGGGTTTGCTGATGTTGATGGTGTTGAGGGATAGCTCGAATCCTCTGTTTTGCATAGAGCCGTAGTTGAGGAGCAGGTTTGCCCATCCCAGTGTGGGGTCAGCACTTCTGGTGCCTAGTAGGTCGGTCGTCTGGCGGTCATAGATGTCGATGCTTCCTGATAGGCGACTATGCAAAATAGAGAAGTCCAGTCCGGCATTGAGCGTGGCAGTCCGCTCCCAGGTCAGCATCTTGTTGGGTGGGTAGACCACTTCGCTGGAGGGCGCATGCATCCAAGTGTTGTATTTGCCAGTCTTAGCCACGAGATAGGGTCCTCCGGCTTTGGGGATATTACCTCCGATTCCGTAGGTGAGTCGTGGGCTGAGGCGATCGATCCAGGAGATGTTTCGGATGAAGTCCTCTCTGTGCATCGCCCATGAGGTTCCGATGGACCATAGTGGCTTGTACTGGATGCGTGGGTCCGTACCAAAGAGGTTGGACTGATCTACACGGATGCTCCCGGTGACATTGTACTTCTCCCGATAGGCGTACGAAAAGTTGCTGTAAAAGGAGACGAAGCGGTCGTCATTGTCTCGGACGTAGTTGTACGCACTGTTGTTGAAGGAGTACCTGCCACTCAGTGACTGTGTGCCGTTGAGATTGGCGAGGAGCTTTGCATCATAGGGGATGCTTCCGAGTGAGATGTCATCGTAGCCCATGAGGTACGAGGAGGTGGCAGTGGAGTAGGTACGTCGACGCTCAGCACCGAGTAGTGCTGTCACCCGATGGTCAGTGGCAATCAGGTTGTCGTAGTTGAGTTGCAGTCGGGCGGTGTAGTCGGTACGACTGTCTCGTATCTCGCGGAGTATTCCACCCTCCGGGATCATGGAGATGTAGGCGTCGCCCTTTTTTACTGTTGCGTTGTTTCGCTCCTGTCTCACGGAGAAGGAGGTCTTGTCTTGATAGGACTTTTGGTACCCATTGTCCGTTTCCAACTGTAGTCCGGCATTGGCCGACAGCTCGGGGGTGAGCTTGTAGGTGACTTGGGCATTCAGGCGAGTGTAGTTGTCACGTCTCTTGGTCCACTCTTTGTTGCTGTCCAAGAAGGGTGTGTAGTGCTCGTCCTCAAGCCCAAGCTGTTGGATTTGCCGGATGAAGTACTCAGACTTCTCTTGGGGCAGGATAGCATAGGAGCCGTCCTCATTTTTGAGACGTGTGTAGGGTTGCTTGCCGTAAAATAGCGAGAAAGCATCAGGCAGTGCATCGTTGCTGTAGTTGTCGCTATAGTTGCCGGACACGCTGACGTCGGTGGTGAGACGTTCCGTGAAGTTGGTGATGTTTCGGAGCGAAAAGCCGATCGACTGGTTCTTTTGCCTGATGTCTGTCGGTCGGTTGCCACTGTAGTTGAGGGTGGCGACGTATCTGCTCTTTTCGGATCCTTGCGTGAGGGTGAGGTTGTGCGTATGCAGGACGCCACTCCTCAGGAGCTCGCTCTTTATCTGGTCTAGGTTGTCAAAAGCCGCCAGTCGATCTCGCTCTGCCCGGTACTCCTCTTCGCTCAGTACTCCCTCATTTCGCTTGGTGATCAGCTCCAAATAGTAGGGCAGTTGTTGCTTGAATTTTTCAAGTGCACTCCACGGTACCTGCGAGAAATCCCTCTTGGCGACATATTCGGAGAGATCAATGAGGTCTGCAGACTTGATTCGGTTGAGGTATCCGAGGTCGGGCTTTCCGGTGAGCTGCACTGTGCCATCGTAGGATAGGGAAAATCCGCCCGCTTTTTTACCGCCCACGGTGGTGATTACGATCACACCATTGGCGGCTCGTGCCCCATATATGGAGGCTGCGGCGGCATCCTTTAGTACGGTCATGCTCTCGATGTTGGCCGGGTTGATCAGGTCAAGTGAGCCCTCTATTGGCATACCGTCTACGACGATCAAGGGCTGAGTGGTACCGATGAGTGTAGAGATACCTCTCACCTTTAGGTCACGGGCAGATCGTCCTTGGACCCCGGCGATGGTTCCCTCTAGTCGACCAAATAGGCTGGGGTTGATCTTTTTGCTTAGCGACTTTTTGTCCAGGATCTGGTACGCCCCTGTCGTACGCTCCTTGGAGATAGTCTGATAGCCGGTGACGACCACTTCGTCCAGGAGCTTGTGATCCTCTCGCATGACGACCTTGTAGTGGGTCTGTGATGCTTGTAGTTGGACGACATGTGTGACCATGCCCACGTAGGTGATGATGAGTTGCTTCTCGTCAGCCGGGATGGTCAGGCTAAACTTCCCATCCATGTCAGCGGTTGTCCCCACTTTGGAGATGGGCGCAAAGATTACGGCGCCGATGATAGGCTCGTTGGTCTGCTCGACGACCTCGCCGGTGACCACTCGTTGTGTGGTCTTGGTCTGACCATACACCGGTAGGGCGACTAGCATCAGTAGCAGCATGCCAAATAGGTGAAAGATTCTCTGCATAGCACAAAGGGTAGGTGATAGTGTGAAAAGGTACAAGTGTAAGGTATGCGGACAAGTGACAAGGTGGACTCACTTCGCCCCTCCCCGTCATCTCTATTTTGGGGTGTGGTCTGTGGAGTGTTATGAGGGGTACACGCTTGTCTTTAGTTGCGTAAAGTTAGTGAAATTACTGCGAAATAGTTTTGTGGTAAGTTGCCTTTTTGATTTTTTTTAGACTGGCGTTTTTCCTTCTATCCGTGAAACAGATTTCTTCTATCCGTGAAAAGTTTTGCTTCTATCCGTGAAACAGATCGCTTCTATCCGTGAAAAAAAGCCCCTTTGCAATAGACTGAATGTCTGATCTTTACAAACCACAAAAATTGGGGTGAAAAATAAGGACGATGCCACAGTCTTTTAGGGTTATTTAACCTATTGGACAGGTCTCAACGATACGCTTGCCCCATGGTCGAGACCGTCGGGTCGGTTCGTCGGAAATGAGTACCTTTGCGGACAGTCTATTCGTTTAACCACGTAGCAATCCAATAGTTAATCAAGACACAGAGACTCCAATATATGAAACATGGATACGTGAAGGTAGCCGCCGGTGTGCCTTTTGTGAAGGTGGCCGACTGCTTTTACAATATAGATAGGATGGAGGCGATGCTGCGCCAAGCCGCAGACCGTCAAGTGGAGCTCCTGACCTTTCCGGAGCTGGGGGTGACCGGATACACATGCGGAGATCTATTCTTGCAACCGTACTTGCTGGAAGAGGCTGAGGAGGCTGTCTCGAGGCTGGCTGAGCGCACAGCGGATCTCTCCCTGCTCTACATTGTGGGGATGCCCCTCCGCGTGGAGGAGAAGCTCTACAATGCCGCTGTCGCTATCCAGAGAGGTAAGATATTGGGCGCTATCCCCAAGACCTACCTACCAAACTATCGTGAGTTCCAGGAAAAGCGGTGGTTCTCTAGCTCGTACGACTTGCCCTACACCACAGCCAAGGTGGGCAATCATACGGTCCCTATAGGTCATGATCTGATCCTAAAGAGTGGAAACATCGGCATAGGGGTCGAGATCTGCGAGGATATGTGGTCGCCACTCACGCCGGGTACCCGCTTGGCTCTGTACGGTGCACACATCATCTTTAACCTCTCGGCAAGTAATGAAAATGCGGGCAAAAACACCTACCTCCGCTCACTCATCTCCAGTCTGTCGTCTCAGCAGATCACCGGCTATGTCTATGCTTCGTGTGGTAATGGCGAGAGCTCTACGGACTTGGTCTACACCGGCAAGGCATTCATAGCGGAGAATGGGGTGATCCTTGGAGAGATGCCACGCTTCCGGCAGACTGAGCGTCTGCTGGTGAGTGACCTGGATGTGGCGAGGATCCAGACGGAGCGAATGATCAACAGTACGTTCCGCAAGGCGGCATCGCACTACGCCGATGACCGCTTGATCGTGGTTCCCTTTGATCTAGAGGAGACTGAGGACTACGACATGACCCGGCCAATAGAGCAGGACCCATTCATGCCCAAGTCAGTGGACCTAAAGGAGCGAAGTGAGGAGATGTTTGAGATACAGACCTGTGGGCTCATCCAGCGATTGCGACACTTGGCCGGCAACAAAATCGTGCTGGGAGTCAGCGGAGGCCTGGATAGTACTCTGGCCCTGCTTGTGGCCGTGCATGCCATGGATCTACTGGGGCGGGATCGCAAGGAGGTGGTCGCAGTCACGATGCCGGGCTTGGGTACCAGCCGACGTACAAAAGACAATGCGCACGAGCTCATGCGCCTACTCGGTGTGGACAGTCGAGAGATCCCGATAGGGGAGGCGGCCATTGCTCACTTGCGTGCCATCGGTCATGATGGGGAGCGGGAGGATATCACGTATGAAAACGCACAAGCACGGGAGCGTACCCAGATCTTGATGGACTTGGCCAATCTGGAGGGTGGCTTTGTACTCGGGACGGGGGATCTCAGCGAATTGGCATTGGGCTGGGCAACCTACAATGGAGATCACATGAGTATGTACAATGTGAATGCCTCAATCCCCAAAACATCGGTGCGGACGATGATCTCTCACTTGATCGATAGCTACTTCCCTGAGATGGCAGAGGTGCTTCGGGATATTGTCGCCACACCGGTCAGTCCGGAGCTGAAGAATAATAGTCGCCACGGAGAGTCGATCACCCAGCAGACAGAGGAGATCATAGGCCCGTATGAGGTGCACGACTTTTACATCTACCACATGTTGCACAACGCCTACTCACCGGAGAAGATGTTCTTTATGGCGCAAAAGGCTTTTGGGGAAAAGTACACTCGCGAGCAACTAAAGGACTATCTGAAAATCTTCACGAAACGCTTCTTTAGCCAGCAATTCAAGCGCAACAGCATGCCCGATGGGCCAAAAGTGGGGGTGGTCTCTCTCTCTCCACGTGGGACATGGCGTATGCCCAGTGATGCGACGGCCCAAATGTGGCTCAATACGATTGATAGCTTTTGACAACACGAATACATAATACTAGGTAAGAAAGAAAAATGATAGAAGTCAATGATTTGGGGATACAGTTTGGGGGGCGTGTGCTCTTCAAGGATGTCAACCTGAAGTTTTTCCCGGGCAACTGCTACGGTATCATCGGTGCCAATGGTGCCGGTAAGTCCACGCTTTTGCGGATCATCAGCGGGCAGCAGGACCCGACCCACGGCAGTGTCCAGATGGGTGCTGGGGAGCGTCTGTCGGTGCTGAGTCAGGACCACTTTGCCTTTGATGAGTACACGGTGATGAATACCGTGCTGATGGGGCACTCGACCCTGTGGGCGATCATGGAGGAAAAGGATGCACTGTATGCCAAACCCGACTTTTCGGACGAGGACGGTATCCGAGCTGCCGAGCTGGAGGAGAAGTTTGCGGAGATGGAGGGATGGAATGCCGAGAGTGATGCGGCACAGCTACTCAGTGGACTGGGCGTGGATGAGTCGTTGCACAATGAGCTGATGGGCAACCTCAGTGGTAAGCAAAAGGTGAGGGTACTGCTGGCGCGTGCTCTCTATGGCAAGCCGGACAACCTCCTACTGGATGAGCCGACCAATGACCTCGACCTGGATACGGTGATGTGGCTGGAAAACTATCTGCAGGACTTTGAGAATACAGTACTCATCGTCAGCCACGACCGGCACTTCCTCGACTCGGTATGCACACACACGGTGGACATTGACTTTGGGAAGGCACAGATCTACTCCGGCAACTATAGCTTTTGGTACGAGAGTAGCCAGCTCGCCTTGAGGCAGATGCAGCAGCAAAACAAAAAGGCAGAAGAGAAGAAAAAGGAGCTTGAGGAGTTTATCCGCCGATTTAGTGCCAATGTGGCCAAGAGTAAGCAGACCACAAGCCGAAAAAAGATGCTAGAGCGCCTGAATATAGATGAGATAAAGCCCTCCACACGACGCTATCCGGGTATCATCTTCACCCCCGAGCGAGAGGTGGGCAACAAGATCCTGGAAGTCAATGGGCTGACTGCTCATGCACCGGCGGCGGATGGCACTGAGGAGCAAGTACTCTTTCAGAATGTCAGCTTCAACGTGGAGAAGAACGACAAGATCGTCTTCCTCTCGCACGACCCCCGGGCGATGACCGCTTTTTTTGAGATAATCATGGGGCATCAAGCACCTCTGGCCGGGACGTATGAGTGGGGGCAGACCGTGACCTCGGCCTACCTGCCCCTCGACAATGGTGCCTACTTTGACAACGACCTATCCCTCATCGAGTGGATCGCACAGTTTGCCAAAGACACCAACGAGGTCTACCTCAAGGGCTACCTGGGTAGGATGCTCTTTAGTGGAGAGGAGATTGCCAAGAAGGTGCGTGTCCTCAGTGGAGGCGAAAAGATGCGTGCCATGATCTCCAAGATGATGCTCATCAATGCCAATCTGCTCGTGCTGGACACACCGACCAACCACTTGGATCTGGAGAGTATCCAGGCGTTCAACAACACGCTGAAGGTCTATCCCGGAAATGTCCTCTTCTCAAGCCATGACCATGAGTTTATTCAGACTGTTGCCAACCGCATCATAGAGCTTGGTCCGAATGGCATCATTGACAAGATGATGGCCTATGATGACTATGTCAGCGACCCAACCGTGGCAGAGTTGCGAAAAAAGATCTATAACCACTAGTCGGATAAGCTATGATAAAAGTAGGAATCGTAGGTAGTGAGGGCTACTGTGTGGGCGAACTGTATAGCCTGCTGATTCATCACCCGGATGTCCGCTTGGAGATGATCTACTCCCCCGAGCGTGATGGGATGAAGGTGCAAGAGGTCTTCAATGACCTGCATGGCCTCCGATCCCTTTGCTTTACGAGCGAACCCGACTTTGATGGGCTGGATGTCCTCTTTCTATGCCTTGCCAGTGGGGGTAGCGAAGCCTTTTTGTCGACACATCGCCTACCGGAGGGAGTCAAGGTGATCGACTTTACGCGAGAGCACCGACACTTGAACGAAAATGGACACCACTACGTCTACGGTTTGCCTGAGGCTTATCGTCGTGACCTCACTCAGGCCACGCGCGCCGCTGTACCGGGCTCTTTTGCGATAGCTGTGGAGACACCCTTGGTCCCTCTAGCAAAGCACATGCTCCTCAATAGCGAGATCCACGCCTACTCGGTGGCCGGGAAGACGGAGTCTTTCTCAAGATCCAAGCCCGAAAAAGGACTTAGCTATGACGTGATTTTTGACACCTTTCAGGTCAATCAGCCACTCGGACATAGCCATGTCAGCGAGATCAAAACGACCCTGGCGGACCTCCAAAAAAGTTTTCGACAGGAGGTCAATCTGATCCCACTGCGTGGCGGGTTCAATCGAGGACTCTACACCACGACCTATATGGAGACACCGGTGGAGCTCAAGCAGATCCGCGAGATCTATGAGAGCTACTTTGAGGACCATTCCTTCGTGCGTATCGTCGAGGACTATCCGGATGTCCGCGATGCGATCAATACCAATAATGTCCTGATCCACCTCAGCAAGCATCACGGAAAGCTCCTGATCGTCAGCACTATGGACAACCTGATGAAAGGGGCCGCCGGCAATGCCATACATATCATGAACCTCATGTGCTCGCTTGTGGAGACCACCGGCCTTCAGATCAAACCCACTGTATTCTAAACAATCACACCCCTTATGACCCTTTCATCCCTTACTGCTGTATCACCAATCGATGGCCGGTATCGCCGTCAGATCACTGAGCTAAGTGCCTATACTTCTGAGTATGCATTGATCCATTACCGTGTGATGGTAGAGATCAAGTACCTGCTTGCCCTCAGCAAGGTCCTACCTGTGCTACACAAGCTACAGGAACCACACTACATAGAGGAGCTTCGGGCGATATATACTCACTTCTCTGAAAAGGATGCCGAGCGGGTCAAGGCAATAGAGGCAGTGACAAACCACGATGTCAAGGCTGTCGAGTACTTCATCAAAGAACGGCTAAAGGACTCAGACTTGGACGATGTCTTGGAGTTCGTACACTTTGGGCTAACATCTCAAGATATCAACAACACCGCACAGCCAATGATGTTGCGAGATGCCCTCCACCGATATTGGCTCCCCCTGACGGATCAGCTCACAGCTAGGATTCGACACTATGCGGAAGAGTGGAAAGATATCCCCATGCTGGCGCGTACACATGGGCAGCCGGCATCACCTACTACGTTGGGAAAGGAGTTTCGGGTCTTTTCGTACCGTCTTGAGCAACAGCTGGATGCGCTCCAAAAGGTGCCACAATCTGTCAAATTTGGAGGTGCCACCGGCAATATGAATGCCCACCACATTGCTTATCCGGACATTGATTGGCGTCACTTTGCCCGCAACTTTGCTGAGCAGGATCTGCAGATGAAGCTGGAGGAGTACACGACCCAGATCTCCAACTACGACAACCTTGCCGCACTCTTGGACGCCATCAAGCGACTCTGTGTCATCCTCAAGGACTTTGCACAAGACATGTGGCTGTACATCAGTGAGGAGTATTTCAAGCAGAAAATAAAGGAGGGTGAGGTCGGATCCTCAGCCATGCCGCATAAAGTGAACCCTATCGACTACGAAAACGCCGAGGGAAACCTTGGGATCGCCATCGCCTACCTCGAGCATCTCGCCCACAAGCTACCGGTCTCTCGGCTCCAGCGCGACCTCACCGACTCCACCGTCATGCGCAATATCGGGATGCCACTTGCCTACAGTGCCATAGCCATAAACAGCCTGCTCAAAGGATTGGACAAAATCCTGCTCAATGAGGCTAAAATCCTCAAGGATCTGGACGATGCACTCCCGGTTATCGCTGAGGCACTACAGACCATCCTCAGAAGAGAGGGCTACCCCCAACCCTATGAGGCACTCAAGGCACTGACCCGAACCAATGAGAAGCTGACACGCAAGCGGGTAGACGACTTCATTGATCATCTGGATATCTGTGACGACATAAAGGCAGAGATGAAGCGTGTCACACCTCGAAACTATACCGGTGTCTACTCCTCAACCGAAAATCAAGCATAGGTAGGGAGTTTGGCTCCATATGATGATGCCATTGATAATCTGAGGATTATTTTTACAACTCCCGATTTGAGGCATTACCCAGATTAACGAAAAAGAGCTTGGTATTGTGCCGAGCTCTTTCTTTTACCGGAAAGTGTTTAGCCTATCCAACTTTTTGGAGAAACTTCATGTCGATACGTCTATCAGACATATCCGTTTGTTATCAATTTGTAGGTCAAGACTCCAACAGTCTCAATACCTATAATAACAAGATTAAGCCCCAGAGAAATGAAAAGCCTTTCACGAGCAGTCTTGACATCCAGTAGTATTCTTTTGATGACGGCAAAGAGCAACATTGTCAAAGACGTTACAAATGAAGTGACCATAAACGAAACGCATCCTCTAATGAAAATGATACCAAGAGGATTGCTGTGATATATTTCGATAACATCTTCTTTACTTCCCAATGAAAAGTAGGATAGAAAGATGATTATTGGAAACTCAATCACTGCAAATGCTACGGTCATCGTCCAGCTATTATTTTTTAGTGCCGTTTTCATTAAACACGATGATTGTTCTTCACACGAACGCCATTCCTCCGCCAAGTGAACATACAAATTCTTAGTTTAATTTGTCTATAATTATTTTAGGCAGAAAAGCTTCGGGGATGTTACTTGAAATTAAACTCAAAGAACTATCCAGTCCATAAGTTTCGTGTATGGTATCTTCTATGGTATCATCTTCCAAGTTTCTTTTTATCTTACGAAAGATTTCAACCTTATCACCTCTTAGCTTGTAAAAGATTGTAGGTGTATCACCTCCAATAGAACTGTATACATGGAGCTTGTATGCTATTTTATCTTCGGATTCGATGTAAGAAGCTATATAGCGATCTATTGAGTAACCATCTGTTATTTCATACATTAACAGCCAATAGTTTCTCGCTTCGACTTTGCAAACAGGAAAATAGCGTAACTTATATCCATTCTCCGGATTAATAAAACAATCATTTCTGGTATTGCATAGGTAATCCGAAACGACATTTTCAGGAATTGGTGATACCTGAGCAAGAGCAAACCAATCTACAGAGTCGGGAAATGCTTCTTTCTTATCCCAATAGTTGAGAACTTTATCTTGACCAAACATTAGTGTTGAGCTTGAAATAAGCGCAAGCGCCAAAAAACAGATCACTTTTTCTTTCATTTACCGTTATTCCTTCTTATTTCAGTTACCATGTATAAGAGACTCCACACCCCTAAGCACCGCACAGTTCCTCGAGTTTCACAGTTTGGAAAGTGTATTGCCTTTAAGTGATTAGACCTACGGGCAAAATTATCCTACCTGGAAACAGATCGCTACTATCCGTCAAATCATTTTCTTTCCTACTGGAAACATTTCCCTTCTATCCGTCAAATTTTTTCGGCACACGTCACACCCTAATATAGGTGTTGTCTGTTACCTTTATATTGGGTAACATTCTACAGCTCTATGGAGACCTTATATGTTGTTATTCATTTAGGTATCCAGCATAAATTTTCGTGGGTTTAATTTTTTTTCCATTATACAAGACTAAATAGCAAGGTTCAAAAATACGGACACTATTTAGTGTTGTGTCACTAAAACCTGCTAATGGAAAGTCAGCATCTAACGCTAACTTTCCATTATAATCATTATAAATACAAATTCTCATTGTATTTTGAGATACAGATACTTTCTTGAGCCAATAATATTCTTTCAAATCTCCTTTTCTTATTGTTCCTTTAGGAATATTAAAGTCTTCTATTCTAATTACAACTACTATTAAAATAAATGCGCTTAAAACAACAGATGTAATAAAGAATATTGATGCTCGCTTAATGAATTTTCTTTGCATCATCTTCATCCTCTTTACCTATAGTCGTTGTATTACTAACTGGATTGTATTCAACTTTCGCATTGCCTTCTTCTTGATATTCATCAACAATATTAACAGGAGTGGGGTTTATAATATGAGGAGCATCAACAGATTCATCTTGATTGATGACATCTGCTGCAAATGTACCGCAGTTATGTCTAATTAAAGAATAGGGTTCTCTATTTTTATTATATGCAGTTATTACCTTTTCCTAGATTGCTCTCCAAAAATTTTGAATTTGCGTAACTATTCATTTTTTCAAACTCATCACTTATGACATAAGCTCCATCTATTCGTCCACTTTGTCCTGACGTTTTGATAATTCTCCTAGGACCTTATTTAAACTTTCTATTGTAGGCTTTCCTTCTTTTCCTATTCTAACATTAGAGATGCTAACCGTTCTTACTCTTTCCACAGTACCGTCCCCCGTATCGTATCTTCCATATACGTAATGTTTTATAACTCTAGTTCTATTATCTATTAGCAAGACACCAGCATGTCCCACAAAACCAACATTTATTATCTTTGGGCAACGATGTCGATCCCTGAAAATGGTTGACTTGTTTTGGTGGGAAAACGGGCATTTATCATACGATGCATCAGTATTGATTGATGTACTCTTCTAAGTTGTCAGCGTGTTTTTTCTTAATCCTTTCACGTATGTGTGCCGGTATGTTTTCTTTCAGGGTATTGTAATCCCAACCTTGGTCTTGAAACACCTGAATTATCTCTCTTTTTAGCGTGTATTCATGAGAAGGAATTTCATACACCAAGTTAAGTAATAATTCTATTGGGTATTTGGAGTTTAGCGAATCAATTTCAGCTGTTCCGATTTTGTAATAGTAATATGGTTCTGATATATTGGTATGGCCATCAACTATTAGCCAATGAGCAATCTCTATATTTTTCATCCGAAGGGCTTCTACGGTTGGTGTTGTGCCCAGAGGTGTCCTATAGTTGATATCAGCACCGTGTTCTATAAGGGATTGAATTTTTTTGTTTCCTGATGAATGTGCAAATGCATAAATAAGAGGAGATGTTTTATTCTCTATGGCATCAACTACTCCATCATCACGGGAAGACTCATATATTATATTAGGATCTGCACCAAATCGGAATAGGAGATTAAGCATTGATGGATTTTCCTCTACTGTAGGATTATACCATCCGTCTTCTAATGCTTCATATATGGGAGAATCCCCAATATCTGATTTTAGATTAGGATTCGCACCGAGCTCTAATAGCACTTTAGTCGCTTCGAAGTGTCGGCTTCCAACAGCTCTTTGCAGCGGAGATAGTCCAAATGTAGGTTCTTGATAATTTAATAGAGAGGTATCTCTTTTAATGATTGATTTAATTGCCTCAATGTCGTCATTATCAATAGTTTTGACCAGACTCCATGCCGGGGTTTGGATGAAGATTTCGATGTTTCTTCTGTCCATCTGTGAATTGTTGCTTTGTGAAGAACAAGAGATTAAAACAGAGAGGACGGGGAATAACAAAAGCTTAATCATACCCTTTTTGTTCAAAAGCCTCGAGAACAGATTCCATTGAGTGGTTTTCAAAAGGTGTTGGGGATTACTCTTCTCTGTTCCTGGGGTGGGCTTGGTAGTTTTTGCGAAGCTCTTCAAAGGTGGTGTGGGTGTAGATGGAGGTTGTCGCCACATCTTCGTGTCCCAGTAGCTCCTTGACACTCATGAGGTCGGCACCGCCATTGAGTAGGGCGGTGGCAAAGCTGTGTCGCAGGATGTGCGGGCTCTTGTGGTTGTACTGGCTAAGTGGCTCCAATGCCTGTGTGACAACTCGATACAAAAAACTGTGTGTGGCGGCTTTGCCTCTACTGTTGAGCAAGAAGGCCGGCTCGTCGGGTGTAGCCGGAGTGCGGTAATGGGCTAGGTACTCGGACAGAGTGTTGAGGATACCGGGTCCAAGTGGTATGATTCGCTCTTTGTTGCGCTTGCCCAGTACTTTAAGGGTCTGTGTACCAAAGTTGATGTCCGTGACTCGAAGCCCACATAGCTCGGCAGAGCGCATGCCGGTTTGAAACAGTAGGTCAATGATAAAGGCCTGCATCCAAATCGCCTGCTTTTCTTTGGCATCCTCGTTTTGCCTATCGGCTTCCTCGTATAGTTCTTTGATTCGTCGTGTGAGTGCGTCGGAGTTGAGAAACGTTGGGAGCTCCTTGGAGCTTTTGGGAGGACGTATAGACCTGAAGGGATCAGTGCTGACCACTCCATGGCGCAACAAGAACCGATAAAACGAACGAATAGAGGCCAAGCGACGGCGCACTGTGCGTGCGCTGTCGCCGGCTTCCATGAACTTTAGGACCGACTTGCGTGCTGTACGGGTACCTACCGTCCGAACCATCAACTCAAGGGTGGCGTCATCGGAGGGGTCGTGCCCCTCGACGATGAGCCACTGATTCAGGTCGTTTTGGTAGGCCTCTACTGTGAGCGGAGATGCACTCTGCTCGTAGGCTAGGTACTGAAAAAATTGATCGCGCCAGCCGGTAGTGGTCGTCATTGTCTATTGCGAGTGATCTTGATTGGTGCGATCAGGACGCTCTGGGTATAGCTACGTTCCTTTAGGAGGTAAGCATCCAGAGGCCATGAACCCCATGAGTCGATGCCACCGATTCCGGCGCTGTGTGAGTCAATGTTGACAAAGAGTGAAGTCGGATCTTCTTCTAGGAGCTCGGTGTGGCTTTGTCCCTTTTCCGGATAATCTTCGAGTTGCTCGATGCTATAGGGTAGGGTAGATGCGTAGAAGGGGCGATCCGAGTAAAAGGCTATTCCACGATTGTCGAGGTCGCATGCCACCCAATATCGTACATCACTGTGTACCCCTGAGTCTTGGGGCCGGTTGTACTGATGGGTGAAGGTGTCAACGGCTCGTTGTTCGTAGATTCCGATGAAGTCTCCATTGGTTCGGTCGGAGTAGTTTTCACGCGGTCCTCTGCCAAAGTAGACGAGGTTTTCGTACCTCTTAGGGATTTGTACTCGGATTCCGATCCTAAAAGGAAGCGATGAGGTGTTGTCATCTCGTCGATCAAGGCGTTGGCGGAGTAGGAGCTTGCCGTCCTGGTCAATGGTGTATTGCATGGACAGTGAGGCATTGGGCTCAGGTAGCTCGTATTGTGCCACGACTTGTGCCTGCCCGTTGTCTGTGGTTTTGTACTCCAGAGACAAGAGACGTAGTGTGGGGTTGCGCCATGCGCCCCAGCGTTTTTGGAGTCCGGCTCCCATGTCATTGTCGTTTGGCGCACGGTAGAAGCACGGCTCTAGGCTGGTCCCCGGGGTCATGTAGACGGTCCCATCTACTGTGTACTCGGATAGTAGCCCTGTCTTTTTATCGAAAGAGATCCGTAGACCCTTGGGCCCTGTAATGACAATACGGCCCGCTGTCTCCTCTGTGATCTGGGTCGTCCCTTGAGTACTCAGCTGTGGCATAAACAGAGCCTCGTGCTTGAGCTCAAACTGCTCCTGTGCGGCAATCCAGCCTTTGTCAATGAGGGGACGGTACTGGTTGAGGCGATAGGTGACGTTTAGGAAGGCATCAACCCCGGTGGGTAGATCGGGCAGAGTGATGGCTAGTCGCTCAGTCTCCTGCGGTGCAACGCTTGGGCAGGGGATGGTCTCACTGTAGATGGTCTCTCCGTTGACTGTTACTTCGTAGGTCAGGGATAGGTCAGCCAATGGTTTGAAGACAAAGTCATTGGTGATCAGGAGTTCGCCGGTATTATTACCGGTTTGCTCAAACTTTGTACGTACATTTTGGTAACCATACTTTGCCTCGTAAGCAGGAGACTTGGGGGTCTTGTAGATGGAGAAAAGTCCGTTGTTGCAGAAGTTATTGTCTGAGGGGTCGTAGTTGTTCCAGTCACCACCGTAGCCTTGTACCCGTATTCCGTTGATGTATTTGTATTGGCTTTGGTCGATGAAGTCCCAGATGAATCCTCCTTGTAGTACATCGTAAGTGTGGTACAGCTCTTGGTACTCTTGGAAGTTTCCGAGCGTATTGCCCATAGCATGTGCGTATTCGCAGATAATGTAGGGCTTGGTAGGATTGTTGAGTGCATACTCCTTTTGGACCTGTGGTGTACGGTACATGATGGCGTAAATGTCTGTGTTGTCGCCATTCCAAGCTCGCTCCAGCATGATTGGGCGAGTATGGTCTATCTTGAGGAGTTCTTGCCGTGCTACTGTGAAGTTTTTCCCATCCCCGGCTTCGTTGGCCATGGACCAGATAATGATGGAGGGGTGGTTGTATAGCGTGCTTACGTGCCTGGTGTTGCGCTCAACGTGTTGTTTTTCCCAGAGTTCGTACTTGGCTAGGCAGAGATCCTCATAGCCCATGCCATGTGACTCGAGGTTGGCCTCTGCCAATACGTAGATGCCGTACTTGTCGCAGAGTTGGTAAAAGTAGGGATCATTGGGGTAGTGAGAGGTACGGACAGCGTTGATATTGAAGTTTTTCATCAGCCGTATATCTGCCAGCATCTCATCGCGAGATACGATAGGACCACTCGCAGGTGACATGTCGTGGCGGTTTACCCCTTTGACGAGGATGCGACGACCGTTTACCAGGAGGATGTTGTCACGGATTGCGATGTTTCGAAATCCAACCTTGTGTTGCTGGATCTCTGTTTGGACTCCATCCACGTAGCTTTTGACGAATAGCGTATACAGGTTGGGTGTCTCGGCGGTCCAAGGCAATACATTGGGTATAGTCGCAGTCACGGTGTTTTGCCCCATTCCTGCTACTTCGTGGCGCCAGACGCTACGCCCATCAGGATCACACAGCTCAAGGCGGTAGGTTGGGGCTCCGGTGGACTTTAGGCGGACGCAGAGGCGACCATCGCTATAGTTGTTGATCAGATCTTGATCGATGCGGATGTCTTCGAGGCGTTCTTTTGGGCGAGCTTGGAGATAGAGGTCGCGAGAAAAGCCTGTGAAGCGAAACATATCTTGGTCCTCCATGTAGCTCCCGTCGCACCACCTAAATACACGGAATGCAATCAGGTTCTTTTCGCCCAGCTTGATGTACGGTGTGAGGTCAAACTCAGCGGCCAGCTTGCTATCCTCACTATAGCCGACAAAGTGACCGTTGACCCAGATGTATACGCAGCTGGTCACGGCACCAATGTGCAGGGTCACATCTTTGCCCGCCCACGTGGTGGGCAGTACGAACGACTGTCGGTACGAGCCCACAGAGTTGTTGGTAATGGGTACAGGGTTGGGCTCCTGTGGTTTGTTTTGAAAGTGTCCACGCCATGCGTACCCGACATTGACGTATAGGGGTTCGTTTACTCCATGGTGCTCCCACATGCCCGGAATCGGCATGGTCCGCCAGGCCGAGTCATCGTACCCGATCTCAAAAAAGTCGGTAGGATAGTCTCGTGCATCCTGTGTGTACGAAAACTTCCAATCGCCATTCAGGCTTAGGACATCCTTTGATCGGTATAAGTCATCGTCGAGAGCATCCTCTAGGAGGTGGTATGGGTGAAAGTCGGTGCGAGCCGGTAGTCGATTGATGGCATTGACCGTTGGGTCCTGCCACTCCATAAAGGTTTGTGCCGTGGTTGAACCAAGCGCACAGATACTGATCAAGATGGTGTGAAGTAGCTTATGCATAATAAAATTAGTATATGATAGGGTTATTTGAATCTGGTCCGTAGTTCTTTTGGTGTGATGATTGAGATAATTGTTCGCCCATTTTTGGCAACCAGGTGCTCGGGTAGGCGGAGGAGATCTGAGATGAGTTCTTGAGCCAGTGCCGGGCTGGCAGGTGTCTGAGAACTCCGGATACGGTGTTGTACGAGGGTCTCTAGGAGTTTTTCGAGGAGAGCCTCTCCACCACTTTTGGCTGATTCACGACATGCCTCCAGCATTTCGGCAAGGAGTTGCTCCTCAGATCCGGCCGTGATACCGATTGGAACAGCATTGATTGAGATACTCTCTTGACCCATCTGGGAGATGTCAAAGCCTAGTGCCACCAAGTCATCCATATGTGTTGCCAGCACTTCGGCATCCTCTATCGATAGCTCCATCAATCCGGGAAAGAGCAGAGGGGCTGAGGGGATCCCACCACTCTTGAGTGTTCGCAACAATTGCTCATAGAGCACTTGGTAGCCGGCGTGACGAAGGTGGACGATGTAGATGTTTTCCTGGTAGGGAAGTAGGGCATACTCACCTAGCAGGATCGGCTCCTCAAGAGTGACTGGAGCGGGTGTGTCGACAAGCGAATGGACTACCGGTGTCTGCTTGGAGCGGTTGCGCTCAAAGTTGCTGTAAAACTCCTCCCAGTCGGATAAGTCCGGCATTTTGCCCAAATCGGTGTTGATACTACTGGGTAGGATTGTATGGTTGATCCGGCTTCCCACGTTGCGATATGAAGCCGATGTTGGTGGTTCACCTATTTCGCCCGGATCTCCAGCCCGTGCAACCGGTATTTGTAACCTCGACTCAGGTGAGCTAAAGTCCAAAGTGGGCACTGCGGCTCCCTGCATCAATGCTCGGCGGATGGTGGAGAAGATGATAGAGCCAATGTCGTTTTCGGCCTCAAACTTGATCTCTGTCTTGGTGGGCGAGATATTGACATCGATCCCGGCCGGGTCCACCGATAGATAGATGAAGTACTCCGGTTGCTCGCCCTTGGAGATCATATTGCCATATGCATTGAGCACCATGCGATGAAAGTACGGGTGCTTCATGTAGCGTTCGTTGGCAAAAAAGTACTGCTGCGCACCTCGCTTGCGCGTGTGGTCGGTTTTTGAGACAAAGCCTCTCAAGGTCACCAAAGGGGTGTCAGCGTCAATGGAGATCAGTGTGTCTTGCAACCTCTTTTTGCCAAAAAGGTCTAGGATGCGTTGCTTGGGGAGTGTCGCTTCCAGCGCAAGGGTAACTTGGTCGTTGTGCTTGAGTGTAAAAGCTATCCCGGGGCGAACAGCAGCGATGTTGCGTACCTCATTGAGAATGTGCTGAAACTCGGTTGAGTCTTGCTTCAAAAACTTCCGACGCGCCGGCACGTTGAAAAATAGGTGACGCACCGAAAAGTTTGCCCCTGTCGCACAGACTACCGGCTCGGTCGATACCACTTTGGATCCCTCAAGTTCTAGTTTGATTCCCTGTGGCAGGTCCTCGGTCCGCGTCTGAAGTGTGATGTGGGAGACGGCTGCAATGGAGGGCAAAGCCTCACCTCGAAATCCTAGTGTACTCAGGGCGAAAAGGTCGTCGGCAGATCGAATCTTGCTGGTGGCATGTCGTTCAAAGGCCATGCGAGCATCCATTGGGGCCATGCCCTTGCCATCGTCAATCACTTGTATCAGAGTCTTGCCGGCATCCTTGATGTCAATAAGTATCTTGCTGGCCCCGGCATCTACCGCATTCTCCACCAGCTCCTTTACCACTGAGGCGGGACGCTGGATCACCTCACCGGCGGCGATCTGATTGGCTATGTTGTCCGGAAGTAACTTGATGAGACTATCCATGGGCTAATAACGAAGGTTTGTTGGCAAGTGGTTTGAGGCTTATTATTTTGAGGAAAATGGGGCTGCGGAGGGAATAGGAAATTAGTTAAAAACCAAAGAAAGAAAAGAAGTGGATGCCGATATTATCGTACAACCAGAGAAATAGGACGAGTAGGAGTATGAGAATGAGGAGTATGGTCCAGTTTTTTTGTTGCAACGCACCTCGGAGATCCTCTCCACGCTTGTAAGAGCCTAGCACATCCGACTGTTGGTGAAAGGCGCCTCTGAGCTTGTCTTTGACCAGCTCGGCTTCTTCTTTGTCGCCAAACTCCTCGGGATAGTACTTACGTCGCGCTCGGCTAATGCGCTTTTGCATCTCCTCCTTCTTGGCATCGTAGTACCGGTAGGTGTATCTAAATTTACTTGGCTTCCTGGGCTTGTAAAAGTTCATCAGTCCCATTGCTCTCTTCCTTCTTTGTGGGTTGTGCTTCTGTGGTTGGCTTCTCTTTTTCTTTCTCTTTTTCTTTTTCTTCCGGATCGGGCTCGTAGAGTAGGCTACCCTGTGGTTTGGCGGCCTCTTTCAGTTCTGTGCTCATAGAAGCACCGGGGAGAGGTGTGGCGCGGAAGATATCTAGGCTTCCTAGTGGGCGTCCCTCGGGAAACCATACAAAATTGGTGTAGATCAGTTGATCTGATGTCAGGAGTGGCACCGGGGTGATGGTGCCCACGGTTTTGTCCAATAGCATGATGCGCTCTATCTCCTGATTGTCGAATTGCATCAGTATTGCACTACTCTGACTCCGTATTTGCTCGGTTAGGAGACTGTCAGCGTTGAGGTTGTAGTAGATGCTTTCGGCATTTCCTCGCGCCCATAGGGAGTCCATCTTGTTATCTGAGAAATAGGTCAAGACCTCGCGTCCTCTGAGTTGATTGAAGTAGTTGTCACGTACTTGGTCAGAGAGATAGGCATTTTGGCGGATGTGAGCATGGTGGAGGGCACTGTCTGCAAAGTAGAGGGTGATGCTGTCTCCCGTGACTTGTGACGATCCACTCCATATATATGGGGAGCCTATTAGGTGGAGTAGCGAATCTGCTGTGAGGTAGAGTAGACTGTCCGCCACGGCTTGTATGTCACTTCGGTAGAGTCGGACGTTGCCTTTGCCCTTGTAGACACTGTGGAGGGAGTCCACTTTTAGGAGCTCCAGCTCTTGTGCATGTGCCCATAGGGTGTCGGGCTCGGAGTACTCCATGATATAGGCGCTATCTTTAGCCAGCCCATGTCCTGTCCCCTCGTTGTACTCAATATAGTTGCCTCTGAGGTCCACTCTTTGTGCGGTGTCACGTAGGACTACGTGTCCATGGAGCTCGGCAAATTGGTTGGGGCGATCGTACCTCAGGGAGTCACCGGTCATCCAATACTTGTCGCTTGTAATCTCGGCTCGGTCTAGGAGGTTGGCGACATCTCGTTCGGTGTCGTATGTGCCTCGTGTGGCCGTGATGACCCCACTGTCTCCGACTATCCTGGTTGGACCCAGGATGGTGGCTATGTGCGTGTTGGTGTCGTAGAAGAGGGTGTCGGAGTAGAGCGTGAAGTTTTCGTTTTCGAGCTTTACATTGTTGTTGAAAGTCGCCGTCTTGGTTGTTGTGTCGTACTCTCCATAGACGGAGGAGAGGACATTTAGGCTGTCGACGATAGTGCCGTGATCTGCGTAGTACCCTATGCCTAGGCCTCTGTCGTAGTCGAGGCTATCAGTGTAGAGCGTATTTTGTCCGTGCTCCATCCTCACCAGATAGCGGAGTCGGGCTAGCAGAGTAGGTCCGTCGTAGTCAAGGTAGTGGCAGTAGATGTGGAGGGAGTCTCCCTGCTCGATGTGCACCTCTCCATAGGCTTCAAACCGGTTGGACTTTTCGTACAAAAGCGCACTGTCGCAGTACATGGTTGCGTCATTGTGCTTGAAAACCACGTTACCACGCAGTACTTGAGCGTCAGGGTTGAGCTCTTTGTCGTAGCTCCAGACATCTACATGGTCGATGATGATCTGCTCTTTGGTCGGGCGGCCAGTGCTGTCTTGTATAGATGAAGCTATGCTGTCCCTCTCACTGAGCAAGGGAAGTCGACCGGTCGTGGCGATACGGTCTGCACCGCTGGCAATCATACCGACCAGTAGGAGCCCGGCACTGAGAAGAGTCCTGAGTATGGGGTGCTTATCCCGAGACATCTGCTTGGGTACGATGTGTTAGTTATCGAGGACCCAGCCGGGGTATTGAAAGTCACAATCGCGATACGCCGGGCTGATGCGTACGTAGGTGGTTTTTTGCTTTTCGCGTATCCACTCATCTAGCACTTCGGCTCGTTTGCGTGCCTCGACGATACTTTTCACGACTTGGTAGTCGTCCACTACGTTTGCCCGATGTCCTTCGTGTCGCTCTTTTAGTCGGACAATGGCCATGACCTCGTTGTTGTTTTTGTTGTACATCCTAAAAGGCTTGGAGACTTCTCCCACCTTTAGTTTGGCAACGACGGAGGAGATCTCTTGGGGAAGGTCTTCGAGTTGAAAGCGCGAGGTGCCATATTGGTTACTCTGGCTCTTGTCGTTGACCATTTGTCCATTGCTGAGGCGTGTGTCCTCGTCGGTCGAGTAGTACATTGCGGCTGTGCCAAAGTCAAGACTGTCCACCCGGATCAAGTGGGCGATGGAGTCTAGTCGTTCGGTAGTTTTGTCAAGCTCAGCAAAATCAACATTGGGGCGCAACATGATGTGACGGACATTGATCAGGTCATCTCGTCGGTCAATCAGCTGGATAATGTGATAGCCACGCTTGGTTTGGACGATACGGGAGACTTTGGAGGGGTCGCGTAGGCTGAATGCCACGTTGGCAAACTCCGGCTCCAGTTCGGCGCGCCCTAGGTATCCCAGCTCGCCACCTTTCATCGCTGTCGCTTTGTCTTCGGAGTAAAGGCGAGCAAGAGTCTCAAAAGACATCTTGCCACTATTTATCTGATTGGTAAAGTCCACTAGCTTGGCTTTGACCCGATCGACCTCGGTCATTGACAATTTGGGCGTAAGGGTGATGATCTGTACTTCGACAGCTTGGGAAATAAAGGGTAGGGAGTCCTTGTCCACCTTGTCGTAAAAGCGAGTGACTTCGCTAGGTGCTATCACGATTTCGCCAACCAATTGACGTTGCATTTGCATCACGGTAAACTCCTCGCGTACGACTTTCATACGGTCCTCTCTGATCTGTGTGTAGCGTTGTCCCAGGTACTCCTCGACCTTGTCACGTCCGCCAAGCTCAGCTGTGACAGACTCGAGCCAGCGATTGACCTCTTGGTTGACCATCTGTTCATTGGGCAGCACGCTGTCAATCTCCGCTTGGTTCAAAAAGAGCTTTTGGACGGCCATCTGCTCGGGGATAATGCAGCGTGCATTGCCCGGAAAGTGCTGCCCCATGCTCTCGTAGTACAGTCGCTGTCGCTCAATATCGGAGCGAAGGATGGGTTGGTCTCCCACTATCCATGCGACCTCATCGATCACGTTGGTTTTGTTTTGTCCGTGAGCGATGGTGGTACATGCGAGTAGCAGGAGCAACAGGATATCTCTTGTGTATCTATACATTGTGGTAGTCTTGTCTCCTTGGATTAGGCTTGGTCGGGTTGGGGTTACTTGTTATTTTGTTCTTTTTTCCAGCTGTCTTTCAGCGTCACGGTCTGTACAAATACCGGTTTTTCGACCGAGCTGTCTTTGTCTTTCACGAAGTAGCCTTTTCGGACAAACTGGTAGTGATCGCCTACTTTTGCCTCCTTGAGCCACTCTTCTGCATAGGCGGTGGGTATGATCTGCTCGCTGTCAGGGTTGACCAAGTCTTGGAGGTCATCGTACTTCTCCTCGGCTGGATTCTCCGAGAGGAAAAGCTTGTCGTACAAGCGTAGCTCTGTGGGGATGGCATGCTTGACGTTTACCCAGTGAATGGTCCCCTTTACCTTACGAGAGGCACCCGGCATACCGGTGCGGGTATCGGGGTCGTACTCAGCGTGTACTTCGATGATGTTGCCATCTGCGTCTTTCACACACCCGGTGCACTTCACGATGTAGGCACACCTCAGTCGGACTTCTCTGCCGGGGGTTAGGCGGAAGTACTTCTTTGGTGCATCTTCCATAAAGTCCTCGCGCTCGATCCAGAGTTCTCGTCCAAATACGATCTCGTGTGTCTTTGTCTCCGGATCCTCGGGGTTGTCCACTGCTGTCATGGCTTCCTCTTGGTCTTCGGGGTAGTTGGTGATCACCAGCTTTATCGGATCCAGGACTACGGAGGTGCGGAGTGCACGCTTATTGAGGTCTTCGCGCACGGTGTGCTCCAGTAGCTCGACATCCACGGTCCCCTCGTACTTGGTGTACCCGATGGCGTCGATGAAGTTGCGGATGCTCTCCGGCGTATAGCCTCTCCGCCTCAATCCCACCAGCGTGGGCATCCGAGGGTCATCCCACCCGTGGACGATCTTGCGTTGTACCAGCTCTAGGAGTTTTCGCTTGCTCATCATCGTGTGGGTGATGTTTAGGCGGTTAAACTCATACTGCCTCGGCCTGTAGTCGTCCGTCTTTAGCAAATCTATGAAGTAGTCGTACAGTGGTCTGTGGACGACAAACTCCAGGGTGCAGATGGAGTGGGTCACTCCCTCAAAGTAGTCACTCTGGCCGTGAGCAAAGTCGTACATGGGATATACCTTCCACTTTGTGCCGGTACGGTGGTGTGGGTGGTGCATGATGCGGTAGATGATCGGGTCGCGGAAGTGCATGTTGGAGTGCCCCATGTCAATCTTTGCCCTCAGAGTCATTGCTCCGTCCGGAAATTCTCCTTGTTTCATCCTTTCAAAGAGGGCTAGGTTCTCCTCTACCGGTCTGTTTCGATAGGGACTCTCTATTCCCGGCTCGGTGAGCGTCCCTTTCTGTGCGGCGATTTGCTCGGAGGTTTGCTCATCGACGTAGGCCAAGCCACGCTTGATCAGATCTACGGCAAAGTCGTATAGCTGATCAAAGTAGTCCGATGCGTGATAGACGTGGTTCCACTCAAAGCCGAGCCACTTGATATCTTCCATGATGGCATTGGTGTACTCCACATCCTCCTTGACAGGGTTGGTGTCATCAAACCTTAGGTTGCACGTCCCTCCGTACTTTTGTGCGATTCCAAAGTCGATACAGATAGCTTTGGCGTGACCTATGTGTAGGTAGCCGTTGGGCTCCGGTGGAAATCGTGTCTGGATGCGTCCATCGTTTAGACCATTTCGAAGGTCATCCTCCACTATTTGCTCGATGAAGTTGAGCGACTTCTCGGTTTTTTTTGTCTCCTCGGTCATCTCGTTGTCTTACTTATATTTGGTGTTACAGTTGGCTGATGAATACAAAGTCCTTTAGTGGCTTATTGTCTGAGTGTTCGATGTCTACCCCTCGTCCCTCCCACGATACCTTGCCATCGTTGAGAAAGATCACTTTGTCGCCGATGTTTTTCACTGAGTTCATGTCGTGGGTGTTGATGATTGTGGTGATACTGTTTTCGGTGGTGATTTCCTTGAGCAGCGCATCAATCACTTTGCTGGTCTCGGGGTCCAGTCCACTGGTCGGCTCATCGCAAAACAGATATTTTGGACTCATTACGATGGCTCGGGCTATGGCGGTGCGTTTTTTCATTCCCCCGCTGATCTCGTCCGGAAACTTGTAGCGAGCATCCCACAGTTGGACTCGGTTTAGGCACTCCTTCACACGTGCGTTCCGGTCGCGGCGCTTGAGGGGGCTAAACATTGCAAGCGGGAAGAGTACGTTGTCAAAAATACTCATGCTGTCAAAGAGTGCCGAGCCCTGAAAGAGCATCCCCATCTCCTGTCGGAGCTTGGACTCCCGCCCGGCATTCATCCTCAGCAGGTCTTGGCCGTCATAGAGTACCTGCCCCTCGTCCGGCGTCTCCAGCCCAACCAAGCACTTGAGCAAAACCGTCTTTCCGGCACCACTCTTGCCTATGATCAGTGAGCACTCTCCTCTGTCAAATGTGGCATCCACACCACAGAGTACGGCTTTGTCGCCAAACTGCTTTTGCAACCCTTTCGCCTGAATCATGTCAGTAGTAGTTGGGTCAGGACTAGGTCGCTGACGAGTATGGCAACATTGCTGTACACGACCGCTTTGGTCGTGGACTCGCCTACCTCCAGAGCACCACCATCCACGGTGTACCCAAAGTAGGCACTGATTGTCGTGATGAAAAAGACATAGACCTCACCCTTGGTGATCGAGTAGAGGATGCGTGACTCACGAAAGTTTAGCTGCAAGCCGGAGATAAACTCTGTCAGAGGAATCTCCGGAGTAATCAGAGCTCCGAGATACCCCCCCAATATCCCGACAAACATGCTGACAACCACCAGGATGGGTACAAAGAGCATCATCCCTATTACCTTGGGGAGGATAATGTAGTTGGCTGCATTGACCCCCATGATATTCATGGCATCGATCTGCTCTGTCACCCGCATGGTCCCGATCTCGCTGGCGATACTGCTACCACATTTGCCGGCCAAGATCATGCACATGATCGTACTCGAAAACTCCAATACTATGATCTCGCGGGCTGAGTAGCCCATGATGAACTTGGGGACCAGAGGAGTGGTCACATTGATCCCCAGCTGTATGGTGATGACTGCACCGATGAAAAACGACACGAGCATCACGATCCAGAGCGACCCAACCCCCTGGAAGTGCACCTCACGAACTAACTCGCGAAAGAACATACTCCAGCTCCGAGGGATCCTAAAAACCCTGCCAAGGAGGACGATGTAACGTCCGACCGGTTCGATATAGCTCCTCATTTACTCTTTTGTCATCCAAGTAGGGTGTGGAATCATACGCACACTAATGTACAAATATACCCTTTTGTGGCGAAAGTCGCACCTTCACTTGCTGACCTCCCCTCCTGTGGGCTGAGCATTTGGGGCTCGTGGCGGGAAGGTCGTGAAGGGCTTCGGGCCTTTCGGAGGACAATTTTGGACGGGAGAAAAAGATGATGAGGTCGGAGAAAAAGGTGCGTATGTCCGAGGAAAAGATAAAATCACTAAGTGATTTCTTCAAATCACACTGTGACGCGAAGAAATCACTCAGTGATTTGAACAAATCACATAGTGATTTTGAGTTTTTCGACCGGGGAAAATAGTTTGGAAGTACATAGGGAGGACTTTTGATACCGAGGGGTGTACTTTTTGATCACCTCTGGGTCGGAATTCTCTCCTCCACCGGTGTCGCTGCTTCCCGGATGGTGTTCCGATCCGGTGGGCAAGTATGTGCATCTTTTGTGTATCTTTGGAGCGGTGAGGGGGACAATGTAAGTGATACGCATAAGCAACGAAACGGATGACGACAGATTCGCTCACTCCTCGCAGTAAAAAGATTAGTCCCATACTGTGGGTGGCAACAGTCTACTTCAGTATGGGATTGCCGTATGTCCTGATATCGGATGTATCGGTGTTGGCTTTCAAGGATCTTGGGATTTCGGATGCCCAGATAGCTTTTTGGACTTCGCTTTTGGTTTTGCCTTGGAGCCTAAAGCCTTTGTTTAGCCCCATCATGGAGCTGGTGGGGACCAAGAAACGGTATGTTTTTGCCACGGAGCTGATCTCATCGGTGGTCCTCGGGGTGGTCTGTGCCAGTCTTGGTCTCTCCGACTTTTTTACGATCACCTTGGTGCTCTTGGCGATCATGGCTCTCTCCGGCTCGATCCATGACATCGCCGGTGATGGTACCTATATGGCTGAGCTTGCCGCTGATGAGCAGAGTGAGTATATAGGTTGGCAGGGGGCTTTTTATAACCTGGCCAAGATTTTGGCCAAGGGGGGCTTGGTCTACTTGGTGGGGCTGATGAGTGTCGATATGGGTGTCCTCAATGCTTGGCGTGTGGTTTTTGCACTTGGTGGGGTGATCATGCTGTGTATGGCTGTGTACCACTTTTTTGTCCTGCCGGGGCGTTTGAGGGTGGCTCAAGAGGCCGGTCGGTCCCGGACGATGCGGGAGGCGATGCGGGAGTTTCTGGATATTTTTCGCTCTTTTTTTGAGAAAAAGTACATCTGGTACTATTTGGTATTCATATTGCTCTACCGTTTTACGGAGGGTTTGGCCATCAAGGTGGCGCCTCTTTTTTTGAAAGCCGATATCGCAGTCGGTGGCATTGGTCTGACGAATGAGAAGTTCGGGCTCTTTTATGGCACTATAGGTACCGCTTGCTTCATCTTTGGCAGTATCCTGAGTGGCTACTTCATCCGTTACTTTGGCTTGAAGAATGTCCTTTTTGTGCTGGCACTGATCTTTAATATCCCTTTCATTGTCTTTTTCTTATTTGCGCAAATGGCACCTGTGGACGAGGTGTGGGTTGCCACGGGCATTGCTTTTGAGCAGTTTGGCTACGGCTTTGGTTTTGTGGGGCTGAGCCTTTTCATGATGCAGCAGGTGGCTCCGGGACCTCATCAGATGGCGCACTATGCGATTGCCAATAGTCTGATGAACCTCAGCGTAATGATTCCCGGGATGATGAGTGGCTTTATCAGTGACGCTGTCGGGTACAAGACTTTTTTCTTGATCGCTGTGTTGCTGGCGATACCGGGTATCATTTGTGCCAAGATTGTGCCTTTTACGTACGACCAAAACGGAGCTAAGATTTCGAAATAAATATTTTTCCAACCAACTAAAGCAAAATCTGAATAATGAGTAAACTAATCATCCACGGTGGGGCACTCCCCAATATGCCCTGGCAAGATCGCCCGGAAGGGTGTAAGGAGGTCATGTGGCGCTATACCGAGAACCCGGTGATCCGGCGAAATGCGTTGAGGACCAGCAACAGTATCTTCAATAGTGCTGTTGTCCCCTTTGGCGATGGCTATGCCGGGGTTTTTCGTTGCGACGACACCAATCGACGCATGCGCCTGCATGTGGGGTTTAGCAAGGATGGTCTCAAGTGGGACATTGAGGAGAATAAGATAGAGTTTGAGTGCCGGGATGCTGAGATAGGAGAGTGGGTGTATGGCTATGATCCTCGGGTTGCCTTCATCGATGACCGCTACATCGTGACCTGGTGCAATGGCTACCATGGACCCACTATAGGGGTGGCTTGGACCAAGGACTTCAAGACTTTTCATCAGCTGGAAAATGCTTTTTTGCCTTTCAATAGGAATGGGGTGATGTTTCCCCGCCGGATCAATGGCAACTATGCGATGCTGAGCCGCCCGAGTGACAATGGGCATACTCCGTTTGGGGATATCTTTTACTCCGAGTCTCCTGACCTTGAGTACTGGGGGCGTCACAGGCATGTGATGGCTCCTGCCGCCTTTGAGGATAGTGCTTGGCAGTGCCTGAAGATTGGTGCCGGACCTATCCCCATAGAGACTTCGGAGGGGTGGCTGATGATTTATCACGGCGTGCTTCGCAGTGCCAATGGCTATGTCTACAGTTTTGGCTCTGCTTTGCTGGACTTGGAGAAGCCTTGGGAGGTTTTGGCTCGCAGTGGTCCTTACCTTATTTCGCCACAGGAGTACTATGAGTGTGTGGGGGATGTCCCCAATGTCACGTTTCCTTGCGCTGCGTTGCATGATCCGGAGAGCAAGCGTATCGCTGTGTACTACGGATGTGCGGATACGGTTACGGGGCTGGCTTTTGGGTACATTGATGAGATCATAGCGTTTACCAAGGAGACAAGCATCCTATAGCGAGGGTTGCTTTTGCCCTTGATGTGCAAAAATATAGGCGGGGAGCGTACAAGCTCTCCGCCTATATTTTTGTTTGCAGCTGTAGGCCTTGACCGGAGTTATCGGTGAAAGGCGCGCCCAAACTGCCGAAGTACGGTGTTGCCGGACGGGATGGCCATTCCGCGCTTTTGGGGTAGGACCACAACGATGGTTAGGCTTTGCTTGTCGTTGACCAGTAGTCGGAAGTTTTTGTTGACCGTCTCTAGGGTCACCTGCTCTGCGATGGCGGAGAGTAGTTGACTCTGGAGATCCACTCCGGGTGCGTAGCCTCCTCGGGTGAAGTAGTTGGTGTAGCGTTTTGCCAGTGCACTGTTGGCCAAGTGTTCATCGGCGACGAAGCCCTTGACGCGCTCCAGTAGCTTGCTCTCTGCCTCTCGATACTCTGTCTCCGAAAACCCCTTCTCCAGAGTCTGCCGTATCATTCGGACTGTTGTCTCAAGAGCTTTTTGGTATCTGGTTCCCTCTGCTGTCACTCTGAGGGTGTAGGCATCTTCTGTCATGGCGATGTCCAAAAAAGGGGTGTACCTAAAGTTTGCTTGTAGGATTGGTGAGTTGCTTGATCCGATCAGTTTTTGGAGCCTTGCCTCCATCATCATACTGATCATCTGGGTGTTGTAGTCCATGAGGAGTCCGGCTGCGGAGGCCTTGATCTCTGCCGGTGCCGCAGTGTGTGCCCAGCTGATCAGGAGGGTTGTGTTTTGGATGCCTCGGTCGGTGATGACGATGGCATTGGGCTCATGGTGCTCGGGGACTTCCGGATAGGTGCGCTCTATAGTGGTGTTGGGCTCGGGGATGTTGCCAAAGGTGGCCTTTAGCCTACGCTCCACTTTCCGGGGATCAATATCGCCCACGACGATTATTCCCTGTAGGTCGGGACGGTACCACTTGGCATAAAAGTCTCGCAAACTTTGGTAGGAAAAGGATCGGAGGACCTTGGGGTTGCCTACCGGAGTGTGCAAGCCGTATGGATGGTCTATAGGGAGGACACGCTCCAGTATCGTGGAGCGGATACGAGATTCAGCGCTATCCCCGGCCTCGATTTCGCCAATAATTTTTTGGCAGACCTCCTCTACGCTATGCGAGTCGAGCACTAGCTCGTTGCTCCAGCCCCTGATGACTCCCAGTAGGTCGCTTAGGTCATCCTGCCCACCGGTTGGGAAGTCGTGTATGGTGTATAGGGTCTCGTCGTAGGTGACTGTGGCCTTGACTCCTTGGTCCAGTGACAACCCCCTGGCCGAAAAAAACGCTGCAAGCTCTGTCGCCGTGTGACGTTTTGTCCCCTGTAGCACCATCTGAGACAAGAGGTTGGAAAAGCCGGCCTCGTCTGCTCTTTCCACGCTAGAGCCTACTTTGACCGCAAAGGTCAGGTCTGCCCGTCCGGGTGAGGTGGTGTTTCGTCGGATAATGTAGCTGAGACCGTTGTCAAGTGTGCCGGTCACGGCTTCGGGGTCCATGGGGAGTGGTGGGATCTCATCTTCCTGTGCCCATGCGCTGTGAACCCCCAAAAAGAGGATAGCTGTCAGTGTCAGGGATCGTAGGTATTGTATAGGTCGTAGATGTGGCATTTTTGTCGCTCCGATTGTTTGTTGTCCTTGTCTGTGTGTGAGTTTTAGGTAGATTGATTCGGGGTGTCTGCCTAGGACTTCTCCTGCTTTTGGACTAAGCGTCCTTTGACAAATGTAAGATTAACTTCGGAAAAAACGAATTTAGGCTTCTCCTTTTGCACTTTTTGTGCAGAGAGCAAAGGTCCCCATTAGGTCCGTCTACTCGTTTGCTTCTATCCGTGAAAAGTTTTGCTTCTATCCGTGAAACTTTCGTCCCTTTGCAACTGCTTGATTCTCTGTCTGTCGTAGGCCGCTAACAATGGTCTGAAAACCAAGCCCCCGTTTTTGGCTACTTTGAGGATTGCTTTTCCGCTGAGTGAAGAGCCGAAATTCCTCCTATTTGGAAAATGGGTAACTTTGTGCTACAATGGCTGAGTGGATGTCTTGAAAAAATCTACAGAGCCGTGTTGTAGAATAGTAAGCGAGAATGGAGTCGATAAAAACAATATACAAGATAGGAAGTGGCCCATCCAGTAGCCATACGATGGCTCCCAAGCGAGCGGCAGAGATGTTTGCCGAGCGTTTTGACCAAAAAGGGGCACCCCACAGGTTCAGAGTGACACTGTATGGTGCTTTGGCCGCCACGGGCAAGGGACACTTGACTGATGTGGCGATCCAGAATGTCCTTGAGCCTATAGCCCACACCGAAATCCTCTGGGAGCCTAGGACGGTTCCCAAGTTTCATACCAACGGAATGAAGTTTGAGGCACTCTCGGAGAGTGGGGAGGTCGTGGAGGATTGGATGGTCTACAGTATAGGTGGGGGAGCGTTGGCCAACGAGACTTTTGACGAAAGCCGTACGGAGGAGGTTTATCCTCACAATACGATCGCTGAAATCATGAACTACTGCTTTGCCAACCATCTGAACTACTGGGAGTATGTCCTTCGGTTTGAGAAACCCGGTCTGAACGAACACTTGGAGGAGGTCTGGGAAGTGATGAAAGCTGCAGTGGAGCGTGGTCTGAGGACGGACGGAATCATACCTGGTGGGCTCAACCTCAGACGCAAGGCCGGTGAGTACTTGATCCGTGCCAAGACGTATAGCAAGAGTGTGAAGTCCAGAGGACTTGTCTATGCCTATGCGCTGGCAGTATCCGAAGAGAATGCATGTGGGGGAGTGGTCAGTACAGCTCCTACCTGTGGTTCGTCGGGGGTGTTGCCGGCCGTCCTCTATCATCTCAAGACGTCGAGAGACTTCCCGATGCGCTCCATCCTAAGGGCTATGGCCACTGCGGCATTATTTGGAAACATCGCACGCACCAATGCCTCCATTTCCGGTGCTGAGGTGGGGTGCCAAGGTGAGGTCGGTGTCGCATGCTCTATGGCTGCTGCTGCGGCCAATCAACTTTTTGGTGGAAGTCTGAATCAAATAGAGTATGCGGCAGAGATGGGGCTGGAGCACCACTTGGGATTGACGTGCGACCCGGTCTGCGGGCTGGTCCAGATCCCTTGTATGGAGCGAAATGCCTTTGCAGCGGCTAGAGCCTTGGATGCCAATACGTATGCCACTTTTTCGGACGGCTATCATAGGGTGAGCTTTGATCAGGTGATCGAGGTCATGAAGCAGACCGGACACGACTTGCCTAGCCTGTACAAGGAGACTTCTGAGGGTGGGCTGGCGACCTCGTATAGTCGCTCTCACATGTAGGAGTGTGGATATGCCGGTGCGTCTGTGACACACCCTGTATTCCATCGGATGGCGCACTCTTTTTTTTTTTCTATAACAGCAGTCCTTTTTGCACATGGCACCTATCACATCATCGAGTATACTTAGCGATATTGTCCTTGAGAATACATCGGCTCTTCCTATGCTCAATCGCTTTGGGTTGAAGCTCGGATTGGGTAATGCCACGGTGCAGGAGGTGTGCAGGACTCATGGGATCGACATGAGCTTCTTTTTGCACATCGCCAATAACTACCTGCACCCCAACTATATTGGCTCCCTCCACTTATCACCGGCACACATTCCCTTGGTCGTGGATTATCTGGAGAGGGCGAATAATGACTATCTGCACTGTCAGCTCCCCAATGTGCGGATTCATGTGGAGTCCTTTGTGCGCCGAAGTGGATCGGATAGCCCTATAATGGAGAGTATCCCTCCTATCCTCGTGGAGCTGGAGGAGGTACTACAATGTCGGATACGGAGGGATCGGGAAGAGCTCTTCCCGATGTTTCGGAATCTGGCCCGGGAGCTGGGCGGTGATATCCATGCGCTCACTCTGGAGCATCGAGTGCCTATAGAGCCGGAGGATGATCGCCTGGAGAGTATTGTGGCAGATGTCATGCAAGTGCTGATACGCCACATAAGAGGTAACTACGATGAAAACTTATTGCACGGGGTGATCTATAGTCTTCAGATGCTCAGAAATGACTTGGCCGCCAACAATCGCTTGCGCTCAAGAGTCTTTATCCCCATGGTGCAGACGATGCAAGCGCAACTGCACAAGATCGACCGGTGATGAATACGCCTACTACTCATATCGCACTTATTACCGGGGATACATTGCAGATGATTGGCCTGAAAACGCTGATCAAGCAACAGAATGAACAGGCTGTTGTCGAGCTTTTTGGGTCGTTGGGCGAATTTCGAGACAGTGACCTTGAGACTTTTGACATTCTCTATGTGGAGGATGGTGTGATCGCCCTTGGGGGAGACTTTTTCCGGGGTAAGCGTTTTTGTGTGATCCCTATCATTACGACCTTGTCTCCGGAGCAGGCTCTTCTCGGGCTGGGAGGCGACCAGCTGGTTATTCACCCTAGGTGGGACTGTGAGACACTGAAGCGTGCGATCAGGGAGTCTTTTAGGACTAGCCATGTGATCAAAGAATCCACAGCTGAAAAAGGACTCTCGTCACGCGAGGAGGAGGTGCTGAAAGAGGTGGCACGGGGCTTGACGAACAAGGAAATAGCCGATGCCCTCAACATTAGTATGAATACCGTGATGACCCATCGCAAAAACATTACGTCCAAACTCAATATCAAGACGGTATCTGGGCTGACCTTTTATGCCCTCATGAATAACCTCATCTCCGGAGAGGAGGTGGTAGAGCGTGCATCGGACTAACTTATGCTGGCACTCAATAATATATCGGTCTCTTTTGGGGCTGATGTCCTTTTTCGGGACGTCTCTTTTCAGGTAAGCCCACGGGAGCGTATTGCCCTTGCCGGCCGAAATGGCTCCGGCAAAACAACACTCCTCAATGTCATTGCCGGTCTGAGGCAACCAACCGGTGGCAGTGTTTCGTTCCCGAAGGATGCATCCATCGGCTACCTCCCCCAGCACATGCTTACTCGGGATCACCTCACGGTGCGAGAGGAGGCGCGCAAGGCTTTTGCGAGGGGAAAGGAGCTGCAAACTCACGCTGACCAACTCACCGAAGAGATGGCCTCTCGCACAGACTATGAGAGTGTAGAATACCTCGAGCTGGTACAGCGGCTTGCCAACGCCACAGAGCTACTCGCTATGTACAAGCCTGAGCAACAAGAGGCGGAGCTGGAGCGTACACTCAAGGGGTTGGGGTTTGGACAGGAGGATCTGGATCGTGGGACTGCTGAGTTTAGTGGAGGCTGGAGGATGCGGATCGAGCTGGCAAAGATCCTGCTGGCACGTCCTGACCTTTTGCTCCTCGATGAGCCAACCAACCACCTGGACATGGAGTCCATCATCTGGCTTGAAAACTTTGTCTCCGAGACCCATGCGGCCGTGATTCTCGTCAGCCATGATAGGCGCTTTTTGGACAACACCACATCGCGTACGATAGAGCTCTCTTTGGGGCAAGCCTTTGACTACAAGGTGAGCTACTCGCGCTATGAGGCTCTCCGACAAGAACGCTACGAGCAACAAATGCGGGCGTTTGAAAACCAGCAAAAGCTCATCAAGGAGACAGAGGACTTCATAGAGCGTTTTAGGTACAAAGCGACTAAAGCAGTGCAGGTACAGTCGCGTATCAAACAACTGGAGAAGCTGGACCGTATCGAGGTGGATCAGATCAATCGCCAGGCGATTCACTTTACCTTCCCCACAACGGTACAGAGTGGTGCGTATCCACTGATCGTAAAGGACCTTCGGATGGCGTACGGTGAGCATGTCGTCCTGAGTGGGGTAGACCTGACAGTGGAGCGTGGAGACAAGATCGCACTTGTGGGAAAAAATGGATCTGGAAAGACGACTTTCGTACGAGGGGTGATGGGAGAAGTGCCACACGAGGGAATGATAAAGTTGGGCCATCAAGTGGAGACGGCCTACTTTGCACAAAATGAGGCTACGCTCTTGGACCCCAACAAAACCATATTTGAGACAATCGATGATATCGCGATTGGTGAGATACGGACTAGGATCAACGATATTCTTGGCGCATTTATGTTCGGTGGCGAAGTCTCAGAAAAGAAAGTGGGTGTCCTCAGTGGTGGTGAACGTAGTCGTCTGGCTATGATACGTTTGTTGCTCTCTCCGTCCAATTTTTTGATCCTTGATGAGCCAACCAATCACCTGGACTTGAGTAGTAAGTCGGTGCTGAAGGAGGCTATTCAAAAGTATGAGGGGACAGTACTCATCGTCAGCCATGATCGAGATTTCTTGGATGGACTGGTAGATAAGGTGTTTGAGTTTAAGGACAAGGCTGTCATCAATCACCTGGGGGGCATGGAGGAGTATGTCCGAAAGCTACAAGTCAGGGAGTCCGGCGAGGAGACCAAGGCAGAGGGTGACAGTACCCAAAAGGTCTCAACCGGACAACTCGCCTATCGGGAGCAGAAGGAGCAACAGCGTCTCGAACGTCAGAAGCAACAGCTTATTGAAAAACTGGAAAGGGAGATTGAGGAGAACGAAAAGGAGCAAGCCAAGATTGAGCATGACTTGAGTATGGGGGATACCTCTCCCGACTTACTGAAGCGGTATGCCGAATTGTCCGACAAGATGCAAAATTTGATGTCTGAGTGGGAGCAGGCCTGTGGTGAATAGAAGCTTATGGATCGATACTACGCGTAGCATCGAGTCTCAGAAGGATAAATAGGAGGATGGTAAAGCTAAGAAGCGAGGAGCCTCCGTAGCTGATATACGGAAGAGGTATACCGATCACCGGTATCAACCCCACCACCATCCCGATATTGATCGTCAGATGAAAGAAAAGAATACAAGCCACACTGTATCCATACACTCGCCCAAAACGTGATGTCTGGCGTTCAGCCAACCGGATCAGTCGCAACAACAGCATGAGATAGATCAGAAGCAGGATCGTACTTCCGATAAAGCCATGCTCCTCTCCGATTGTGCAGAAGATAAAGTCCGTGTCTTGTTCCGGAACATAGGAGAGTTTGGTCTGTGTACCGTTTAGGTACCCCTTGCCAGTAAGCTCTCCGGACCCAATGGCGATAAGACTTTGGCGGACATTGTAGCCGACACCGGCGGGGTCATCTTTGAGCCCGAGGGAGACCAAGATACGTTGTTGCTGATGTTGCTGGAGGATGTTTTCAAAGAAGTACTCCACTCCCGATTGTAAGCTGATGGACAGTAGACCAAATAGCACAAGTGCCCAAACGTGCTTTCCGCGCCTTCCGAGGGCTTGAAATCCCACAAAAGCAATGAGCAATCCCAAGGAAATAAGCGCAGGATAGGCGAAGCTAATCGGATGAAGTGCGTTGACAAGCAGGCTAATAGCAAAGCAAGACGGTGCTATGATGAGTGCCGCCAATCGCATGCTTCGTATTTGGCAGTAGATCTCAGATGCAATGACTGTGGAGAGGTAGACAAAAAGTGGTACCACTACCCATACAGCTTCGGTTAGTCCCCACGTTGTTTCGGCAAAGGCGAGGGTAAGGACAAAAAGAATGATCAAAAAAAGACCAAACATGTGTATGGCACTCGTCAGTCCTTCCCGATAGAGAACCAAAACAAATACAAAGAAGACCAGCGCAGATCCAGTCTCTGATTGTAGGATGATGATGCTCATCGGGGCCAAAAAGATCAAAAAAGAGACCAGAAGATCTGAGAAGCGGGTGATACTAAACTCAAAGCGATCTACCCACCATGCAAGCATTAGGGCTGTTGTGACTTTGGAAAACTCGGCCGGCTGTAGCCTGATTGTGTCAGTCACGACAAGCCAGGAGCGTGATCCCTTGATATCCGGGGCCAAAAAGATAGTGGCTACCAATACCCCTAGCATCAATAGGTATAGGTAAGGAGAGATTTTTTTGTATAGTGCGGTGTCGAGTAGTAGTGTTGCCATTGCGGCACAAAGAGATACACCCATCCAGATCAATTGGCTGGTGATTCGACCTTCGAGGGTGATCCTGCCATCGAGTTGTACGTCGTAGCTTGCGGCGTATATGGTGAGCCAACCTATGATGGACAGGGTCAGGTAGAGTAGGATGGTGAGGTAGTCCAGATTCCTAAAGAAAACGGTTCCTTTGTTCTGTGCCATACTCAATGAGCAATTATTGCATTTAGCATGTTGGTCTCATATTCCTTGGAGGATTCTGATATTGTCCCATCATGCAAGTAATAGTCAATCATTAGTCGCCCAATAGGCAGTGCAAAGGTGGCACCAAACCCAGCATTTTCCACCAGTACCGCAACAGCCACTTGTGGATCCTCCTGTGGAGCATATCCGATGAAGAGTGAGTGGTCCTTGCCGTGAACGTTTTCGGTTGTTCCTGTTTTGCCACAAACCTTGATGTCTGGTATATTGGCTCGTCTACAAGTACCTGAGGTGACAGCCATGCGCATCCCTTGGCCAATGACGTCAAAGTGATCGGACCTTATCCCCGTTTGGTGTAGTTTTACCCCAATAGAGTCTAAGGGAAGTCCTTCAATCTCTTTCACCAAGTGTGGCGTGTAGTAGTAGCCACGATTTGCCACAATGGCAGCAAAGTTGGCCATTTGTAGAGGAGTTGCCAGTATCTCTCCTTGGCCGATAGATATGGAGATGATCGATGATGATGTCCATCGCCTTGCGTAGATGGCATCATAGACTTGGGCATTGGGGATGTATCCACGGTTTTCGGAGGGAAGATCGATGCCTAGCTTATACCCATACCCCATGCTGACAATGTGTCCTTTCCAATGCTCAAAAGCCTCTTGTATAGTAGGGTAGTGGGCCCTGTTGTCTAGTAGCTCACGGAGTCCCCAGCAAAAATAGGCGTTGCAAGAAGTGGCCAGTGCGTACCTAAGGTCTAGTGGAGAGGCATGACCGTGGCAGGCCGGACGACCGCCGAGCAGTGGGTACCCACGGTAGCAAGTGTATGTGGTTTCGGGACGAATAGCCCCTTCTTGTAAAAATGTGGCGGCTTGTACGGGCTTGAATGTGGACCCCGGGGAGTAGGTTCCCATTGTGGCACGATTGAATAGTGGCTTTTGTGGATCAGCCTGAAGGGCAAGATAGTTGGCACCACGGTTTCGGCCTACGAGTAGTTTGGGATCATAGGATGGAGAAGTAACCATTGCTCGGATTTCTCCTGTTTTGGGTTCGATGACCACTATGGCGCCTCGCTTTCCTTTCATCAATCTCTCGCCATATTCTTGTAGGAGTATATCCAAACTCAGGTGGAGGTCGTGTCCGGATGTTAGTTCTTGGTCCAGCCTGCCATCATCGTATTGTCCTTGGATCCTTCCGTGCGCATCCCTTAGCAGGACAGAGGTTCCTTTTTGCCCTCTCAAAAAGTGCTCATAGCTTCTTTCGATACCGGTAGTACCCGCATAGTCACTTGGTACATAGTATGGATCACGATCAATTGTCGTTTGATTTACTTCACCCACACTTCCTAGGACAAGGGCACCGGACGGGTAGTTGTAGTCTCGTGCGGTGCGGTGGTTGATGTAAAATCCGGGGTATTTATAGAGTTTTTCTTCTAGGAGACTTGCTTCCGAAAGGGTGATTTGTGAGAAGAGTTCTTGAGGAGTATAGGCAGAGTAGCCTCTGTTTTTGCGTAAGTCTTTTAGATCAGAAAAACGCTGCTCCAGTTCATCACGTGAGATTTGGAGTATTGAGCAAAACTCTAGGGTGTCAAAGGGTACAACTTCCCTCATGATGACCTGAATCGTAGCCGTCGGTCGGTTGTAGACGACTAGGCGCCCCTTATAGTCGTATATGAGTCCTCTAGACGGGTACAGGGTTTTTCGGTAAAATGCGATATTGTCAGCCGCATACTTGTACTCAGGGTTGAGCACTTGTACATAAAACAGGCGTACTACATAGGCAAGCACCACCAGGCACATGATGCTCCCGATGATATACTGTCGATGTTGGTACTTATTTTTGTGGATGATTGGCATTTAGTTGTCCGTTGTCCTAAAGCTGAGAGCGTCAAATAGCAAATACAGTGCTGCAGATAGGACAGTAGCTCCCAAAATGTAGGGAATGGTTGCCACAAACAATCGGACCGACAGCACCTCAAGAAACATCAACACTGTGGTATGTAAGAGGGTAAAGAGGAGTAGGTAGAGTAGATATGGTGCCACCCTGATAGACCTTGCCCCGGGGATGAGCAGCCCGTCACTTTCGTCTATGGTCTCCTCTGTCGTCAAGGTCCTCAAAATTTGAGGTCGCATGTAGACAGTCAGTGTTGCGGCAGCCATGTTTAGTCCGGGAGTGTTCATCATTAGATCTAGGACAAAACCTGTGATGGCGGCAGACAACGTGAGAAAACTTCTGGGCGCCTGATAGGGCATCTTTACAAAACCATAGAGGTAGATGATTGGCAGGAAGTAGTGAAAGAGGCGCAAATGGTTCAGCAGTATAGCCTGAAGAAATAGCAGTACTGCCGTGCTCACAAAAAGTCGGGTGTATTGATTCAGCATCTTAGTCTCTCAGAGGGTTCGGTTGTCATCATCAATGTTTTTCCCAGACGGTGTATTCCTCTACTTCTCGTCGTTCTTCCAGCTCATAGTTCCTCAAGACATAGACGTACTTGAGGGTAGAAAAGTTTGTCGCCAACTTGACGTCCAGCGCAAAGAAGCTATCATCTGTTGATTTGCCACGTCCGCTGACGGTCCCTACAAAGAGGTGCTCCGGAAAGATGGCAGAGTAAGCACTCGTGAAGACAGAGTCTCCGACCTCGTACTTCACATGCTTTGGAAGGTTGGTCAGCTGTATCTCTCCTAGGTCGGGTCCAGCCCAGTGAAGGGTACCTGTGTAGTCGGTGCTCGATAGTTTGCAGGTGAGACTAAATTGTGGGTTGGTCAGAGGAATAACTTTGGCGTACTTTTTACCAACTGCCTCGACCACCCCCACGATACTATTAGCCCCTACGACACCCATGTCCGGTTTCACACCATCTGCTTCACCGACATCCAGGGTGATGTAATTTTTTTGCCCGAATTGGGTGTTCCCAACCACTTTGGCTATCACGTAGTCGTACGGAAAAGTGCGATCCACTGTGTCTTTGGACAACCTTTTCCAAGAGAGAGAGTCCACCGTTAGGCGATCCAGGATACTCCTGAGCCTGAGAGCCTCCACTTCTAGATCGGCGTTGCGCTGCATCAGCTCTACATTGGCCTCTTGTAGTCCCATGTACCTATTGGCCGTGTGTGACAACTCCATCACGTCTCCTATGGCACTATTGGCGGAGCTAAGGAAGACACTGCTACGGTACTTGCTTCCGCTGATTAGCAGGGCTATGGCAACAAACTCAAGGACCAAAAAGAGCAACGTGTGCCCGTTTGCCTTGAGAAACTCTATGAGCCGTTCCATGAGACTCTATAGGCTGTAGATAGGTTACTTGAAAAGCAGGGTGTATTTGTCCGTGTTTTTCAGTGCTATATGTGTGCCTTTTGCAACGGCATATAGAGGATCCTCTGCTACGATGAAGGGAATCCTAAACTTGTCACTCAGGCGTCTGTCAAGTCCCTTGAGTAGCGCACCACCACCGCTGAGGTACACCCCATTCTTGTAGATATCTGCATAGAGCTCTGGAGCGGTGTTGTCCAGCGCATTGCCGACTGCTGTTTCAATCTTCAGGATAGACTTGTCGAGACAGCGTGCGATCTCCTTGTAGTTGACCTGTATGGTCTTGGGCAGGATACTTGCGAGATCTTGTCCGATGACTTCAAAGTCCTCAGGCTCATCCTCCAATACTTCGAGTGCAGAGCCTACATTTTTCTTGATCTCTTCAGCGGTGCGCTCTCCGATTCGGATGCTGTGCTCCGTCTTCATGTAGTCCACGATGTCGTTTGTCAGCTCGTCTCCGGCAACTTTTATGGACTTGTTGTTCACGATACCACCTAGGGATATGACGGCTATCTCAGTCGTTCCACCGCCGATGTCTACGATCATGTTCCCCATAGGCTCCATGACGTCCAATCCTATACCAATAGCGGCCGACATGGGCTCATAGATGAGGTATACTTCGTTGGCACCGGCCTTCTCTGCCGCATCGCGTACGGCGCGAATCTCCACGTCGGTACTGCCCGATGGTACGCATACGACCACTTTCATTGAGGTGGGAAAAAAGTGGCGCTTGTTGTCCGCCATCTTGATCATACCTCGGATCATATACTCGGTTGCCACCAAGTCTGCCACGACACCATCACGCAGTGGACGGACGGTCATTAGGTCGTTGTTCTCTTTCTCAAACCGCTTGTAGGCTTCATCGCCCACCCACTCGACTTTCTCAGTCTTGCGGTTGATTGTGACGTAGCTGGGTTGGTCCACGATGATCTTGCCATCCTTGATGATAACGGTATTGGCCGTCCCGAGGTCTATGGCAAGTTTCTTAGTAAAGGAGAAAAATCCCATATTTGAGTTGCTTGAATATTCTGTTAAAATGTGTACCGGTTATCCTCGTGGAATCAGTGCCTAAAGTGGCGCACACCGGTCATTACCATTGACACTCCGTTTGCATTGCAGTAGTCGATGCTGTCTTGATCCCTTACGGATCCACCTGGCTGGATGATGGAGACTATCCCTGCTTCGTGTGCAATCTGCACACAGTCGCTAAAGGGGAAAAAGGCATCAGAGGCCATGACGGCTCCCTTTAGATCAAAGCCCATCTCATTCGCTTTGGCAATAGCTTGTCTCAGTGCATCTACTCGAGAGGTTTGCCCGTATCCGGCACCGAGTATCTGCTGACCTCGTGCTAGTACTATCGCATTGCTTTTGCAAAACTTTACCGCTTTCATCCCAAAGAGTAGATCGCGTATCTCCTCAGGGGTGGGGCGTTTTTCGGTAGCGTAGGTGAGGTCATTTTCGGTCTCGATGCTTCTATCTCTCTCTTGCGCCAATATTCCACCAAGTGCACTCCGGTAGGAGTAGATGGAGGAGTCTTCCCCAATCTTGTCGACCAGGATTACCCGATTTTTCTTCTGAGTCAGGAGGGCTAGCGCACCTTCGCTGTAGCCGGGAGCTATGAGTACCTCTATGAATAGCTTGTGCAGTTCTTCTGCAGTGGCATCGTCTACCACACGATTGAGGACAACAATACCACCATATGCGGATACCGGATCACACGCCAGAGCTGCGACGTAGGCCTCGCATATCGTGGGTCTTACAGCAAGCCCGCAAGGGGTGTTGTGCTTCATGATGGCAACAGCCGGCTCTTTCAGCTCCTCTATCAGTTGAGTGGCGGCATCGATGTCAAGTATATTGTTGTAGCTCAGTTGCTTTCCGTGGAGATGCTCAAAGCGATCCTCAAAGGCGCACCCGTAGTAGGTCCCTTTTTGGTGCTGGTTTTCACCATAGCGCAGGGGAAATGCGGGAGCTAGGGTGAGGGTCTCCGGAGCCTCCGACTGGCCCACGAAGTAGTCCATGATGTGTCTGTCGTAATCCGATGTGCAGCGGAAGGCCCTTGTGGCAAAGCTCTTTCTCTGCTCAAGCGTGGTACAACCATCTTGAGTGTCGAGGAGGTCAATGATCTCACGATAGTAGTTGCGTGACGAAATGATGGTGACATCCCGGTAGTTTTTGGCTGCCGCACGGATGAGAGCTATCCCCCCCACATCGATCTTCTCAATCACCTCAGCTTCGCTACCACCATCTCTCACCGTCTCCTCAAACGGGTACAGATCCACGACGACTAGGTCGATTGGTGATATGTCGTACATTTTGCACTGACGGTCATCCTCGCTGTTGTTGCGCCTCGTCAGGATACCCCCAAAAATCGCAGGGTGCAGGGTCTTTACCCTGCCTCCAAGGATGGAGGGAAAGCTGGTCAGGTCTTCTACGGCTGTACAGGCGTATCCGAGACGGTGAATGTACTCCTGTGTGCCACCGGTGGATACCAATTCAACATGGTGTTCCACAAGACATTTGATGAGGTCATCGAGGCCGTCCTTGTGGTAGACGGAGATGAGGGCTTTTTTGATCCTTGTGTCGGACATAGATTTCTTGCGAGTCTTTTTTAGAGAAAGGGAAAGCACGCCACAAATTAGGAGTTGTGGCACTATCCCAATAGATCTCCGCAAATTTACTCAAACAATTAGACTTCTGCTAGCTGGATACCTTTGAATAATTGGGGGTAATGAAAAAAGCCCTCTCTCTTTTCAGACCGTTGCATAAGGGCTCGTTTTTGGGGCCCCCTTTTGACTGCAAGACTTTACGGATTGCTCCTGAGAATTTGCGGCGATTCGCAAATAAATACACCCTCCACCCATTTGTGCCCAAATACACCGCTCAGGTGGCACTAAAGTCGCTGAGAGATAAAAGAAGAAAGGTTGCTAAACAGCGTATGAAACACTGACTAGCAACCTTTTATATCTACAGAGCCTCTTGTCGGATTCGAACCAACGACCTACTGATTACAAATCAGTTGCTCTACCAGCTGAGCTAAAGAGGCGGGTGGGCAAGCTGTCTACATCGCGTCGCTACAACCAGCTACCCTTGCTGCGATCAAGCCCTGGGGGAGTTCACTAGGAGCTGACCGTGTAGGACTTGCCCCTGTATTTGCGCTGTATGAGCTCTGAAATAAATCTTATGCCCTGATTTTGCTGTGCAAAGGTACCAAATAATACTTATTTGAACAAACCTCTGGCACAACCAGAGCGGTAGGCGGGGGTCGAACCCGTGACCTTCGGCTTGGGAAGCCGACGCTCTACCAACTGAGCTACTACCGCAACTGTTACTTTGCTTGCGCAAAGATACTTATTTTTCAAAAACTACCAAATGGCCTTGGTGAGGATCAAAGGATGCAAGGATCCTGTGAACCTCAATGCGAAAGTGTCTCTAACCTAGGATGCTAAAAGCCTGGAAAATAGGGTCTTTTTTGTGAAAACGCCCTGCTTGGAGGGGTTGGTAATCAGGTGGTTGCAGGTGGCCTCGAGTTTCACGGATAGAAGCGATCGGTTTCACGGATAGAAGCATAGCTTTTCACGGATAGAAGAATTTGCTTTCACGGCTAGAAGGGAAAAGCTCCTTGATGCTCTAATGAGAAATGTGCAGAAAAAGACGATAGCCGGCTAGTAATAAATAAGTGTCTCTACACAGAGTTGTCTTTTGCTGCTAGATGTTTTTTTCTCAAGGACGTAGTGGCGTGCATTTCTGTCGGTCCGAGGGCGCAGTCAGTATTGGCTCTTATTGGGGTGAGTTGCCTCCATGGTTGAGAAAATGTGTGCTTATGCCCGGTATGTTTGAATTTATTGGTAACTTTGTGTCACACGATTGAAATGGCCCGGTAGCTTAGCTGAATAGAGCGTCAGATTCCGGTTCTGAAGGTCAAGGGTTTGAATCCCTTCCGGGTCACCATTTTTGTCACGAGGATTGAGGCTTCTCTCTATGGGAGCATTGAGTGTTGTGGCAAGTGATACGATAGGAACAAGGTCACACGACCGTAGAAAACTTACAAAAATAACGACTATGAGATATATCGGGATCATCATGATGATTTTGGGAGCAATCTTTTTGATGCTTATCGCTTTTTTTGACATCATGCCCCAGTCCAATGTTGCCCTCGTCTGTGGTTTGGGTACAGTCATCCTAGGCTATGTTTTGCATATCTTTTTGGATAAACGTGCCGAGGCTGATATGTCTAAGGGAAACTGATCATCCATAGTGACGCAACACGATCGAGGGTTTTCGACTTGTTGTGGTATATAAGGTTAGTTGAGAACCAGAGGTTTTCCCTTTTTCTATGAGAGGGGGAGGCCTGATGGTTCTCATGCTTTGTATGGGGGCTGTAGGTCGTGCTTCTGCTCTTCCGTGAAATCAAGCTTGGACTTGCCGGCCTTTTGGGGTTGTCTCTTGCCTCACTTGGCAAAACCACAGAGAGGGGATTGGCGATGTTTTCGTTTGGAAAAGGGCGTGCCAGAGAGTCATTTGACACCCTGAAGTAGGTGCAGAAATCTTGATGGGGCTTGTCTTGAGCCTTGATACCGCAAAACTGAATATCTAAGACTAAAGGTCATGCTAAAAGTACTGAACCGCAAATCGCAAGAGGCGATAGAGAGTAAGGCAATGATGGGGGTTGGGGCACTGACATCCGAGGAGATCTTGGAAAAACTGGCTAGCGCCTTTAGTGTCCAATACCAAAGGGATTTTAGGGGGCGGAGTAGGATGGTGGCCTTTGCCGGGCCCAACCGTACCGGAGCCCTTGCACTCTTGATAGCGGCCATACTGGCTGAGCAGAAGCATCCGGTGGAGGTGGTTTTGCTCAATCCCACCGGTACACTTCCCGATATTGTCTTGTGGGCCAAAAAAAGGATTTTGTCCGGTAATGTTCCGACGCTTGAGGTCGTGACGGACTTTCATCCCCCGGTGATTGATGACAAGACGATTGTCTTGGATGGAATCTGTGGACTGGATCAGACTACTCCGTTTACCGGTGCTTTGGCGAGTGTGGCCAGCTATATAAATGCTCAATCCGGAACGGTGGTGGCACTGGAAATCCCATCGGGGCTGTGGGCTGAAGATAATGGTAACAACAGCCTTGCCAATGTGATTCAAGCGGACTACACCTATACGTTTCATGGGCCGAAGCTCTGCTTCTTTTTTGCCGAAAATGAGGCCTATGTCGGTCGCTGGAAGGTGATCAATGCCGGTCTTGACGATGGAGCGGCCACGCCAGGGGTGGATGATTGCCTGTTTGGAGAGGCAGAGATGTCCGGGATACTGCGTCAGCGTCCACGCTTTTCCAATAAGTACGACTATGGTAGGGTATTGCTGATCGCTGGCAGTAGGGGAATGATGGGTGCCGCTGTCTTGTCGGCCAAGGCTGCGTATACTGCTGGGGTGGGGCACTTGACTGTCCACGTCCCCAAGGGTTTTGGACCGGTCCTATATACCACTGTACCGGAAGCACTCGTCCATGAGGATGCCAACGAGTCTAGCCTGAGCACTTTGCCAGAGCTGGAGGGGTACGATGCTATTGCGATCGGTCCCGGGATAGGACGATCCGTGCAAAGCCGGCAAGCTCTCCAAAACCTGCTAAAAAACTACCGGCAACCGATCATTTTGGATGCAGATGCCCTGTACCATTTGGCTGAGGATCACTCCCTGCTGAGTCTTTTGCCGGTAGACTCGATTATTACCCCTCATGCCGGTGAGTTTGATCGCCTTTTTGGACGGTGCCACTCTGAGTACGAGAGGTACCGCAAGGCAAAAGAAGTGGCTGTGGAGTACAAGATCAATGTGGTGCTAAAGGGTGCCTACACGGTGATATGCGCTCGTACAGGACTTGCTCTATTCAACTCCTCGGGAAATCCCGGTCTCGCAACAGCCGGTACAGGCGATGTCCTCACCGGCATACTGCTTGCTCTCCTTGGCAAAGAGAAAAATGCGCTTTTGTCCTGCCTTGAGGGGGTGTATATGCACGGCTACGCGGCAGATCTTTACCGATCGGAGTACCAGGAGGAGTCTGTGACTGCTAGTGAGGTGATCAACTATTTACCGATGGCGATGCGTGCCTTTTTGGACTACAATGGTCCGATCGGCTTTTGATAGACGAGCCGGAGCCCGTATCCTTTTGCCACCCTTATAGTGAAGTAACAATTATAGGAAGATTAAAATATGAATAACAACGAGTTTCAAAAGTACGCAACCCGGCATCTAGGGCTGAATAGTCAGGCCTTGGATGACTATACGAAGTTTACCAGCCAAGCATCGAGTGGTTATATCTCCCCTACAATCATAGAGGAGCGTCAGCTCAATGTTGCACAAATGGACGTTTTTAGTCGCTTGATGATGGATCGTATTATATTTTTGGGAACTGCGATCGATGATTATGTGGCCAACGTGATACAGGCTCAGCTGCTCTTTTTGGAGACCAGTGACCCGGGCAAGGATATTTCTCTCTACATCAATTCTCCCGGTGGCAGTGTTTATGCAGGGTATGGTATCTACGACACCATGCAGTATATTGACTGTGATATTTCCACCATTTGCACCGGTATGGCGGCGAGTATGGCATCTGTGCTTTTGGTAGCCGGCAAGGAGGGCAAGCGCTTTGCGCTACCCCACTCAAGGGTCATGCTACACCAGCCACTGGGAGGTGCGCAAGGGCAAGCAAGTGACATGGAGATAACCGTGCGAGAAATCCTAAAGATAAAGAAAGAGCTCTATCAGATCCTATCCAAGCACTCCGGCAAATCCGTGGCCAAGATAGAGAAAGACAGCGACCGTGACTACTGGCTCACTGCTCCGGAAGCGTTGGAGTATGGATTGATCGACAAGGTCCTCACAAAAAGTGAAGATAAAAAGTAAATGGCAAAAAACTCGAAGTCAAGGTACAGCCACACCTGTAGTGTCTGTGGCCGGCCGGAAGAAATGGTGAAGTACCTCATCCCCGGTCCGGTAGGTTACCTATGCAATGAATGTGCTGATGCAGTGCACTATGCTGTCAAAAACGCTGAGGAAGCAGAGAGCAAAAGAGCGCGCTTTAGCTTCCCTGATCTGGAGGATCTGCCAAAGCCCAAAGAGATAGTTGAGTTTTTGGACGAGTATGTCATCGGACAGTCGGAGGCCAAAAAGAGTATTGCTGTCGCAGTCTACAATCATTATAAGCGACTTTACAGCAAGGGACTAAACAAGACCGGAAAGGCTAAACAGAAGCTCAACAACCCCGAGGATCAAGATGTCGAGCTCGACAAAAGCAACATGATCATGGTAGGACCCACCGGCACCGGAAAGACACTGATTGCCAAGTCGGTCGCACGGATGCTCAAGGTCCCATTTACGATAGTGGATGCTACCGTTTTTACGCAGGCCGGATATGTAGGAGAGGATGTCGAGAGTATCCTCAGTAGACTCCTGCAAGTGGCAGACTACGATGTGGAGGCGGCTGAGCGTGGGATTGTCTTCATCGACGAGGTGGACAAACTTTCACGCAAAGCGGATAACCCCAGTATCACTCGTGATGTAGGGGGCGAAGGCGTACAACAAGGCCTGCTGAAACTCCTAGAAGGGGCCGATGTCAATGTCCCTCCAGAGGGTGGACGTAAGCACCCGGAGCAAAAGATGATACTGGTCAATACCGAAAACATACTATTCATTTGTGGAGGAGCTTTTGATGGCATAGAGCGAAAGATAGCCCAGCGTCTCAATACTAGGATGGTGGGCTACAACAGCACCACTCGAGGACACAAAAAGGAGGAGGGTGATGACCTCCTAAAGTATGTGACACCGGCCGACCTAAGGTCCTACGGGCTGATACCTGAACTGATTGGTCGACTTCCGGTCCTGACTTACCTTACTCCGCTGGATCCTGACTCGCTCAAGAGAATCCTGACCGAACCCAAGAATGCCATCTCAAAGCAGTACCGCAAGCTTATGGCAATGGACGGTGTCGATCTCAAGATTGATCCGGAGGTGTACGACTTCATCGTGGAAAAAGCGGTGGAGTTCAAGGTCGGAGCCCGTGGCTTGCGGAGCATATTTGAGTCAATCATGACAGATGCAATGTTTGAAGCTCCCTCCTCTGGTAAAAAGTCACTTCACATTACTCGCAAGTATGCAGAGGAGCACTTTAGGGCGACCTCTCTGCAGTCAGTAGGTAGCTGATTCTGAGCGCTCCCGACTAAAACAAAGAAAGGTAGCTTGGCAATGTCTCGTGAGTGAGAGTTGCCAAGCTACCTTTTTTGATGGCTTATTCGTCCACTCCAACCCTTTCGAAACTTACAAAAAAGTGCCATAGGTCAATCGACCTACAGCACTTTAGAGTTCGTGGAATGAGCGGAAGACGGGACTCGAACCCGCGACCCCAACCTTGGCAAGGTTGTGCTCTACCAACTGAGCTACTTCCGCAATTTCTACGCAAAGATAGGAAATATTTGTCAATAACGCAAGCGTTCGGATGGCCACTTGTTCGCTTGTAGGAAAAGTACGCCTTTTCGACTCTCGGTTGTCGCTTAGTTGTAGATGTTTTTGGGGGCTGCATAGTGGCGTTTTCTCTATTGCGCAGAAGCGAAATCGTTTATGGCTAGAAGCAAACGGCTATATTGGGATATTTAGTTATCTTTGAATGCTTAGAACCCATATTTCTATGGTATTCTTGGAAAAGAATGGTTAATTAGTAATAGTATTATGAGCGAATCAAAGAAACGCATTTATTTTTTTGGAGATGGTACTGCCGAAGGTAGTGCCGACATGCGCATGTTGCTTGGCGGAAAGGGAGCCAACTTGGCGGAGATGAATCTGGTCGGAGTACCGGTTCCTCCCGGCTTCACCATTACCACGGATGTGTGTCATGAGTTTTATGATAAAGGTGAGGAAGCCACAAAGGAGGCTATCCTGCCTGAGATAAAGGAGAATATGTCGAAGGTGGAGCGACTGATGAGGTCCACCTTTGGCGACGTGTCCAATCCTCTCCTTGTCTCCGTCCGCTCCGGTGCTCCGGCATCGATGCCCGGTATGATGGATACTATTCTCAACCTCGGACTAAACGATGAGGTGGTAGAAGGGCTGGCAAAAAAGACCAATAATCCACGCTTTGCCTGGGACTCTTACCGTCGTTTCGTACAGATGTACGGTGACGTGGTCCTTGGACTAAAGCCCGAAAATAAAGATGACATCGACCCCTTTGAGGAAATCATAGAGGAGGTAAAGAAAGCACGGGGGATAGAGGAGGATACAGAGCTGACCACTGAGGATCTGCAGGAGTTGGTGGCACGCTTCAAGAAAGCGGTCCTGGATCGTACTGGGAAAGAGTTTCCGACCAATGTCTATGACCAGCTGTGGGGAGCTATCGGAGCGGTGTTTGGCTCATGGATGAATGAGCGTGCCATTGTCTACCGCAAGATGGAGGGAATCCCTGAGGAGTGGGGTACAGCCGTCAACGTCCAAGCTATGGTGTACGGCAATATGGGCGACACGTCCGCCACCGGAGTCTGCTTCTCACGAAATGCGGCTACAGGAGAGAATCGCTTCAATGGCGAATACCTCATCAATGCACAGGGTGAGGATGTCGTGGCCGGTGTGCGTACCCCACGAGAGATTACTCTGGAGGGCTCACGTCGTTGGGCCAAGTTGGCCGGAATATCAGAGGCAGAGCGTGCCGAGAAGATGAGCTCCATGGAGGAGGCAATGCCCGAAATATACAAGCAGCTCTTTGATATTCAGCACAAACTCGAGCAACACTATCGGGACATGCAGGATATGGAGTTTACCGTACAAGAGGGTAAACTCTGGTTCTTGCAGACACGCAACGGCAAGCGTACCGGCAAAGCGATGGTCAAGATAGCAACGGACCTCTTGCATGAAGGGCTGATTGATGAGCAGACAGCTCTGCTTCGGATCGACCCCAATAAGCTTGATGAGTTGCTTCACCCGATTTTTGATGAAAAATCCGAGCGAAAAGCCAGAGTGATCACCCAAGGCCTGCCAGCATCACCCGGAGCAGCGACGGGTATTATCACGTTCTTTGCTGAGGATGCTAAGCGTTTGCGTGAGGATGGTGCTCATCGTGTCATACTGGTGCGCAACGAGACTTCACCCGAGGATCTGGTCGGAATGCAAGTGGCAGATGGTATCCTGACCGCACGTGGCGGTATGACCAGCCATGCCGCCGTGGTCGCTCGCGGTATGGGTAAGTGCTGTGTGTCCGGAGCGGGTGCACTAGTCATTGACTACAAGGCTCGCACACTGACCGTGGATGGACGTACCTACAAAGAAGGAGACCACATCTCCCTCAACGGAACCACCGGAGTCGTATACGAAGGTGAAATAACGACCAAGGCGGCAGAGCTGGATCCCGACTTCCAAGAGCTCATGGATCTCTGCGAGAAGTACACCAAATTGATGGTCTTTACCAACGCTGATACCCCTCGTGATGCCAAGGTCGCACTGAACTTCGGTGCCAAGGGTATAGGTTTGTGCCGCACGGAGCATATGTTCTTTGAGGGCGACAAGATCAAGGCTATGCGTCGCATGATCCTGGCAGAGGATGCCGAGGGACGCAAAGAGGCTCTGGCACGTATCCTCCCCTACCAGCAAAACGACTTCCGTGAGATACTGCGTGTGATGAACGATAAGCCGGTCATCATCCGTCTACTCGATCCGCCTCTGCATGAGTTTGTCCCTCACGACCTTCATGGTCAGGAGGAGATGGCAAAGGAGATGGGTATTTCGGTACGGAAGATCCAAGAGCGTGTCGCCAGCCTAAGCGAGCTCAACCCTATGCTGGGTCACCGTGGCTGCCGTCTGGGCAACAGCTATCCTGAGATTACGGAGATGCAGACCAAGGCCATCATCGGAGCCGCACTGGACCTAAAGCGCGAAGGGCTCAACCCAATCCCCGAGATCATGGTCCCACTGACAGGTATCCTGTATGAGTTCAAAGAGCAGGAGCGTGTGATCCGAAGCACAGCAGAGAATCTTTTTGAGCAATATGGCGACACTATTGAGTACAAGGTCGGGACGATGATCGAAGTGCCGCGTGCCGCACTGACAGCTGACCGGATAGCCTCCTCTGCGGAGTTCTTCTCATTCGGAACCAATGACCTGACACAGATGACCTTTGGCTACTCAAGAGACGATATAGCTTCGTTCTTGCCCGTTTATCTTGAGAAGAAGATACTGAAGGTCGACCCATTCCAGGTCCTCGACCAGCATGGTGTGGGGCAGCTTATTCAGCTGGCCACCGAGCGTGGTAGGTCTGTCCGTCCGGATCTGATTTGCGGTATCTGTGGCGAGCATGGTGGCGAACCGGCTTCTGTGAAGTTTTGTCACAGGGTGGGCCTGAACTATGTCTCTTGCTCTCCGTATCGTGTGCCTATTGCCCGACTGGCGGCTGCACAAGCTGCGGTAGAGGATATGCGTAAGAATTAAGTAGCTGCGCAGAACAGTATGGAGGTGGGGGAGCTTTTCCCCCTCCATAAAACAATAAGCCTACTCCGAAACTTTAGCGAGTTTCGGGGTAGGCCGTTTTTTTTAGCCCCCTCCTTGAGAGGGTGCCGTTCCGCAGGTTATTATGGCTTGTGCCGAGTACTTCGTGACGGTCTCCGGGCTTCCCGACAGACAATTTTTGCCGGGACAAAAAGCCGGCGAGGTCGGAGAAAAAGGTACTTATGTCCAAGAAAAAGATAAAATCACAATGTGATTTGTTCAAATCACATTGTGACGCGAATAAATCACATTGTGATTTGAATAAACCACACTGTGATTTCAAGTTTTTCGACCGGGAAAAATAGTTTGGAAGTACATAGCGTGGACTTTATAACCCTTGCTGTGGACATTGCGACCGTTCGGAAAGTAACGGGTTCGTTCGTACCTTTTGTACCTCTCCTTACTTGCAAAATCTTGAAGTGAACTCTAGGACAGGTAGTCTGCTGAAAAATGACTACCTTTGTGATGGGTGGGAGTTTCAACAGCACATAGCGATAGGAAAAATCATGAATGGACAAAACACCAACAGTCAGAATAACAGCACGCTAAAAAGCCTCCTAATGCTTGGCCTCGGAGCCGGTGCAGGTATCTTGGTATTCGAGCTCGTCCGGAGGAGGTTGAATCGCACACGCTCTGCCAATGCCTTTAGTCCGCTGGTAGACTCCATCATCGTGACCAAGGATGGCGTGACATCCGGCTTGATGACCTTTGGGTGGGATGATGAGGAAAACTGCTCATGGGCCAGGTCTGTTACGGTGGACGGATCCGGTGCGGTAATAGGCGAGAGCTTGATAGAGGTGGAGGTGTACGAGGATAAGATCCTCACCTTCCAGGGAACGGGCGAGGTTGGAGACACCCCTATAGTGGCCAACTATAATCTCGATGAGTATGGGATGGTCGACCTTGTATCCGTGCGTTGTACGGGAGGAAAAGAGCAGAGGTACGACTCTACTGTCGTCGGTGCGGAGCTCAAAAAGTCGGTCACCGATGATCGGGTGATATCCTATGAGTGGCAGGATGGCAACCTCGTGGGTATTCGGACTACCGGTGGAAACAATATCAGGATGTCCTACTATAAGAATGTGGAGAACCATCTATTCCCTGACCTCAACGCACTTTCTATGCCTTTTGCACCGGATATGCTCATGACTTATGTGATGGGCACTAGGTCACGCAACTACCTTGCAACGATGGAAATAGAGGCTGAGGATCGTATCGAGCACTCATCTTTTTCGTACTTGTGTGATAAGTATGATCGCCCGGTACAGATCATACAGGAGACAACAGTGGTCAGCGAGCCTGAGGTCAGCGACCACGCCAGAACCACCTACGATATCAAGTACCTCAATAACTAATCACTAAAAAAAAGAAACAAAATGGACGAACTAAGATGGCTTGTCTCGGGACTCATCGATAGCTTCCCGATACAACTTGAGGAGGGGTCGGTACTATACATTCTGTCCGTACTTGGACTTGTGGTTGTCACTGTGGCAATCATTGAGCTCTTGTTGCGGATCCTTTTTTTGCGCTCGATTCCCAGGGTTTTGTCCAAAATAAAAGGATTTGAGGGTGTAAACATTGTCAGTACGAACATTGTCCCTCGTCTGATTAGGATCGTATCGGTATATCTTTTTTCTCAGCTGCTTAGCGTACCATTTCCCAATGCTCATATCGTCAAGACCATCCTCGGAACCTTGGCTGCCGTCTATATCTCTCTCTTGATCGTACGGATAGTTGCCTCGGTCTTGGATGCCGGACGCAATTGGATGCTTGCGCATGAGCAGTATAGGGACAATCCTTTTGTGAACATGTTTCAGGCAATAAAGGTGATCGTATACTTTATTGTCTCTCTCTACATTGTCTCTCTGATTTTCAGCATCGACATGCGTACCATTTTTGGTAGCTTGGCGGCTCTTTCTGCCGTGCTGATGTTGGTCTTCAAGGACACGTTGCTTGGGTTCGTGGCCAGCATCCAGCTATCCGGTAATAATATGGTAAAGGTGGGTGATTGGATCACCGTCCCGGGCACTGAGGTAGATGGAGATGTGGAGGATATATCTCTCACGACGATCAAGGTTCGGAGCTTTGACAAGACGATATATACAATCCCCCCATATACCCTTATCTCCAGTCCTTTTCAAAACTGGAGTGGCATGCAACAGTCCGGCGGTAGGCGCATGCAACGCAACCTTTTTGTCGATGTGAAGACGATCAGCTTTGTGGACGAGGACTTTGTCACCAAGCTACACAACACTCCGGCTCTACAGCCGGCATTGGACAAGGTCAACCTTGTAGAGGAGCTGGATCACTTTAGCAATGTGACGAATATCCGGCTTTTTAGGAGGTACATTCAATCCTATTTGTTGAGTCTGGGCACGGTCAAAAAAGAGGGCTTTACCTGCATGGTGCGCCATCAGGCTATGGGTGATCAGGGGTTGCCGTTGCAGCTTTACTTCTTCACCAACACCACAGAATGGGCAGTGTATGAGCAGATTGTCAGTGAGATATTTGAGCACCTGCTTGCTGTCATCCCCTATTTTGGACTGGAGGTATTCCAGAGAAGCAGTAGTCGTGACCAGCTTAGGCTGAATATAAACAGTGAGGATGGTGACACGCATGTACATGTGGATTCGACTAAAAGTCACGAAGACAACAGTAAGTGAATTGGCCTGAAAAGTAGAGAAGGGTCGAAATCAAACGAAGGCTCTGAATTCGGTTGGATCTAACTATTCAGAGCCTTTCTTTTACTAAAATTGGTCGGTGTTTTGTGTATGCCTTATTCGCAAGTAAGTCCGGCTAATGGATGAATCAGATGGAAGAGAATAAAAACGGCATAGATACCCCGGTGGTCATTATCGGCGGTGGGCTGACAGGGCTTGCCGCGGCCGCACAGTTTGATAAGTGCAACGTACCTTTTGTCCTACTGGAAAAGTCTCATCGCTTGGGTGGTCAGATTCAGACGAGACACCAATCCGGATATACCTACGAGGTCGGCCCCAATACCGGGAGTGTGTCCGCTCCGGAGGTGGTTGAGCTTTTTGACTACGCCGCACCTACTGCCAAGTTGGAGGTGGCTGATCCGGCCTCCGAATGTCGATGGATCTGGAAAGGAAGTCGCTTTCATGCCTTACCCAACGGGCCGGTAAGCGGACTGTCTACTCCACTTTTTTCGTGGAGAGACAAGCTCTCATTGCCGTTCGAACCCTTTAGAAAAAGAGGGACCGACCCCAATGAGACCGTCGGACATCTTGCCCAACGGCGTTTGGGAAAATCTATGGTCGACTATGCTGTTGACCCCTTTATTGGAGGTGTTTATGCAGGTGATCCGTATCACTTTATCACCCGTTTTGCGTTGCCCAAGCTGTATGCGTTGGAGCAGAACTATGGTAGCTTCATAGGAGGGTCAATCCGCAAAGCTTTTTCGGAAAAGAAAACAGCTCGCGACAGGCTGGCCACCAAAAAAGTCTTTTCGGCCGAGGGTGGGCTGGACAACTTGGTGCAGGGGATCTACCTCCGTGCTAAGCAAAAAGGGCAATTTGTCCTGAGTACTCGTGATATTTTGCTCCAAGAAGGTCCGAACAAAACCTGGCAGGTTAGCTATCTTGATGAGTCGGACCGGAGACACACGCTTACCACACAGTTTGTCGTGACAACTGTCCGTGGCGACCAATTGGTCCCGATCTTGCCTCCCACAATAGCGGACGAAGCCGGTGTGCTGAGTGATTTCCCATATGCCCCAATGATCGAAGTCGTTGTCGGATTTGATCATTTGCCAGGGGTTACACGAAACGCTTTTGGTGGGTTGGTGCCTAGCCGGGAGCACCGCAACGTCCTTGGGATTCTTTTTCCGAGCTCCTGTTTTAGGGGTAGGGTGCCTCACAGCGACAGTGCACTTTTTACCCTATTCATGGGGGGAATGCGTGACCGCCACCTCTTTGATGGAAAGTCTCGGAATGAGATTATCCGGATGGGGCTCGACGAACTCTATACAATGATGCAGATCCCAAGCGGTATCGAGCCATCCCTACTGGAGATGGTGCAATACACTCATGCCATCCCCCAATACGACCAGAGCTACGAAAAGCGCTTCCAAGCCCTTGAGCGTATTGGCCGTGCTTATCCGACACTTGTGATTGCCGGTGGAATGAGGGATGGTATCGGTATGGCCAAGCGCATTGCGCAAGGTATGGAGGTCGCCAAAAAGGTTGTGGAAAGCCTATGAGAGAAGCCTGTGACGTAGTCGTCTACAACAGCCTAAATGCTGTGGACGTACATCTGGCCAAGGCTCGGCTGGAAAGCGAGGGAATACGAGCCGTTGTCTCGGGTGAGACCCTCAACCAAGTTTTTGGTGGTGTGCAAGGGATTACTCAGGGGGTATCGCTCATGGTCAGTGAGGCTGATGCACAGTCGGCTGTGCGTCTATTGCGTGCCGAAGGCTATCTAGCCCTCCCCGATCCATCTGAGGCGATGGACAGCACCCCACTCCCCAAGACTGCCGGATCTATCCGGACCATCATTGTCCTGATACTGCTAGTACTTCTGCTACTGGCGATCTACACCTATATTATAGGATGAGTACAAACAAATATCCTCGCCGTCCCAGACGCATGGGGACGCTACAGATGGCTTGTCTGTTGGCGCTATGGGGATTCCTAGTGTACATTGTCTTGCTCACGAATAGACGCATCGATGGTTTTTTGGTCTATACGATCATCATGAGTGCAGTCTTGGTGGGATTGCCTATTTACAGAGAGTTGAAACGAAGAAAAGACCAAAACTAATGGCCCAACTCAGAGTGGACCATACAATAATAAGGATCAATTGAAAAATATGAAAGTAGTACGTACCCAAGAGGAGCTCAAGCAGGTTCGAGCTCACTATACCAATGAAACGATAGGCTTTGTCCCCACGATGGGTGGGTTGCACGAGGGTCACCTCAGCCTGATCAGGCGTTCGCTAAGTGAATGCGACTGCACCTTTGTCAGCGTCTTTTTGAACCCAACTCAGTTCAACAACCCCACGGACCTACAGACCTATCCGCACAATGATGAGGATGATCTGCATCTATTGGAGTCGGCCGGTGTGGATGTGGTGTTCATGCCAACCCCCGAGGCGGTTTATGAGCCGAACGAGTGCCCTCCTCAGTATGATCTCGGTCATGTGGCCGAAGTGATGGAGGGGCAGTATCGACCGGGTCACTTTCAGGGTGTTGTGTGGATTGTCAGCAAGCTTTTCAGGTTGGTGCGTCCCACGTATGCCTATTTTGGTCTCAAGGACTTTCAGCAGATCGCAGTCATTGCCCGGATGGTGGAGCTATCACCGGACATAGATGTCAAGATAGTCCCTTGCCCAGTCGTCCGGGAACCGGATGGGCTTGCCATGAGCTCGCGTAACAATAGGCTTACGCCTGCCGAGCGTGCGGTTGCCCCACTTATATATAAGGCGCTTTTGGCAGGAAAGGAGCTAAAAGAGTCCGGCGCATCTGTCTCCGAAGTGCGAGAGGCGGTGGTACGTATGATCGAAAAAGAGCCACTGCTCCGGGTTGAGTATTTTAGTATTGTCGATGGCACCACGCTGGAGGAGCTCCGGGAGTGGGGGGAGAGCCGGGAACCTGTCGGAGCTATTACCGTCTACTGTGGCGAAGTGCGCTTGATAGACCACGTCGCTCTATGAGGAAATGTGGGCTGTGGCTCACAGCTTTTTTATTGCTTTTCCTCGTAGTCACCAACACTTTCTGTCCGGATGCACACGCCGGGCCTCACCGCCCCAAGTACGAGATGAGGGCTGTCTGGCTGACCACTGTCTACGGTTTGGATTGGCCGACCTCCTCCGATGAGGGGCATCAAAAGCGGGAGTTGACTCAACTATTGGACCGCCTACAAGTAGCCGGGATCAACACCGTTTTTTTGCAGGTGCGAGGGCGTGGGGATCTGATCTATCCCTCGTCGGTGGAGCCGGGTAACCCATTGTTTGCAAGACAAGGAAAGTTTGGATACGATCCCCTTGCCTTTGCAATCAATGAGTGTCACAAGCGGGGAATGGCCGTGCATGCGTGGCTAGTTGCTCTCCCTCTCGGTGGTCGTTGGTACCGCCGCTCGCTGGCTTCCACGGCTTATGTCAAGGTGTGGCCACGCAAGGTCGTTGAGTACAAGCGTGAGGCCTATATGGATCCGGCTAATCCGGCCACGGCCGATCATCTCCGGCGGATTGTATCGGAGCTGCTACAAAAGTATGCGCTTGATGGAATACACCTAGATTACATCCGCTATCCCGAAAACACCCGATCTTTCCCGGACCGCCAAGCCTACCTCAAGGCCGGTACGTCTCTCTCCCTTCGGGATTGGAGGACCCAAAACATTACCGCTATCGTCCGTACTGTCCATGATGAGGTCAAGCGACAGTGTCCTGCTGTGCTCTTTAGTTGTGCCACCCTGGGGACCTATCAGCGTCACATAGCCGGTCATGATCAGAAGGGGGCCTGGACAGCTCTCGATGATGTGTGCCAAAATCCCGTGGCTTGGGCCAAGGATAGTCTGGTGGACTTTATTGTACCGATGCACTATATTCGTGGGCGGAGCTTCCTCCCGATCATTGAGGACTGGAAGTCTCGCGTGGATCTACCCATCGTCATAGGACTGGGGGCATATCGCATGCTTCCCGGTGAGGGGCGTTGGCCTGTGGAGGAGGTCTTGGAGCAGGTCGCCCTAGTCCAGCGTGACAGTACGCTGGCCGGGGTCAGCTTTTTTAGGGCGGATCAGGTGGCCAACCTAGCTCTTCCGCTGCATCGAGGACTCCGCGACTCTCTCTTTGTCGCCCCCGTACTCCCGCGCCCGATATGGTGCCGAGCCGATAGTACCTGCTCACCACCACCGCCTGCTCCTGACATCTTAGCTTTGGAAAAAACGGACAAAGGACTCTCTGTGACTTGGACTTCTCCAAGCAATGAGGAGCCTCGTCTGCTCTACTCGGTCTATTGTCGGAACCATGGTGCCGATCCTGACACCGACACCGGCGACAATCTGATTGCTGTGACGACCGAATGTCAAGTCGTAATCCCCTGGGAAAGGTTTGAGGACGAAGACTTGGTCTCCCTATCTGTCGGTGCCTATGATATCCATACGGGGCAAGAGTGCATCTCGCCACCGGTTGCCTACTATCGGCGTCCTTAGTCTCTGCGCTTTTTTGGAAAAAGCCCCTCAGAGTACCAAAATTTCCCCAATGCAAGTAGTCTCCCTCGCATGAGACTACAGTCTCTTCCGTATGAAACTACAGTTTCTCCCCGTAGAAACTACAGTCTCACCCGATGGAACCTAGAGTCTCGTTGTAGGGGCTACGTTTCTTTCGAAAGGGGATTTTTAGTAGTGGATACTTTTTTACTAGAGTTTGCTCCACTTCTCCTTTTGGACAAAGCGGATGCTGAGAAGTGCAATGAGCGCATAGTAGCAGATCTCCACAGCGAAGCAAAGGTGGACAGGTGCGTGTAGGACATATACAAGTACCGTGGCAAGCCCTAGGTAGAGGACTATGCTGATTAGCTCGATGAGAAAGACGCGCTGGGTCGCACCGGTGGAGCCGACTGCACTAAAGTACATGGCGCCAAGGCTACATATCATTAGGGCTATGCTCACGACTCGCAGTGAGGGAATGCAGGCCTGGATGAGCTCCGGTTGGTTGGTGAATATGCTGAGAAAAAACGATGCAAAGCTATTGACGACCAGGAGCAGGAGGAGCATGGTGGTGCCAGATATTTTTAGGGCGGTGTGGAGGTAGCCGTGGATCTTGGAGGGGTCGCCGGCACCGAAGATGTGACTCACAGTACTGCGTACTGCGGTGCTGTAGGAGTTGATGGGAATGAAGAGTAGGATGTAAAAGCTACGGACGATGGAGGCGACCGCCAGCTCTCGCTCACCAAGGCTTTCGATCATGAAAAAGAAGACCGTCCAAACGGATTGGCTCAGCATGGCTTGTAGGACGAGGTAGATGGAGAGGTGCACCAGTTTTTTGAGCAAGTCACTGTCCCAATCAAGGAGGTTTGCCCTGTCGATACCATAGAGTCGGAGGTCCACTTTTCGCCTCATGTAGATGATGTAGAAAAGTATGCCCGACACTTCTGCTAGCACACTGGCAACGGCCGCTCCCTTTACGCCCATGGCGGGGAGTCCGAGATTGCCGAAGATCAGGGCATAGTCCAGGGTGATATTGACGATGGACATGACGACTGAACTGTAGGTGAGTACCTTGGTGTCGGAGGTGCCTACAAAAAAGGAGCGAAAGGAGGAACTGGCAAACGCGAATGTGAACCCAAATGCGCGGTATTCCCAGTATTGGATCGCTGAGGCTGAGACGGCGTCGCTACTCAGTAGTGTGGTGAATAGCCAGCGACCCAGCGGAAAGCCCAGTATGGTCATCGCTATGCCCACTCCGCAGAGTAGGAACAGGCTTTGCCCAAGCACATGCCCTATGCTCCCCCATTTGCCGGCACCGTATCGGTGTCCGATGATGATCTGGGTACCACTGGCTAGACCAAAGCCTATCGTGTAGATGCAGAAGTAGACAAGGCTTGCCATAGAGGCACCTCCAAGTTGTACTTCGCCCAAGCGTCCTAGGAAGGCGGTGTCCACGACCCCGATCAGGTTGTGGGCCACAAAGGAGATCATTACCGGGCCGGAGAGCCGGAGTATTTCTTTGCCGCTGAGGTTAATAGATTGAGCCATTGGCCGTGATTGCACCGTTTATTTGGGGGAGGCTTCGTTGTCGGTTGAGTGGCGTTTTTTGGACCAGCGGACAAGGATGAAAGCTAGGGCACCAAGTAGTATCGCAACCACTATAAGGCTAATGAGAATTGGCTCGTCGTGTGCAAAGTCCACAATGCTACTCCAGTGCTTGCCCGTGAAGCGGATTCCCTCTCCCAAAACTAGGTAGCGGAGGAGCTTGCCGGCGGTCATGAAGCCCAAGACTGCCCATACATTTGCGCGCAGGAGCCCCAGTGCGACGGCAAAAAAGTCTCCCACGCCCGGTATGAAGACAAAGAAGGCCATCCAGGCACCTTTTCCCTGAAGGTAGTTGGTCCACTTGTCGACTTGCTTTTCGGGCATCCGCAGGTACTTGGTGATCCAGTCACGCTTGCCTAGGGTGCCCAGCCAATAGCAGGTCATACCGCCTAGGACATTTCCGATGGTTGCGGCGATGATGAGGGTGACATAGTTCGCACCGGTGGCCATCACTCCGGCCAATACCACTTCGCTACTGAAGGGTAGGACGGTTGCCGCCAAGAATGCCGCCAAAAATACACCAATGTAGCCGTAGCTGATGAGGAAGTCGAGCATAAATCAGGGTTGTGAGATAGTGGAGAACGCACCAATCATGCAGAGTAAGACTCCCGCAAGTAAAGCCCACTTGAGTGCCGGAGAGCTGCCGGAGTCGGTGATAAGGTAGTGGCAGGCACTGCTCCCAAAAAACAGAGCACTGATGAGATAACCACTCTGCGTACTGTAGAGGGCGTACAAGATAAGCAGCACCCACATCATGAGGAGGTGCAACAGTAGCATCCAGCGGTAGCGTGACGTAGAGCGTCGTTGCGTAAAATAGCCTTGAGCGGACAGTGCCGGCACGATGATACCAACCCCTAGCATGGAGGTGATGGGAAGCATCGGAAGTGTGAGTGTCACTCTGAGTGAAGAGATATACCCCAGCATCGTACTCCTCAAGGCAGTCCACTCGGGCGGGGCACTCAGCATGAGGGCCACAAGGAGTGTCGTCACCAAGCCGAGTGTCAGGGCAGATAGGTGTCGGGGCGTATTGACTTTCAGTCGCTCCGCCTTTTGGAGCTGGATGAGCAGGAGTGCCAAATACCCCGGGTGAAACAAGCTAAGTGTCGCAATAGTGACACCGGAGTTGAACGAGATGAACGGCGAGTTTTGCCTGGCGTACGAGATCACTAGCAGTTCAACGAAAAGGACCACCAAGGCTGCGCTTATCATCGGTATGGCACTCATCTTTGCCATCGTTACTTCCGGCAATGAGAGGATGATAAGCCCGAATAGGAGCAACGGTAGTAGAGGTGCTTTTCGTGAGCCATAGCACAGCAGACAGTGGCGATAGAGCAGGCTCATAAGCCCCAGCCCCACCACAACCACTGCTATAGGCCTGGTCAGCAGTGTTTGCAGTGTCTCCGGAATCCGAGGGAATAGCTGCTGCAGTATGGAGTGCGGCATAGGTTCAGAGCAGGTCGTTCCCGATGTCGCGACGGTAGTAGGCGTTGCCAAAGCCGATCCCCTTCAGTACATGGTAGGCTTTTTCACGGGCATCCGGGATGCTGTCGGCCAGGACTGAGACGGCCAGCACACGTCCTCCGGCACTGACAGTCTGCTTGTCGGCATTTACTTTTGTCCCCGCATGGAAGACGACGATCTCCTCTGTCGGGGCCGGTATGTCGGTGAGGATGGTCCCCATCTGATACGCACCGGGATACCCATCGCTGGCCATGATTACTGTGAGAGCCACGTTGGCACTTTCCTTGATGTCCGGGAGGGTCCCCAGCTTTTGCTCCTTGAGGGAGGTGAGGTAGGGGACAAGGTCCTCGTCTATCCGTAGCATCACCGCCTCGGTCTCCGGATCTCCCATGCGACAGTTGTACTCGATCACGTAGGGGGTTCCTTCCATATTCATTAGGCCGATGAAGACAAATCCTTGGTAGCAGTCGGGGCTCAACCCTTGGATGGTCGGTTTTACGATCTCCTCTTCCACTCTTTTCATGAAAGTAGTGTCCGCAAAGGGGACCGGTGATACCGCCCCCATGCCTCCGGTATTGGGACCGGTGTCTTTTTCTCCTATGCGCTTGTAGTCTTTTGCGACAGGCAGGATCTTGTAGTTAGTCCCATCGGTGAGTACAAAGACGGAGCACTCGATCCCTTTCAAGTACTCCTCGATGACAACTGTGGAGCCTGCCGCCCCAAACTTTCCGTCAAGCATCTCCTCAACCTCACGGCACGCTTCATTCAGGTCGTCAAGGATCAGTACGCCTTTCCCGGCCGCCAGTCCGTCGGCCTTGAGTACATAGGGGCCACTCTTTAGACCTCTCAAAAACTCCTGAGCCGCCAATGCCTCTCCTCGCTTGAATGCTCGGTAGGCGGCTGTGCGTACGCCATTGCGTTTCATGAACTCCTTGGCATGTTGCTTGCTACTCTCCAGCTTGGCGCCTTCGGCTGTGGGTCCTACGATATGGACATTGGGGCAGAGCTTCGACAGCTTGTCGACCAGCCCATCCACCAAGGGTTGCTCCGGTCCGACAACGATGAGTCGGACTTGGTGCTTGGATACAAAGTCCGCTATCTCTTGCGGATGACCGAGGTCTAGGGGGATGTTTTGGCACTTGGAAAGTCTGCCGGCATTGCCCGGAGCTATGTAGACTGTGTCCACGGTGGAGCTTTGGGCAATCTTCCATGCCAAAGCTTGCTCGCGTCCGCCACTTCCGATTACGAGTGTATTCATAGGAAATCTTTGAAATATCTGGTGATGGTCATATAGAGGTGTACTCGATCCGGACCAAGTACATTGTGTTCGTGCGTTGGGTAAATCATGTAGTCTACGAGGACTCTTGAGCGGATAGCATTGTGGACAAACTTTTGGGAGTTTTGCCACACCACGACGGGGTCGACCGATCCGTGAATCAGCAGGAGCCGACCCTTGAGGTCTTGTGTCCGAGTGGTCAGATCACTTTGGGCGTAGCCTTGGGGGTTTTCTTGTGGTGTGTCCATGTACCGCTCGCCATACATTACTTCGTAGTAGCGCCAGTCCATGACGGGGCCTCCTGCGACTCCGACCCTAAACTTGTCGCCATGCGTCAGCATCAGATTGGTTGTCATGAAGCCCCCAAAGCTCCAGCCAAACACTCCCAGGCGATCCATGTCGGTGTATGGGAGACCGGAGAGGTATTCCACTCCTTTCATCTGGTCGGCCATCTCGCATACTCCCAGCTGTCGGTGTATGATGCTCTCGAATGCGTGCCCTCGATTGGCTGAGCCACGCCCGTCTACAGTGAATACGATATAGCCTTGCTCCGCCATGTAGTTGTCCCAGTTGTAGCGGAGCGACGACCACTTATTGGTTACCAGCTGTGCGTGTGGTCCTCCGTAGACGTAGAGAATCACCGGGTACCGCTTTCCCGCCTCCAGTGTGCGGGGGCGTGTGAGTTTGTAGTACAGATCGGTCACCCCATCTGCCGCTTTTATCGAGCCCAGCTCCACCACCGGTCTCGTGCTAAGATCTTCCGGGACGGGGCAAGTCTTCAGGGTGTGGAATTTTACTTGGCGATCTAGGTTGAGGATCGTCGCTATGCCGGGTGTCTCTTTGGACGAAAAGGCATCGTATGCAAGGGAGCAGTCTTGTGCGAGCTGTACGAGGTGTGTGCCGGCGCCTTGGGTCAGTCGTTCGATACGGCCACTCTTTAGGGCGACGCGGTATAGGTCGGAGCAGGTAGGGTGCTCTTTGTTGGCTATGAAGTAGGCATACTTTCCGCGCGGATCTATTCCCTCGAAGTCCATCACCTCCCAAGCTCCTTTTGTCAGTTGGCGAACCAGCTTGCCTGCCGTGTCGTAGAGGTACAGGTGGTTGTAGCCATCAATGCGACTCAGTCGTACAAAAAGGTTGGGCCGAGTGGGTACAAACTCTATTTTGTGCTGTGGCTCAATGTATCGTTTGTCAGTTTCGACCAGTATTGCATCCCCCTGTGGGTCGCCGGTCTCTGTGTCGTACCTACGTAGCTGGCAACTCTCTTGGTCTCGGCTGACCTCATCGATGTATATGCTTTTTTCGTCCGGGCTCCAAGCGAGGTTGGTCAAGTAACGATCCTCCGGAGCTCCGGTTTTTAGGTAGATGGTTTTGTCGGTTGCCGTGTCGTATATACCGATAGTGACCTGCTGTGATGCTTGCCCGACCATGGGGTATTTGATCGGGTCGTACTTGGCGATCGGATCCTCTAGTCGTACGATAGGGTAGGTGGCCACACGGCTCTGATCGATACGGTAAAAGGCTACAAATCGTCCTGAGGGAGATAAAAAGACACCTGACTTGATCCCAAACTCAAAGCGGTGAGCAGCTTGTCCATACACGAGGTCCGAAGAGGCATCCGTGGCCAGTGCTGTGGGCTTGGTGCTACCGGGTCTCAATATATAGAGGTTGTGGTGGTCCGTAAGGATGAGGTAATCTGCATTGGGACTGGGGTAGACTTCTTGGTATAGGTCTCGTGGAACATCAAAGTCTGCGACCAACTCATGGGAGCGGTAGTTGAGGAGGTATACATGGTTGCCCTCTCGGATTTGCAGGTAGCGTCCATCAGAAGTGGGAACGGGTACCGGCAAGGTCTCCAGTGTGGTGCCACTGATGGCTTGCCACTCCCGTGCGGACAGTATCTCTGTGGAGGTTGTGCCATTGTTTGCCACAATGCGGTTGCCCTCATGGACCAGTACCCCATCTGCGACAACCCCCAGGACCCTGGGCATCTCGGGTTGATGATCCCACCAAGTGCGTCCTCCGGGGATGACGTCGTCCAAGGTGAGCGGTTGCTGGGCCTGTGCTTGCACTGCACTATGGGTCAAAAATAGAGTCATCAATAGAATACCAAACCTACTGCTCATGATTTCTGTCTCTTTTGGGGAATTGCTATAGGACAAAGATACAAACGTTATGCTAAAATCCCCATTGCCACAGTCTCCTACGCATGAGACTAATGTCTCCTCCGCATAAGACTGAAGTCTTTTCTGCATGAGACTGCAGTTTCTTCCTTATGAGACTGCAGTTTCTCCCCGTGGAAACTACAGTTTCTCTCCGTGGAAACTGCAGTCTCACGGCTTGGGACTGCTGTTTTCGGCCGGAGTGTTTTTTCGGCCGAACTTTTGGAACTTATGCTGAGGAGGACCGGCTCGCTTATTACTTAGGAGGAGCCGATGGGCTTTTGTCGTTGAGGTACAAAAAAGGCGTAGGCGAGAATACTCGCCTACGCCTATGGATTGTTCGACTCGCTTTTTTAGAGCAGCTTGTCTACTGCTTCTTTGAGGGATGCTTTGCTCTGTGCTCCGACCTTACGCTCTACCACTTCGCCATTTTTGATAAAAAGGATGGTTGGAATGTTGCGTACTGAGTGTTCGGAGGAGGAGTCGGGGTTTTGGTCCACGTTGAGTTTGCCGATCAGTACTTTGCCTTCGTACTCTGTCGCCAGCTCTTCGATAATAGGGGTGACCATTCTGCATGGTCCACACCATTCTGCCCAAAAGTCAACCACCAAGGGGCGTCCGCTCTCGATTTCTTTTTTCAGGTTTTCGTCTGTAAATTCAAATGCCATAGTTTGTTGTTGTTTTTTATTGATGTTGAAAATATTGGTTTTGGATGATTCCTTTCTACTCGTCTTATTCAAAAACAGTTGTTGTGCCTTTTTAGTTCAATTCAAACTGAATGTCTTCGTACTGGTTGAGGCGTTCTATGAGATCCATGGTAATCTCTTTTTTTGCTTTTTGTGGTGTTAGATGTAGCTCGACTCTCTTGACGGGATCAAGGAGTATGATCTCGACTTCGATGTTTCCCTCCTCTGTTTCGCAGAGTGCGGGGCCTATCTCGTTGTAGAATTCTTCGGTGAGGGCATACTCGGGGATGATGATGCGCAACTTGGTGATGAGGGATTGGTAGACTTCGTCGAGTAGCTGGATAGACTTGATGTCTAGATACATACGTGTGCCATCACGGTTGGGGGTGACGTGGGCGGTCACATAGATGTAGAGGCCCTCTTTGCCATAATTGCTGTATTGGACAAATTGCTTGCTGAAGAGAGCTAACTCGCCCTCGCCCTCGTAATCTTGGATCTTGATGATCCCGTAGGGATTGCCGGTGCGTGTGGTCCCCTCACGATAGGAGGTGACTATTCCTCCGAAGGTAATCTCTTTGTTGGCATATTCTTCCAGGTGCGCCAGTTGTGGGCAGCGGATGTTGCACTTGTACTGTAGAGCCAGTGCGTACTTGTCCAGAGGGGAGGCTGTGAGGTAGAGACCAAGGAGGTCTTTTTCCTTGCTCAGCCGGTCGATGTCGGACCAGGAGGGCATGCGTACTTCTAGCTTTGGCTTGGACATTTCTTGGAATGCAGTATCTCCAAATAGTGAGATTTGTGCTGATGCTTTCTCGGATTGCTGGCGTTGGTTGTACTTGATGAGTTGGTCTAGGAAGGCTTCATCTTTGGTTCCTCCTCCGGGTGTCAGCAGGTCTTCGCGACTAAAGTTGTCAAAAGCATCAAAGGCACCGGTCAGGACTAAGAGCTCACAGACCTTTCGGGTGGCGGCTGTGGCCGGAATCCTCTCAAAAAAGTCGTAGATGTCGGTGTATCGTCCGTTTTTTTCTCGCTCCTCAATAATCGCATTGGCGGCGGCTTTGCTGAAGCCCTTGATGGCACCAAGCCCGAAGCGAATGTCTCCCTTTTTGTTGACAGAAAAGGCGTATTCCGACTCGTTGACATCCGGGCAGAGAACCTGGGTGTTGATCTTGTGGCACTCCTTGATGTATTTGCTGATCTCGGTGATGTTGTTTACGTTTCGGCTCATCACGCCGGCCATGAATTCGCTGGGGTAGTGGGCTTTGAGGTATGCGGTCTGGTAGGCTACCCATGCATAGCATGCGGCGTGGCTCTTGTTGAACGCATAGGAGGCAAACTTTTCCCACTCACTCCATATCTTTTCGAGGACCGGTAGGGGGTGCCCATTGGCTTGACCACCCTCTAGATATTTATCCTTGAGGCGCGCCATCTCCTCGAGTTTCTTTTTACCCATGGCTTTTCGGAGGTTGTCGGACTCTCCGCGGGTAAATCCCGCAATCTTGCGAGATAGAAGCATGACCTGCTCTTGATAAACGGTGATGCCGTAGGTCTCTTGGAGGAACTCCTCCATATCCGGGAGGTCGTACTGTATCTGCTCTTCTCCATGCTTGCGTGCGATGAAGGAGGGAATGTTGTCCATGGGCCCCGGTCGGTAGAGGGCAACCATGGCGATCAGATCCTCGAATGTGGAGGGACGCAACTGCATGAGTGACTTTTGCATGCCAGGGGACTCAAACTGGAAGACTGCCGAGGTGTGCCCTTTGCTGAAGAGCTCATAGGTCAGTTTGTCATCGATTGGTATGGAATTGATGTCCAAGTCTATATTGTGGCGGAGCTTGATGTTGTGCAACGTTTCTCGAATAATCGAGAGCGTCTTTAGCCCAAGAAAGTCCATCTTGATAAGCCCTGTGGACTCAATGACGCTACCCTCATACTGAGTGACCAGTATGTCCTGGCCGGTGTCGCTGTCTTTGGTGATCCAGGTCGGTACAATGTCCGATATGGGTACTTTGCCGATGATGATGCCACAGGCATGCACCCCGGTATTGCGTACTGTACCCTCTAGCTGCATGGCGTAGTCGAGTACCTCGTGCTTTAGCTTGTCGTTGCCGTAATAGGCCTCCTTTAGCTCAGTGACATTGTCTATGGCGACTTTGATGTTGATTTTCTTGACACCTTCGATTCGATCCGGAATAAGCTTGGCAAGCGCATTGGTCTCCGCCAGTGGAAGCGAGAGGACACGTCCGACATCCTTTAGCGAACTCTTGGAGGCCATCGTCCCGTAGGTGACGATATGTGCCACGTGATCTGCTCCATAGCGCTCAGTAACCCATTCGAGGATTTCTTGGCGACCATCATCGTCAAAGTCCACATCAATATCCGGAAGTGATATACGGTCGGGGTTGAGAAATCGTTCAAAGAGGAGACCATACTTGAGGGGATCCAGGTCAGTAATCTTTAGGGAATAGGCGACTAGTGACCCTGCTGCCGATCCACGACCAGGTCCAACGGCAACCCCTAGCTTGCGTGCGGCAGCGATGAAGTCTTGGACGATCAGGAAATACCCCGGAAAACCCATGCTCTTGATCGTGTTGAGCTCAAAGTCCAGTCGCTCTTGGACCTCCTGTGACAACTCCTGACCATACCTCTTTTTTGCTCCCTCGTAGCTAAGGTGGCGTAGATAGTCATCTGCGTTGTCAAATTCCTCCGGTATGGGAAAGTTGGGCATCAGTGGCGGATTATCTATTGAGTAGAGCTCCACTTTGTTGAGAATCTCCACTGTGTTGGTGATCGCCTCGGGATGGTCGGAGAAAATCTCTGCCATCTGATCGTAGCTTTTTAGCCACTCCTGCTTGGTGTATGTTAGGCGATTGGGGTCATCGAATGTTTTGCCGGTGCTGAGGCAGATTAGCCGTTCGTGTGCTTCACCATCTGCCTCTGTTGCAAAATGGATGTCGTTTGTCGCAATGATTTTGACCCCGGTTTCGTCGGCCAGTCGAATGAGTACATTGTTGACTTCCTTTTGCCTTTCGTAGGTTTCTTGATTTCCTCTCGGCTTATCGGTCTGGTGCCGCTGTAGCTCTATATAGTAGTCGTCGCCAAAAAGATCTTTGAACCAAAGTATGGTCTCCTTGGCTTCATTGATCTTTCCGTTCATGATCAGCTGAGGTACCTCACCACCTAGGCATGCACTCGATACAATCAACCCCTCGTGATACTCCTCCAGTAGTTCTTTGTCGATCCGTGGGCGATAGTAAAATCCCTCAGAGTAGGATCGGGAGATCATCTTGATGAGGTTTTTGTAGCCCTTGAGGTTTTTTGCCAGTACGATTAGGTGGTATCCGCTGCGATCGCTCTCGTTACTTTTGGACAGACGTCCATTCTTCGCACAGTAGCATTCGCAACCTATTATTGGCGTAAATATCTTGAGTCGTGTTGCTTTGAGTTGCTCTGCTATCTCCGGTGACGGATCTTCTGCCATTTTGGCCTCAAGTTCCTGGATCTCTTTTAGTATCGGTTTGTTGAGCTTGGTGGCATAGTCCACAAACTCTTTGATCCCAAACATGGCACCGTGATCCGTCAAGGCTAAACCCCTCTGTCCGTCTGCTCGTGCAAGGTCAACAAGTTTTTTTACCGGTGCTTGCCCATCCAAGATGGAGAAGTAGGAGTGAACATGAAGGTGTACAAAGGGTTTGTAGGTTGTTTGGTCCATTTTTCTGTGTGCTGTGTTACTTCAGGTCGGGGTAGGTTTCAAAAAAATCCATTTCGGGCATCAGTTTGACCCCTAGTTCTTCTGCTTTCTGTCGCTTTGCAGGCCCCACATTATCTCCTATGATCATCAGGGTTGTCTTTCCGGTCACGCCACTTGCCACGCGTGCACCGTGACGCTTCAGTAGTTCTTTGAGTTCGTCTCGTCCAATATGGTGAAACACTCCGCTGATCACGATGGTCTCACCTTCGAGTTCGTTGCTTCGGCTCTGGTTTTCCTCAGTCTTTTCAACCTGAAACTTCAGCCCGGCTTGTTTTAGCTTTGCGACAAGATCCCGGTTACGCACTTCGGAGGCATACCCCATGATGCTATCCGCTATCATAGGGCCAATGCTCTCTATGGAGGTTAGCTCTTGTGTATCGGCGTTGAGCAATTTGTCCAGTGATCCAAAATGCTGTGCCAATTTTTCGGCTACTTGCACGCCCACTAGGCGTATCCCCAGTGCGTAGAGTACCTTTTCAAAGGGCTTTTGCTTGCTCTCTCGTATACTGGCAAGTAGGTTGGAGACACGTTGTTTTTTAAACCCCGGGAGAATCTCCAAATCTGTACCGGATAGATCATATAGTGCTGCTGGGTCCTCTATCTGCAATAGAGTTGTGAGTAGGTGTATTGTTTTGGGCCCTATGTTGATGTCCATTGCATCTCTTGAGCAAAAGTGCTCTATCCGACCCTCTACTTGCGCAGGACAGTGCCACTCATTGGGGCAGATGGTTGCGGCCATTCCTTCCGGACGTACGAGAGAGGTACCACATGTCGGACAGACCTTGGGCATGACAACCGGTGCACCCAGAGAGTCGTCTCTTTGATCTTTGCGTACACCGGTGATCTTTGGGATGATCTCTCCGCCTTTTTCTAGGGTGACGATGTCACCGATATGTAGATCTAGCTCACTGATGATGTCGGCGTTGTGCAAGCTGGCGCGTTGTACCGTAGTGCCCGAGAGCTGTACCGGCTCTACATTTGCCACCGGGGTCACCACACCGGTACGAGCCGTCTGGAAGCTCACGCTTAGCAATCGCGAAACCGCCTCTTCTGCCGAAAATTTGTAGGCCATTGCCCACTTGGGAGATTTGGCTGTCCAGCCTATTTCATCATGAAGTCTATAGTCATCTACCTTTACCACAATTCCGTCCGTGGCTACCTCTAGCTCATGCCTATGTAGATCCCAGTGGTCGATATATCGTTGTAGGTCACTTAGATCCCGGCACAGCTTGGTGTGATTGCTCACCTTGAATCCAAGGTGCTCCATCAGCTCTAGTCGCTCGTGGTGAAGATTGGGTAGCCACTCTGTGTCCTCGCTCAGTAGATAGTAAAAGTAGCAGGTCGGGTTGCGGTATTTGATCAGATGTGGTATGTCTTCTTTGGTTTTGATTGTGCCGGACACTGCGTTTCTGGGGTTGGCAAAGGGCTCCAGTCCCTCCTCATCTCGCTCCTTGTTGATTCGCTGAAAGTCTACCCAGGGGAGGAGTACCTCACCACGTACTTCTACGTAGTTTGGGATTTTGCTTCCTCGAAGGCTGAGAGGAACCGAACGTATGGATCGTATGGCGAGTGTAATGTCTTCTCCGCTACGGCCATCACCACGTGTCATGGCGCGCGTCAGTTGTCCATGTTCGTAGATGACGGAGATGGAGGCACCATCGTACTTGAGTTCTGCCACGAGGTCGGTATCCTTACCTATTGCTTCGGTGATCTTTCGGTAAAAGTCCTCCACTTCACTCCAGCTGTAGGTATTGCTAAGTGAGAGCATAGGGATGCGGTGTGGAACTGTGGTGCCAACTCTGCTGAGGCCATCCTTTACAAACTCCGATCCTACTCTTTGCGTCGGTGAATCCGGCGTGATCAGTTCGGGGTAAAGTCTCTCTAAAGCCTCGAGCCGATGCATCAGGTTGTCAAATTCACGATTGCTTATCGTTGGCTGATTCAGTACATAGTATTCATACTCGTACCGGACCAGTAGTGCTCGCAGTTTTTCTATTTGGTTGGCTACGGTTGGGTCTGTCATTTACTTTACTTGAGGATGAAAGTGGAAGTGACTGTAATGGTTGCTGTCTTTTCGATACTACTGGTGTTGAATGTTCCTCCCCATGAGTATTCGTCATTGGAGTATTTTCCGAGTATTTGAAATACGCCCATGCTGGCACTCTTTAGACCACTTAGTTTGCTCATGCTCTCATTAGAGATTTGTTCGGCTCTACGGTGTGCATCTGCCGCTGCATCAGCGAGCATCTCATGTTTGAGCTCTGTGAGTCCAGTATAGTAGTAGTCCGGTGCACTGTTTTCGAGTTGGATCCCAATTCCTAGGAGTTCGCCTACCGACTTGGATACTTGGTCTATCTTGTCCACATCTTTGCTGGTGATGGTGATCCCTTGTTTTACTTCATATCCTTTGTGGACTTCGATGTATCTTTCGGCATTTTTGTCGTAATAGCCGTCTGTGAGCTCTGTGTATGAGACCGGCCCATATTCTACCTCACTATTTGTAACTCCATACTTTTTCAGAAAATTGGTGGCTTTTTTGACACGATCCTGCATTGCTAGGACATCTTCGACCACATTCTGAGTCTGACTGGTAATGGTGAGGGTATAGACGGCCAGGTCACTTTTGAATGAACGTGAGGATTGTCCTTTTACAGATATGGTCTTGAGGCCGTCATTGCGGTGAATGACCGCATTTGAGGCAATTAGGACTGAGATGATAATACTGACAGCAATGATGATGGAGTGAATGTAGTTGCTATTCATATTGTGCAAGGACTATTGGTTATGTAATAGGATCATTTTTCTAGAGACCAAGATACGTATTTTTCCCTAATGTCCGGTTATCCTGACTTTGAGGTATCGGGTTATGAAAGGCGGACTAAGCTGGTGTTTAGGATGGGATGAATGGTAATAAACTATCACATGCTTAGAGATTTATCTGTCGGTGGTTTTTGTCTGCAAAGTGAGACAGCGTTGATAGATAGAAGAAAAAGTATTGGTCGGCGATAGGTGAGAGATCTCACGACAGGTGACATCGGTATAGTGAATCAATACCAGAGGTTTCGTCGGCTTGGGTGGCTGTTCTCTTGATACTTGAGGTCGTGGAGCAATTGAGACTTCACAGCTATCATGAAGTTGTATGACTTGTAGGGCCCAACCGGTATGAAGCTGGCTGTCATTGACCAACAGTGCAGGTCACGGGAGATGTTGCAGGACATGTTGGTTATTTTTTTTAGATCAAAGTTGTAGTTGGCTGAGAAGTTGAATCGCCAGTTCTTTGTGAAGTTGAGATTGCCATTGAAGCTCAAGTCGTGCCTGAGCTTGTATCGGTATTCCTTTGTCTTGATATCAAAGTCTTCCGGCCCTCCCCAACCCAATGAGAGGTTGTAGTTGAATCCAAAACTCCAGTCAATATTATTTTTGCTATAGCCATAGTTGTCGTACTCGAGATCATCTTGGTTACTTCGGGCAAATAGGGAGGATTGTCCTTGTCCTTTGTCTCTTTTGTCCCTTAGGTTATCATCTGGGTCACGATCTTTTGGAGACGCTGATTTTTGGTCCTCATCATTCTTTTCTGCAAGTCCGACTTTTGCTAGTAGTCCCTTTAGGGTTCCGGGGTTGAGGGTGTATGAAAACGAGGTACTTGTACCTCGCAGGCGTCCGAATCCCCTCCCGGTAAAGGCTCGTAGTTTGTCCACTCGATAGGGTACAATACGGTTGTCGTGCTCGTGGTAGTCATAGGTGTAGGGGTCAAACTGTCCGGACAGGCGCAAGGTAAAGTCCTTCGTTAGTCGTAGTGATATGGATGCTGAGATGTCCGACCATTGAAAGGAATCAGCAGCAAGGTTGTAGCTTGTGGAGAGTGATAAGGCTTCAATCAGGCTGATCTTTTTGAACTCAACGGAGTCCTGCGGAGCTTTTACCTTAGCTTCAAGGTTGTTGTTGACTGATAATCCGATACTACCACTTTTGCCTCGTCCCGGGACTCCAAACAGTTGCCCATTATAGGGCGAATACTGGGTCTCTATCCGTCGGCCATCTGTGGCGATATAGTTTAGTTGCTCCCAATAGCCAAATCGTGGGTTGCCAAAGTCCGGTCGATAGTTGATGGAGATACTAGGCTCCATGCGGTGTCGGATCATATTGACGTAGTCTCCCAAGAAGGGTAGGGGCTTGTAAAATCCGTAGAGCGTTGTGGATAAGGATAGGGAGGCGTTGAAGTCATAGACCCGATAAAAGCCAAAGGTTGTATCGACCGGTACCACGCGGTTGAGATCCGGATCATACGCCTGTTGTATGCGCTGAGTGTACCAGCGTTCGCTGTAGTTGAATGAAGGGGTGATCTTGAAGTAATCAAAAAGATCAAATGATGCTGAGACGGGGATTTGGTGAGTCATCCCGTTTCGCCAATCTCTCAGAAAGTTGGACTTTAGGAGCTTGCTCTCTTTGGTCTGTATAGAGTTTCGGAGTTGACCAGAGTAGGAAATGGATATTTTTTCGTACCATCTGTCGCCACCGACCTGCTTTTTGCGCTTGAAAGGGTAGATCCTGCTCATGCTGATCGAAAGGTTGGGCAGGGTCACATTTACCGTGCTGTCCTGTGAGCGTTGTGCAATATCCATGGACCCTGAGATACTCCAGGGACTATTTGGAAAGCGTTGGGTAAAACTGATCGATGAGCTTTTGGTGTTTTGCCCCATTACGGCTTGATTGTAGAGCGCATTTAGATCATTGTGGTTGTACGAACTGGTTGAGAAGTTGACGTTGGCCGAAAAGGTCCTGTATGGATTGGCTTTTGCATCTTGCTGGTGCGTCCATGCGATCCTAAAGTCTTTGGCGACAGATAGGTCACCGGCGACTTTGTCACCCCGTTTGGTTACGAGGTAGCTGGCATCAACAGCCCCACTGTATTTGTAGCGCTTTCGATAGGAGGATCGGGTATTTACACCCCATGATCCTTTGGTATATAGATCTCCTGTGAGTTGTAGATCTACGTAGTCGTTTATAGCCAAGTAGTACCCACCGTTGCGAAGGTAAAAGCCTCTCTCCATCTCGTCTCCATAGGTCGGCATGATGAAGCCACTGGATCGTGTTGTCGTAAATGGGAAAAATGCAAACGGTAAGCCTACCGGTAGCGGTACATCAGCAATGACCAAGTACAGTGGCCCTGAGACTAAATCCTTTTGTGGCCTGACTTTGGCTTTGGTGAGTGAGACGTAAAAGTGTGGATGGTCGTGGTTTTCGCAGGTGGAGTACTTCCCGTCTTCCATATAGAGGTCGGAGTTTTCCATGCGTTTTGTCCGTGCGGCTGTGATGTACCCTTCGCCTTGTTGCGTGATAACGTCTGTGATGTAGCCTCTGGAGGACTTGAGATTATAGCTGATGGACTTGGCTTCGTAGGTCTCTTTTTCGCCGTTTTGAATTTTGGCATATATGGGTTGTTTACCCAGAGAGTCAGGGTAGTCAATGTAGGTAGAGTAGATTGTCCCTGAGTCGGTTTGCATGGACATGTAGTCGCCCTCAAGTTGTTGAGTTTGGTACTTTACCTGCGCATGACCGTACATCTTCACATACTTTTTCTTGGGCAGTATGACTATGGAGTCGTTACTCTCAAAGGTCATTGGTTCCTTTAGCTCACTAAGTATCGTGTCTTTTGCTACGGAGTCAGTGCTGTGAGTAATGGAGTCAACACCCACCAAGGGGGGCTCCTTCTCTCTCTCGCTTGTCACGGTGTCTTGTCGCACTTCCCATGCGGTATTGGCACGGTCAGTCCCGTATCCGATTTGGGCAGATACCAATATGTACCCCAGTATTGTGAGAGGGGCAAGGTAGCGACGCAGTCGTTTCACGAGTGGATACTTTTTGGCCAATGATTCAATTTTGGTTTCAATGAATGCACGAGTGCAAAGGTATAAATAATAGTCCTCAAATCAATGTGCCAAAAGTGGAATAAGTGATGGGTCAAGCGGTGAAATGTTGTCGGCCTTGTCTTGTGTGATGATGTATGTGTTTTCAATTCCGGCTGGTCCTGCACCCGGAATAACAAACTTGGGCTCAAAAGCGATGACCATATTTGGCTCAAAACAGCCCGGCCATCTGGAGGTCAGTACCGGTGGTTCGTTGATCTCTAGCCCAAGGCCATGTCCTACAAACTTACTCTGCCACTCTGTTCCCATAAAGTACTCGGCTAGGTTTTCGGAGCGGACACGGTCCAGGCAGTAGTTGTAGACCTCTTGGATTTCGACCCCGGGCTTGACATTTTCCTCAAACCATGTATGTAGCTCTACCGATAGGTTGTGTGCTTTTTGTACCAAAGGGTGGACTTCGCCTATGGTGTATGTACGCGTGATGTCGGTCGTGTATTCACTATAGTTGCCGGCCATGTCGACCATGATGGACATTCCTCTTTGGAGGAGAGTGCCATCTGCGCCAAATGGCATCGCCATAACCCCAGCTCCCCCCATGGCAAAGTCATAGGGCGCAGGAGACTGAGCGTTGTCACCGGCAACAAGGTTGCCCATGTGGATTTCCATACGCCAGCCGTAGCACCTGAAAGTACCTATGGAGCCTCTACGGCGCATCTGGTACTCTAGTCGGTGCTGCCATTCTCGGTCGGTCATTCCCGGCTCGTACAGCGAGGGTGCCAGTCGGTACAGCTCCATGTGGACTTCGGCGTTTCGGCGAATCTCTGCAAGTTCCATATTGGTCTTGATAGAGCGTACATTTCGCATAAGCGTGGATGCGTCTACATCGGAGACCTGCCCGCCTTGAGCCAGCTTGCGTAGTCGTCGAAAGTCTGCTACGGGCATCACCCCTAGCTCGAGAGCTGTCTTTTCGGTCAGTGACCATCCATACTCAGTGAGTAGATCAGGAATGAGCTCAGGCTTTCGGACCAGATGAATACGTTCGTCATTGTGCCATGGCTTGCGGCTGGAGGGACGTTCCAAGAAGAAAAGGGGCTCCCCCTCCAGCGGTACAAAGATATAGCCCTGCATCACCGTCCCGGTGAGGTAGAGAAATGAGGGAATACTACGAAGAAATAGGCTCTCGAGCTCCTGGGATTTCATGGCTTGCTGTATCTTTTGGAGTCTCAGCTCTTGCTCTTGGCGCGTGATATTCATATGGTGTTTCCTGTGTGAAGCGTGTCTTGTTATCTCACCTCCCATCTTTGACAAATGTACCAACAATTTTACTCCTATTCCGTTTCAGAAGCTCGGGAATACACTCCCATGCGAGAGGACTTTGGTCTCTTGTATAGAAGACAGGCTCTCTTGGGGAAAAGGTCTCCTTTTTCAGGAAGAATTCATGCTCTTGTTCTGACTCTTCGGAAGGGTCAGAATCAAAATGTAAGGAGGGTGTGCTAAACTGGGATTTAGCACACCCTCCTTTAGTAAATAGAAGTGTTGTCGTACACTCAACGTTCAGGATAGGCCATTATTAAGTTGCTTTTGAATAGGTCGTGTTAGTTGAGTTTGTACCGATAGTCCTTGATCTTAGCAAGTTCTTCGTTCGCCTTGACGATCTTTTCCTTCAGGTCATTTTTGTACAAGCGGAAGCGTGTGGCCACCTCTTTGTCGCTAAGTGCCAAAATCTGTACGGCTAGAAGTGCGGCGTTTTGGCTGGCATTGATGCCCACGGTGGCGACAGGTATTCCGGGGGGCATCTGTACAATAGCCAGTAGGGCATCCATTCCCTCTAGGGTCGACTTTATGGGGACACCTATGACAGGGAGTGTCGTCATGGCGGCAATGACACCACACAGGTGTGCCGCCATCCCTGCCGCCGCAATGATTACTTTGATCCCTCTACTTTCTGCATTTTTTGCAAAGGTCTCCACTTGTTCCGGAGTGCGGTGTGCGGAAAGTGCATGTACCTCAAAGGGGACTTCCATTTTTTCAAGCACATCAAGTGCTTTGGTCATGATGGGCAGGTCGCTCGTACTGCCCATGATGACACTAACGATAGGTTGTTGTGTCATGGGTTATTTCTCGACTAGCTTCTGATACTCATCTGCAGACAGCAGATCGGAATATCCCTCTGTGTTGAGGACCTTTCCCTTTATGATCCAACCCTTTCCGTAAGGGTCTTGATTGACTAGCTCAGGTGCATCTTCTAGTTCAGCATTGACTTCCGTCACTTCTATTTGGACGGGAGTGATGAGGTCTGAGACGGTTTTTACGGCTTCGATAGACCCAAACGGCTCACCGGCATTCACTGTCTCACCTTCGGTATTCACATCCACAAATACGATGTCTCCCAGTTCGCTTTGTGCAAAGTCAGTGATTCCGATGGTAAGCTCATTGTCCTCGATGAGTATCCATTCATGGTCTTTTGTGTACTTTAGGTTTTGGGGAAAGTTCATGGTGTTTGGTGTTTTAGGGTTGTATTATGTGATGGTTTTTTGCTTTGCCTTGTTACAAACAAAGTTATATTTCTTTTCTGAGTCTTGCAATAGGCAGACTGAGTTGATCTCTATATTTTGCGATAGTCCTGCGCGCCACCGTTATCCCCTCTTTTTTGAGCTCGGCTCGGATCTCTTCGTCCGAGAGTGGTGTGCGCTTATCCTCCTTCTCAATGATGTGGCTGATGAGGTCTCGAACATGATGGGTGGAAATCTCCTCTCCGGAGTCGGTGACTGTAGCGTCGGCAAAGAAATATTTGAGAGGAAAGGTCCCATAGTCTGTCAAAACATATTTGGTGGATGTGACCCGAGATATTGTACTGATGTCGTATCCTGTCCGATCTGCAACATCTTTGAGGATCATGGGGCGTAAGTAGCGAGCATCGCCTGTAAGAAAAAACTCCCGCTGGATATCAACGATGGTGAGCATGGTGTTCATTAGTGCATTTTCTCGAAGTTTGAGCATCTGCACAAATGACTTTGCGTCCTCGATTTTTTGCCTCACAAATCGCCCTGTTTCTCGTTCTTCTTTAGGCAGTGTCCGAAGGTCTCCGGTGTACTCTTGCATGTTTTCCTGAAAGGTCCTATTGATCCTGACCTGAGGAATGTCGCCATAGAAAAGAGTGACCTTGAGGTCACCGTCCTGCTCGGTCACTTCAAAGTCGGGGATGACGGTCTGCAGTGTCTCTGTGAGTTTTGTCTCAAAGTCACGGCCGGGCGATGGGTTGAGTGACGTGATGAGGCTGACAGCGTCTCGCAGTGCATCGTCGGATACTCCGAGGTTGGACATTAGTAGCTCATACCGCCTTTTTGCAAAGTCTTCAAAGTGATTGGAGACAAGTTCTGTCGCCAGTCGAGTGGTCGGCGTGTCATCCTTGCGACTGAGTTGTAGCAAAAGGCACTCCTGGAGATCGGTTGCAAATGCTCCTGCCGGGTCTAGAGTCCGGAGTGTCTTGAGGATATGCTGTAGCTTGTCAGTGGTGACTTCGACCCCTTGGTAGATGGCCAGATCGTCAATCAGACCCTCCATTGTTCGCCTCAGATATCCGTCGTCATCAAGGCTGCCGATGATGAACTTGGCAATCTCTTGCTCTTCCTCATTGAGAGAGGTGAGGGGAAGTTGGTCCAAGAGTGTTTCTTGGAGTGATGGCTCTTCGGCAAATGGTATTTCGCTAGCCGGAGTCCGATACTTCTCGTATTTGTCAAGGGTGGTATCCGGGACATCATCTTCGCTGGCATAGTCGCCTAGTACCAGTTCGCTCTCAGTGATGTTTGGCTCGTCGTCGTCTCGGGGCCGTTCTTCGGCGTAGTCGCAACCCTCCTCAAGTGCCGGGTTTTCTTCCAGCTCGCGCTTGATTCGTTGCGAGAGGTCAGTGATGGGCATGGTGACCATGCTCATCAGCTGTACCTGATGAGCGGAGAGCTTCTGTGACTGACGGAGCTTTTGGGTTCCGAATGACTCTTTACGGTTCATCATCAATGGCACTGACATTTAGTCCGTTGTCGTAGCTCACAAGTTGGCCTGCATTGTCAGCGTAGATGAAAAGGACACGGAGCTGTGGCTGTGTGGTGAGTACCTTTTTGCTTTGTTCGAGACCGATGGACATAAATGCTGTTGCCCATGCGTCAGCTTCCATGCAGGTCGGAGCTACTACCGTTGCGCTCAATATGTCTTTGTGTGCCGGGTACCCTGTGGTCACATCAATGGTGTGAGCTACTTTTTTCCCATCAAGAATCTTGTAGTTTCGGTAGTCTCCACTCGAAGCGAGCCCGGTTTTTTCACAAAGTTCGACTTTGTACGCAAGGTCGTCACTGTCTTCCGATGTGTTATCCTCAGAGGGCTTGCTTATGCCCACGGTCCAGCATTTGCCATTGGGGTTCTTGCCTTTGCATACGATCTCTCCTCCAATCTCGACCATATAGTTTTCGACCCCATATTCCTCCAGTGTCTTAGCCACAAGATCGGTAACGTAGCCTTTGGATATAGAGCTGGGGTTGATGATGAGTCGTGGGTCATCTTTTGTGAGACGGTTGTTGATGGTGTCGAGGTGTATTTTGGTATATCCGACAAAGGACATTACACTGTCCACCTCTTCTTGGGTCGCCATACTATTCACGCCCTTGCGAGTCCCAAACCCCCATAGATCAAAAAGTGGTGCTCCGGTGATGTCATAAGCCCCATCCGTAGCCTTGCTGATTTCCACAGCTTTTACGACAATATCTTTGAGCATAGGGTGTAGGGAGTCGGTCTCGTTTCGATTCCACTTGGACGCATAGGCTTCGGGGTCAAAAACATTGAGCTCGGCATTGAAGGCACTCATTGTCGAGTCTATCACCTCCGTGAGAGGCGTGGTCGCCTCATACGTAATGTGGTAGTAGGTATGGAATCGCTCCCCGCTTTCTTTGAAGTATTGTTGGCTTTTGTTGCCACATGCCCCAAGAATAAGGGGCAAGGCAAGTATAAAGAGTGACTGTGGACGTATCATATTTATATTTCGTCGACAAAAATGTACTTATTTCGTGTCTTGGACTGCCTAGACAGTAGTTCGCCAATGAACCCCGCCAAAAACAACTGGACACCCAAAACAATGGATAGAATGCAGAGGTAAAAGTAGGGTAGGTCGGTTACCAAGCGTGCAGGTATACCTTGAGAGAGGCAGATGTACTTGTGCAGAAGGATGGCAAACAAGGCTATGAAGCCCAATACGAACATGAGACTGCCCCACAGCCCAAAGATATGCATAGGCTTGCGACCATATTTGCCGACAAACCAGAGGACAAGGAGGTCAAGGTAGCCATTGATGAAACGGTTGAGACCAAACTTGGTCTTGCCGTACTTCCTTGGGTAATGATGAACCACCTTCTCTCCAATCTTGCCAAATCCGGCTAGCTTGGACATATAGGGAAGAAAGCGGTGCATGTCGTTGTAGACCTCAAGGTTTTTGACCACATGGTAGCTATAGCTCTTGAGACCGCAGTTGAAGTCATGAAGCGGAATCCCGGAGAAGAGTCGGACTGTGGCATTGAACAGTCTGGTGGGGATTGTTTTGCTCAGAGGATCGTACCTCTTTTTTTTCCATCCACTTACGAGGTCATATCCCTCTTCGTCGATCATGCGGTAGAGGTCCGGTATTTCATCGGGCGAGTCTTGTAGATCTGCATCCATCGTAATGACCACCCGCCCTCTGCTCTTCCGGAACCCCACATGAAGTCCTGGAGACTTGCCATAGTTTTGGCAAAATCGTACTGCACGTATGTGTTCATCGCTTTTTGCAAGCTCCGCAATGACATCCCATGATCCATCGGTACTGCCATCATCAATGAGGAGTAGCTCATACGAGATACCCATCTTTTGGACCACTTGTGTTACCCACTTGTATAGCTCCGGGAGGGACTCGACTTCGTTGTAGAGAGGGATAAGTACAGTCAGATCAAGCTCAGGTAGATAGGAGTGCTTTTGCTTCATGGGCGCTTTACGAAAATAGCGGCAATGTAAATGTAGATCATTCCCAAAAAGAGGGAAAATGAGGTCATCTGCACCGTCATGCTTCTCGGTGTCAACTGACTAATGGACAGCAGGAGTTGGTTCTTTACTTCTGGGTCGTCTTTGAATAGGATCATAGTCATATTTGCACTTTGATCAATGGCTTGTGCAAAGGAGGGTGACTGGAATAAAAAATAAAAAACCACAAAGTAGGTGACGGCAGAGATCAGATTAGCAAATAGGTAGGTCCAAAGCATAAAGTTCACTGCCTGAATATAGCGAATCTCTCCGCCGTGGTATTGGTCTCGGTGCCGGTTGGCATAGACGACCAGTAGGATAGGGATCGCTACGAAGCTGGCAAGGTAGATAAGGCTGCCTATGAGTCCACTTGCGAAAAGCAAGAGTGAGAGGGCTTGTAGTACAAATACAAGTCCAATCTTTGCCCCGGCATTCATGGACTCCTGAAAAAAGAGACGCCGACTTAGTTTGGGCAAGGTTGATTGGTTGTTTGTCTCCTGTTGTTCCATTGTTGTTCCTTTTGTGGTTAAAGATACAATTTTTTCCTGACCTCTTGCGGACTTTGCCCAATAGGAATAGAGCGAAACTGATTGCGAATGGACTTTCCTCGGAAGACCTTAATCCTCAAAATCTCCACTTTTTAGCCTCGTTTTTTGCTATTTTCTGGAAGCCTTGCAACTGTCAGTGAATCAGTATATTGTAGAGGGCCTCGGGTTTTACGGATAGAAACGATCGGTTTCACGGATAGAAGCAAAACTTTTCACGGGTAGAAGCGAATGCTTAGACGGATAGAAGAAAAATGGCGTCTGGATTTAGAGATTCCTTGGATGTTGGATCTGCTCTGTTGTATGTGGGGACTTCTTCGCTCAAAACAGCAGGAGGGTGTGCCAAAACAGAGTTTTGACACACCCTCCTAAAGAAATTGTGGAAATAAAAATCCTTATTTGATAGCCTCCTTTTTGGCAAACTTGCGTGAGTTGATCAGGTAGGCTATAGGAGTCGCAACAAATAGTGTACTAAACACACCAAATACAATACCTATGATGATGGCAAAGGTAAAGCTCCTCATGCTGGCACCACCGAAGAAGAATATGATGAGGACAACGAGTAGGGTACTGGTCGTGGTGTTGACGGTACGTGACAGAGTCGTGTTTAGTGCATCGTTGAAGACCTTGCGACGATCTCCATTGGGGTAGAGACCAAGTTCTTCGCGAATTCGGTCAAATACGACAATGGTATCGTTGATAGAATAACCAATGATCGCAAGGACTGCCGCTACAAAGTTTTGGTCAATCTCCAGAGTAAAAGGCATGACCTTCCAGAGTAGGGCATACAGTGCAAAAATGCTGAGCGAGGTAAATGTCACTGACGCAAAAGCACCTACACTGAAGGCAATATCCCTAAATCGAATCAAGATGTATACGGCCATCACGATCAAAGAGAAGATCACGGCAATGACTGCTCCGGTCTTGATGTCATCTGCCATAGAGGCACCTACTTTTTGTGAGCTTTGTACGTTGTCTTTGATGAAAGTATCAAAGGTGGTACCATTTGCTAGCAATGGTGTCAATGCCTCATACAGCTTTTGCTCAATCTCTGCATCTACTTCGGGGGTGTTTTCCTCTACCTTGTAGTTGGTGGAGATACGTACCTGATCGGTAGTGGAAATAGTAATGACTGTGACTTGCCCATTGAAGGACTCACTGAGGAGATCGGTTACCTCATTAGTTGTCACAGGTTGGTCAAATTTTACAACATAGTTGCGTCCTCCGGTGAAGTCGATACCAGATTTTAGCCCGACAGTGGCAGTTGCGATGCCCCCAAGTACGAGTACAGTCACAGCCAACGCAAAGCCTTTTTTGCGATTGCCCACAAAGTTGATTTTGGGATCGACTAGGAAGTTTTTGGAGAGTGACGTGGTGAAGGTGGTGTTCTCCATCTTTCCGCGCTTAGCATACGACTCAAAGAAGAGACGTGTCAAGAATACCGCAGTGAGGAACGAGCAGATCAGACCTATGATAAGGGTCGTCGCAAACCCGCGAATGGGGCCTGTACCGAAATAGTACAAGATAATACCGGTGAGGATCGTTGTCACGTTTGAGTCAATGATCGCCGATAGTGCGTTGCCATAACCCTCTTCTATAGATTTTTGGATGGACTTGCCTTTTGCTAGCTCCTCCTTGATTCGCTCAAAGATTAGGACGTTGGCATCGACAGCCATACCCAGAGTCAGCACCATACCTGCAATGCCAGCCAGCGTAAGGACTGCGTGAAGAGAGGCTAGGATCCCAAGGGTGAGGAAGAGGTTTAGTACGAGTGCGACATCGGCGACCAATCCCGGTAAGAATCCATAGATGATGCACATGTAGATCATTAGCAGGATCAAGGCGACGATGAACGAAATAATACCTGCTTTGATCGCCTCTTGTCCCAGTGTCGGTCCTACGACATCCTCCTGTACTATCCGCACTGATGCGGCCATCTTTCCAGAGTTGAGCGTATTGGCAAGGTCATTGGCCTCATCCACGGTAAAGTGTCCACTGATGCTGGATACGCCATTAGGTATCTCATTTTGGACATTGGGTGCAGAGTACACCACATCATCCAGGACAATAGCAATGGGGCGTTTTATGTTTTCTTTGGTGAGACGAGCCCATTCTTTGGTTCCTTCGGAGTTCATAGTCATGGTGACTTTTACCTCCTGACGTCCTTGGATGTTCTCTATCGTGCTCTCGGAGTTGGTTACGACCTCCCCTGCTAGAGCTGCTTGCCCATCACGTCGTGTGGACTTGATAGCATATAGCTCAAAGGTATTGGAGCCCGGTGTCGCTTCCTTTACGCCCCATAGGAGTTTCAGGTTGCGTGGCAGGATTTCCTTTACCTTCGGAAGGTTCAGAAGTGAGTCCACTTTGTGCATGTCGCTGGCTTTGGCATATCCTACGATTGCCGATGGAGCTAGCTGACCTTGGTATACATTGGGTTGAAGTAGGGCAAAGAGTGGATTCTCCTTGGCAAACGCACCTTTGTTGGCCTCGTTAGCCTCGGTGGCAAGTGGTTGTTGATCAGCAGTCACTTCGCCCACAAGTGCGGTCAATTCGTTGTCTACCGTTGCTGAGTCGGTCTCAGTGGCTTTGTCCTCTGTGGTTGCATCTTGAGCCTCATCGGTAGTGCTAGCGCTTACTCCTGTTTCTTGGGTGTTCATGGTAGCCAAGAGTTGGTTGGCACGACTTAGGTGCTCGTACACCTCCGGCAATAGATAGGTCTCCCAGAACTCTAGGTTTGCACTACCTTGGAGGAGCTTACGCACACGCTCCGGCTCCGTGATACCGGGCAGTTCGACAAGGATGCGATCGCTACCTTCAAGTTTTTGTATGTTGGGTGCGACAACTCCAAATCGGTCAATACGGTTACGGAGTACCTTGTGAGAGCTTTCGATGGCTTCTTTTAGTTTAGCGCGTAGTACCTTTTCCACTTCGGCGTCGCTACTGTTGGTGGAGATCTTGTCCTTCATGTCAAGAGTCCCAAACACCGCAGAGAGTCGTGCTCCCGGATCTATGGAGTGAAACTCATCGATAAATAGGGTGATGAAGTCCTTCGTAGAGCGATCCTGCTTGGCTACAGCGTTTTCCAACGCTTGTCTGAATGTAGGATCTTGGCTGTGTCCTGAGAGGTTGTCGATTACCTCCGAAGCATTGAGCTCCAATACCACGTTCATACCGCCTTTGAGGTCCAATCCTAGACCAATCTCGTTTTGGCGTACCTCCTTGAGGGTGTAGCCAAGCCAAACCTTTTCGCTGGACAGTGAGTCAAGGTATGCGATCTCCTTGTTTACATCTCCACCGGCATACTGTTTGGCTTTTTTGCCATAGTAGGACGATACAAGTGTAAACGAAAGGTAGAACGCACAGATAACTACCAAAATGATAGCTGTCCACTTTACTAAACCTTTGTTTTGCATCTGTTTAAATGATAATCTTATTGCTTATTTGTATATCTCCTGTCTTGATACCACAAAAACCACCTCTGTCGGTGGAGTGAGTGGTTGCTATTGCGCAAATATACTTAAAAAATAGGACCCACCGCTCTATCGCTCTTGCTCTCTGCTTGAGCTTATCTCTGTGCTGCCCCGGCTAGGTGTGAGAGGATGATCTCTACCTCTTTGTCCATTCGAGGAACTGCCACGCAGTGGTACTTGCTGAATGCTGTGCTCAGCATCACCAAGTGCATCTGCTTTATGTTGAGCCCATAGCTTTGCTCGAGGATGTACCGGTATAGATTTTGTTGTAGGCAACCTATAGTGAAGGGGGTTGAGGAGAGGTGTTCTAGACCATTTATTCCATTTTGGTGTGGATTGTAGGTGTTGGGCTCAAAGTCATACCCGTTTTCTTTCCCCATCCGCTTTGAGCGTTTCCAGTCAAAGAGGACAAAGTCTCCGTTGTGATTCTTGGCGAGTAGGTCAAGTGTTCCTGCCAAGTGGTGTTCGTCGTTGTACACTTTCCACTCTGTCCGAAAAGGAATAGGACGCACATCGTAGACAAAATCGTCAAAGTATCTGAGTTCATCTGAGATGTTTAGGTCTAGGACTTCGTTCGGGCCGATCGGGAGTTCAAAGCCTTGTTCAACGGGGCGACCGTTGAATTTATTTTCAATCTGCTTATGCATGAATGTCCCTAGGTTACGCGCAATCTGCCCATTGCGTTCCCACTCTTTGATCACATCATCCTGGGAGCGTCCCTCCCTGAGGGATTTTTGCAATGACCATGAGTCAATGTCAAATTGCGGGAAAAACGTAGAGACCACATTCGTAACAGAGTGGAGCGGACAGGGGTTGTTCGCCAAGGTGTACGTGTGGGTGGCGGAGTCAAAGTCTAAAAACTTATCCCGTTCAAAGGCGTTTTGCTGATTAAAGTCTGTAGGACTTTTGGTGGTATTCATCGGGTGGGTTTTGGTGTAAAATCTTTGTCGCACCTAGCTCTCGCATGCGACAGCGTCCACAAAGGTATTATTTATCCATCAGTTGTACAAACTAAAGATGGCCGATAAATACTTAGCTGTGACTGCATCGATAGATTTATATTCGTCAACGCACCGGAGAGCAGCACTTGAGTAGCACTGTGAAGGGAGCTATGCTTGCTTACAGGGCTGACTGACTAGAAGGCATGGGGGGATAAATAAAGAAACAAGGGGGGTGTCAAAATCGCAGTTTTGACACCCCCCTTGTTGTGTGTTGAGGTCAGGGGATAATCCTGATACCTATTCCGATCAAGCGCGTGCCTGATCCACAATAGCCTTGAATGCCTCCGGGTGGTTCATCGCTAGGTCAGCAAGTACCTTGCGGTTGATTTCAATGCCCTTGGCGTGCAACAGACCCATTAGCTTGGAGTAAGAAAGTCCCTCTTGTCTTGCCGCTGCGTTGATACGCTGGATCCACAAAGAACGGAAATTGCGCTTTTTGGCTTTCCTGTCGCGGTAGGCATAGGACAGCCCCTTTTCCCATGTGTTTTTTGCTACAGTCCACACGTTTTTGCGTGCACCATAGTATCCACGGGTAAGCTTCATTATCTTCTTTCTTCTAGCTCTGGATGCTACGTGATTAACTGATCTTGCCATTTTGTTTAATTCTTTTGGGTGTAAGCGATGGCTACGTTACGAGTCACCATACTTGCGAGCTATCACCCTGTTATAAAAATCATTAAGGTTTTACTTACTTTAGTCTTAGGTCCTTTGTCCTAGAATACTTACATCGCTAGAAGCTTTTTGATCCGTGCCTCATCAACTTTGTGTACAAGACCGCTGTTGGTTAGGCGACGCTTCTGCTTTTTGGTCTTCTTGGTTAGGATGTGACTTTTGTAAGCATGCTTGCGCTTGATTTTACCTGATCCGGTGAGAGTGAACCTCTTCTTAGCACCGGGATTAGTCTTCATCTTTGGCATTTTCGTCGAAGTGTTAGTTTATAAAAAATATTGAATGTGTGTCGCAATATGTTTCTGTGCGCCGTGAGTAGTTGGTTTACTTCTTTTTGGCGATTCCTTTTTTAGGGGAGAAAAGCATGGACATACGCTTTCCCTCTAGTGTGGGCATCTGCTCTACTTGTGCATAGGACTCAAGGTCGCTGGCAAATCTCAGAAGCAATAGTTCGCCCTGATCTTTGAATATGATGGAGCGTCCTCTGAAGAATACATAGGCCTTGACTTTGTTACCATCTTCCAAAAAGCCCATAGCGTGCTTGAGCTTAAAGTTGTAGTCGTGGTCATCTGTCCTAGGTCCAAAGCGTACTTCCTTGACCGTTGTCTGGACTTGATTGGCCTTTCGTTCTTTTGCCTTCTTCTTTTGCTGGTATAGAAACTTTTGGTAGTCTAGGACTTTACATACAGGGGGCTCTGCTGTCGCTGCGATCTCAACTAGGTCTAGTTGTTGATCTTCTGCAATTTTGAGCGCTTCTTGTATGGAGTATATACCTTGCTCCACATTTTCTCCTACCAGACGCACTTCTCGAGCACGTATCTGGTTGTTGACCCTGTTCTGCTGTTCTTGATCTTTGATGCTAGGGGAGGTGCTCCGTTTTCTCCGTATGGCCATTCAGTCCTGTGTTGTGCTAGTGTATAGTTCTGTATCTGTTGTTGTCTCTTACTTTTCTTCTCTTCTTTTTGCAAATACCCGAAATGTGCGAAGTGGTGTTACTTGGTTTTGTCGTTTTCGTACTGCCAAGCATTCATCTGCGCATCTACCTCATCTAATATTTGCTGTGCAAAGGTACCAATTTCTTTCGAACCTTGATCGCCTTCGCCCTGCATTCTTATCGAAACAGTGCCTTCATTGGCTTCTTTTTCGCCTACGATGAGCATGTAGGGGATCTTCATTAGTTCGTTGTCGCGGATCTTTCGGCCCACTTTTTCTCCGCGGTCATCTACTTTGACACGAATGTCCTTCTTGATCAATTCACTTGCTACGCGGTATGCGTAGTCATTGAATTTCTCAGATATTGGGAGAATAACCACTTGGTCAGGAGCAAGCCATAGCGGGAACTTGCCTGCTGTGTGCTCAATCAGTACTGCCACAAACCTCTCCAGGGAGCCAAAGGGAGCTCTGTGGATCATGACAGGTCGGTGCTTTTTGTTGTCCTCTCCGGTGTATTCCAGCTCAAAGCGCTCTGGGAGGTTGTAGTCCACTTGTATGGTCCCAAGTTGCCACTTTCGTCCCAGTGCATCTTTGACCATAAAGTCTAGTTTTGGGCCATAAAAAGCAGCTTCACCATATTCAATCACTGTCTTGAGGTTGGTTTCTGCGCAGGCTTCGATGATTGCTCGCTCTGCCTTCTCCCAATTCTCCTCGGAGCCAATGTATTTACTGTGATCATTTTGGTCGCGGAGGGAGATCTGTGCTTCGTAGTTTTTGAAGTCAAGGGCTTTGAAAATAATGAAGATGATCTCCATTACTTTTTTGAACTCCTCCTTGATCTGGTCTGGACGACAAAAAAGGTGTGCGTCATCCTGCGTAAAGCCTCGCACACGAGTCAGTCCATGTAGCTCACCACTCTGCTCGTAGCGGTACACGGTTCCAAACTCTGCTATCCGGACCGGCAGGTCTCGATAGGAGTGAGGAGTTGCCTTGTAGACTTCACAGTGGTGGGGACAGTTCATCGGCTTGAGCATGAATTCCTCCCCCTCCTGAGGAGTTTTTATCGGCTGAAATGAGTCTTTGCCGTACTTGGCATAGTGTCCGGAGGTGACATAGAGCTGTTTGCTGCCGATGTGTGGGGTGATTACTTGCTGGTAGCCATAGCGTTTTTGGATTCGCTTGAGGTAGTCCTCCAGCTGCAGACGAAGCTGTGTCCCTCTGGGTAGCCATAGGGGAAGCCCCGAGCCTACATTTTCGGAAAAGGTGAATAGCTCAAGCTCTTTGCCGATCTTGCGGTGGTCTCGTTTTTTGGCTTCCTCGACCATCTCAAGGTATTCATCAAGCATTTTCTTTTTGGGAAATGTGATCCCATATACTCGGGTGAGCTGCTGACGATGCTCATCTCCCCGCCAGTACGCTCCTGCGACACTGGTTAGCTTTACGGCTTTGATTAGTCCCGTATTGGGGATGTGTGGTCCACGACATAGGTCTGTGAAGTCTCCCAGAGTGTACGTGGTTATGTGCCCATCTTCCAGACCTTCGATCAGTTCTTTCTTGTACTGGTCACCCTTTTGGTCCCAAAAGTAGTGAAGTGCATCGGCCTTGGAGATGTCTTTGCGGATCAAAGGTGCCTTGTCAGCTGCAAGTCTGCACATCCGCTTTTCGAGATCCTCTAGGTCGGTCTCCTTGAGTTGTACTCCTTCCCCTAGGTCCACATCGTAGTAAAAGCCATTTTCTATCGCCGGGCCGATTCCGAATTTCACTCCGGGGTACTTCTCTTGCAGCGCCTCTGCCAAAAGGTGTGCGCTCGTGTGCCAAAAGGTCTTTTTTGCTTCCGGATCCTCCCACTTGTGTAGCTTTATGGATGCGTTTTCGTTGATGGGGCGCATCAGGTCGTAGACCTCGCCATTGATACTTGCGCAGTAGACTTCTTTGGCTAGTCGTGGGCTTATGTTCTCTGCTATTTCCAGAGCCGTAATGCCTTTGGGGTATTGCTGCTCGGAACCGTCGGGTAACGTTATCGTAATATCTGCCATTTTACTGTTTTTCGCTCTATTTGTTCGTTTCGACAAAGTTACCTATTTTTCTGTAGTATCTTGTCAAATTTACTTTTGGCCGGCATTGGGTATTTCCAAAAGTGAGGGTGAGCCCTAGGACTCACCCTCACTTTTGGTGTTGTGCAAATTGCTGTGTGGCGGTTCTTAGAACTTGAATGACGCACCTATATTCAGCACAGAGAGTCCGTATCCGGTCTCGGCGAATACACCGATATTGGGTTGAAACATATAGCGTACACCTACATGAATGGATGGGTACAACCAGTTTCTGTACGTTGTTGAGTCACCGATGTGTGTTTGCGAAAATCCCACGAAGAGTGCTGTATAGGTGTCTAGGTTGGGAATAAAGTGGTAGTGCAATCCCACCTTTGGGCCGACTTGAAAAACACTAGCCCCCTCCATTACAGAGGTGCCCAGATAGCCGCCAATTGTGAGTGCGCTTTTTTCGTCCCACAGATTATCCAGCCAACCATATTCGTAGTTTCCGCTGAGCGTAAAAGCCGGGCTGCTGAAGGTTGTCGGATTCAGGCCTACACCTACGCTTGCGATACTTGTTCCTTGCTCTATGACATTCTGTGCATTTGCTCCTAGTCCAAAAAGGCAGAGTGCGATGGTTGCAAGAGCTGTTCTGAATTTTTGCATAATTAGTAAATGTGATTCTGTTGTGAAAACTTTCTTCGCCGATCCTTAAATATCGGTCTAGACTTCTTGTCCGCAAAGATAGCTAAAACACAAAACAACAAAAATGTGAATCAATGTGGACTTGTCCTATCCATCTGAGCGATCGCTTCTATCCGTGAAAAGTTTCGCTTCTATCCGTGAAAACTTTTGCTTCTATCCGTGAAATCAATTCCCTTGTGTAATCATTTGGTTACCTGTTGTTTGCAAATATGCAAATTTGGTGCTGAAAACAGGGCTCATCCGTAGGATTTTGGAGGAGTTTTTACCGCCGACAAAAGCCCTCCCAAAGCATTTGCCTGATTACCGAATGGAGTGTATTCGGTGGAACTATTGTACGGAGGTGATATCCCTCTCACAATGACAAGATGGATGAAATGCGCTTTGCTAATGATTTGTTGTCGTAGATGGGAAGTAGGTCTAGGACTTTTTGGACATTTATCGGGGCGATATTCTCATAGGTTCGCCATTTGTCGACATAGCACAAGTCTAGAAATGCACGCTCCACAGTAGCGATGGTGTAATGAGGGTTGATGATCTTGCCTTTCTTGTTGATTAAAATCGAAGTGGCCAGTTTCCGAAACAAAAACACTTCACCTGTAGGGTTATAAATAATTTTGGGTTGGTAGGAGGCGAGTGTAATGGAGTTGTCGTATTGAAAGATAACCCCATGCTTTCTCAGAACCGTTTCCATAGATATGTAGGATGGCGCTTGAATCTTGCAAGCAAACTCCAGTGGGTCGTATGATGGCAGGGCATACACCCCTTGCCTTAACCTTAAGAGCTCACCCTCCAATACTAAGCGTGATAATCGATTAGGCAACGCAGACGCAACGATGACCCCATACGTAAGGAGCCTTATCTCTTGGGTGCTAAATACAGTCTTTCCAGACCTATACAGTATGGCTATTAGTGTTTTCATGGCACAAACGTAAGTTGAAATTACCAAATGTGCAAATTTCAGCTTAAATAATAGAGGCTGTTCGCCCTGTATGTAGAAGAAAAGTTGCGTCCGGGCCTATCCCTTTAGTAGGATATTGAAATGGCTATTTTGTTTCTGATGTTTTGTACTTTTGCTAAGTAATAGAAACAAGTTCTTGAAGATGAATATCCATGAATTTACAAAGAGAGTGGTGCCCGGAGAGCCATTTACGATCCATCAAGCTCGAGCTGCCGCTCCCGAGGTAGCACCAAGTACGCTTACAAGGTGGATACAAGCAGGATACATCATTCGACTTAGGAGAGGGCTGTATGCTTTTCCGGATGATGCACAAAAGCCGGGAGCTTATTTACGATTTTCCAATCTAATCTACCAACCCTCGTATGTGAGTACCCATACGGCGCTCTCTTTCTATGGTTTTATTCCCGAGGGGGTGGTTCAGGTGACAGCAGTCTCTCCACGGAAGACCATCTCTTTCAGCAATGCTTTGGGGTACTATGTATATCAGACTCTTTCTGAGAGAGGTTTTTGGGGCTAGGATTATCTTCCCGAAGGAGATTCCGGCTCATATCTGCTGATTGCACCTCCGGAGAAGGCCTTGCTGGATCTACTGTGGCTCAATACGCAATATCGTACAGAGTCAGATTATCTCAATTTGCGTTTGGATTGTGATTTGATGCAAACGGATTTTGACCGAGAGAGGTTTCTAGCCCATGCCGAACGATTTGAGAGCCCAACACTTCTGGAGCGTGCCAAGCAATTGCTCCACGCTTATGAATAAAGGAGAACTGCCTGTTTTGAGGCAAACAATCAGCCTTTTTTATTGAAGACTCCTATCATAAGAGTCTTTCGTGAAAATAAGGGCATAGTGTAGTAGCTTTTGTCAGAGAAAACGACAAGCAATACCGTCCTAACTCTACCACACTGGGAGTGCAACAAGGGATAGTATAGAAACAAAATAATCTTGATACTTATGCCATGGAATGGCACAGCCAATTTCTTATCTTTGTATCAAGTAAAATAAAGAAATAGGTTATGGCTAATATTTTAGGAAGATATGTTTGGTTGATAGAGCAATTTCGGCAGTATGGACGACTTACTTTTGAGGAGATCAGTCGCCACTGGGAGGATAGCGGCTTGAGCTATGGCGACCCTCTCCCGAAGCGAACCTTTCACAACCATCGTGAGGCAATCTTTGATATCTTTCAGGTGGAGATCCTATGCGATCCCAAGGATGGGTATCGCTACTACATTGATAGCCCCGAAGAGCTTGAGGGGGATAACCTCCGTAGCTGGCTCCTAGACTCCTACACGGCTCTCAATCAGATCCAGGCCGACAGTAAGCTACAAGGGCGGATCCTCTTTGAGCATGTACCATCGGGCCGAAAGTGGTTGCGCACCATAACCGAAGCGATGCGACAGAACAAGGTGTTGCAGATCACCCATCAAGGGTTTGGCAAGCAGGAGCCAACGAGCTTTGATGCTGAGCCCTATTACCTCAAGGTGTCGAATCGTAGGTGGTACCTCCTCGCCCGTAGCCCCTATTACTCAGACCTCAATCAGCGGCGGAATCAAGAGGATGGGGGGAGCCGACCTAAGGATGTCTATCAAGTTTATGCACTGGATCGTATCTTGGAGTGTGAACCTTTGGAGCAGAGCTTTGAGATGGATCCCGATTTCGATATAGAGACCTACTACCGGGGCTGTTGTGGGGTGATTCATTCGGGTGAGGAGCCGGTGCAAGTGCTTCTCAAGGCCTATGGACATGGGGCTGACTACCTCCGTACATTGCCACTCCACCAGTCGCAAAAGGAGGTACCCTCAGATCGTCAAGGGGTGGCTTGTTTTGAGCTAGAGGTGTGTCCCACCTACGATCTCTACCAAGCACTGCTCGCATTGGGCGACCAGGTGGAGGTGCTACGGCCTCAGTCGGTAAGAGAGGTTATGGCTAATTTTGCCAAGAATGTCAATGATTACTACCAGCCTACAATCGCAAAGTGATGGACTCATTGAACTTTATAGCTATAGACTTTGAGACAGCAACAGGCCGACGTGACTCTATCTGTGAAATGGGGATCTGCCTAGTCCGCAACAGTGAGGTGACCGAGACACGCTCCTGGCTGGTGCGACCGGAGGGGAATCGCTACAGCTACTGGAATACGCAGTGCCACGGTATTACTCCCGAAGACACAGAGACCGCTCCAGCCTTTCCGGAAGTATGGCGTGAGATGGAGACGATCTACCTAGGTGAGGTCAATACCTTAGTTGCTCACAATGCCCCTTTTGATCGTAGTTGTCTGGAGCGATCAGCAGAGCTCTATCAGCTCAGGTTGCCTGATCTGAATTGGATTTGCACCCTCCGATACGCACGCCAAATCTACTCATTTGGATGCAACACGTTGGCTTCTCTCTGCCAGCAACTCTCTATCCCCGAGGGACAACACCACCGAGCCGGTGATGATGCCGAGATGTGTGCCCGCCTTTACCTCCGTATGCGACAAGATAGTAGCAGATAAAAGTGTGATCTAGTGCCACTTCCTGCGACCATTTGGCGAAAAAGTCACAAATGAATCTCCGGGTATAGGTGATCCCACCATGAGGGGTCACCCTTTAGCCATTTTTGGAACCATGCCATAGTTGTCTGCATCCACTTCCGCTGTTGTTGCAAGTCGGTGACATGGTGGTCTTGACCATATACTCGGACCAACTCTACTTCTTTGTTGAGAATCTTGAGTGCATTGTACATCTGTACACTTTCTCCATACGGCACATTGGTGTCGCTGTCTCCGTGTAGGAGGAGTAGGGGAGTGTTGATTTTGTCGGCACTGAAGAGAGGGCTCTGCTCGGTATAAAGCTTGGGGTTGTTCCAAGGATAGCTGTGTGCACTTGCAACGGTACTATATCCTACTCCCCATGTTCCTTGCCCCCAGTATGAGGTGATGTTGGAGATCCCGGCATGGCTCATGGCGGCTGCAAAGAGATCTGTCTGGGTCAAAAGATACTGGGTCATGAACCCTCCATAGCTGGCACCAAAGCAACCTATCTTGGTTGTGTCCACAAAGTTTTTTTCTTGGCAAAACCCCTTGACTGCTGATATAATATCATCCGCAGTCGGATCTCCCCATGCATTGACATGCCTAGAGGCATACTCTTGTCCCCATCCTGTCGTTCCACTCGGGTTGAGCACGAGGACTACATAGTCTTGCGCAGCATACATGGGCGCAGAGTAGTACCAGCTAAACATCCTGCTTGAGGGTGATGTGCCACCATAGTAGTAGACTATTAGGGGGTATTTTTTATCGGCCGAAAAGGTAGGCGGTAGGTAAAATCGCCCCGGCACTGTCTCGCCACCTGACTTGGTGTATTTCCACGCATGTACTTCGCCCAGACGGATGTTTTTTAGACGATCTCCGGCTAGATCGTAGAGGCATCGGTTGTCGAGGTATAGTCGCTCCGAGTTGTTGGCACTCTCCCCGGAGTAAGCTATGTGATGAAGGTCTCTGCTTGTCGTGAATGAGCGGATGTTTTCCTCTGCAGTCGGTAGAAGCTTGATCTTGCCACAGGAGAGATCAAGTAGGTATAGGCGTATGTAGTCCTCGTCCTCGGCTTTTAGGATGGCTTGGTAGGTGTCTGGGGAGGTCCGGATATCTACTATATTGGGGGCAAAGTCTTTGGTTAGGGGTTGTGTGTGACGGGTCTTTCGGTTGTACAAAAAGAGCTGCGTGTCGAATCCATTGGCTATTTTCCCATCCGGTAGGTTGCGCCCAATACCACCAAAAGCATCGGCATCTCCCAATACCAGGAGCATCTCCGGACGAGAGGTATATAGGATGCCTGATATATGTGAGTCTTGCGAAAATAGAGTGTCTGCCTGCATTGTCTGCAGGTCTGTGGCGATATAATCTGTGATGGCGAATGGACTATCATCGACACGTGAGGGGCTGGAGTAGATAATCTCCTTGCTGTCCGGCGCTATTGCTTGGAGGTAGGTGCTACGGTATCCATAGGTGATGGGATAAAAAGCCCCCGTATGTAGATCAAATGAGTAGAGAAATGAGCGGTCGCGTGAAGAGTCTGATCCTTGATGATCATCTCGATTGAGTACACGCTCTACGGTATTGTCTCTTTGTGGCCCTTTTGTGAGTTGGGTAAAGATAATAGTCTTGCTATTGGGGGCCATGACGAATGAGCCATCAGGAATGGACTCAATAAGCGTATCCGATGACAAATGCTCTGGATCAATCGTGACGAGCGCTCTTCCTGTATTGGTCTCTCTGGCTTGCAACAAGCGGTCTTCGGAGGGCATCCATTTTGCGAAACGAAGTTCGTCGGGAAGTACTGCAATGGGCTTTTCTCCTTTGTACATTATACCGCTGTACGAGTACCGATCCTTGATGACGTCACTCATCCATACGACCATATATTTCCCGCTGGGTGAGATGTCTACGCTGTTGATCTTTCGTCCCGTTTGTGTAAACTCCATACTCATGTAGGCTTCTGAGTCCGTGCGAAGTCGGAGGGTGCTGTTTGCACCGACCTTTGGAGCCAAGCTCAGGCGCAAACTTTGCGGTGAGTTTGTGATGATACGTAGTGCTAGGTTGTGCCCAACCGATGGAGTGAGGCTTAGTGTATGCGACTGAGGACCCGGTGTGGAGTCGGTACACCTCCCAACCTCTAGGCCATCCAGTGTGATAAGGTAGGGGGCTGTACACTCTACAATGAGCGAAACTTCTTCGTAGCGAGTAGTGACTAGCGAAAGTTGTATGGTATGAATAGCGTTTGCACCTAGGGCAATGTCACCATCCATCGATGCAGTCTTGGTCTCCAGTAGTGGCTGATCGACCTGTAGGGTGGGGAACTTTGCCAACAGCATAAAAGGATCATACTTTTTGCCATAAAGATTGATGCTGTCGTTGAGTACAGGCCCGTCCAACAATGGCTGACTAAGGGTGCGGTATGAATGTACGGGTATGGTGTCTGTTTGTGCGTATGCTGCGGTGCAAAGTAGTCCTGCTATAATCGTCAATATGTGGCATCTCATAGTCTGATGGTCTTGGTTTTTTCGTTGTGAATGTCCAATGGTGTTCGGCTAATCCCATACATTGCGGATCCGGATCCGCTGAGGGAAGCAAAGAGTGCTCCTGCCTCATAGAGTGTTTCTTTGATTTCTGCGAGGACGGGATAGGTGGAAAAGAGGCTTTTTTCAAAATCATTGTGGATCCACGCCTTCCACTCGGATATCGGTCGGCGGAGTGAAACCCGTAGGTCCTCATCGGGCTGTGCTATGATGACTCCGGCATATGCCTCTCGTGTGGAGATATGAAGGCCGGGAAAAACAAGTGTCAAATAGTAGCCTGTCAGATCCAATGGAAAGGGCTCCAAGATTTCTCCAATACCTTCCCCAATGTGTGGACTGTCTTTGAGAAAAAAAGGACAATCGGCACCAATACTGCTTGCTAGAGTGTGCATAGTCCTATCATCCATGCCAAGCTCAAAGAGACTATTCAGCATCTTTATTGTAGCAGTGGCATCGGAGGAGCCACCTCCCAGTCCGGAGCCCATTGGGATCCGTTTGCGCAGGAAAACAGTGATAGCCGGCAAGGATGGAAAGTAACGTTGTACAGCTCGGTAGGCCTTGATGACAAGGTTATCTTCCGGTATCTGTGCCGTGCCGTCCCACTGCATTTCTTGCTCAGAGGGGATGATCTCAAGGGCATCATATAGTGGAATTTTCACAAATAAGGTCTGAAGGTCATGGTATCCGTCGGGACGTTTGCCGGTGACCCTCAGACCTATGTTGATCTTAGCGGGTGGAAAAGTGATCATGCGTCTTTGACAAAACTTCGTAGCATTGCTATCTCTTCGGGCCAGCGATCCGGATCAGGTGTCTCCAGTATGATGGGTATGTGGTCTGTCCGCTTGTCATTGACCAGAGTCTCAAAAAGCGTCATTCCAATGTACCCTTCTCCAAGAGAAGCATGCCTATCCACCTTGCTTCCAAGTTCCTTCTTGGAGTCATTGAGGTGTATGCCTCGTAGATACTCAAGCCCAATGATCTCATCAAGCTCCTCCATTGTCCTACGATATCCCTCGGCTGTGCTGATGTCATAGCCTGCCGCAAAGGCGTGTGCGGTGTCAATGCAGACGCCAATCCGACTTTTGTCATCCACTTGGTCTATGATCTCTGCCAGGTGTTCGAAGCGGTATCCAAGGTTTGTCCCCTGCCCGGCGGTGTTTTCAAGTACCGCAACCACACCTTTTGTACGTTCGAGGGCAATGTTTATCCCCTCAGCTATCCGAGCAAGACAGTCTTGCTCGGATATTTTGTTGAGGTGACTACCGGGGTGGAGGTTCAGCAGCTTGAGACCCAGAAGTTCGCAACGCTTCATCTCATCGTTGAATGCGTGGCGACTTTTTTTCGTCATTTCCGGGTCCGGTGATCCTAGGTTGATCAAGTAGCTGTCGTGAGGGAGTATGTACTCCGGTGAAAACCCCAGCTTTTGGATGTTTTCTTGAAACTCTTCAATGTCCTTGTCCTCAAGAGGCTTGGGAAACCACTGCCGCTGATTCCGAGTAAATAGTGCAAAGGCATTGGCTCCAATTTTTTCGGCATTGATTGGTGCATTCTGCACTCCTCCGGAGGCTGATACGTGTGCCCCGATGTATTTTTTTCTCATTTGTTGGTATAGAAGCCTATTTGGCCTTGTTCGGGCATGACGGTTGTGCCACTGTTGTTTGTGAATCGGAGAAGGACCTCACCAGACACTTTCTTTTGGAAAGGAATGTATTGGGGGATGGGGTTGTTCTTGATGTTACCAAACTCTCCAGAGACCAGAGTGTGCCCGTCTTGAACCAGTTCGTAGTTGGTGATTGTGTTTTCGCTGTTTGGGAAAAAGCAGAATCCATCAGCGTCTTTCGTAAGGATTGTCTTCGTGAATCCGTCTTGCCCTTTGCACAGTTGCCAGTCTTCTTCCGGCTTCAGCACATTCACAGTCTCAGCATCCGAGGAGCTTCCCAGGGTGGGGCGCTTGTAAGCCTCAAGCATTAGCTCTGTGACAGGACCTCGTACGCTTGTGAGGGTTACTCTTAGCTTTTCGGCTTGGATTGGTGAGTCGGTGAGGAGGATTCTTTTGTAGCCTATTGTTGTTCCCTCTGCTACTTTTTCCCAGGCACCGTTTGCATATGCTTCTACAACAAAGTTCTCTACTCTTTGGCCCTTTGTGATGTCTTCTTGCAACATGATGGCATCAAAGGGTTGGGATGCGCCCAAGTTGATTGTAGCCATTTGGTCGGCAACCTTTGCCCATCCTTCGTCTACCGATACTCTGCTCTCGTTGAATGCTTTTACATACTTCCCAAAAGCTTTTATTTGAGCCACATCTTTGGCATCTAGCAGTCCATTGCGATCGGGTGGAATATTGAGCAGCAGGCTAGAGTTCATCCCTACCGACTGGAAGTAAATGTCCACTAAGTGCTCTACGCTCTTGGGGTTTTCGTTTTCGTGGAAAAACCATCCCGGACGTATGGATACATCCACCTCACTAGGGTACCAAAACATTTCCTGAGCTTGTTCGACCATCTTTCTACTGCCTAGGTCTTTGGTTTGTGCGTTGATCCCCATTCGCTTTTCGATCTCTTGGGAGCGTTTGAGAGCGCTTGGTGGAAGGATCGTTGAGCTCCACTCGGTCGCACGACCTAGTCCACTCTCGTTGCCTACCCAGCGCACCTCGGTACCCATGATGGCAGTGACGGCATTCGGCTGGAGACGACGAATGGTACTCAGGACTGCATCCCAGTCGTACTCTTGCTTTTTGCCATTGGGGCCTTCGCCGTTTGCTCCATCAAACCACACTTCGTCCACTTTTCCATAGTTGGTTAGGAGTTCTGTCAATTGCTGGACGTATACTTTGTTGTATGCTTCACCGGAGCCATATGTGGGGTGATTCCTATCCCATGGAGATAGGTACAAGCCTAGCTTCATGCCATATTTTTTGCAAGACTGTGCCAGATCCGCCACCACATCTCCTTTGCCCTCTCTCCATGCGGATGAGGCTACGGAGTGGGAGGTTGTGGCTGTGGGCCAGAGACAAAAACCGTCGTGGTGCTTAGCTGTGAGTATGATCATCTTGAATCCGGCATCCTTGAGGGTGCTGACCCATTGGTCTGTGTCTAGGTTGACGGGGTTAAAGACATTTGGGTCCTCTGTCCCATCGCCCCATTCTCGATTAGTGAATGTATTGACTCCAAAATGGATGAACGCTGTCAATTCGAGCTGTTGCCACTGCAGTTGTTGGGGCGAAGGAATGAGGCGAGAGGCCATATCGAGCTTTTGATCAAGCGTGGCTCCTTCTGGAAAAGTAAGGTGTTGCTCATAGTAGGTCACTTTTTTACCGGACGAGCAGGCCATGAGCCCTCCGCTAAACAGAAGGATGGCTAATGCGTTCTTTAATACGTTCATTTTCATAGGTCTGTTTGGTTTTTTAGACGGTTGAATATTCTAATGGTGATCCAAATGCATGCGACAGAGGCGATGCTGTATAGGATGATTTCGATGGGGGAAAAGTCCGGGTGTTGTAGGGTTGTCCATCCACTCAGCAATGCTAGATAGACGATGAGATTGTTGGCAACGTGGATACAGATAGCTGTTGGTATCCCTCTGTAGACTGCAGTGTACCCAAGAATCAGCCCCAAAAAGATACGGGGAAGCACCCCACTCCACTCTAGATGAATTACCCCAAATAGGACTGCTACCAGACCAACACTCAAGTGGATTGACTTGCTCTTGGCCAGCATCCAGCCCTGAATGGCTCCTCTGAAAAAGTACTCTTCGGCAACTGGGGCAATAACGCAAATTGCCAATAAGGCTAGTGCGATGTCAAGCGAGCCTCGTGAGGTGATGAGAAGTTTTGTGGTGGCGGCTATGTCGGTCTCAAGTGCCTGCAACATAGCGGGAGCGGGGAGTAGCCCCATGACCCATGTGAAAAAAACACAGACAGGCTGTGCCAGGAGCACTAGGAGGAGGGTGAGCCCTAGGTCTGATAGGGTAATGCTTGGTTGGACAAGGTGTATGAACGGCTTTTGTCGCTGAACTTTTTGGTAGGCAACGATTACCATTGGTGGTACCATGAAGACCAAAAGGCCTGTGAGGATCTGTGCGATCTGTATACGCCTGACCGGGTCATATATCGTTAGATCCAAAATAGGGCCAACGAGTGTCCCCGACACCCAAGTCATCAGACACACGACCCCTACCAGGAGTACCATTTGTCCGAGAGTGACGGGCGAGTCCGTATTGTAGCTTTTTGAAATCTTCCCCATATTTAATAGAAGCAATTTACGCAAATATAATGAAAAAAAGGGTCTTTTACCCCACCTAATTCGGCTGACTGTTTTCCATTGGAGTTCTCAAGAAAATGGGTAAAATACGGAAAAAAGGAGCTTTTTGGGGAAAATAAAAAGGCTCCTTTGGAGGTGCTGATAATCAGGTGTTTGCAGAGGACTTTGAGTTTCACGGATAGAAGCATTTGCTTTCACGGATAGAAGCAAAAGTTTTCACGGATAGAAGCAATCGCTTAGACGGACAGAAGAAAAAAATGAGCCTTTTTTGAAAACAAAAAGCCGAGCAGATTTTGGTGCAGAAAAACATAAGTGGAGGGGGTGTGTCAAAGGTAATTTTGACACACCCCCTCCGGTGTTATTGAACTCTTAGGCAAGTATCAGTTATTTACTTTAGTCTTTTGGAGAGTTTGGCAAGCATGTCGCGCGTCATGCTGTCTAGGTCGTATGTTGGCTTCCAGTCCCACTCAGCACGGGCGCAACTGTCGTCTAGAGAATTGGGCCATGAGTCCGCAATTTGTTGTCTCAAGTCATCAATCTCATAGGTCATTGTAAAGCTTGGCATCTCCTTCTTGATGGCAGCGTAGATCATGTCCGGCTCAAAACTCATGGAGGCGATATTGAATGAGTTCCGGTGTTTTAGTCTAGTCGGATCTGCCTCCATCAATTGGACCATCGCATGGAGTGCATCGGGCATGTACATCATATCCATATAGGTGCCGGCCTTGATGGGGCAGACAAAACTACCCTCTTGGATTGCTTTGTAGTAGATGTCTACGGCATAGTCGGTTGTTCCTCCTCCGGGTAGTGCGACGTTGGATATTAGCCCAGGAAATCGTACCGACCTTGTGTCCACGCCAAAACGTTTGTGATAGTAGTCGCCGAGTAGCTCTCCCGAGACTTTGGTGACACCGTACATAGTCTGTGGACGCTGTATGGTGTCTTGTGGTGTCTTGTCCTTGGGAGTTCCCGGACCAAAAGCTCCTATAGAGCTGGGGGTAAATACCGCACACCCTTTTTCCCGAGCCACCTCTAGTACATTGAATAGGCCACCCAGTCCGATGTGCCATGCCAGCTGAGGCTTTGCCTCTGCTACTGCAGAGAGTAGTGCGGCTAGGTTGTAGATGGTGTCAATCTCATACTTTTCTACGGTATCAGCGATCTGTTGGGCGTTTGTGATGTCCACGACTTCGGCAGGACCACTCTCGAGAAGTTCTTTTTTGGGCGGAGCTGCCGGGATGTAGCCGGCCACTACATTTCCGTCGTAGAGATTTCGTAGGTGCATGGTGAGCTCTGTACCGATTTGTCCGGTAGAACCGATGATGAGGATATTTTTCATTTTTTTTGATGTTTTGTGGATGGTAAACCGATCTTAAAAAATAGAAATCTTGACGTATCGTTTTGGATTTTTCTTGATGTCTGTCATTAAGCTATCTGCAGACTCGATAGTCCGCTGTAGTTGGAAATACATGGTAGAGTCATTGAGTAGTCGCCCCAGTGTCCCATTGGTTTGATCTAGTTCGGCTGTGGCTTTTTGGAGGTTGGTGACGACAAGCTTGAAGTCTTGTATTGTACCCTCAATATCAGATGCTTGTATGGCGCCCGCCACATTGTGTAGCGATTGTGTGGTAGCATCTATGTTGTCAACAATTGTCGGTAGCTTGTGTCGCATGAGGTTGTTGAGCTGGTGCGATGCTTGTCGAATATTTTGGGCCGAGGTATTGATTTCTGTGAGTGTCTCCGGGATGGTAGGGTCCGATACTATAGTATTTAGCTTGGAGATGAGTGTGTCCATATTGGCAATCATCACGGAGATGTTGGGGACGATTTCGCTTTCCAGCCTAGAGAGGAGTCCGATGGTGTTGAGAGACTGGATGGTGTCTCCTGACTGTAGCATGGACTGGGAGTTCCCTACCTTTAGTTTGAGCTGTGCCCCTCCAAAAGGATTGACGTACACTTCTGCAGAGGTGTCGATCGGAAGTTTCAGATTTCGGTCTAGTGACAGCGTGGCAATAGATTTGGACATGCCGGAGTAGTCGAATTGAATATCGCTGACATGCCCGACTCTGTATCCGTTGAGGGTGACTGATGATGATCTGCCGAGCCCATTGGTATCGTTGAGGGTGACATAGTACGTATGGGAGCGACTAAAGATGTTTTTCCCTTTGAGATAATTGATACCGAAGAAAAAGAGTCCGGCCGTGATGATGGTCACAAGCCCGATTTTGAACACTTGGGAGCTATTGCTGTTTTTGGGTTTCATAGGGTGTCCTCTGTGGCGTCTTTTTAGTAATAACTTCCGACTTTGTTTCCGGTGGAGTCAAATCCAACAATGAAGCAATCCTTGAATTTTTTTCGGAGCTCAATCTGGTACTTCTTGGCTTCTTGGAGGTCCGGGGTATCATAGATGGTGTATTTGTAGTACTTACCCTCCTTGTACCACTTCACCTGACCCGCATAGTCTCGGTAAATCTTGGAGCCGGATGGTAGGCGCCGTGTATCAGCTATGACCTGTATGCGGTAGGTGATCGTACTCTCTGTCGGAGTGCTTGCTTCCGGCTTTTTCCCTTCCGAGGGTGCCGGTGTCGTGGTTGTAGGCGAGGCAGTCTTGCCACTCCTGAGTGCCACGTCCGTCTCGTACTTGACTATTGCGGAGGCTATGTTTTTGGCCAATGTGTTCTGACCACTTTGGGAGCACATATAGCTCTCTTCATCGGGGTTGGTGATGAATCCCAATTCAATAAGGATGCTCGGCATTGCGGCTTTTCGTAGCACTAGGAATCCGGCTTGTTTTACTCCCCGGTTGTCTCTTCCTGCACTGACCAGCCCCCCTTGCACAAGTTGTGCAAGGCGAATACTGGAATCAAGGTGTTTGTTTTGGATAAACTGAAATATGATGTACGATTCGCTCGACTGTGGGTCAAAGTCCTCATACTTGGTCGAATAGTCTTTCTCAAGTAGGATGGCACTATTTTCTTTCATGGCTACCTCCAGGTTGTCCTTGGAGCGGTGAAGTCCTAGTACATAGGTCTCGCTTCCTCTGACAGACCTACTTTTTGTGGCATTGGCATGAATGGAGACAAATAGGTCGGCATGCTTTTTTATGGCGTAGTTGGCGCGCTCGTCCAGTCCAACAAACTGATCCGTGGTTCGCGTATAATAAACCGTGATGTCGGGCCTTTTTTGTTTTAGTTGTTCCCCAACTTTTAGTGCAACAGCCAGGGTAATCTCTTTTTCTTTGGACGTACGACCCTTTGCGCCACCATCGTGTCCGCCGTGTCCGGCATCTATGACGACAATGAAATGCCCATCTTTGTCTCGTCCAAATGCACTTGGGACGAGTAGTATGAGTGAAAATAGTATGGAAATAATTCTTTTCATGGTGCTATGCGAAATAATGACCATGTCTTGTCTTCTTGAAGCTCGTAGAGAAAGCGGTCATGCAACCTGCTTTCGCGTCCCTGCCAAAACTCAATACGTCGAGGGGTGACCTCAAAGCCTCCCCAGTTTTCCGGCCTGGGAACATCAAGCCGATACTTGAGTGCCTCTTTAGCAAAGGCGGTGATGATGAACATACGGTTGGGGATGATCTTGCTCTGTGGCGAGACTCGTGCCCCAATCCTACTTTTGTACGAACGCTGGGCAAAATAGGCATCAGAAACCTCCGGTGCTACCGGCTTGCACACACCTTCTATATGTATCTGACGCTCTAATTGGTGCCAGAGAAAAGTGAGGCTGACTTTTGGATTTTCTCTGATCTGCTCTCCTTTTCGACTCGAGTAATTGGAGTAAAAAATGAAGCGCCCATCATGTATCTCTTTCAAAAGCACTGTACGTGTCGAGGGCTGTAGGTCAAGCCCACATGTCGCAACAACTACGGCCGTGGGCTCAATGACCTTTAGCCTGATGGCTTCTTCGATCCAGCTTTGGCATTTCTCGATGGGATCTGCCGGCATGTCTTTTCTAGAGAGGTTGCCGACTTTGTATTCCCGCCGTATGTTTTGTACTTCCAGATCCATTTTTTTAGTTATTTGGCTTGCAAGTTAGTTTTTCCAAAAACTTGGGTGTAGTATGGTCAATAAAGTGAATATCTCTAATCTGCCCATCACCATAAGGATAGAAAGAAAAATCTTGGTGGCTCCGGATAATGCCCCAAAGCCAACCATTGGTCCAATCTGCCCCAAGCTACCCCCGGAGTTTGAAACACATGACACAGCTCCGACAAAGGACTCCATGAAGCTATACCCCTCTATGGATATGACAAGGGCACCAACAATGATCAGCCCCGTGTATGCAAATGCAAAAGTGGCAACCTGTTGTACAATATCGGCACTCAGTGCTTTCCCGCTAATCCGTACCGGAATAACTGCATTTGGGTGCGTCCTTTTTCTCAGCTCTACCCCAAGGCTCTTGACCAAAACTTCCAAACGAGCGACCTTTAGACCACCTGATGTGGAGCCGCTACAGCCGGCTATAAACATGGTTAGGAATGCAATGATCGCAAAAAATGGGCCCCAATTGTTGTAGTCATCAACGGCAAATCCGGTACTTGTGATGAAACTAATAACCTGGAAGGTACTCCGTCGTAATGCACCCCAAAAGCTATAAGCACTGATATTGTTGGAATAGAGAGCTATCGCACTGGTGATGGAGAAGAATGCGATCAATGCAATAAACCACTTAAACTCACTGTCCTTTCCCAATCTTTTGGGCTCTTTTCTTGCGATTGTAAAGTATAGTGTCGTGAAGTTTATTGCTCCGATCAGCATGAATAGCATCGCAATTGTCTCAACGTACTCTGAGTGCCACCATGATATCGAAGTACTGCGAGTGCTGAACCCTCCGGTAGAGATACTGGTAAGCGCATGGCAGGTGGCGTCAAAAAAGCTCATCGGACCAACCCAAAAAAGTAGGGTTGCCATAGCTGTCCCCACGACATACATTCCGATCAACCACTTGGCCATGACACCAATGCGTGGAGTGAATCGCTCGTGTGTGACTCCCGGTGTTTCGTTATTGAAAACTCGACCGGCATTTTCGCCCGTCATCGGTACAAGTGCAACCATGAAAACGATGATGCCTATGCCTCCTTCCCATTGTGTGATGGAGCGCCATAGCAATACACTCTTGGGGAGTGACTCGATGTCGGACAGGACGGATGCCCCTGTGGTGGTGAATCCTGATATGGTCTCAAAAAAAGCGTCTGCCGGAGTCTGAGCATATCCACCAAGGTAATAGGGAAGCATGCCGATGACAGAGACGATAAACCAGCTGAGGGTCACCGTAATCATGCTCTCCCGTCGCCCCGTATGGTAGTCATCGCTATGCCTACCTATCTGAACCAATGTGATGCCAGCGAGTAGCATCATGCCCATCGTGACCAGAATCGGTGTCTGTCCCTGATCGTGGTAATATATGGATACACCCAATGCCAGAGCCAAAAATGCTACCTGGAGCAAACAGAGTATGCCTATTACAGCAGATACGAAACGGTAGTTCAGGCTTTTGGTGGCTCTTTTGCCCTCTCTGATATGTGATCGAAATCGTACCATCTCCTTCTACCCAAAGAATTTCAGAATTTGGCTTGCCGGAGTGTCAAGTGTGAATACCATCACAGAGTCCCCGGGTTGGATTTGGGTATCACCATCTACCAGCATTACCTTTCCGTCACGCATATATCCTCCAAGGGTAATGGTGCGAGGAAATTTCAGGTTGCGTATGAGATCCTTAGTGATCCTAGATCCTTCTTTTACATGTAGTTCGAGGACATCTCCTTTCCCTACGGATAGAGTCTTGGCGTTGGAGATATCTACTTGTAGCAGGTGTCTGAAAATAGCCGATGCTGCGATGAGTTTTTTATTGATCAGATTGCCTATTCCCATTTGGTTGGCCATGTCCAAATAGTCGATGTTTTCTATCTGAGCTACAGATCTTGGTACTCCGAGCCTTTTGGCATTCAGTGTGGCAATCATATTGCTCTCGGAGTTGCTGGTAAGTGCTAAAAAAGCCTGTGTATTCCTTATCCCTTCGGATCGGAGTAGGTCTGCGTCTCGACCATCTCCATGTATGATGAGTGTATTCTCACTGATCACCTCAGAGAGTTTCTTGCATTTTTCGTAATCCTTTTCTATAATTTTGACGCTCCAATCTGCGGGGAGTTGCTCTGCAGTGCGTAGGGCAATCCTACTTCCGCCCATGATGATCACTTTGCGCACATCTATCTCCTGCTGGCCACAGTATCTGCGTACAATGTCAAGTTTTTTAGGCTCTGTCGTAACCAGGACAATATCATTTACATGGATGACGTCGTCTCCTCCGGGGATTATTGTCTCATCATCTCTGATGATGCTGACGATATGAAATAGTTTTTGCTCCAGATAGCTGAGCTCTAGCAGTTTTTTGCCGGCTAGCGGTGAGTAAGGGCCTACGCGTACAGCCACTAGGTCTAGGTTTCCATTGAAAATGCTCCAATACTGCTTGGTCCATGGGAGCTTTAGTCCGGAGACAATTTCTTGAGATGCCAGGGCTTCCGGATAGACCATGTCGTCTATACCAAGCGCATTGAAGTACTCAATGCTGTTGCTCTGTAGGTATTCGCTATTATTGATGCGGGCCATGGTTTTGGCCGCTCCTAGTTTGCTGGCGAGCATGCATGCCACGATGTTGGAGCTTTCTTCGGGGGTTACGGCAATGAACAGCTCGCTACCTCCGGCATTGGCGTGACTAAGATCTTGCACGGAGGTCGGATTTCCGATCACTGGCATAATCTCAAGACTGGCATCGTAGGCGAACTCTACTCTGGCCGGATCTTCATCCATCAGGACGATATCATGATTCTCGCGGGACAATAGTGTTGCGAGATGTGTTCCTACCTCTCCTGCTCCTGCTATGAATATCCTCATATATTCGCTTCTGAGTAAAGCTTACGTACTTTGTTTGCAATGCTTTCAGGGTCGATGCCCACATACGACTCTTGGAGTGATACCGAGCCATGTCGTACGAATTGATTCCCCACCCCCATCCTATGAATATGGATGTCTGTGCCTAGATCCGAGTAGTATTCAAGAATGGCACTACCCATCCCCCCTGCAAGTGAGCCATTTTCGATAGTCACAATATGATCATACTTCGTGGCGATGGTTTGTAGCAACTCTTGGTCAAGGGGGTTGACGAACCTAAGATTGATATGCCCGGCGCTAAACCCCTCGGCCTCTAGGAGATCCAGTGCCTGCTTGGCGTTGTTGCCGATAGGCCCATAGGTAATGACGCATACCCTCTCCCCCTTTCTGAGGACTTGTGCTTTCCCGATCGGAAGTTCCTCAAAGTCTGTACGCCAATGTCCATTGGATCCCTTCCCTCTTGGGTATCGGATGGCTATAGGGCCAATTTTGCCAACCTGCTTGTATGCGGTGTACATCATTTGGCGGAGCTCTTCCTCATCGTAGGGTGACATTAGGGTCAGCCCGGGGATTGTCCTGAGGCTTGGAATGTCGTAAAGTCCGTGGTGAGTCACACCATCTTCTCCCACCAAGCCGGCACGATCTAGACAAAGGATGACTGGTGCTTGCTGCATAGCAATGTCGTGTATCACTTCGTCGTAGGCTCGTTGCATGAATGACGAGTAGATGCAACAAAACGGGATCATTCCTCCCATCGCCAGACCGGCGGAGTAGGTGGCCGCATGTCCTTCTGCTATGCCTACATCAAAGACACGATCCGGGTATGCTTTCATCATCTCGCCGAATGAACTTCCACTTACCATCGCAGGAGTCACACCGACGATGCGGTCGTCAAGCTGTGCTAGCTCCAAGAGTGTTTTGCCAAAGACGTCTTGAAACTTTTCCGGCTCATCAGGTTGTTTGGCGACTTGGATTCGTTCGCCAGTCGTCCGATCAAAGACACCGGGTGAGTGCCAGACCACCGCATTTTCTTCGGCTGGTTTGAATCCCTTTCCTTTTTCGGTCTTGAGGTGCAATAGCTTGGGGCCCTGAAAGTCCTTGAGTATATTTAGACGTTCGATCAAGTCGAGTACATTGTGCCCATCTACCGGCCCAAAGTAGCGAATGCTGAATCCCTCAAAAATATTGGGTTGTTCTCCGTTGATCAACCCTTTCAGACTATTATGCACACGCTGAATGTTCTGCTTGCGTGTCTCATTGATGAGGTTGAGTTTTTTCAACCCCTGATAGCCTTTGTCGCGGACGGTGTTGTAGAGTTTGTTCGTCGTCAGGTCTACAAGATACTTACTGAGTCCTCCTGTGATTGGGTCAATTGATATGTGATTGTCATTTAGGATAATGAGTAGGTTGTTGGGCTGTGAGGCAACATTGTTTAGTCCCTCAAATGCCAGCCCACCTGTCATAGCGCCATCACCGATGATGGCGACTACCTTGCCTTTTTTCCCACTAAGGTGGTTGCTTACAGCCAAGCCAAGTGCCGCCGAAATGGAGTTGGACGCATGGCCCGACACGAAAGAGTCGTATGGGCTTTCCGATGGATGTGTAAAGCCCGATAGCCCCCCCCAATGGCGAAGCGTGCTAAAACTGTCTCGCCTTCCGGTAAGGATCTTGTGCGGGTAGGATTGGTGTCCTACATCCCATACTAGTTTGTCCTCAGGCGTGTCAAAGACATAGTGTAGTGCCACGGTTAGCTCCACCACGCCAAGACCGGCCGCCAAGTGTCCGGGAGTTTGGCTTAGGATATCAAGCATGTATGCCCGGATCTCTTGGCAAAGGTCCGGTAGCTGATTGAGCTCTAGTTTTTTTACATCCGCCGGCGAGTCGATCTTACTGAGCAGCGGGTACTGAACATCCATTCTATCCATTGATACAAAGGTACTCATTTCCGCCCATTCGGTGGTAGACCCAAATGATTATTGACCTACTCGTTTGGACAAAAAGTAGGCTGGAAGGACCCCTTTTTTGTCGTTTTTTAGGGCTGCTCCTAAGTTCCTAAGTCTGTGTGTGTTGCACGGACGAGAAATTTTGACGGATAGAAGCGTTCGGTTTCACGGATAGAAGCAAAACTTTTCACGGATAGAAGCGAACGCTTAGTCGGATAGAAGGAAAATGGTTTCCCCGTATCAAGCTTGCTTGAATAGGTCTTTGGGTGAGATCTCTTGGTGGGTATAGCTAGATTTTAGGGAGGCAAGGTCAATGGCTTGGGTATTACCCACTACGGCACAGGCTAGAGGTTTATTAGCGATGTGTTTGTTGTAAAAGGCACTTAGATCCTTGAGGCTGGACTGCTCGCTGATGTCCAGTAGTTCTTTTGCGTAATCGTCTTTGTACCCTGCTCGGAGAAGGCTGGCGATACGAGTACTCTTTTTCCGCAATGTTGGATAAAGCCTTCCGACGTTACTCCGGATATCGTTTTGTGCGTTTTGGAAGCGCTCAATGGTTAGAGGCAGATCATTTAGGATATTGGTAAGTAGCTGTATGGCTTCGGCTACTTTGTCATGCTGGGTACTCATGCCGATGAGTAGATGTGCTGTGTGGGCGGAATCTACCGGCTGTGGCCTGACAAGTGTACACCAAACATAGTAGGTCAGGGAGCGGTACTCCCGTGTCTCCTGAAAGAGTACAGAACCCATACCACCTCCGAGGTAGTGGGAAAAGAGTGTCGCTTGTCGAAGATCTTTGGGTGAGAGATGCCCAAGCGAAAGGTAGGACCGAATGACTGCTTGTGTGGCATCCGAGTCGTGGAAGGTGTAGATACTAGGCACAGCGATTGGTTGAGCATCTAGGTATATGGGTGGCTCTGCAGGCTTGGGTGTTGCTTGTGGAGGGGGAAGCATTTGGCTAATGACTTTGGCTACAACCGTTTGGGAAAGAGAGCCTGAGTAATGGATGTCCACTTCCGTTGCCAGTAGTTCTTTTAGCTCCTTTTGAAGGTCTTGGAGGGTTATTTTGTTTGCTTCATCCGGGCTAAGTGCTTGTCGGTATCCTGCTTTTGTGCCAAACCTTATGTAGCTGGTGAGCCAGTCACATAGTGTCTCCGGGGTGGTCTTGCTGATCTCATCAGCGAGCAGGATCTCGTGCCGGACTTCTTTTAGGGCATCTTTGTTTTCCTCCGGAGCCCTAAGGTAGCCACTAAGCAGATCCATACTCTCGCAAAAGTATTTGTCAGATCCCTTTAGCTCAATCGTAAAGCTGAGATCGTCTGTGCTAAATGAGAGTGTCGCCCCGTACTGATACAGGCGGTCGTAAAATGTCGCGGCTTCCAGCCCCGCACCGCCTACTTGCTCCAAGTAAGACGCTAAAAGATCAAGGATAGGGTGTGTGTACTCACTTCTATGGTAGATGAGGGTGAGCTGAAAAAGGTCATTGTATGGACAGTGGGTGTAGTAGAGCGTGGTGCGTGGTCGTTCGCTGAGAGCCAGAGTGTCCTTGTCTTGATTGAGGTTGAGGGTACGTATCTCCCTTTGCCGGTAGGGAAGCGTCTGGAGTTGCTTAGCGAAAAGCGAAGTCACATTTGCGGAAGTCCCTGTCACTGGGGTGTATGGAGGCTTGGGCAGTGAGGTGTTGGGGTATCGCCCTAGGGTTTTGGTCACTTGTAGTTGATCTTGCCCAAAGTATTTGTTGGCGATGTCGGTTAGTTCGCTCTTCGTCATTTTCTCTAACCGATCGAGCTCTTGTTCAGTCTCTTTTAGAGTAGAGTAGGAGGCAAATAGGTTTTGAAAATAGGTCTGTCGAGCTTTCGGATTTTCAAAGATCTCATATTGATGGCGGAGTAGGGCAAGCTTGGCTTGGCTAAACAACTCATCACTAAAAGTACCCTCTTTTACTTGCTTGATCGCTTGCTTGAGTTCGGACTGGACTTGCTGTCCGGATGAGGTTCCGTCCTTTGGTATTGCCATGATGCCAAAAAATCCACAGTCATTCAGTGAAAAACATGTGGATGTCGCTGATGTTGCTTTTTGTCTGAGTACCATTTTGTCCAGCAATCCGGTTTTGCCACTGTTGTTGAGCAGTGCGCCAATGAGTTGGAGTGGTAGCTGGTCAGGGTGGTTGTTGGGTACTGTGTGCCAAAATGTCCCCACGACATTTAGGGAGGGGGTGGGGTACATGATTTCAAAAACTTCTTGGCCTTCAAACCGAGCTGGAGGACCGTAGGTTGGGCGAGAGGGTTTCCCTGGCTTTACTCTGCCAAATGTTTCCTCCAAGAGTGGCAAAAGCTGGGATTTCTCGGGAAGGTCTCCCGAAAGAATCACCGCCATGCTTCCTGCTGTGTAGTAGGTGTCAAAAAACTGTTGCATGGCGTTTAGGTCAGGTGTCTTTAGGGCCTCTGTACTGCCAATGATCGGGAATTGGTAGGGATGTGGAGCAAAAACACGGTCAAAGAGGTGCTGAGTGGCTGAAGTGACCGGGTTGTTGGACTGCATGTTTTTTTCCTCGTACACAGTCTCTAGTTCGCTCTGAAAGAGTCGAAATACAGGTGCCACCAGTCGCTCAGAGTATAGAGCACACCAATGCGCTAGGTACTCAGGCTGAAATGAGTTGTAGTAGGTGGTATAGTCATAGGAAGTGCCGGCATTGAGTTCGGTACCACCATATTTTCTGATCAGGTTGCTGAAGTCATTGGGTATCGCATAGGCTGAGGCCTCTATATTCAGCCTGTTGATGGTCTGCTGGATTAGGTCTCGCTCTGTCTGAGTCCTCGCTTTTCCCAGTAGGGCGTATTGGTCTACAATTTTGTCAAGGAGCGTTTTTTCGGAACTGTAGTCGGTTGTGCCAATTGTGGTTGTCCCCTTGAACATCATGTGCTCAAAGTAGTGAGCAATGCCACTATTGGGTGAATCTTTCGCTCCCGCTCGTACAACCACAGTCCCTCTGGCCAAGGGTTGTGTAGTATCTCGGATAACCCATACGGTCAGTCCGTTCTGTAGGGACAACTCTTCATAGTCACCCCCGACCTTTAGTGTCTTCATGCTGTCAGCGAAGCGTTAGCGGTTGGGTGAGCTACTCGCCAGTACTTTGTTTTGGCTCATCCTGGCTACATACTCCTTGAGGTAGTACGGCTCCCAGTAGGCAATGTCGACGACTTCTCCTGCTTGGATCTTTGCCAATCCCGGAGTTGCCATTGCTTTTGCGTGCGGAAGTATATTGGGCAAAAAGTGGCTGGTGGGCACTTGCGTGCTGAGTATTTCTTGTGCTTTTTCGGCTCCTGAGCCAAAGTACACAATACGCCTGCCCTTTGCGTATTGATCCAGCTCTTTGACGGTTGTTTCGTCGGTAAGAATCGCTGCTTTGACTTCCGATAGTGCGCTTCCTTTGTGATCGTACAGTGCAGTGTAGACTTCCATACGTCGGGCATCAATCATTGGTAGTAGCAGCGTGGTTTCATCTAGGTCACTATCCTGACATATAGCGGTATGTACGAGCACCTCGGTAGTCGCCATGGTTGCCAATGGAATTTCTAGTGTCCAGCATAGTCCTTTGGCATACGCAGCGCCAATCCGTAGCCCCGTGTAACTACCCGGGCCTTCAGCGATCGCTACTCCACTGAGCGACTTTTTCGGAATAGAGGATAGTAGCTCGTTGATATAGTTTGCCAGGACTTCGGCATGTTTGTTGCCTCGGAAGTCTTCTCGAGTGTCAAGTACTTGAGCATTTTCGTCACAGAGTGCTACTGAGCAGACTTCGGTAGAGGTGTCGAGGAGTAGGTAGTACTTAGCCATCACTTTTTGGACTTTTGGGACTTGGTTGTTTTGGTTGAGTTGCTGCGCTTGGATGTTGTCGCCTTCCCCTCGTTTGATATGATTGCGAGTGCTAGATCCTCTGTGAGGTCGGTGGCATTTTGATCCTTCGGGATCTTGTAGTTTTTCCCTTTGTACTTGATGTATGGCCCGTATCTACCATTGAGTACTTCGATTACATTGTCTCCACTGCCAAACGTAGCGATATACTTGTTGCGCTCTTGTTCTTTTTTGTGGTTGATCAAGGGGATTGCTTCCTCGAGTGTAATCTTGTATGGGGATAGCTCTTTGGGGATGCTCACATACATTTTGCCAAACTTGACGTATGGTCCAAAGGGTCCAATATTTACTAGGAGCGTATCGCCTTCGTATTCACCGATCTCACGGGGAAGGTTGAAAAGTTTTAGAGCTTCCTCTAGTGTAATGGTCTCAATGGACTTGTCTTTGGGCAACGAGCTAAACCTAGGCTTGGGAGCACCTTCTTCTGATTTCCCAATTTGGATCATAGGACCATATCGGCCGATCTTGGCAAAAACAGGTTCTTGGGTTTTGGGGTCTATGCCTAGTTCGCGCTCGCCAATGCGATGCTTCCCTTTTTCGGAAATGACTTTCTCTATGTTGTTGTGAAAGAGCTCGTAAAAGGTGGCAATGACACTCGTCCACTCTTTCTTTCCTGCGGCTATGTTATCAAACTCCTCCTCAACATCTGCAGTGAAATTATAGTCCAAGACTTTCGGAAAGTTTTCGACCAAAAAGTCTGTTACCACTAGCCCGGTGTCCGTCGGAAACAGTTTGTTGCGGTCTGCTCCGTATGTCTCGGTGCGGGTGTGTTGAGATAGCTTCTCGCCTTTCAGCTTCAATTGCATAAAGTCTCGTTTTTCGCCATCAATAGACCGGGTCTCTATATACCCTCTCTTCTGTATGGTTTGGATGGTAGGAGCATAGGTGGAGGGGCGTCCGATGCCAAGCTCCTCCATCTTTTTTACGAGACTGGCTTCGGTGTAGCGTGCCGGGCGTTGGTTGAATCGCTCAGTCGCTGTGATGAGGTTAGGGGTGACGCGATCTCCCTTGGTCAGCATAGGGAGGAGATTGGTGTCTTCATCGGTGTCGGATTCGTCGTCTGTTTTTTCTAGGTATACTTTCAGAAATCCATCAAATGTGATCACCTCGCCTTTAGCTACGAAAGTGATACCGCTGTCGCTGTCGCTGTCGATATTGACTTGGGTACGCTCCAGCTTGGCGTCCGTCATCTGTGTGGCTAGCGTCCGCTTGCGAATCATTTCGTATAGCTTGCGCTCTCGTATGTTGTTTCCGGCTATTGGTACAGATATGTTTGTCGGCCGTATGGCTTCGTGTGCTTCCTGTGCGCCTTTGGTATGGGTCGAAAAGTTACGTGCCTGTACGTACTCTTTACCAAATTCTTTTTCGACCTCTGCACAAGTTGATCCTATCGCAAACTTGGAGAGATTGACAGAGTCCGTACGCATGTATGTAATGTGTCCGGCTTCGTATAGCCCTTGTGCAAGTCTCATGGTCTCCCCTACAGAATACCTTAGTCTCCTGGAGGCTTCCTGCTGTAGCGTGGAGGTCGTAAACGGTGCGGCCGGCTTTCTCGTCACCGGCTTGATGTCTATATTCCCTACTGTGTAGTGATTGCCTTTGAGCGAGCTTAGTAGTCTTTCGGCTTCTTCTAGGGTTTGGGGTCTAGCGATGATCTCGGCACTAAATGTTTCTCCTTGATTGGTCGTAAAGTCGCCTACTATACGATAGCTGCTTTCGGCTACAAATGACTTGATCTCTCGTTCGCGTTCAACAATGATACGTACGGCCACAGACTGGACTCGTCCAGCTGAAAGATTTGGACGAATTTTACGCCAAAGAACGGGAGATAGCTCAAAGCCAACTATGCGATCCAGTACCCTTCGTGCTTGTTGAGCATCCACCATCTTGAGGTCGATGCTACGAGGATTTTGTAATGCACCTTGTATGGCAGATTTGGTGATCTCGTGGAATACGATGCGGTTTTTCTGGGACTGATCAAGTCCTAGTACCTCTGCCAGATGCCATGCAATGGCTTCTCCTTCGCGGTCTTCATCGGAGGCTAGCCATACGGTTGTTGCTTTCTTGGCGGCTTTTTTTAGGTTATCGACTACCTTTTCCTTGTCCTCGGATATCTCGTATTGTGGTACGAAATCATTTTCAATATCTATGCCCATGCCTTTCGTTTTGAGGTCACGAATGTGCCCAAAACTAGAGAGTACCTGATAGTCTTTGCCCAAAAAACCGGCAATGGTTTTTGACTTCGCAGGTGACTCTACTATGACTAGGTTGTTTGCCATATCGTTGTACTTCGACTTTTTCGTGCTGTTGATGGGGCGTTTTTGAGCCCCCGATTGATCTGTGTGCAAAAGTAATCAAACTTTCTTACACTCTTCGTTCAAAGGTGACTTCCTCCATTTTATTTGTCGCATCCATTCACTACTTAGTCATCGGAAAGACGCTCTAAATGTGTCTCGTTGTCGGTCAGGACATCTAGGACGTTTCGTCCTAGGATGGATGCTATCTTGAATGCCGGCATCCCCATCCGACATAGTTCCATGGTCACCTGCATCAGCATAGCAGGAGTGTTTACCCCCGACCAACGGTGGGTACATAATCCAGTGGAGATGCCGATATGAGGGTACCCGCAGAGTGCTTCTACATGTGCGACCATCTTGGCCAAGTCTTGAGCATTATTGTCGGGGGCCTCTCCAGGCAGTGTGAGCATCAAAACTCCACCTGCTTCGGTGATTTCTTGTAGGATCCTGTCGGACCGTGTCAGGGTAGATGAGTGATTAGCAAATTTTTCACAGACTACTCCGGTGTCGATCACCGGTTGACTACTTATCCGGAGTATTTCTCGCGTACTTTGGGCATCGCATCCGGAGATATCTATGGTCATGCCGAGTTCATTCATCTGCTCGATCATCTTTTTTTCTTCTCGACTCAGTGGTGTCGAGAGCCGTCCGGTTCTTTGGCTCGTAGCCCTTAGGGATAGATATTTTATTTGCAGTGCTGAAAGATCAGATAGCTGCTTTTGACTAAGAGGCGTCTCTGTCGTTTCCAGCCCCAAGATCACGGCTTTCGAGCCGGTGAGCTGATAGCTCAGGGCATCATCAAGGTCCGAGACGATCTCGATGGAGTTGTCCTTGGCACGTAGCTCTCTTTTGGCCTTTTCTATCTTTTCTGTCAGGCAGAGGTGCCCACTCTGTTGATCTCCATCAACAACAGTGACGCATAGGTAGTCTATACCACCATCGACTAATGTGGCGTGTAGTGGTCTGCCAAGTGGATCTATCAGTCTATGAGTCGGAGTACATCCAGTTAGGACCACCTCACTGTCATGTAGGTCGCGAGCCACGTGGTAGTGCTGTGCTTGGCTGATCAGTTGATGGATTACTTTGTCGTTGAGGCTGTTGATGGTTGGTACACCAGCTATCAAATAATCGGTGTTGAGATCCGTTAGTTGGACGCTTTTGTCGGAAAAACCGTAGGGTATTGAGAGGGTATCCAGTACTTTACCAATCACTATAGTGGGCACTCCCAGCCTCAGAGTGGCGATAATCGCATCGGTCACTTGATTTTGTGTGGATGTATCGGACTCACTTTGGAGAAGTATCACCCCATCGCATCGGTATAGGATGCTTAGCAACCTCGTACTATCCGCTAGGCCCGGTATCAATACAGCAATTCCGCCGGCTTGTCGGACCTTTGGCAATATCTGGGTTATCACTTTTTCGCACTCATTGGATACGACCCCGATGAGGGGGCGTTCTTCGGATGCATAGGAAGTGTCCGTTAGCAAGTGTTTTGTCATATCTCTCCAAAAAAAAATTGAGAAGAGAGGGAGCTTCAAAGACTCCCTCTCTTCCATATCTACAGTGCTATCGTCTTTTGTCTAAGCATCAACTGTTGCATAAGTCGCATTGTCTTCGATGAATTCGCGTCGGGGCTCGACGTCTTCTCCCATAAGCATTGAAAAGACCCTGTCGGCTTCCACTGCATTTTCTATCTGGACTTGTTTGAGGTGGCGTTGGGTAGGGTTCATTGTTGTCTCCCATAGTTGGTCATGATCCATCTCTCCCAAACCTTTGTATCTCTGAGTGATGATCTGCGACTCATCTCCATCTGCATACCTTTCAATAAACGCCTGGCGATCAGCATCGTTGAAGCAGTACTCTTTTACATCTCCTTTGCGACACTGGTAGAGTGGAGGGGTTGCTAGATAAATGTACCCTTTCTCGATAAGAGGACGCATGTGACGGAAAAAGAAGGTCAGCAACAAAGTGGCAATATGCGCTCCATCGACATCGGCATCGGTCATGATCACTACTTTGTGGTAGCGGAGCTTTGTGAGGTTGAGTGCCTTGGGATCTTCTTCGGTACCGATACTAACTCCAAGAGCTGTGTACATGGACTGAATCTCGGCATTTTCAAAAACTCGGTGAGGCATTGCCTTCTCGACATTCAGGATCTTTCCTCTTAGGGGAAGGATGGCCTGAAACATGGAGTCTCTTCCCTGCTTGGCTGTACCTCCTGCAGAGTCTCCCTCGACGAGAAACAACTCACACACCTCTGGATCTCGGCTGCGACAATCCACCAGCTTGCCAGGGAGACCACCGGAAAACATAGGCCCCTTGCGCTGTACCATCTCTCGAGCACGCTTTGCGGCAACTCGTGCCTTTGCGGCAATGACGACTTTGTCGACAATCATGCGAGCTTCTCTGGGGTGTTCTTCCAGGTATTCCGCCAATGCATCACCGACAGAGGAGTCTAGGACCGAAACGATCTCCGAGTTGCCCAACTTTGTTTTGGTTTGACCCTCAAATTGTGGCTCTGCAACCTTGATGGATATTACTGCAGTCAGCCCCTCTCGAAAGTCATCTCCGGTTACTTCTACCTTTTCTTTTTCCAAGATTCCGGAGTCGTCCGCATACTTCTTGAGCGTACGTGTCAAGGCGCGCCTAAACCCGGTGAGGTGGGTGCCACCCTCTATGGTGTGGATATTGTTGACGTAAGAAAAAACATTCTCATTGTACGTCGTATTGTAGGTCATGGCCACTTCTACGGGGACACCGTTTCGCTCGGTTGTGAAGTGAATGACGTCCTCTATGAGGTTTTCCTTGGAAGCATCAAGGTAGCGTACAAAGTCTTCGAGCCCGTGTTCGGAGTGGTACTTCTCAGTTTTGGGATTTCCCTCTGCGTCACGGTTGCGAAAATCTGTGAGTGAAAGAGTGATACCGGCATTGAGAAACGAGAGTTCCCGCAGACGTTCGCTGAGCGTCTCAAAGTCGTACTCTGTTGTCGTAAAAATAGTACCGTCCGGCTTGAATGTGATGGAGGTCCCGGTGCGGTCGGTCTCTCCGATCACCTTGACCGATTCTTCGGGCACACCTCGGTGGTACTGTTGCATGTAAATCTTTCCATCACGGTATACCTCTGCCCTCAGCATGGTGGACAGGGCATTCACACAGGAGACACCCACACCGTGAAGACCTCCGGAAACTTTGTAGGATCCTTTGTCAAATTTTCCTCCGGCGTGAAGTACGGTCATAACCACCTCAAGTGCAGACTTGTGCATCTTTTGGTGCATATCCACCGGAATACCACGACCATTGTCGTGCACAGAGATTGAGTTGTCCTCGTTGATCTCCACTTCAATATGCGTGGCGTATCCCGCCATTGCCTCATCTATGGAGTTGTCGAGAACCTCGTTGACCAAATGGTGGAGCCCTTTCGAACTAATATCTCCAATGTACATGGCCGGTCGCTTGCGAACCGCTTCCAGCCCCTCAAGTACTTGTATGTTTGAGGCTCCGTAGCCATTTGTGCTCCCCTGCGCAACAGGTTGATTTACTTCGCTCATTCTTATGTAGTTTTGATAGTATACTCTGATTACCCTTCCTTGGGGTCGAATACAAAGTTACCAAAAAAAAAGCACCTCGCTTTTGGTAACATGTTGCCTCATCACTGTCTGTATTGAGGAGTCGGTGGATAAGAACTAGGACCAAAGAACATACCTGACAGATCACCTATTAATTCTATGTCTGATGGGTAAAAGCAACAATTCACCTAACCAATCCTCGTTTTTTCTTCTATTCATCAAACCGATCGCTTCTATCCGTGAAAACTTTCGCTTCTATCCGTGAAACGGATTGCTTCTATCCGTGAAAAACACACCATCGTGCAATCGCTTGATTTTCACGTGTTCGCAGAGAGGGAATTTCGGGTGTTGTATTTTTTCGTTTTTTGTGTCAAGGTGTTGATGATTAGAGGAATAGGGAGGAGTAGAGCTTTAGCGGTGTTTCCCTCTAGTGGCAATATTTATCCCCAAAAGTGTGTGTTTAGTGCTTCGGTCTCCAACAGAGAACTCGAAATACACACTTTTGGGGATATACCACCGGTTTGGGAGATGAATTGTTACTCAGCGGCGATGACTTCTATTTCGACCAGTCCTCCGCCGGGTAAGTTTTTTACCGCAAAAGCGGCACGAGCAGGGAATGGTGCCTGAAAATGCTCTGCATAAATGGCGTTTACTTTCGCAAAGTCATTGATGTCAGTCAGGAAAACGGTTGCTTTCACGACGTTGGAAAAAGTCATTCCCGCTTCGGTCAGGATGGCATTGAGATTTTTGAACACTTGTTTGCACTGGCTCTCCACATCGTTGCCGGCCAGTTTCCCTACTGCCGGGTCAATGCCAAGTTGTCCCGACACGAATAGTAGTCCATTGACTTTCACGGCTTGTGAGTACGGACCGATAGCCGCCGGAGCTTTCGGAGAGCAAATAATTTCTTTTTTCATAACTTGGTGATGTTTGAGGTTTGTTAGTTATTTGATTTTCTGTTGCGTACGGCTTCATATAAGAGTATCCCTGCCGCAACAGAGACGTTTAGGGATCCTATTTCGCCATAGAGAGGAATCCTGATGAGTTGGTCACACATCTTGAGCGAAGTGGTCGACAGTCCACGATCCTCAGCTCCCATAATCAGTGCGATAGGACCACTGAAATCAGCAGAGTCCATGAGCGCAGTTGATTTTTCGGTTGCACCAATGAGGGTGACTCCTGAGTCTTTCAGGTACTTTAGTGTCTCGTCGATCGAACGCTCGCGACATACCGGTAGTCGAGATAAAGCACCGGCAGAGGTCTTGATGGCATCTGCTGTGACGCTGACGGAGCGTTGCTCAAAGATGACAATGGCATCCGCTCCCACGCACTCACATGTTCGTGCAATGGCCCCAAAGTTTCGGACATCGGTAATGCCATCTAATACTACGATGAATGGGTTGCGCCCTTTTTCATATAAAAATGGAATAATGTCCTCCAGCGTGTAGTAGTTTGTTGCTGACTTGATGGCGATTACTCCTTGGTGGTTTTTTCGAGTCAGGCGGTTGAGCTTTTCGATAGGTACTTTCCGTAACGGAATGCGTTGGTCACCAATGGCTCTTATGAGCTCCGACATTTGGTCGCTATTTGTTTCGCGCTTGACAAAGATTTGGTCAATCTCTTGTCCTGCGGCGATAGCTTCGCGTACGGCACGTATGCCAAAGATCATTTGGTTATCTTTCATATTATTTCTTTCTACTGGTTCCTAATAGTTCGCGAGCATTGCTTATGGCCGCCTCTGTTAGTTCGGCCCCAGAGAGCATTGTCGCAATCTGCCTGACTCGATTCTCTCCTGTTACGGGGATAATATCGGTCTGATAGTCGTTTTCTCCCTCTGTTTTTTGGACTACCAGTTGATGATCTGCCAAGGCCGCAATCTGTGGTAGATGGGTGATGCACAAGACTTGGATACTCTGACTAAGGCGACACATGACATTTCCCAATCGTCCGGCTATCTCACCACTTACTCCCGTGTCTATCTCGTCAAAGATAACCGTAGGCAACACCGTTTTTTTAGCCAATATGGTTTTGAGGGCTAGCATAAATCGTGAGACCTCGCCACCGGATGCTATTTCGTGAATGGGCTGTAGGTGTGTATGTTTATTGGTCGCTAGCATGAAGGATATTTCGTCGGTCCCGGTCGGCGTGAGTGTTGCCACTGTGCGTATGTTGACATCAAATGTTGCTCCGGCTATGCCGAGTTCTGTCATTAGTGTGTGTAGATCGGGAAGAAGATCTTGTGCCGCTTTTGAACGACTGTCGTGGAGTGCTTTTGCCAGCGAATCAGCTTGGAGGTATAGACTTTTTACTTGGCTCTCCAGTAACTTTAGGTTTTCATCTGAGAAGGAGATTCGGTCAAGTTGAGACTTGTAAGCATCACGAATCTGAATGAGCTCTGTGTCGGTCTGGACATTGTGCTTGTACATCAAGGATTGCAGGAGGTCCAGTCGTTCTTCAAGCCTTTCTTTTTCTTTTGGATCTAGGTCAATGTTATCTCGAAGTATATCTGCCTCATGGATCACGTCTACCAGCTCGATGCGAAGTGAGGAGACACGATCAGCCAACTCAGCTACTTTGGTATGGTGTGTCGACTCCCTTGCCAGTTGCCGGGAGACCATGATGATTTGCTCTTCTATACTTGGTGTCTCACCATGGTCGTCCCCCAATGCCACCAAAGCAGAAAGTGCCTCAATAATTTCTTGGACATGCTGGGCTGCAGAGAGTTGGTCTTCTACGTCAGTTAGTTCACCCTCCATCAGGTTGGCATCATCCAGTTGTGCAAATTGAAATCTGATAAAGTCTTCTTCTTTTCTCTGGCTCTCGATCAGTATTCGCTCTTCCTTTAGTTTTTTTTCGGCTTCACGATATTCGTTATATGAGTTTTGGTAGTCGTGAAGTAGCTTGTCGTTTCCGGCAAGCGTATCCAGCACAGAAAGCTGAAAAGCGGGATTCCCGATCAGCATATTATGGTGTTGGGAGTGTATGTCTACGAGGTACTCTCCGATTTGCTTGAGAATATTGGCTGTGACCGGTGTGTCGTTGACAAAAGCTCTACTCCCGTTGGGTGTCAGTTCACGTCGAAGGATGCAAGTCTGGGAGTAGTCTAGATCGTTGTCTTCAAAAAACCTCTGGATTTCCGGTTGATTTTGGACACTGCATTCTGCTTCGATGATGGCTTTTTTAGCTCCTAAACGTATGGCCTTTGACTCGGCACGTGCACCTAAAATAAGGCTAATAGCTCCTATAAGGATGGACTTTCCGGCACCAGTTTCACCTGTTATGGCCGTAAATCCTGGGCGTAGGTCAATGGAAAGTTCTCGGATAAGGATGAAGTCCTTTATGTAGAGGTGGCAGATCATTTTAGTAGCGCGGTAGTATAGGGAAATAACTGTGAAATATAGGGTTGGGCCTTGGCTTGGTTGGTCTGTGGCATTGAACCATAGAGTCTGGCAATCTCTGTGCTTTTTGTGTCACGGAGAAGCTGATACAGTGTGTACAAGTGGTTTTCAGAGTTGAGCTGAGCCAATTCTCCAAGAATAAATACTAGGTTTGAGTATCGCTTCGGGTTATCTGTCGCATCCACAGCTTCCAAATGATACATGAACCACAGATCTCTAAAGCGATCACCCCACTCACAAAAGATCTCTGGAAGCAATGCCTGAGGGTGGAGTGGAGGTAGGGCGGTGTTTGCTGAGCTTTTCCATGCCATGTCGTACTGCGCTTGCTTCTTTTGGAGGACTTCCCAAAAAGGATCTCCCCCATAGCTATCCATAGAGTCGTAGTATAGTGCTAGAGCAATGTAGGTGTAGTAATGCAAGCGGAGATAAAATAGGTCCTGGATTGATCCGACGTCTGTGTAGGTGTACACTTGCGAGGGCTTGTAGTCAATGTGGATATTGGGCTCATATGCGATGAAGATGAGTGTCTCCTCGTCTTGCTCAAAGATTGGGCGAAAGGCAGAGATCCGAAGGTCTGCAATGTACTCAGTCCCAATGACCTCTTTCATCGCAACATCTACCCTGTACGTAATTGGAACTATGGGGACTAGGTCAATTGACGCATCCGTCATCCGAAAGGAGCGGAGATAGGTGCTGATCTGTTGTGAAAACCCCGTTAGGCGGTTGGCGTCTTGATCCGATAGGGCATCCAGGTGGACCTCCACAACCGGCTCAATCCATCCTTGCGCCATAAGTTGCTGAACACTAAATAATAGAGCCAATAGAGCCAATATCGTAGTACGCATACTACATTGGACGATTGTCCTGGACCCAGTCTAGGATTGCTTTGGCCACCTCTTGTTTGGACAGTAATGGAAGCTCTAGTACTAGGCCATTTTTGTCCAGAAGCCGAACTTTGTTTGAATCTGTGCCAAATCCGGCTCCTTTATCGTCAAGGACATTTACGACTATTAGGTCAAAGTTTTTGTTCCTGAGTTTATTCATTGCGGCCTCTTCATCGTAGTTGACTTCTAGTGCAAAGCCGATATGAATCTGGTTGGCTTTCTTTTGTTTGCCAAGCGTTTTGGCTATGTCGGGGTTGGGCACCAACCTAAGTGTCAAGTCCGGTGTTTCTTCCCTTTTTAATTTTGTGTCAGCAGGCTCTGCTACTCTATAGTCAGCAACGGCCGCACAAAATATTGCGACATCATAGTTCGGAGCGATGGACTCACAGGTTTTTAGCATCTGTAGAGCACTATTAACCCTGTAAATCCTTGGAACATCCGGCAATACCAATCCCGGACCAGTGACAAACTCCACTGTAGCCCCTCGATTGTTGGCAACCTCAGCCAATGCTTTTCCCATCTTTCCGCTAGAGTAGTTGCCAATAAAACGCACAGGATCTATGTTTTCGTATGTTGGCCCTGATGTAATAAGTATTCGGGTGTCGGAAAGTTCAGCGGGCGTCTGGAAGTGATTGATGACTTCTTGTAAAATGTATTCAGGCTCTGCCATTCGCCCTTTTCCGACCAAATGGCTGGCGAGCTCACCGGATTCTGGCTCAATGATTTTTACACCCCAGTTTCGAAGAAGTGTCAGTGAGTGTTGAGTAGATGGATGGGCAAACATGTCAAGGTCCATCGCAGGAGCTACCATTGTGGCTGACTTATTGGAAAGATACGTTGTGATCAGCAAGTTATCCGCTACACCTGATGTCATCTTCCCAAGTGTGGTGGCTGTCGCAGGAGCTATAATCATCAAGTCCGCCCATTGCCCTAAGTCAACATGGCTGTGCCAAGCTCCCGTGCGTTTCTCAAAAAAATCCCATACAACAGGGTTGCCACTAAGTGTTGATAGTGTTAGGGGGGTAATGAACTCTAGTGAGGAAGGAGTCATTACGACCTGAACTTCTGCCCCCTCTTTGATGAGTAGACGGACTAGGAGTGCACTTTTGTATGCGGCTATGCTTCCTGTGATACCGAGAACGATATGTTTACCTTTTAGTCGCATTACTGTCCAGCCGTATTTTGATCAATTGGAGTTGATACTTGGTGTCTCGTGGAAAGTCACTGTTCATCATCCAATGGAAGTAGTTAGGCTCTTCTTTTAGTACATGCTCTACCGACTTTCCTTTGTATTTGCCAAAGTTGAATATTTCATGACCTTTTTCATCGTATATGAATCGCCCTGCAAAGTCAACATTGCGATTGAAGTGCGTATACTCATCAAGTCCATCAATATCGGATGGAATATCATCGTATCTATGCAGTTGTCCTAGTAAAACCTCGTATGTTGCTCTCGTATCGGCAGTTGCGGTATGGGCATCCTCCAACACTTTGTCGCAGTAGAACTTGTAGGCGGCAGATAGCGTGCGTTGCTCTTTTTTGTGAAAAATCACCTGAACATCAACTATCTTTCGGCTCCGAAGGTCTATTGGGACCTCTGCTTCAAGAAAGGATTCGGCTAAGAGGGGTACATCAAATTTTAGGCAGTTGTATCCACCTAGGTCAGAGTTTTCAATGAATCCTGCAATCTTTGATGCAAGATCGGCAAATGACGGTGAGTCCGCTACGTCTTTATCTGTGATTCCATGCACTGATGACGAACTTTCCGGAATAGGACATTTGGGGTTGACTAGCGAATGAAATGTCTCTTCTGTGCCATCCGGGTGTATCTTCAGCATTGAGATCTCAACAATCTTGTCTTTTGTCGGATCTACTCCTGTTGTTTCAAGATCAAAGAATACAACAGGTCGCTTTAGGCTTAGTTGTCTAGACATAGTGGTGATATATAGATGGGTTGATTAGATCATGGGCATTACAGCAGCTAATGCCTCCACACCCTCGTTCATTTCCACCGGCTTGATCAGCATGGGTCTTGCACTGTCGCCAAGTTTCATTAGGATGTTTTGGCTCGGAAGGCTCTGCAATGCATTTTTCAGGTGTAGTGACTTCACACCAATGGTCATGGGCTCACTGCTACTGAATGATATGGGGACTTTTTCTTCGCTACTTGCGCTGTAGTCATTGTCTCGAGCGGTGATTGTCAACTCACTTGACGTCATCTGTAGGTTGATCAAGTCCAATACTTCGCTGGCAAAAATGGATACGCGACGTACAGCGGACAAAAACTGCTCACGATCCGCCACCATTTCTTTATCATTCTCTACCGGAATCACACTCTCATAATTTGGGTACTTACCATCTAATAACCTAAACTGTAGCTCAATGCCATTGAATAGGATCTCACCCATGTTGTCGTAGATTTTTATTTTGACCTCCAAGTCGTCGTCTCTCTTTTGGATTAATGCTTTCAGAAGCAGTACGATTTTTCTTGAGAGAGTGAAGGTGTCTTTGGTGTTCTCTCTTGGAACGGAGGGGTCTGCGCCGGCACCAATCTCGTGATGGATGTTGTGGTTACGACACATGGCGAGCAAAAAGCCATCAGTGCTTACAAAGGTAACGTGATCTGGACGTGCATCAACGTGGACACCGGTTACCAATGGTCTTGATTCATCGGTGCTGGCCGCATATACTGAGAGGTCTATCCCTTGTTGCAATTGATCAACCCTTAGATCTAGGTCAAATTTCATGCCACCTAGAGGGTGAGCCTCCGGGTAGTTGTCACCAGCGGTGTACATGAAGTTGAAAAAGCCACCTTGATAGGTTACATTAATACTTGATGAACTTGGATCTAGCGTCATTGTTATGTTTTGTGCAGGAACCTCTTTCAGTGGTTCGAGCAGTTGATCCGGTCTAAGGCAAAAGGATATAATCTCTCCTTCCACACTCTGGATAGGCATAGTCATGAGCAATCTAGTATCATCGTCAGCCGCTGTGAGTTGTAGCTGTTCTCCCTTTATCTCAAAGAGCACAGAGTATGTGATGCCTATGCTGTGTTGTTTTGATCCGGCGGTCAGCCTATTTGCAACTTGTAGTAGGTCCAGTAATTGCGAGCTCGATAATGTAATGATCATAGTGAGTCTATTTATCTTGAGTGATGGTTTATTTTTATCCGTAAATGTACAAAGAAAAAAGGATCTCCTCTTATGTAGGGATTGGGCTGATTTTCTGTCTGATGACCTAGAGGCTAGAGTATGAATGGGTATGCTACCCGCCTGCAATGACAGGTTTACTTACTGTCATTTCCTTCAAAAAGTCTGCACCATGTCAAAAACTTGATCGCATCGTCCTCTGACTTTTTTTGTAAGTCCAGCAGGATACTTTCCGGTTTCTTCTTTTTCTTTAGGTCTCCACTTTTTGAATAAAAGCAATCGGCATAGCAGATGATCTGCTCCTCAAGGGATATCGGTACCATTTCACGAGCCGGTAGTGGAAGTCGTTGGCGAATGATTGCCTCCAGAGTGAGTCCTACTCCTGTGTGTCGCTCACATACCAGTGCATGCCGTTCAAGCCCTTCTTTCCTAAGTAGGTCTGCCCCTAAGACTCCGTGCATGATGTATGGGCAATCCCCTGTACAACCGATGCTTGGTGCGTCTGTGAAAATCATACCAACGTCATGCAACATGGCTGCCTCGTACAGAAAGCGCTCATCTAGCTTCCACTCAGGATGACGGTTCGCAATTTCCAGGGACAACGCTGCCACACATTCGCTGTGCTCCAAAAGGGTAAGGTAGGCTTTGCTCCCTTTTTGGTAGTACTTTTTGTAGATCTTTTTAGGTAGATCAGATGTGATTTTTGGGACCTGTTTCACCCCTCTTTAGCTTCTATAACTTGAGGTCATACGACATTCTGCATAGCCAAACTTTAGCTTGGCTTTAATCAAAATCGGTGTCAGGCTTTCATCTCTCGTTAACCATACTTGTACCGACTTCCTTGAGTTTTCAAAAGCCTTGTCGTTGATGTTGATATCAACCTTTAGAGTTGAAATAACTTCTCCATTTTCAAGTTTGTAGCTTTCGTACCCACTCAGCTCATAATCTGCATAGACGATGTTTTTCCCATCGGGGACCACAAACTTGTACCGTGTGCCAATCCTTAGTGTTTCTGGGTTGATACTCCTTACGAGTGCCATGGTGGAGAGCATGTCCACTACAGCGACTTCTTTATTATTGATGTGGTATACAGTGTCTATTCTTACTGCAGTCGGTGTCCACTCTTTTATTTTGGCAACGATTGCTCCGCTGTCTTTATAAGAAAATACGGTCTCGCTGATGAGGTAAAAGTTTTTTTCATTGGTCCTTTTCTCAAACCTCATCAGTTGCTTCGATGGAGAATACAGTGCCTCAAGAGTATCTCTCATGGGGTAAAATTGATCTCCTATGCCTTGGGTCTGAAAGAGTAGTTGCGTGAAGTAGTGCTTGTTCGTTGTTGGCTTGTTGATCAACCTAGCCTCACCTACTTTTCCTCTAATAAAACCCCACGAAAAATCCACGTCGTAGATCAGTGTTTCGGTTTTTCCAAGGCTTTTTGAGTTTCGGAGAGCAGAACGCTGAGCATGTGCCACCTCGGGGCACATGCTTATTCCAATAGACAATAATATAAAAGCTAGTGTGTATAGGCCTTTATTCATGGTTTTTTGGATGCGGAATGAGGTCAAATCCTGTGTATGGACGGAGGGCTTTGGGGATAAGGATTCCTTCGGGGGTTTGATTGTTTTCCAGCAGCGCAGCCACGATTCTTGGCAATGCCAGTGCACTACCGTTGAGTGTATGGCATAACTCTGTTTTGCCATCTTTTTTGTACCGGCATTTTAGGCGATTAGCCTGAAAACTTTCAAAGTTGGATACAGAGCTGACCTCCAACCATCTTTCTTGTGCAGCGGAGAACACTTCAAAGTCAAAGGTCAAAGCACTTGTGAAACTGATGTCTCCACCACATAGTCGGACGATGCGGTAGGGTAATTCAAGTTTTTGGACTAAGCTCTCCACGTACCTTACCATCTCATCAAGTGATTGATAGGAGTGCTCGGGAGTGTCGATCCGGACAATCTCTACCTTGTCAAATTGGTGGAGACGATTCAGACCCCTCACATCTTTCCCATAGCTGCCTGCCTCTCGCCTAAAGCACGCTGAGTAAGCTGTTAGTTTGATCGGAAGGTCCTTGGGGTCTACTATGACATCTCTGAAAATGTTGGTCACCGGCACCTCGGCTGTTGGGATGAGGTACAGATTGTCCTCATTGATGTAGTACATCTGTCCTTCCTTATCCGGAAGTTGCCCAGTGCCAAACCCGGAGTCTTCGTTGACAGCTAGAGGTGGTTGTATCTCGAGGTATCCTGCTTCGCGAGCGTTGTCCAGAAAGAATGAGATCAGTGCGCGCTGCAGGCGTGCACCGTAGCCTTTGTATACCGGGAATCCGGCTCCGGTTATCTTTACACCCAGTTCAAAATCAATGATATCATACTGCTTTGCCAGCTCCCAGTGAGGTAGTTTGTTGTCTGGTGACAGATCAGGCTTCGTACCTCCCATCCGCTCTATCACGTTGTCTTCTGCTGACTTTCCGCAGGGTACAGTTTCAGACGGTGCGTTGGGAAGAAGTACAAGTACATCGTACAGGTCTTTTTCTGCGGAGTTTTTCTTCTCCTCTAGCTCTTTTGCTTTTTCCTTCAGGCTATTTACTTGCTCACGGAGTTTTGTTGCTTCATCTCGTTTGCCCGAGCGCATGAGTTCTCCAATCTCCTTGGACATCTTATTTTGTGTCGCAAGTGTGTCGTCAAGGTCGCGCTGGCTGGATCGCCGGATTTCATCAAGTTCTCTTATTCGGTCAATTGATTCGCGAGCATCTACATTCTTGATACTCAGTCTCCTTATCGCTTCCTCGCTGTTTTCAAGTAAATATTTTGTCGTTAGCATAATCTCTCTAACCGGTTACATGATGTGTTGTTTTGGGAGTGCAACCACGCAATCCCTTTCGCAAAGATAGTTTTTTTCGTTGATATGGGTGCGGAGGAGGAATGACGCATGAGAGTCCAAAAAGAATAGGGTGTACCAAAAAGCTACTTTGGTACACCCTATCTATTATGTTGTAGGCACTTTCTACCTACCGGAGTTTAGTGCTTTCCGAGGTAGTCAGAGACTGATTCGTGTGTTTCGCGGATAGCCTCTTTTCCTTCAGACCAATTGGCCGGGCAAACCTCGCCAAACTCTTCGTAGTGGTGTAGTGCGTCAACCATACGAAGTGCTTCGTCAACGCTACGTCCCAAGGGCAAGTCGTTGATCACCATGTGGCGTACAATACCCTTTTTGTCAATTAGGAACAGCCCACGATAGGCTACAGGATTGCCTTCAAATGTCAGGTTGCCTTCCTCGTCAATATCCTCCTCGCCAGCCAGGACACCGTAGTTCTGTGCTATGGTTTTGCTAAAATCCGAAACGATAGGGTAGGTAACTCCCTTGATACCACCCTGCTTGAGGTCTTGGTTCAGCCACGCAAAGTGAGAGAAGTGCGAGTCTACCGAGCACGCAACGACCTGTACGTCTCGTTTTTCAAACTCCTTTAGCTTGTCTTGGAAAGCGATCAGCTCCGTAGGACATACAAAAGTAAAATCCATCGGGTAAAAGAAGAAGAGGACATACTTTTTGTCTCTAAACTGACTTAGGGTAAAGTTCTCAATGAAGTTGGTGCCTTGTACGGCGGTTGCCGAAAAGTCGGGTGCTTGTTTTCCTACTAGTGTGTACATAGTTGTTCTGTCTAATAAATTGTTCGTTACTTAATTCATGACCATCCAAGCAATCTGCCCGGAGTGTCTCGATTCATCCTTATAACATAGTATTGGATGGATTTGTTCATTCAGATTGTTTCTAGACGGATTTGTGGTGAGGTCGTGTCGATCGTTTTGTTTGCCAAGTGGTGCTCACGCTTTTGGAGTTGCCAGGAAATACATTAACTTTGGCTTGGGGAAAATGCACCGATTTCGTTTAACTTCACACAGTGGCAGGAATGACAAAAATCTCTTTTTCACAGTTTGGAGAAAACTCTCCTCTCTCTCGACTTTTTGGGATACAATACCCTATTATATCCGGCGGAATGGCATGGTGCAGTGGTCATCATCTTGCAGCGGCTGTGTCGGAGGCTGGAGGTCTTGGACTGCTAGGAGCAGGCTCGATGTCTCCGGATGTACTGCGGGAGCATATTCGCAAGACCAAGAGTGCAACGAGCAAGCCCTATGGTGTCAACCTGCCGCTCGCATTTGGCAATACCGAGGAGAATATACGGGTGATTATGGAGGAGAGAGTGCCAATTGTCTTTACGTCAGCCGGCAATCCCAAGACCTACACCTCAACACTAAAGGAGGCCGGAATCAAGGTCGTGCATGTGGTGAGTAGCTCTAGGTTTGCAGTCAAGGCCGAGGAGGCCGGAGTGGATGCAGTGGTCGCAGAGGGGTTCGAGGCCGGAGGACACAACGGTAGAGAAGAGACTACAACTCTATGCTTGGTTCCATCGGTCGTAAAATCGGTCTCGATACCTGTGATTGCGGCCGGTGGTATTGCATCGGGTGCGGCTATTGCGGCAATGTTTTGCCTGGGGGCTCTAGGCGTCCAGATTGGTACCGCATTTGCGCTGACAAGTGAAAGCTCTGCTCACTTGCGCTTCAAGGAGTATTGCGTCTCGCTAGGGGAGGGCGATACCCAATTGCTGTACAAGGCAGTGTCTCCGACCCGCCTAGTAAAGGGCCCTTATTTTGACCTGATAAAGGAGGCAGAGGCTCGAGGAGCCGATGCGGATGAGCTCAGAGCCATCCGCGGGATCGGCCGTGCGCGCCAGGGAATGTTTGAGGGTGACCTAGAGCATGGTGAACTGGAGATGGGACAGGTACTCTCCGAGGTTTCCGAGATACGTTCGGTGTCGGATCTGATGAAAGAGCTCGTACAGGACTATTGGGATACTGTTGAACGGTTGGACGGCTGACAGTTGGTTTTTCTCTCCCTAAATTTCTAGCTTCCCGATGAGATCGTTTATGTCAGAAATATTGTGCCTGGTCATGTACGAAACGATCCCGTCAATGATCTTGAGCGGGGCCAGAGGATCAACAAAGTTGTAGGTCCCTACTTGGATGATCCGTGCACCACAGAGCAAAAACTCTATTGCGTCCTCGGCTGTGCAGATCCCACCCATACCGATGACCGGTATCTTCACGGCATTGTAGACTTGCCAGACCATCCGCAGAGCTATCGGCTTGATGCACGGTCCGGAGAGGCCACCGGTGACTGTCGAGAGTTTTGGACGCCGCCGCTCGGCATCAACGGCCATCCCTAGAAAAGTATTGACAAGTGATACGGCATCAGCTCCTGCATCTTCGGCCACCTTTGCCATGAGGGCAATGTCGGTGACGTTTGGTGTCAACTTCACGATCAGTGGCTTGTGGTAGACTGCTCGTACAGCGCTGATGACCTCTTTGGCGGCGTCCGGTGATACCCCAAAGAGCATCCCACCATGCTTGACGTTGGGGCAAGATATATTTAGCTCAATGGCCGGAATCTTCTCTAGTCCGTCTGCAATTTCTGCGACTTTTACATAGTCCTTTTTTTCGGAGCCATTTACATTCATGATGATATGAGTGCCTAGCTGTGTGGCTCGAGGGTAGATGTGCTCTACAAAGTGAGCTATGCCACCATTTTGTAGCCCGACGGCATTCAGCATCCCGGAGGCTGTTTCGGCCATTCGTACAGGGGAGTTGCCTTCTCGGTGCTCGTATGTTGTCCCTTTGGCAAAGATCGCACCTAGTCGGCTCACATCGTAGACTTTACTCATGAGCAACCCATCCCCAAAGGTTCCGGATGCGGTACATACAGGGTTTTTGAAAACTATTCCTTTGAGATTGACAGATAGATTCATGGTTGGCTTACCAAAGTAGTTCGTTTACATCAAATACCGGGCCGTCTGTGCAGACTGTTTTGTGACCGGCGACTGTTGGCTCTACACAGCAGAGGCATACTCCGAGTCCACAAGCCATCATGTTTTCGAGCGAGGCTTGACAGGTTAGCCCCATACTTTTGCTCCAGTTGGCCACAGCTTTCATCATTGGAGTCGGACCACAAGTGTACACCTCTGAGAAGGCCTCACTTTTTAGGATCGTGTGGTCGGTGACATAGCCTTTTTCCCCCAAGCTCCCATCCTCTGTCGTGATATAAAGTCGCCCCTGCTCGGAAAAACTGTCCAGGCTCGGGAAGTGCTTGCCACTCCGCGCACCCAATAAATATGTGGGGGTTATCCCTTGTTCCTTTCTGAGGTGTTCGCCCAGCTCCAATAGCGGGGCTATCCCCACGCCACCGCCTACTAGCAGGGGCTTCGTCCCTTTGGGGGCGGCAAAGTGGTTGCCTAGAGGTAGTAGGACTTGCCATAGATCTCCGGGTTGGGCCAGGGCCAGAGCCGAGGTCCCCTTTCCCACAACTTGTATAAGCAGCGATAGGCTCCGGTCGGTGTGTCTGTAGATGGACAGTGGACGCCTCAAAAACACTCCGGATGATTGAGGCAAACGGATTTGTGCGAACTGTCCCGGGAGGATGTCCGGTAACTTCTCTGAGGATTTCAAGGTGACCTCAAATAGGGAGGCTGAAAAAAAATGTACGCCAGATACCGTTAGGCTAAGATCTACTATGGGGCGATTGTTATTCATTCGTATTGTTTGTTGTTTCCCGATAGGGTAATAGTTAGACCCCTAAGTGTTTTTGCGAGGTCCTCATGGATACCCGAGCAAAGATACAGTATTTGGGGCAAAAAACGGTTTCGTTCGGCGGTGCGTACGTTGTGGGTCCCAACCTTTTGTTTCCAGAGTGGTCTCAAAAATCTCCTCACTCGGGGTTAAAAAGTCATCGCTATGTACTTCCAAACTATTTTCTCCGGTTGAAAAACTTAAAATCACTGTGTGATTTGAAGAAATCACTTAGTGATTTGAATAAACCACACAGTGATTTGAATAAATCACACTGTGATTTTATCTTTTTCTCCGACCCGGCGCTCTTTTTCTCGGATCCGGTCAAGTTTTTCTACTAGAAAAAGATGTTTTCTTCCTCGTCCGACAGAGCAGGACACTTTTCGGCCAAAAACGTCCTGCCTTTTTCTTCTCTCTGTTTTTCCGAAGGTCTCTCGTGCCACAATATAAGGGTGTGGCACTGCTTTTGCATAGATTATGCTGACAGTAATATATTGATACAATCAATGAATTAGTTATGAGTACCAACAAAAAAATAGAAGGAAAAATAGGGGTGCAGAGCGACAACATGTTCCCCATCATCAAGAAGTTTTTGTACAGCGACAATGAAATCTTTCTTCGGGAGATAGTGAGTAATGCCGTCGATGCGACTCAGAAGTTGCGCACACTTTCCTCCAAGGGAGAGTATACCAAGGAGGTGGGCGACCTAAAGGTCGAAGTCAAGATAGATGGCGACAAGCTGATTGTCAGTGATTCCGGTGTGGGTATGACGGCCGATGAGATCGAGAAGTACATCAACCAGATCGCTATATCCGGAGCTGAGGAGTTTGTGGAAAAGCATAAGGACGATGCCGCCTCAATCATTGGGCACTTTGGGCTTGGCTTTTATTCTGCCTTCATGGTCGCAGACGAGGTGGAGATCTATACACAAAGCTACGATGAGTCTGCCCCCAGTATGCGGTGGCAGTGCAAGGGGGATCCGGAGTTTGTGCTAGAGGAGGCCGAAAAACGCCCTCGTGGTACGGATGTTATTTTGCATATCAACGAGGATAACAAGGAGTTTTTGGACCGCATAAGGGTCAGGGCGCTTCTTGAAAAATACTGCCGTTTTCTCCCAGTTCCCATTGTTTTTGGCAAGCAGGTGGAGTGGAAGGACGGCAAGGAGGTGACCACAGACCGGGATCTAGTCATCAATGACACTCACCCTCTTTGGACCCAGACACCAACTGACTTGGAGGAAAAGGACTACTTGAGCTTCTATCAGATGCTCTATCCAATGAGCGACGATCCTCTTTTTTGGATTCACTTGAATATTGACTATCCATTCAACCTGACGGGTATCCTTTACTTCCCACAAGTGAAGTCCAACATGGACTTGCAGAAAAATAAAATCCAGCTCTACTCCAACCAAGTATTTGTGACTGACAATGTGGAGGGGATTGTCCCGGAGTTTTTGAGCCTACTCCATGGGGTCTTGGATTCACCGGATATCCCGCTAAACGTCTCGCGGAGCTACCTTCAGGCTGATCATAATGTGAAGAAGATTTCTGCATACATTACCCGTAAGGTCGCAGAAAAGCTTGGTGAGCTCTTCAAGGAAGACCGGAAAGCGTATGAAGAAAAGTGGCCGGCTCTGGATCTTTTCATGAAGTATGGGATGCTGAGTGAAGAGAAGTTCTACGATCGTGCAGAAAAGTTTGTGCTACTCCAGGACACCAATGACAAGCTATATACTCTGGAGGAGTACCGTACCCTCATTGCGGCAGAGCAGACAGACAAGGAGGGGAATGTGGTTTATCTTTATTCGGCGGACAAAGAAAAACAATACGCATACATCAAGGCTGCTGAGGATTGTGGCTACAATGTGTTGTTGCTCAAGGGGCCGCTGGATATCCACTTTGTCAGCATGCTAGAGCAAAAGGTCGCTCAGTCTCGCTTTGTCCGGGTGGATAGTGATACATGTGACAATCTGATCCCCAAAGAAGGCAATAAGGCGGATGAGTCGGCTGTGAGCGAGGAGGACAAGTCGTTGCTTGTCTCGCTTTTTGAAAAACAATTGCCAAAGCTTGGCGATGATCAAATCCTCAGTGTGCAGGCATCGCACCAGGGAGAGAAGACCAAGCCACTCGTCGTCATCCAAAGCGAGTACATGCGTAGGATGAAAGATATGGCCCAGATGCAAGCCGGTATGCAGATGTATGGAGCTATGCCGGATAGTTATGTACTAAGTCTAAACCTTGATAACCCACTGGTACGAGAGATTGCTACCACTTTCAATGCCGATGAATCGGCCGAAGAGTCAAAAAAGATCTTGGCGGATAGGAAAGGGGAGCAAGCTAGACTTGATGTCATTCAGCAAAAATTGAGCGGAACCGAAAAGCTGGAGGACTCCGAAAAAGAAGTGTTGAAAAAAGACAAAGAGGAGACCATGGCAAGGATAGATGAGCTCAATGCCGGCTTGAGTGCTATCTACAAAAAGTTTGGAGATAAGCATGAGGTGTTGGCTCAGCTCATTGACCTTGGGTTGCTCTCTTGTGGATTGCTCAAGGGCGAAGCTCTTGATGCATTTGTGACTCGGTCATTGCAAATGATCAAGTAAGCAAGAGTGAGTGCTGTTGGTCTGCCGGTCACTACATAGGTGAGTGGTCAACGATCAATGCAGAAAAGTAAACTTGTTTGCTCGCAATATACTGTCATGGATAGTACTCGGGTATCAAGCTTTTACAAAACATACATTGCTGAGTAGGTCTGGTACTGAGTTCTTCGGAAATCCAAAGTTTGGCTACCTTTGCGAATATTTGAAAAGGTTTTCAAGCTAATGAACTCAGAAGCAAACAACTTCTTTTTGCAGAGAAGTAACCAACCCGAAGAACAACGTCCGACCTATCATGTATCTAAAATAATGCCAGAGCTTTGGGCACTCCTCTCCGATATGGAGAGAGAAAGCCTGATGCTCTGGTCTCGTTTTGAGAAGGTTGACAAGGATGGAGTTATATTTGATGGCAGCCGATCACCGGAGTATCTATACGTGCTTTGCGAAGGGCAGGTGAAGCTGACACAAGCTAGAGAGCGTCCGCAGATTGTCCAGTTGGTTAGCCCTTCTGATTATTTTGGACATGTTCCTTTTCTTGCTGGAGTGGATGAAGGGCTGGTAGCTATGGCTATTGAGGAGTCACTGATTTGCTCATATCCAATCAGTTTTTTTGAGTCTATCCTAGAGGTAAATACGAGTGTCGCACACTTTTTCCTGAAAGAATTGTCCCAGCGGCTATGGCAGAGCTACAGGCTTTTGATGTCTTTGACTCAAAAACACTTGCGAGGTAGACTGGCAGATGCGATCCTGCTCCTGCGTGATACTTTTGGAGTAGAGGCTGATGGCGTAACCCTCAAGGCGAAATTTTCTCGGTCCAATCTCTCGGAATTGTGCAACATGAATAGGGGAAATGTCACCAGGACGCTCCGAGAAATGGAGTCGGAGGGGGCACTGCTACGAAGTGGCCTGGAGATCAAGATTACCAACCTTGAGTTGCTATATCAAATAAGCAAACTCGGATAGGACTAGCCACAAAGTGATAACGGTCACTGACACACCACAAGGGGCTCACTTGCTGGGCACTGAGCCTATTGGACGCTTACTCAGGCACTATGCACTTCCTGCGATTGTAGGGAGTGTGGTAAATGTCTTGTACAATGTCGTGGATCGCATATTCATAGCTCAGGGGGTGAGCAGTATCGCTCTTTCGGGATTGGCTGTGACATTGCCGGTAATGACGTTTGTGCAAGCGTTTAGCATCTTGATTGGAGCCGGTGCTGCCACTAGGATTTCTATCCTTTTGGGGCAGAAAAAACGTGATGAGGCGGAAAACTTGCTCGGAAATGCTTTTTTGCTCAGTATTTTATCAAGCATCTTGGTGGTTGTGGGGTGTATGGTTTTCATCAGGCCACTACTGCTCAATTTCGGTGCTTCAGCGGAGTCGCTTCCCTATGCACTTGACTACCTGTCTATTGTACTCCCCGGAAACATCTTTGCGAATATAACCTACTCCTACAATGCCGTAATGCGCTCGACGGGCTACCCCAAGAAAGCAATGTATACGATGATGATTGGAGCGGTGATCAACTTCGTGCTTGATCCACTGTTTATATTTGTCTTAGGGTGGGGAATAAGGGGTGCCGCTGTTGCGACGGTCATCAGCATGGTCGTGGGAATGGTATGGGTTTTGCGTCACTTTCTCAGCAAGGACTCACTGCTGCAAATTCGCACCAAGTACTTTAGGCTACAAAGGCAATATGTACTGGGGATTATCTCGATTGGCATATCGCCCTTTATGATCCAGATACTGGCCAGCTTGGTCATCGTGATAAAAAATACCTCACTGTATCGGTATGGACAACTTTCGCCGATTACGGAGTTTAGTGGTGATCAGGCAGTCGCATCACTAGGAATTGTGAATAGCATCGCTATGCTGATTTTGATGGTGACGTTTGGCATATCGCAGGGGATACAGCCGATTATCGGTTACAACTATGGTGCGGGTAATTATGAACGCGTAAAAAAAACTTTCAAACTCGCTGTCATTGTCAATGTATCACTTGGACTAATTGGCTCTCTGCTGGCTTTTTTCGCCCCGACCCTTTTGGCCAGAGTATTCACACAGGATCCTCATTTGATCAAGGTTAGTGCCACTGCTATCTCAATAGAGATAATAGCTATGTGGGCAGTCGGTTTCCAAATCACCAGTGTCCAGTTTTTTCAAAGTATTGGTAAGGCTTGGCGGGCTATGGTGCTGAGCTTTTCCAGGCAAGCGATCTTTTTGATCCCTCTTTTGCTGGTACTACCAAGTGCGTTTGGTGTGATGGGGGTATGGATGGCACCACCTATTGCGGATGTCTTGTCGGCTAGCTTATCCATCATTTTTGTCACCCTGTACTTCCGACGTGAGGAGAAGTAACGGTACTATTGAGCAACGTATGTGGTGCATCGGTCGGATCAAATGATGTCGTGGAGTCGTTGGTATTCGATGAACGTAGGGTGCTTGCTGTCCTTTTCTGAAAGTATGATGTGATCCGCATCTATTGGCCATTGGATATTGAGAGTTTGGTCACTCCATATGATGCCTCTCTCTGATTCCGGGTGGTAATAGTCGTCGCACTTGTAGTGCAAAATTGCTGATTCGCTCAGTGTGATAAAACCGTGTGCTAGCCCTTTGGGAATAAAAAGCTGTCTATGGTTTTGATCAGAAAGGTCAAATGCCACGTGTTGGCCATAGGTGTCTGAGCCGGGACGTAAGTCCACTGCAATGTCAAGTATGTGCCCCTTGAGCACCTCGACCAGTTTCGCTTGGGCATACGGAGCGGCTTGAAAATGTAGCCCACGCAGGACTCCATATGTTGATCTTGATATATTATCCTGTACAAAAGTGGTCTTTAGGACTTCTTGATACTTTGCTTCGGAGTAGGCTTCGAAAAAAAAGCCACGGGTATCTTCAAATACCTGTGGCTCTATGATTATGACACCTGATATTTTAGTCGGAATAACGTTCATTGTGAGGTGGACTTAGATAGGGCTACCACTGCGACGCTTTGTGATGTATACCTTGAACCGTTTATTTGTCTCTAGGTCAGTCTTGAACTTGATGGCGGAGGGAAGTACCTCATTCGATATAGAGGAGGATACTCCTGCACCCTGTCTGCCGTTGCTCGTGGCTTGGGTGCGGTCAATCGGTACAATTACCACTTTGAGATCTTCGTCCGGATGCGCTTTGATGTGCTGTAGGATCAATGTGGAGATGTTGCCAAAAGTATAAGAACTGGATCCGGAGATGTTGGACGCTCCAATGTAGGTGGTATAGGGCTCGTTGAGCTCCGTGTGCTCTTTCTCAAAGAAGGACTGCAAGCTGTCCTTTGGCAGTAGCAGTAGATATTCCGGTATAGGAAGTGCGTATACACCTTGCTCATTGGCCTCGCCCACTATGGTTAGCGGTGTGGCATTTAGTTGCTTTGTGTACCCAGTCTCCGCTTTGAGCATACGGGAGATTTGTGCTGTTGGAATCGTGATTTCCGTGAAGACACCGGCCGGAGATTTGATATAAGTGTATTCGCCGCTTGAGGTTAGCAACCGATCAAGACCACTATTTCCGTAGCGTGACAGTTGTGGCACCTCGGAGGTGTGTGCCAGCTCTTGGATGTGGGTGTTTTCTATGATTGTGTCAATCGTAAAGCCGTCCTTCTTGTACAGCGTGTCTTTGTACTGATAGTAGAGAGAGAGGGCTGTCTTGGAGACTTTTAAGACATTGCCTTTTCCGGCACTGCTCCTAAGGTATATTCCGGGAAAATATTCGGAGAACTTCTCTTGGCTGGAAAAGATGGGGTCGCCATTTCTTGACTTGTCGTAGAGCTCTTGTCCTATACCCGGGTGTAGGAGGTCGAGCGGTATTTGTACCACTCTCTTTTTATTGATGGTGTCGTTTCCGCGCTCGGCAGTGTAGGACTGCTCTCCTAGCTTGACATCAGAAAGGTACCCACTTACGTCACCTACAGAGTACCGCCTGTGGGGCAGTGGCTTTGACAGCTTGTAGGCCTCCACTTGCATGGGTTGTAGTTTGTCCCCTGTGAACTGGTCATAGTACAACGTGATGAAAGCCGAGTCTACTTTATGATTAATCGGTGTCTCACTGAACTTAAACCCCTCCGGGACATATAGTTGGGTTAGGTATTCGGTGCGTACCTCTCCATACTCTTGGTTGGGTATATACCCGAGGTAACTGTATGATGAGCGGACGTAGATACTATTCCATGTCATGCCTGCGTCTTGGGAGACTTGTCCCGAAACATTTGCCGAAACGGTACGGTACGTCAGAGGGAGCTCATGCGTCTCTATTTCAACCTTGCTGTAGTCGGGTATGATAGAGAGTCCGGTACTGTCGTTGCGATTGTCACAGGCCACTATGAGTACAGCTATCCAAAGGATAATGGCTATTGTGGCTCCTTTTCGATTATTATAGGTCATCTGATATTTTTCTATGGCGTTGCCTTCTAAAAATGCCTCTCCTTTATTGCCAAGACTTGCAAAGTAGCGAGGTAAAGGTAATGATTTCTTACAAAAGCAATCGTTGGTTACTCTTTGGATATGTTCTTCAATAGCTCATCGTAGAGATCGGATATTGCCGAAAAAGACTCTTCTACAGGTAGATACTCTAGGACGTTGACATTCTTTGACTCTTTGGCCCACTTGACCACATCTTTGCTGATGTCCTCTGTGCCAAATACTATTCCGTCGATGTAGTTGAAAATAAGTTTGGTCAGATCCTCGCGTGTCAGTGGTGAGCCATCCAGTAACTCATGGGTTATCCCATCATACTGAAGTACCTCGGTGAGATTTTCGCCAAAAGGCGTCTCAGGTGTCTTGTCGTAGACCGAAAATACCAACTTTGCGCCAGATAGTGCGGGGTCAGCCTTGAAGAGTGTTTTTAGGTACAGAGGTGCCAATCCAGTAAACCAGCCTTGGCAGTGAATGATGTCCGGGACCCAACGTAGCTTTTTGATAGTCTCAAAAACCCCTCGTGTGAAAAATACGGCTCTCTGTACGTTGTCATCATACAAGCGTCCGGTGCTATTGTCGAGGACGGTGCCTTTTCGGGCAAATAGGTCATCGTTGTCAATGAAGTACACTTGCATTCTTTGGGGGAGTAGGCTGGCAACCTTTACGATAAGCTGATGCACACGATCATTAACCGTCAGGTTGACTCCGGATAGCCGAATCACTTCGTGTAGCTGGTGTCTGCGTTCGTTGATGATGCCATAGTTGGGCATAAATACCCGTATGTCATCTCCTCGCTCCAGCATGTCGAGAGGAAGGTGTTGAGATTGATTGCTTACGCTTTCTTCCACATAGGGGGAGATTTCTTGAGCTATATATAGTATCTTTCTTTTCGTCATAGGCATCGATTCATTGTCTTTTTTGCATGCTTCGTACAAGTACGCTTCTCCCCAATCTCTACCCCAAAGGTACCAAAAAAAAGTGACTTTGACTTGATGTCCTGAGGATTGCCCAGCCCCGCTTTATCCGAGTTTGGGGCTAATATGAGGGCGTTTTGTTAACTTTGCACCGAATGAGACTGTCGCATAATGCTACATTCTCCAAGTGTAATGAAATACAGAAAATAAAAAACAGATACTATAAGCTATGGTTCGTGTGCGTTTTGCCCCTAGTCCCACAGGTCCACTACATATTGGTGGTGTGCGGACGGCTCTCTACAACTATCTTTTTGCTCGCCATCATGGTGGAACTATGGTGCTCCGTATAGAGGATACGGACAGTAAGCGCTTCGTACCCGGAGCTGAAGACTATATTGTGGAGTCGCTCCGTTGGCTGGGCATCGAGATTGATGAGGGTATTGGCTGTGATGTTCAGCCCTATGGCCCTTACCGTCAGAGTGAGCGTCGAGATATTTACCGCAAGTATGTTCAGCAACTTCTGGATGCAGGTAGGGCCTACTATGCGTTTGATACTGCCGAGGAGCTGGAGGAGGTGCGTGCACGCATCCCCAACTTCAGCTACGATGCTGCTACGCGTGGCCAGATGAATAACAGCCTTTCGCTTACGCCAGATGAGGTGAGGGCCAAACTCGAAAGCGGGGTCCCGTATGTCGTGCGCTTCTTGGTTGAGCCAGGACGAGAGGTCGAGGTGAATGACTTGATACGAGGAAGTGTGGTCATCAACTCCACTCAGCTTGATGACAAAGTACTCTACAAGAGTAGCGATGACCTCCCCACATATCACTTGGCCAACATTGTGGATGACCATCTCATGAAGATAACGCACGTGATCAGAGGAGAGGAGTGGCTACCGAGTGCACCTTTGCACGTGTTGCTCTATGAGGCATTTGGGTGGGCCGATACCATGCCACGCTTTGCGCACCTTTCTCTGATCCTAAAGCCTCAGGGAAGTGGCAAGCTGAGCAAGCGGGACGGTGATCGTCTCGGATTCCCGGTTTATCCCTTGGAGTGGACGGATCCCGATACCGGAGCTGTCTCATCCGGCTATCGCGAGCAAGGCTATCTCCCCGAAGCGGTCGTCAATTTCCTCGCTCTCCTAGGTTGGAATCCGGGGACGGACCAGGAGTTCTTTGAAAACTTCCAGGATTTGGCCAATAGCTTTACCCTTGAGCGGTGTAGCAAAGCCGGAGCACGATTTGATTACGAAAAAGCAAAGTGGTTCAACCATCAGTATATTCGAGTAGAGCCAGTCGAACGGTTGGTGGAGGTGGTGCTGCCTCTGCTCAATCGAATCGGAATCACCCCGGAGCCTCAAAAGCTAGCTGCTGTCATCAATGTCGTACGTGATAAGGTGCAATTGATACCCGACTTTGTGGACGAAACCGCCTATTTCTTCAGAGCACCACAGGACTTTGACAGCAATGGGGTCAAGAAGCACTGGAAGCCCGAAACGCCACAATACCTCATGCGTATGCTTTCGCTTTTGCGTTCGCTGAGCGGAACCAACCCCTCTCCGGAGCAAATAGAGCAAGCCCTGTACGACGAAATCAATCAGAATGACCTCCCGATGGGAAAGGTGATGAATGGAATGCGACTTGCTCTGGTGGGTGCGGCACGTGGTCCCAGACTGCATGAGATCATAGCCCTTCTAGGTGTGGATGAGTCGATCCGTCGTGTAGAGTACGCAATAAGCCACTTGAAATAGTCATAACCAATCAGACCGTATAGTGGGTTTGGCGATTTCCCCAAACTTTACCATCCTTACTAAGTCCTTGGCAATCACCGAGGGCTTAGTTTTTTTAGCCCGTTCTCGGTCGAAAATCTAATTCACAAACGTATGAGATTGTAGTCTCAGCTGAAGAAGTTGGTTTTTCTTCCCTGTTGATTTCTTTGTCTCTGATTTCAATCTTTTATCTGCACCTTCCGGATCAGGTGTTTTGCAATGACCTAGTGGTGGAGTAAGTTGGGGGGGGGCAAAAAGGCCGGCTCATCACTGATGAGCCGGCCTCGTATTCATGCACTCAGATCAATAGGGAGATGAGTACTCCGATCTATTCTCTATTCATCCGATAGTAGCCTAAACTCTGCCCCGGAGGCAAAGTCTGATCCATCTTGTGACGATAGAGCGTTGAATCGGACATAGCGTGCCGATATGGGCTTGTCAAAGAGTACGCGTTGCTCTTCTCGTGAGTTTGCAAATGTTCCTCTGACTATGGCCTTGCTCCAGGTTTTTCCATCGTCGCTGATCTGTATGGAGTAGTCTTTGATATTGCCGTTGCTACTTCTATCTTGCCTTGGCAAGTAGCTAAAGCCCTTGATGTTGGTAGGTTCATTTGCATCAAATACCACCCAATGTGGGTAGCCTGCCACGGTCACGGAGTACATGCTGTGCCAGATTGTGGATGGATTGTTGTCTACGAGATTGTCCACACCGCCACCATGGGTTTCTTGGCTGGAGGAGTCCGCCACTCGTAGCGGGATGGCCTCTATCAGGGGGTAGGTAATTTCTGTGCGCATCCACGCTTGTCCCGATGGGTAGGCTGTTATTTTTCCACCTCGGCGTAGCTCAAAAGGACCGTCGTATGCTTGGGCTTTTTGACCATCAATGCTGTATTCGATGGCTGTGGGACCACTGAGCTTGACGACTCCGTGTTCGTCTCGGTCGGCAAGTACGACTAGGCTTTTGGGTGCTTGGACCATGGTTTCGGAGCCGGCCGGTACGATCATGAATCCGAATGTGTGTGGCACACTCATGATTCGATCTTCGGCGAGTGGTGCTCCTTGTCCGCAAGAGTTGCCCCCCAGACCAGTTGTGCCAAGGTTTAGGCAGAGGTGTGTTGCAGTGGATGTGGGCAACTGGTACGGGTGTGGAGCCATGGTGAGTTCCATTGCACTGTAGGGTAGCGCACTGGCGGACATGGAGTCACGAGCGATGAATGTCAGCCCACGGCCGGTATTGCCTTTGGTGAGTTGTGCCCATCTCACTTGCTCTCTATTGCCCATGCTCTGTGGTTTGGGAAAGGGTACAAATTGGTCGGCCACGGTGCCGGCGTACTTCCCGAGATAGGCGCCACTGCAACGGTCGTTGTAGTTGTTCCACGGTCCTCTGCCGTAGTAGGTGTAGGAGTCCATTTCGCTTGGCAGCTCCATTGCATATCCGAGTCTGGCGAGAGCAAGGTTTTTCCTGCTTGGTTGGATGCTTGCCTCCATGCTGATGGCTCCACCAGGGTATATGGTCCACGCCTGTGTGGTGATGAAATGAAAGTCCTCGTCTCCAAATAGCTTGTCCACTTGGTCGATGAGTTTGTAGTGTCCACTATTGGCATCGGACGCTTTGGTGCCATAGGGAGCTTGGCTCTTGACCGTGTAGAGTAGGGTGTAGGTGCCATCGTTGTTTTTGTGAAATGTACGTGAGAGGACGACGTGGCGGAGGTTGTGCAGGCCATTTTGGAACCATCCTTGATAAGCCCAGTTGTCATTGTCCACCGGTGCCCTAAAGGCATTGAGGGCAGGTCCCTTGCCGGGGTTGATCATGTGGTCGCCATCTATGGTGTAGTCATAGATAGTTCCGGTCTTGTCGTCGAACGTAACCTCAAAGCCATCACCTGCAAAGCAGGTCTTGTGATTGTCGGTGACAACTTTTAGTGCAGGCTTGCCTTGGGATAGCTGTGCCAGGGTAAATGGTCTGTCGCTGGGCTTGAGGATAAACTCCTCATCCATCTGGACAAATCCGGCGTTGCTCCATGGCCTGGCGTGCTTTGTCACCAGTTCCAATCGCAAAGTGTATTCGGCGGGGTCTTCTGCTAGGTCGGATTTCTTGTAGGGTAATTCGATAATGCGTGAGGTCCGAGGCAAAATACCGTTTATCTCCTGCCAGTCGGTAGCTTTTACTTCGCCATTTCTCAATAGCTTCACGACCAATGTCAGGTCGTCCAAGGTTGTGAAATAGCGTTTGTTGAATAGCTTGACCAGGCCGTTGTCGACATCTTCGTTGTACAGCCCGACATCTTGGTAGACTTTTTTGACTTCATAAAACTCGGGCTTGGGTTGATGATCCGGGAAAAGTATTCCGTTCATGCAAAACATCCCGCTATTCGGCTTGTCTCCGAAGTCTCCGCCATAGGCAAAGTACCGATCACCGGTCTTTTTGTCTACGGTGTAGAGTGCTTGATCCACCCAGTCCCAGATCGCTCCACCCATGAAGAAGTTGGTGCTCTCTATGGCCTCCCAATAATCTTTCAAGTTGCCACCGGCATTGCCCATGCTATGGGCGTATTCGCTGATGTGAAATGGGTACTTGATGTTGTACTCCCCCTTCACTGCCTCACGGATCCAGGCGATAGAGGGGTACTGGTTTGAGCCGATGTCTACGATGTCGTTGTTTCGCTCATACTGCACTGGTCTGCTTTGGTCGAAATCTTTTATTGCATCGTATGCGGCTACAAAGTTGGCCCCCGGCCCGCCTTCGTTGCCAAGTGACCAGATCAGGATGCTTGGGCTATTGACGTGAGCAGCCACAAGCTCAATGACGCGCGATACGTGTGCATTCCGAAACTCAGGTACGTGGCTAAGGGAGGCGTCACCATAATAATAGGCATGGCTCTCGATATTTGCCTCGTCTTCGAGGTAGAGACCATAGAGGTCGCAGAGGTAATAAAACTGTGGGTAGTTGGAGTAGTGTGAGAGGCGGATGTGATTGATATTGCCACGCTTCATCAGCATCAGCTCCTCGTACATTTGTTGAGACGTGATCGTGTTGCCGGTCTCGGGGTTGATCTCTTGGCGGTTGACCCCTTTCATTTTGATTGGTTTCCCATTCAGATAAAAATAGCGACCGGCTAGGCCAAACTCGTCCTCGTTGGCCGGTGTGTCCTTGATTTCTATTTTCCTAAACCCAACCGCAGTCGAGTAGGTCTGTTGGACCTTGCCTTTTTTGTCAATCAGCTCTCCGACCAGAGTGTACAGGTTGGGCTCCTCAGCACTCCACAGTTTTGGTTGCGGGTGGGTGATGACGGTTTGGGTGAGCGTTGTTTTTCCTTTTTGGGTGCTGCTCAGTGGCGTGGTGGTACTGATACCGGTAGGGGTGTTTTCTTGGCTGTACAGCTTGTTTTGGTAGAGCGTGTACCGCACTTTCCACCCTTTGGTCGCCTTCGTGGATAGGTTGCGAAGTTCTGTGGAGATATTGAGCGTCCCTTGTGTGTAGGTGTTGTCCAGATCGGGTATCACTTTGAGGTCGCGTACGTGTACGGCCGGCAGGCTTGTCAGATATACAGATCTGTAGATACCCGGTAGCCTCCACATATCTTGTGCCTCCAAAAACGAGCCATCACTGTTGCGGTATACCTCTACAGATACTTCATTGGTGCCGCGCACTAGGTATTTCGTGATATCAAAGGTGGCTGTGTTTCGAGAGTTTTTGGAAAAACCTACGTACTGACCATTGATCCAGAGGTAGAAAAACGAATTTACTCCATCAAAGTTGAGCAGAACTCGCCTTCCTGACCAGTTTTGGGGTAACTCAAAGGTACGCTTGTAGGAGCCAACCTCATTGCGATCCTTGTAGGTAACCCAGTCTTTGTCGGGAGTGCGCATCACGCCACCTTTCCAGTCACCTACCTCAACCTTGTGGTAAAAAATATAGGGTTGGTTGGCGTAGATTGGCACGCCGTATTTCAGTGACCCATCTTTTTGGATGCCGGCGACATTCCAGCAACTGGGTACATCTATTAGGTCCCATGATGTGACGTCGTAGCCGGTCTTGAAAAAGTCGGCCGGGCGTTCGCCCGGATTTCCTACCCAGTGAAAGCGCCACTTTCCGTCAAGGTCCAGGTAGTAGGTTGTCTTTTCGGATGGCCACAGCTGACGAGCGCCATCTACGTCTTTGTACGAAAAGAAGATGGCATGTGGCTGTTCCCGGTTGAGTGCAATCTCTTGCGGTGAGTCCCACTCTGTCCCTTTGGGCATCGCATCACTTCGGTACGAGTAGCCTGGTACTGAGTGCATGGATTGTGCCAATACAGGTAATCCTTGCAGAAGTGCGGACATGGTCAATAGTGCCGAAAAGAGTCGGCAATGTGTTTTTGACATATTTCTAAATCCTTTTGTTATGAGAATTTGGTATACGGTGTCAGGCCTTTTTGTTTTTTTATATATAGTAAGCCAGCTACGAAGATACGAAAAAAAGGATTAGTTTCCATATTTACTGTTATTGCCAACATGAAAGTATCAGAGATAAGGGCTTCTTTTTGACCGGAAGAGAAATCGAAACTACTTGGCCCCGGTTTTTCTTCTAGCCATCTAAGTGATCGTTTCTATCCGCGAAAAGTTTTGCTTCTATCCGTGAAACCGAACGCTTCTATCCGTCAAAAAAACAGTCTCTTTCAATTGCTTGATTATCTGTTGTTTGCGAGGTGCTAAAAATGGTCTGTAAACATGGCCTCTCTGTAGATGTCTTGTGGATTGTTTTTCCATCCTTTTCCCTCCTTGAAAGGTAGCCACTACAAAAAGTGCTGGGTTGGTACATGACACCTTGGTGACGTAGGTGTATATTTTCGTATATTTGTGGCATAGAAGAAAAAAGCATATCAGGCCGGATAACTCGATCAGTTTTTTTTGATGAGTCAGAAGCCAAACACGTCTCTCATAACTCTAGGTAGGTTTTGATAAATAAAGTTCGCCGATGACGTATTTGGTCACTTGTCGGCGGCTAATTTTATGTTCACTAAAAACACGTTACTTTTGATATGGAACCAAATGTTGAGTTGATACTTGCTGTCTTTAATGGTCAGGACAGACCCGGGGTAACGGCTTCAATCACATCCGTGCTAGCTGATCATGATATTACGATTCTCGATATTGGTCAAGCAGATATTCATAATCATCTTACCTTGGGTGTCCTTTTTGCCACCACCTCAAATACCAGTGGGGCCATACTGAAAGATCTTTTGTTCAAGGCTAATGATCTCAATGTTTCTGTAACCTTTAGGATCGTCGATCCGGAGGAGTACAGCAAGTGGGTGGGGCTCCAGGGCAAAAATAAGTATATCGTGACGATCCTCTCCAAGACTATTTCTGCCGGTATGGTGGCTGCAATCACTAGTGAAGTGGCTAGCCAAGGTATGAATATTGATGACTTGAATCGCTTGACCGGTCGTATCCCTCTCACCAAACATGAGCGCGTGCCACAGGCTAGTATAGAGATTTCGGTACGTGGTACCCCTATTGATAGGGAGCAGTTGCAAAAGCGGCTGATGGAGATTGCAGATGAGTTTCAGATGGATGTCTCCTTCCAGCAGGATAGCATGTTTAGGCGAATGCGTCGCTTGATATGCTTTGATATGGACTCCACACTTATCAAGACCGAGGTAATCGATGAGCTTGCCGAAGCAGCAGGTGTGGGAGATAAGGTGCGGGAGATTACGGATCGGGCAATGCATGGCGAGATTGACTTCAAGGAGAGCTTTGAGCAACGAGTGCGGTTGCTGAAGGGGCTTGATGTCTCGGTAATGCGCAACATTGCGGAGAACCTTCCCCTAATGGATGGGCTGGAGCGCACCATGCGTATTCTCAAGAAAGTAGGCTTCAAGATCGCTGTTTTGAGTGGAGGATTTACCTACTTTGGCAAGTATCTGCAGGATCGATTTGGGATTGACTATGTTTATGCCAACGACCTTGAGGTGAAGGATGGTAAGCTGACCGGACGATACATCGGTGATGTGGTAGATGGTAGGCGAAAGGCTGAGCTACTAAGGCTGTTGGCTCAGGTGGAAAAAGTGGATATCCGCCAAACTGTGGCGGTCGGTGATGGTGCCAACGACCTACCCATGCTGAGTACAGCGGGGCTTGGAATAGCATTTCATGCCAAACCCAAAGTCAAAGAGAGTGCCAAGCAGTCAATTACGACTATGGGACTCGATGGAATTTTGTACTTCTTGGGCTACAAGGATTCTCAATTGGATGAGCTGGAGTTCCAAAATCTATAAGAAGTATTCAATTATGATTAAGCATATTGTACTTTTTCGGCTAGCCAGTGAACTATCCGGTGAAGAGAAGTCTTATCGTATAGCGGAGATCAAGAAGGCGTTTGAGAAACTACCTGATCGTATAGGCTGCTTGCATGACTTGAGTATTTCTCCAAACCTGAATCCCAAGGAACCCTTTGACTTTGCACTTGTGGCAACTCTTGATGATTTGGTTGATGTCAATAGCTATGCTAATCATCCGGAGCATGTTGATCTTGTGGGGAAGCTGATAAAGCCATACCTGCACTCTCGTGCCGCCGTGGATATTGAGGTGTGAGACAGGAGAAGTCTATATGCGGATCCGCAGGAGAGGGGCTTGTGGCAGATGAGATGCGGATGGCCGGCTTTGTGATCTTGGCACAAAACTATAGGGTGGGGCATCTAGAGGCTGATATTATAGCACTGGAAGGCGATGTGCTCTGTGTCGTCGAGGTAAAGACTCGGGCCAGCAGTGCCGCACTTAGGGACTTGGATGTCCTTATCCCTCCTCAAAAGGAGCGTAACCTGATCACTCTGGGAGATTCTTTTGCACGTACTCACAGGCAACTGAATATTCGCAGTGTCCGATTTGATTTTGCACTTGTCTGCGCCCCAGCTCAGGGGCAACCACATATTACGTATATAAAGAATGCCTTTATCCCCGGAGCTTTGAAGAATTTTTGATCTTCATTCTTTTGCTTGGCAGAAAAAGTTTTGTTACCTTTGCACTCAAGCAAGGGGGTAGGTAGGATGGCGAGATAGCTCAGTTGGTTAGAGCGCAGGATTCATAATCCTGAGGTCGCGGGATCGTACCCCGCTCTCGCTACGTTGAAGTAAGGAATGCCTTCGGAGTAGGTTCTCCGAAGGCATTCCTTTTGTGTCGCAACGAAGTAATGTTTGCGGCTATTTTTACTTGCGTCTACTGCGTGAAGGTGTTTTATCGGAAAATCATTCAAAGTCTCTCGGAAAAATGGATGCTTGTTCCTCCCCGACTTTTCAACGACTCCTACTATGGCTCAACGATGGTGACCCAACCATGAGTATCTACCACGTCTCCATGCTGTATTCTGAGAAGGGTTTTGTACAGTACTGTGCTGATTGGACCGGCCTTGCCACTTTTGGAGAAAGTATATGACTGCCCGGTGTCTAGATCGTCTATCTTGAGTATTGGACAGATGACCGCGGCCGTGCCACACGCTCCGGCTTCATCAAATTCGGATAGTTCCGATACGTGCACCGGTCGATGTTCAACTTCCATCCCTAAGTCTTTGGCTATTTGCATCAGGCTTTTATTGGTAATGGACGGAAGAATGGATGCTGACTTTGGGGTAATGTACTTGTTGCCTTTGATCCCAAAAAAATTGGCTGCTCCACACTCATCTATGTACTCCTTCTCTTTGGAGTCCAAGAAAACAACTGCAGAGTAGCCTCTTTTGTGAACTATTGCCCCGCTTTTTAGTCCTGCAGCATAGTTGCCACCAACCTTTATTGCACCGGTTCCGAGAGGTGCCGCACGGTCATAACCACGCACAATCGCCATTGGTGTGGGACTAAACCCATCTTTGAAGTATGGACCTACCGGACTTGCAAACATGACCATCATATACTCAATGGCCGGACTGACGCCTACGTGGGCTCCGATCCCTATGACCAAAGGACGAATATAAAGTGATGCTCCACTTTCGTAGGGAGGTACGTAGTCTATGTTTTTTTTGACTAATAATTTTACTGCTTTAATAAATGTTTTTTCGGGAAATGGAGGCATCATAATCCCTTCGCACGAGCGTCTTAGCCGCTTGGCGTTTTCTTCCACACGGAATAGTCTGACCTGGTTGTCACTTCCCCTGTATGCTTTCAAGCCCTCAAATGCCTCTTGGCCGTAATGAAGGCATGTCGCCGCCATATGTATGCTTATGGTTGGGTCGGAGGACACTTCAAGGTCACCCCATCTGCCATCCTTGTAGCAACACCTTATATTGTAATCGGTAGGATAATAACCAAACCCAAGATTAGCCCAATCGATCTTTTTCACTTTGTTTGCCTCCCTTTTTGGTGGTTAGCTTTTTCTCTGCTTCAAGCTGTTTTACCTTTTGTTTGAGCTCAGAGATCTCATCTCCTTGGTTTTGAATGGTGATCAATAGGGCATTTAGTTCCTCATTCTCGATAGAGCTTGGGTATTGCTCTTCTACACGTAGGTGAAAGTCGCTAATGACGTTCATATAGTTGTTGAACGCTTCATACTCATTGTCGTATGGGCTAAATAGCCTGACGTCTCCGGCTTCTGAGGACATGTAGTAAAAGTGGTCACTACTTTGTAGGTAAGTCCAATCCTGAAGCAATCTTCTATTTTTGGAAAGGCGCGTGCGCTCTGCAAACTCTTGGGTCTTGTTGAATGCTTCTCGCTGTATCACATTTCCCAGCCAACTATTGGTGTTTTTTTCTTCTTCGGACCATGAGATCGTGTCGGGAATTGAGAGTGTGTCTTTGGGTTGAAGGCTCTTGATTGAGTCGGATGGGGTGGCAAAGCCTATACCCTCTCGTCCTAGATATGCCGGTAGTGCACGGAAGAAGTCAAAGATACCTGAGTCGGAGGGATTACCGGATCCGATGACATCGTAGCTCATGTCTATGTTGACTACATCACCTTCTTGGAGGTCTTTTGCAATCCACGCTGCATACTTGTCAGCGGTAAGTGGGTATTCATTCCATCCGTAGTTGCAAAAGTTCTTGGAGATGTCCTCTGTTAGGCGAGCGTTACGCAGTAGGATCTTTAGATCTGAGGTAGCCGCACTTTTGTAGACTTTGTTCGGGCTCTTCCATCCTAGTACATGCTTGGCTCCCTCTGTGATTACTCCTTTGAATCCCATGTCAAAAATGCTTTGGCCGATAGAGTCGTCGTATATTAGCTCTGAATTTCTAAAGATTTGTGGCCTCTGTCCGAACATGAGTTCAACCTTATTGGCATGTTGCTCTACTTGAGTCCGAAATTCCTTCTTGTCCTCTGCTAAGGATGCCAGAGAGTGTGCATATGTTTCGCCTAGAAACTCCACACAGCCGGTCTTGGCGAGTTCTGTGAAGCTGTCAATAAGCTCAGGAGCATACATTTCGATCTGGTCCAAGGCCACACCGGATATTGCAAAAGCCACTCGGAAACGATATCCACTATCTTTGATCATCTGAAGGAGCATTTTATTGGCCGGTATATAGGATTGCTCTGCTATACGTCGGAAGATATCTTCGTTTAGGAAGTCGTCAAAGTAGTAGTGGTCATTGCCTATATCGAAGAAGCGGTAGCGCTTTAGTCGAAATGGTTGGTGTACTTGAAATACAAAACTAATGTTCTTGTTGCTTGTTGTCATGGTACCATCCAGTATATTGTTACTCTTGCCTATTCAGCAGTTAGTGCTTGATGATTAGGCTATCGTATATGTTTCTTATTTTCTCTCCTACTTTTGTCCAGGTTATCTTGTTTACCTCCTCCAGGCCTTTTGTTGATAGGAATTCATGCAAGGCCGGATATGAGACAAGGCCGTACATAGCATTGGCCAGCTCCTCTACATCCCAGTAGTCTACCTTTATAGCGTACTTTAGGATCTCGGCACAGCCACTCTGCTTGGATATAATACAGGGGATGCCACACTGCATAGCCTCCAAAGGGGATATCCCGAATGGCTCAGAAACGGATGGCATCACATACACATCGCTTGCCTTGTAGATCTCGTACACCTGCCGTCCTCTCATGAAGCCGGTAAAGTGGAAGCGGTCGGATATACCCCGTTCAGCGGCTAAGGTTATCATATCATTCATCATATCCCCACTGCCAGCCATTACAAATCTTACGTTTTCTGTTTGTTGTAGGACGCGACTTGCTGCTTCCACAAAAAACTCTGGCCCTTTTTGCATCGTTATTCGCCCTAAAAAGGTGATTACTTTATCCTTTACTCCTTTCTTGTCTTGGATTGCAAGGATAGAGGGATCTAGAGGGGTGACTGCATTGTGTACAGCTGTGACTTTTCTGGGGTCTTGGTGGTATTTCTCAATGACGGTTTGGCGCGTAAGTTCGCTTACGCACATGATGTGGTCAGCGTGATCCATTCCGTCTTTTTCAATGGCATAGACTCGTGGGTTTACATTTCCTCTGCTACGATCAAAGTCGGTCGCATGCACATGTACGACAAGTGGAACCCCCAGCACTTGTTTGGCGTGAATCCCGGATGGATAGGTTAGCCAGTCATGAGCATGAATGATGTCATAGTGCTCTGAGCGAGCAATGACTCCGGCAACAATTGAGTAATTGTTGATCTCGTCATATAGGTTGTCAAGGTACCTTCCCGAAAACTCTATGCAACCAAGATCATTCGTTAGCATGTAGCTAAAGTCCGCATAGATATGATCCCGGAGTCTATAGTATAGCTCAGGGTCCATGACTTTTCCGATCCGCTCTTGTACGTAGTCGTATGGGACATCTCGGTAGACAATAGGAACCTCTGATGCCCCAATAATTCGCATAAACGAAGTGTCCTCATCGCCGGATGGGCGTGGCATCACGAACGTTATGTCCACGTCAGGTTGCTCAGCCAATCCTTTTGTCAGTCCATAGCTAGCCGTCCCCAATCCACCCGATATGTGAGGAGGAAACTCCCAGCCAAACATCAATGCTCTCATTACTATTCCTGTTTTTCGTGATCTGTACTCCGAGCCTTATTGTGATCAGGAGAGGAGACGTGGTGGCTCGTAAGACTTAGGTTAAAAATATCTTCAGTTCCTTGACTTAAATACTCATCTATTCGTGTCCGGATTCTTAGAATTGCGGTCAGGCTCATCAGGAACGATATCGCACCCCTTCCGCTATAAGGTGGTGTACCATCATACATTTCAGAGACACACGATATGCCATGAAATCTAGCCTCCTCCTCAAATGGTATCAGCATCCTATCCACGAAATTAATCCCTTCGCGCCTAAAAAGCTTGAGGTATGCACCAAGGTAGTAGTAGATAAGCCATGGCCAGACTCCGCCCTGCATATAGGCATATCTACGATCGTTGATGGCACCACTTAGGTACCCTTTGTAGTAGGGGCTCTTGGGACTGAGTGTCCGGAGCCCTTTTGGCGTTTTTAGTTCGCGCGTGACGATGTCTAGGACCGTACGTTGCAGTTTGCGCGAAAGGGGGGAGTACGAAAGTCCGGCTGCAAAGATCTGGTTAGGTCGGACGCTCCAGTCTGTTGGTTTGTTGTCAGCAACATAGTCAAAGAGGTAATCATGCTCGTTGACAAAAACTCTGACAAAACTTTCTGACACGCGATCAATATAGTCGTCCAAGTGCGGATCTTTCAGGTCAAAAATGTTTCGGTAAAAACAAAGGTTGTTGTACCACAAAGCATTGTACTCCACTATGTAGCCACGTCGATCTACCACGGGCCAGCCATCAATGGTGTTGTCCATCCATGTGATAGGCTCCGATAGTTCTGATGGCTCGGCATAGAGTAGTGTGTTTTCTCGCACCTCCATCATGGGTATTTTGTTTTCCCAGATATAGTTCATCGCACGCTTGATCGTGTCTCCATATTTGGTGAGTGTCTTTTCTGTACCTTCCCAGCGGTAGTAGTCCTGTATGCAGTTGACCAGCCACAGTATTGAGTCGGGTTGTGATATTCCCTTGATGATGGCATCTTCCTTACCCTCATCTAGGTAGCTCCATAGGGCTGGTATGATGGTCGCCATCACTTCGTCATAAAGTTGAGGGTTACCGGTCCCGAAGCTTGCGGCTGTCAAGCTCACCAGTGTGTCACGCATGCGTGGCCCAAACCAAGGGCTCCCGGCGATAAGGTACGTGTGCTCATCATCGGGTTTGAAGATACATTGTGTCACGGCATTTTTTAGACAGTCCACATAGGTCTCAATAGGCTTGGCTGCTTCATATGCGTTCATATAGCACTGCTTGAGCGATGCACTGTCTATCGCTGTATCGCATGCTGAGAAAATGATTTCTTCTCCTTTCTTTATGCCAAATTCAAAGTATCCCGGGGTTGGAAGGTCTTCTGTACATGGATTTCCACGAATGAACTCCTTGTCATAAAAGAAGTTTTTGTACCACAGAGGTTGATGGTTCCAGGTTACATCGTTTTTTGAAAGTTGCATGTAGAGTCTCGGAAATCCATCGTAGAGACAAAGAGACAGACCCTGATCCTCCTTTGTGTAAGACCAATCAATCGCCGGGTTTTCATGCGTCAGTTCGCGAACGGTCCTGAACGCCAAGAACGGCCGAAGCCGCAGGGTGGTATCAGAGTGTGCCTCAAGCAACTTGTATTTGACAAGCAATTGGTTTTTGTCCGCAGCAAGGATAATCTCTTTGGATAGTATTACTCCTCCGACCCGGTAAATGTATTTGATGCTTTTGTCATCCGAAAACTCTCGAATGTATTTGTGCCCATTGGGGCTGAAGTGGTCACCGGTGTATTTATGTACCGCAAGGTTGAACTCCGCACCGTGCTGGATGACCGTCTCATCTAGCGAGGATAGCAGTAGGCGAGCGGGGTTCCCGGCATTGAAATCCGGAACAATCAACATTCCATGATACTTTCGTGTGTTGCAACCTACGAGAGTGGTACACATTATCGCCCCCCTGTCGTTTCGCCGAAGGACTTCTTTGTCAAGGGCTTCGCGAAGATTGGTCATTATGGCTCGATCAAATTTTAGGTAGCTCATAGGTATGTTATTTATCGGGGACACAGTCCAGGTGTCATTTGTTATGCTTTTTTGAGAGTGTATTTCTCGTCCTTCATATGAATGTTCGGTCGTGTCCGTCATTACACTTGTGATTAAAGGGCATATATTAGTACACCATACACACCAAAAGTACCGTTATTTCCTGAAATAATCAAGTGAAAGCTCTTTTCTCAATGAGACACCCTTTACCGTGTGAAAAACGCCTGTTTTTCATGGGAAAACAAAACGCTTATAATATATTGAAATACAATATGTTGTGTTTGTTCGGTTTTTTCACGGATAGAAGCGATCAGTTTCACGGATAGAAGCAAAACTTTTCACGGATAGAGGCGATTGCTTTGTTCCATAAAAGAAAAAAGTACAGACAATGCAAGGGGGCATTTTCATTGGGCCTGTTTGTTGTAAAAAATAGGTACTTTTGCACGGAGTAAAGAAATACCTACAAATGGGTATTAAGACCACAAAGCAAATATAGCGCTATTGATCGTGCTATCGTGAAATGAGCCGATGATGATTTTGAGCGCTGTGTTGGGTTTGAACTTAGTATGGATGCCGTAAAAGGAATTGTATGCGGGGTGCATGCGGGGGGAATAGATGTACGGGTGATTCAGCAGTCTGCCTGTAGTGGCTGTCATGCTCGTGCGGCCTGTACATCGCATGAGTCTTGCGAGCGCATGGTCTCTGTCAGAGACTATCCCGACGGAGTGAAGGTGGGTGATACTGTGTTGTTGGTCGCCAAGGAGAGTATGACCCTGAGGGCGGTATTGCTTGCCTTTGTGGCACCACTGGCTTTGATGTTGATTGTGGCTGTTGTACTCACTGGTTGTGCTGTACAAGACCTAGCGATTGCGTTGGTATTGCTTGCTCTGCTATTGATGTATTGGGGAGGGGTGTATCTTTGTCGTGGGTATATTGATCGCAAACTTGTGTTTTGGGCTGAGCCTGTAGAGCAACGACTCTAGTCCTCACTTTGACGAAATAAAAACAAACAAGAAATATTCACTCATGGTTGTTGGAATAACAATACTTTTTCTGTCACTAGTCGGAGCCATTAGCTCGGTTTTGTTGTTTACCGTGGCGAAACACTTCAGGGTAGTTGAGGATCCTCGGATAGGCGAAGTAAATGCTTTGTTGCCTCAGGCAAATTGTGGAGGGTGTGGCTACCCGGGGTGTGCAGGCTTTGCCAAAGCTTGTGTGGAATCGGAGACTCTGGATGGGCTTTTTTGTACGGTAGGGGGAAATGATACAATGGCCGGAGTGGCTGAAGTCCTTGGACGCTCAGTGAAGAAGGAGGATCCCAAAGTGGCGGTCGTGCGCTGTAATGGGAGTTGTGCGAATAGGCCTCGTACCAACCTGTATGACGGTGTTCACTCCTGTGCAATCGCTGCGCAACTGTATGGTGGAGAGACCGGATGTTCGTGGGGATGCTACGGCATGGGGGACTGTACACTGGTGTGCGACTTTGATGCCATACATATGGATCCTATCACCGGGCTACCCGTGGTGGATGATGATAAGTGTACTGCTTGTGGTGCGTGCGTGAAGACGTGCCCCAAGATGATTCTGCAGCTACGAAAGAAGGGACGCAAAAACAGGCGGATATATGTGGCCTGCATGAACCAAGAAAAAGGCCCTGTCGCCAAAAAAGCGTGTGCGGTATCTTGTATTGGCTGTGGTATGTGTTTCAAGCAGTGTGAGTTTGAGGCTATTGAGATAAAGAACAATCTGGCCTATATAGATGATGTCAAGTGCCGACAGTGCCGTAAGTGTGCCACTGTTTGTCCTACATCCGCAATACATGAACTCAATTTCCCGCTTCCCAAGAAAGTTGAGCAAGAAAAAGCGAAAGCGGAGGAGGTGACCCTATCGTAGACTTTAGGGAATAGGTAAATACGCAAGTGAGTAATCTGAAAAATCGATACTAAAATATCTATGGCTAAGACTTTTAGGATAGGGGGTATTCACCCGTGTGCCAATAAGCTATCGTCCGGTACCCCTATTGTGGCACTGCCTCTTCCCGAGAGTGTGCAGATTCCGATTTCGCAACACATTGGTGCACCGGCTGTGCCTGTGGTAAAAAGGGGGGATGCCGTGAAGGTAGGAACCTTGATTGCCAAGTCTGCCGGTTTTGTATCTGCAAATATACATGCATCCATATCCGGAAAAGTACACAAGATCGAGGAGGTGGTTGATGCATCCGGGTACAAAAAAACCGTCATTACGATCAAGTCCGATGGTGAGGATGTATGGGAAGAAGGGATAGACAGGAGCGAAACCCTGGAAAAAGAGGTGAAGCTTGCAGCGGAGGATATCGTCTCTCGCATCAATGAGTGTGGAATTGTGGGAATGGGAGGTGCCACATTTCCGACAAACGTGAAGCTCACTCCCCCAAAAGGAATGACCCCCGAAGTGATCATTGTCAATGGCGTGGAGTGTGAGCCATACTTGACTGCCGACCACCGTCTCATGCTGGAAAAGGGTGAGCAGATCCTGATCGGCGCAACAGCCCTGATGAAAGCTACGGGGGTCGGGCGAGTAGTAATAGCCATAGAAGAGAATAAGCCGGATGCAATACAGCACCTCTCGGAGCTTGCACAGGAGTACTCAGGGATTGAGGTCCAACCACTCAAGGTAAAGTACCCACAGGGAGGAGAAAAACAGTTGATAGATGCTGTCCTACATCGGCAAGTGAAGAGTGGACAGCTCCCAATCTCTGTGGGGGCAATTGTCCAAAATATAGGCACGGTCTATGCTATATATGAGGCGGTACAAAAGAATAAACCGCTCATTGAGCGAGTCGTCACGGTGACAGGAAAACACCTTGCACAGCCGGCCAACTATCTTGTCAGGTTGGGAACCTCAGCCTCCGAACTTATCGAAATGTCCGGGGGCGTACCTGAGGGTACCGCGAAAATAATCAGCGGAGGCCCCATGATGGGAAAGGCTTTGGTAGAGGAGGGGGTGCCGGTCACTAAAGGAACCAGTGGAATCCTATTCCTTGATGAAAAGGAGACAAAGCGCAAGCCAATGAGAAACTGTATTCGTTGTGCCAAGTGCGTAAATGTTTGTCCTATGGGGCTCAACCCAGCCTTCCTAATGAGAGATACGGTTTTCAAAGACTGGGAAACCCTAGAGAAAAATCATATAATGGATTGTATAGAGTGCGGCAGCTGTAGCTATACATGTCCAGCCAATCGTCCGCTATTGGATCGTATCCGACAAGGAAAACAGATTGTGGGCGGGATTATTCGTTCAAGAAAATAACACTAGAATAGCGATTAAAAAAGATGTTGAAGTCATTGCTCGTGTCGCCATCACCACATATCCACAGTGGTGACACCATCGAGAAAAACATGTATGGGGTGATTATAGCCCTCCTGCCGGCTCTCGTGGCATCGGTTCTGTTTTTCGGGATTGATGCACTCTTGCTAACCATTGTGTCGATTGTCTCCTGTCTGGTGTTTGAGTTTTTGATTGCTCGGTACTTATTGCGGGAAAAGCAACTCACTATTCAGGATGGATCCGCTCTTCTTACCGGCCTCCTGTTGGCCATGAACCTCCCTGCCAACTTGCCGATATGGATCGTTATTGTCGGTGCACTTGTCGCAATTGGCTTGGGTAAAATGGCTTTTGGTGGCTTGGGCAACAACATATTCAACCCTGCTATCTTGGGCCGTGTTTTCTTGTTGGTATCTTTTCCCCAACAGATGACGACTTGGCCGGCTCCAAGAAGGTTGATGGAAGCCACTGACGCAGTGAGTTCTGCAACCCCACTGGCTATAGTAAAAGGGATTGCCAAGGGAACCGAAGGGTTTAGCGTTGACCAATTGAGTACCGCCTGGGACGTGGTACTTGGGCAAATGCTTGGATCTCTGGGAGAGGTTTCGGCCATTGCCTTGTTGCTGGGATTTGTCTACCTGCTTATAAGACGAATTATCACTTGGCACATTCCGGTCTCTATACTGCTTACAGCATATCTATTTGCCGGAATCATGCACCTTATTAATCCGACACTATACGTATCTCCGTTGATTCACATCGTAAGTGGTGGTATGCTACTCGGTGCGATATTTATGGCCACAGACTATGTGACCTCTCCAATGACCAAATCAGGGCAGATCATTTATGGTGTGTCAATAGGACTGATAACAATGCTTATCCGCCTTTTCGGCGCGTATCCCGAAGGTATGTCCTTTGCGATACTGATCATGAACGCCTTTACCCCAATGCTCAATCGCTTTACCTCCCCAAAACTTTTTGGAGCTGGTAATTTAATCCAAAAATAGATGAAGAAACTAGCCTCAACCCTGCCAAATATGTTGCTGTCACTCACAACAATCTGTTGTGTTGCAGCGGCACTGCTCGCGGTTGTTTACTTGGTTACCAAGCCGACAATTAGCGCACAAGAACAACAGACCCTTCTGGAGGGAATCAGTAAGGTGACACCGGAGTTTGATAATTCCCCATACGAAGAAAAGGTTACCGTCACGCTAGATAATGATGAACTCGTGATCTATCCGGCACGAAAAGACAAAGCCCTTCAGGGTGTAGCCGTGGAGTCCGTTTCCCATAATGGTTTTGCTGGAGATGTAAAGGTCCTTGTGGGATTGGATATGGCAGGAAATATCATTGATTACACGGTGCTTTACCAGGCAGAAACTCCCGGTCTGGGAGCTAAAATGGACCACTTTTTTCACGAAGAGGGCACACAGCACTATGTTCCGGGAATGTCCGTGACTACCCCACTTGCTGTGGCAAAAGATGGGGGAACGGTAGATGCCATCACTGCTGCCACAATATCTAGTCGAGCTTTTCTTGATGCTTTGAACAAGGCATATACCGCCTTTCAGCTAGCCTTAGACCAAAACCTTCTATCGAAATGAACAAACTGAAAATCATACTCAACGGTATCATTGAGGAGAACCCCACCTTTGTGTTGCTCCTCGGAATGTGTCCTACGCTTGGTACCACGTCCAGTGCGACTAATGGTCTAGGTATGGGGCTTGCCACTACCTTTGTACTCATCTGTTCCAACTGCGTTATATCATTGATCAAGGCATTTATTCCAGATACCGTGCGTATTCCTGCCTTTATAGTAGTGATTGCAACTTTCACCACGGTCGTGCAGATGATTCTCCAGGCATACGTGCCCGTACTCTACTCTGCACTGGGTATTTTCCTGCCCCTGATTGTCGTCAATTGCATTGTTCTTGGACGTGCAGAAGCCTTTGCAGCAAAAAATGGTGTCTTGGACTCTGCGCTTGATGGTGTGGGTATTGGGCTTGGGTTTACTTTGGCTTTGACTCTCCTAGGATGTATTCGTGAATTGCTGGGCAATGGAACTTTGTTTAATTTCAGAATATTGCCGGCTGACTATGGAGTCCTGGCCTTTATCCTCGCACCCGGGGCCTTTTTGGCTCTTGGAATGCTCATAGCCACAAAAAATTATTTCTCTAACCGCCAAAAGGCATAGCCCCCAAAAAAAGACATGGAGTATTTTGTTTTGTTCATTACTGCTGTTCTTGTCAACAATGTGGTGTTTTCCCAGTTCCTTGGGATTTGTCCTTTCCTAGGCGTTTCAAAAAAGTTGACAACAGCGGTTGGCATGGGAGCCGCTGTAGCTTTTGTCCTGACCTTAGCTACTTTGGTCACATTTGCTATCCAAAAGCTCATCCTTGATCCATTTGAAATAGGATATATGCAAAACATTGCATTTATCCTAGTCATAGCTTCTCTAGTACAGATGCTTGAGCTTGTCCTAAAAAAGGTATCACCAGCCTTGTTCCAGGCCTTGGGTGTATTTTTACCTCTTATCACTACGAACTGTGTTATCCTTGGTGTCGCGATTATGGTAATTCAAAAGGACTATAATCTCTCCAAAGCACTTGTTTATGCAGTCTCCACTGCAGTGGGATATGCTTTAGCGATATGTGTGTTTGCTGTTATTCGTGAACAGTTGGACAAAACAGCTGTACCGGCGTCATTCAAGGGAACTCCTATTGCTCTCATTGTGGCCGGGATTCTTTCTCTAGCTTTTATGGGATTTACGGGACTCGTGTAGATCAAGTCTTTTTTGTTTACCTTTGTCTCTAAGAGTAAGTATTTAGAAAACTACACGTCAACCACATTAACACAACCAATATAATGAGCAAGCATAGCATACTCGTCACCGGCGGAATGGGGTACATTGGATCTCACACCACAGTTGAGCTTATTGAAGCCGGATACGATGTGATCATCGTTGATGACTTGTCCAATTCTAATCCGTCTGTATTAGACGGTATCGAAAAGATAACGGGAAAAAGACCAACCTTCTACCATGAGTCTTGCAACGATCTAGATGCTATGGAGAGGATTTTTTCCGAGGAAAAGAACATCTCTGGGATCATTCACTTTGCAGCAAGCAAAGCTGTTGGCGAGTCGGTACAGAAGCCCCTCTTGTACTATAGAAATAACATAACCTCTTTGCTAAATATGCTTGAGGTCATGGAAAGGCATTCTGTCAAAGGGATCGTTTTTTCATCCTCCTGTACAGTGTACGGACAACCAAAGATGTTGCCGGTCACTGAGTCTGCTCCGATACTCCCTGCCACATCACCTTATGGTAATACCAAGCAGATAAATGAGGAGATCATCGCGGATGCGATACACGCAGGTGTTCCTTATAAAGCTGTTATCCTAAGGTATTTTAATCCCATTGGAGGCCATGAGTCGGCACTTATCGGTGAGCTCCCTACCGGAGTCCCCCAAAACCTAGTTCCGTACCTTACTCAGGCGGCTGCCGGAGTGCGCAAGGAATTGACCGTTTTTGGTGACAACTACGACACTCCGGATGGCTCATGCATACGAGACTACATTGACGTGGTAGATCTCTCAAAAGCTCATGTGAAAGCCATTGAGAGGATGCTCAAAAATGAGTCTGAAGATAAGGTGGAATACTTCAATATCGGTACAGGGCGTGGTGTGAGTGTCTTGGAGCTTATCCATACCTTTGAAAAAGCAACCAACGTCAAAGTGCCATACAAGATAGGACCAAGACGTGAAGGTGATATTGAACAAGTATGGGCTGATCCAACTCGTGCTAATACTGTACTTGGTTGGAAAGCTGTAAGGCCACTTGATGAGACTCTAAGAAATGCATGGAAGTGGCAACAAAAAATAAAAAGTCAGCAGATCTAGTGAGCAATACTCTTGTAAAGTAATATAAAAATCCCCAATTACTACCATGTCTATGATATACAACGACTATTTGGTCTTCTCCGGGACAAATAGTTTGTACCTTACCGAGGAGATTTGTAAGAATCTCAATTGTGAAATGGGAAAAATGCGTGTTGACCGCTTTGCTGACGGAGAGTTTGCGGTGAACTATGAGGAGTCCATCCGCGGAAAAGATGTCTACCTCGTGCAGTCAACCAATCCCTCCTCGGATAATCTGATGGAGCTTTTGCTGATGATAGATGCGGCAAAGCGTGCAAGTGCACACTATATATCAGCTGTGATTCCCTATTTTGGGTGGGCTAGGCAAGACCGCAAAGACAAACCGAGAGTTTCTATTGGAGCTAAGTTGATCGCAGACTTGCTACAGACTGCCGGAATTAGCCGTCTGATTACCATGGATCTTCATGCCGATCAAATACAAGGCTTTTTCAATGTTCCGGTGGATCACTTGTATGCCTCGACTATTTTTACGGAGTATATCAACGACAACATTGACCGCGATAACTTGGTCATTGCGACCCCTGATGTGGGGGGTACAAAGCGGGCCAATGCATATGCCAAAGCTCTTGGCGTTCCTCTTGTGATTTGTCATAAGCTGAGACTCAAGGCAAATGTCGTGGCGGAAATGAGAATTATTGGCGATGTTGAGGGTAAAGATGTCCTCCTGATTGATGATATTGTTGATACAGCCGGTACGATAACCAAAGCGGCAAACCTCATGATGGAAAATGGAGCAAAATCTGTACGAGCCCTTGCTTCTCACGCCGTTATGAGTGATCCTGCCACATCACGAATAGAGCAAAGTGCTCTTACCGAGATGCTGTTCACAAATTCAATCCCCTACCACAAAGGCGGTAGCAATATCAAGTGTTTGTCTGTGGCACCGCTTTTTGCGGAGGCTATCCGTAGGGTAAGCAGACACGAGTCCATCAGTGATGGACTCTATGGAATGTAATCGAGGGATCTTTTTCCTTGATCATCAAACCTCAAAAGCGTAAGGCGACTCAGAATTCGACGATTTCTGAGTCCTTTGCGCTTTCTTTTCGGCGTATGCTCTTGGAGTGGTTCCGTCTAAACGGACGTGACCTACCGTGGCGTGGAACCAAAGACCCATACAAAATTTGGGTCTCTGAGATTATTTTACAACAGACTCAAGTCGTACAGGGCCGTGCATACTATGAACGTTTTATCAATGCTTTACCCGACGTAAAGGCCTTGGCAAGTGTTTCTGATGACAGCTTGTTGGTACTTTGGCAGGGGCTGGGATACTACTCTAGAGCGCACAACCTCAAGTATTCAGCACAGTTGATAATGGAGCGCTATGCCGGCGTGTTCCCGAATACAGTTGATGGGGTCGCCTCTCTAAAAGGGGTAGGCCCTTACACTACAGCAGCAATTATGAGTATTGCATACGACTATCCATTGGCTGTCGTCGATGGAAATGTCTACCGAGTACTTAGTCGGCTTATGGGATCCGAGCATCCTATCGATACTGTGCCGGGAAGAAGGTACTATGCCGATTTGGCTAATCTTTTGTTGGATCCCAATTTTCCTTCTCACTACAACCAAGCCATGATGGACTTGGGAGCACTCGTCTGTACGCCGCGCAACCCCTCTTGCGAGGATTGCCCTGTTTGTTCTTTGTGTCAAAGCCGTGGCACCACCTTGGTCAACCTGCTTCCCCGGAAAGAAAAACGCACTCAAGTTGCTGAGAGATACCTATATTTTTATCTGTATATCCATGATGGCCGTTTTGCTGTTGAACGTCGTGGAAAGTCTGGTATTTGGAAAGGTCTCTATCAGCTTCCTCTAGATGTAAGTGAGTCGCCAAAAACTTTACCTATGTGCCTGAAAGACTGGACTGTGGTAGATGAAATTATCCTTCCTGATCACCGCCTCTCACATCGTCTCCTTCACATTAAAGTATATATTTGTAATCAGAAAGAAGATGCTGTCAATGATAAGTCATGCGACTATGACTGGGTCAAAGTCTCCGAGCACCAAGACTTGGCTTTTCCAAAGCCATTGCGAGCTTTCTTGGATCAATACTTTTCTGCTTCATCTCTTCCATTATTTTGCAGTACTCCATAGCGAGTGCGCTGCTATTTTACGGGACATTCCACAGGGTTGCGCAGCTTTTCATTGAAGCTTTTTGAAAAAAGGCTTTTTCGTGGTACTAGTCACAATAAAAGACCGGATAGATAAAGATTTCTCCAATATCTATCCGGTCTTTTGGGTTATTTATTCGGGCGGAGAACCTTATTTTTTCTTAAACTCTGCCAGCCCGGAGTTGAGCCAATCAATGTACTTTTTGACGTCTTCGTCAAATCCATAGCTAGGAGCAAGGGGTTGCCCAGCGTTATCAAGCATGACGTAAAATGGCTGTGCGTTGCTACCAAACTTGTACCTCTGGAAGTAGCTCCACTTATCCCCTACAGTCTTGAGTTTACGTTGCTGCCCATTCTCAGTAATCAGAATGGTCTCAGGTAGCTGTGTCTTGTCGTCTACTATGAGTGTGATGAGGACAAATTGGTTGTCAATGATCTCTTTCACCGTTGGATCTGTCCAGACAGAAGCTTCCATCTTTCGGCAATTGACGCAACCATAGCCAGAGAAGTCGATAAGGACTGGTTTGCTCTGCTGGGCGGCATAGGCCATGCCTAAGTCGTAATCTCGGAATTGTGGGTGTACTTCCGCGTCGTATAGGTTGAAGTCTTGGGTGGTAAGAGGTGGTGCAAAGGCACTGATTGACTTCAGAGGCGCTCCCCACAACCCAGGTACCATGTAGACGGAGAATGCTAGAGAGATGATACCCAAAAAGAGACGGGGTACTGTGACGCGCTCAAGGGGCGTATCGTGCGGAAAGGTGATTTTCCCAATGAGGTATAGTCCAAGTAGGGCGAAGATAATGATCCAGAGCGATACAAAGACTTCACGATCCAGAATTCCCCATCCGTAAGCCAAGTCTGCAACCGACAAAAACTTGAGTGATAGTGCTAGTTCAAGGAACGCAAGGACAACCTTGACACTATTCATCCAGCCACCACTTTTAGGTGCACTTTGAAGCCAATTCGGGAAAATGGCAAATAGGGAGAAGGGTAGAGCCAGTGCCAGCGCAAAGCCAAACATACCTATTGCAGGCCCGAAGATATCTCCTCGAGATGCCGCATCGACGAGTAGTGTCCCGATGATTGGTCCTGTGCATGAGAATGACACGAGAACCAGAGTGAAGGCCATGAAGAAAATACTCAGTAGGCCTCCTGTGGACTCTGCTTTAGCATCAAGTTTATTGGTCCAGGACTGTGGTAGGACGATCTCAAATGCGCCAAAGAAACTGACTGCAAAGGCCACGAGCAGCAAGAAGAAAATGACATTAAACACTGCATTTGTAGCTAGACTATTGAGGGCACTAGCTCCAAATATTCCGGTGATGATTAGCCCAAGTCCTAGGTAGATGACGATAATCGAGATGCCGTAAATGATAGCATCGCTGATGGCTTTTTTTCGATTTTTGGTCCGCTTTAGAAAGAACGACACAGTCATTGGGATCATGGGCCAGACACAGGGAGTGAGTAGAGCTATCAGACCGCCAATGAATCCGAGCGCTAGGATGATCAGAAGTGAGCTATCCGTGGCTTGTAGGTTTTTGTCTCCGTATGCCTTGAGTTCACTGATTATAGGTGTCCACATTGGATTTTTTTCACCTACTTCGTTAGAGGTGAGTAGTGGGGAGATTTCTCCGGCACCTTGAGTCTTGGTGCTGTCTTGCTCTTCAGCAATGGGGGCAGTTTCTTGCTGACCATCCGTAGTTGCCTGGCTTATCTTTAACGGTGTGGCAAGATCAGAGGATGTGATTTTGAAGCTTACCCTCGTAGGAGGTGTGCAGGTGTTGTCATTGCACCCCATGTAGATTAGGTCCCCGGCGAGTACGAACCCGGTTGGGTCGGTGATCTGAAACTCCTGTGTGAGTGTGAATGGTTTGGAGTACCATTGGAGATCCATGTCAAAGTTTTGGTCGTGATGGGTCTCTGGCTTGCTAGAGGCGGTGAGTTGGCTACTTGCCTTTACTCCTTGGCTCTCGTCTAGCTCAACACTGGTAGGAGTAGGGCCACCTTTGGGCAACTCTGTGCCGTAGACGTGAAAGCCGTAAGTGGGGGTGCACTTGAATGTCACCGTCAACACGCCATCCTCGGTGTTGGTGTGGTTAATTTGCCAGCTTGCGGCCTCAATGATCTGGGCCTGGGTCACAGTGCCCGGTTGTACAAATGGCACGATGAGCACCAATGACAGTAGTAGCAATAGTCTCGTGGTAGTACGTTTCATTTCTGTTGTATGAAGAAAGGTGTAAAAATTGTTAGTACCCAGTTTTTATCTGTCTTGTAGTCTGTCGTTGCGGAGCAGTGTGAAAAAGTGAGATGGAAATCCTCGCTTAAAGTCTAGCCGCTGCCCAGTCTTGGGGTGCCTGAAGGAGAGTCGAGTCTGGAGTAAGGCTATGTTTTTATCGGTCTTGAAGCTTGATTGCGAGCGAATGTCTCCAAAAATTTTGAGGTTATTGTCTTTCATGACTTTTCGGAGATTGTATATTCTAGCTCCATTGACAGAAACTTCAAGTATAGCCATGCCACTGTTTTCGCTACGCTTGAGGATTTTGTATTTTGTGCTGACACTACGGCTGTAGTGCTTGTCATCGGACTTGGTTTCACTGATTAGCTCTCCTGTGGAGTGGGTGAGCTCGCCTTCAACGCAGAGCACATAGACTTGGTCGCAGATGTACTTTTGCCAATGGCTGATCATTTCGGTCTTGGCGGCGATATTTTTTGCAAAAATAACGTAACCTTCCGTGTTGTTGTCTTGGCGGGTGATCATGAATAACTTGGCATCGGGTGTGGTCTGCTTGAGATGTTGGCTGACAATCCAAATGACCGTGTTTTCCTTTTTTCTGTGTCCAGAATTGACTGTTGGCAGTCCGGCTTTTTTGTACACCACTATGTAGTCGCTGTCTTCCCATATGACCTCAATGGTATTGTGTTTGAGTTCTCCGGGAGGGATGCCTTCGTGTACCGTAATCTTTGCTCCCAAGGGCAGTGCCTTGGTGGCTAGAGTTGTGACCATACCATCTACTGATACGCGCCCAGTACCCAATAGCCGCTTTGTGGCCGTCCGTGATCGCTCTGATTTTTGTTGCAGCACTTCAAGAAGGGTCCCTTCAGATGCAACCCGGTAGGTTTCTTGTACTGGGCTTGGGTTTTCTTCTTTTGTCAGTTCTGATCGCTTTCGCGAAGGAGTGCTACTCATTTTGTCTTATGTATATTATTGTTTTTGAAGTCTACGCTGATCCAAAGGGTACGAGTTACCTAGATTTGATGACGCAAAGTTAATCATTTTCATATATCTGAGAGTGTTTACTTGATGGATTATGCTTATTTTGGAGAAAAGCAGTATTTCCTGTAAGTTTGTGAAGATAATCAACGTTTCAGCAGTTAGGTGTCTTGTGTCGGACATGAGATATCCCTGATTTGATAAAAAAAGAACTGATGATAAAAGCAACAGGGTTGATCCCTGAGTGGTCTTCTCAGGATGCCGTGTTACTCTCATGGCCTACGGCAGAAATGGATTGGGGTATGTATCTACAGTCCGCAGTCAATTGCTATAGCGAGATGATACATGCTCTACTGGAGTTTGTGGATGTCGTTGTTATGTGCCAAACAAAGGATGAGGTTTTGAATTCCCTGGGGGACCTTTCAGGGGCAAACTATCGGCTTCGCTTTGTTGAGCACATGCCACTCAATGATACTTGGATTCGTGACTATGGTCCCCTTTGTACCCTACAAGATGGCGAACGGGTCGTTGTTGATTTTAGGTTCAACGCCTGGGGGCAAAAGTTTGCTTCGGATCAGGATAACCAGTTGATTCTGAGACTCTATGAACGTGAGTTCTTTGAGCCGAGTGTCTGGGTCAAAAACAAGCAAAACATAGTATTGGAAGGTGGGGGTATTGAGGTGAATAGCATGGGGGTTGCCCTAACGACCTCGCCTATGTTGCAGGCGCCCAATCGGAACACTTGGTTGCCCGAGCATGCTCAGTGTGCGGAGATAAAGGCAGCTTTGGGGGTAAAGCAACTATTGGTGCTGGATATGGACCCTTTGGAGGGAGATGATACCGATGGACATATTGATACGATGGTACGTTTTGTGGACGACCACACTCTCGTGACGGTGGTTGAGGGAGACTTCCCTTTCCCTTCCGTCCTACTGCCGATGCCAATGCCTAAGTACTATGATGGACGTCAACTGCCTGCAACGTATGCTAACTTTTTGATTACCAATGGAGGAGTCCTTGTCCCCACCTACAATGATCCGGCGGACGAGGTGGCAATAGGGGTTTTGCAAGAACTGTTTGAGGACCGAAAGGTCGTTGGAGTTGACTGCAGGGCTTTAATCTTGCAAAACGGATCGTTACACTGTGCCACGATGCAATTGCCCGAGGGCTTCTTAAATAAGGCGATGCCATGAAGATAGGAATTATTCAACAACACAACAATCCCAACCTAGAGGATAATAAAAGAAGACTTGCTGAAAAAATTCGAGGCTTAGCGCGAGATGGTGCACAGTTGATTGTGCTACAGGAGCTTCACAATAGCTTGTATTTCTGTCAGGAAGAAAATGTGAAAGTATTTTCTCTCGCTGAATCTATTCCCGGACCATCAACGGAGTTTTTTGGAAATATAGCCCGTGAGTGTGGTATTGTATTGGTAACCTCTTTGTTTGAAAAAAGAGCTCCCGGACTATATCACAATACAGGGGTTGTTTTGGAAAAAGATGGCTCCATAGCCGGAGTCTATCGCAAAATGCATATTCCGGATGACCCCGCATATTATGAGAAGTTTTACTTTACTCCGGGTGATTTAGGCTTTGAACCAATAGATACCTCTGTCGGGAGGCTTGGGTTATTGATTTGTTGGGATCAATGGTATCCTGAGGCCGCTCGCCTAATGGCGATGGCTGGTGCAGACCTCTTGATCTATCCGACAGCGATAGGAACGGAAAGTACCGATACCCCTGACGAGCAATACCGTCAATTGGACGCATGGCGTACAATACAGCGTGCTCATGCTGTCGCAAATAATTTGCCGGTGGTTGCTGTAAACCGAGTCGGCTACGAGCGGGATCCATCAGGGCAGACGGGGGGAATTACTTTCTGGGGCAACTCTTTTGTGGCAGGACAACAAGGAGAGATACTCCGAGAACTTTCGCAAGTAGATGAGGAAGAGTGTGTCGTGGAGGTTGATCTCCTCCGGACAGAGATAGTGAGATGCTGGTGGCCTTTTTTCAGGGATCGGAGGATTGAGCACTATGGCGATCTCACACAGAGATTTCGCAGGTAAAGAAATATATTCATAGATAAGACGACAATACTTATTATGTTGAAACTGGTGGAGAATGATCAATGGCTACAGCCCTTTGAGCCTGCTATAAAAGGCCGGATGGACTACATGTCTGCAAGAGAAAAAGAACTGACGGTAAATTGCGGAGGAGACCTCTCCAAATTTGCCCTAGGTTATCTTTACTATGGCTTGCACAAGGAAAAGGATGAGTGGGTGATGCGAGAGTGGGCTCCCAATGCCACTGCTATATATTTTCTCTGTGACGGAAATGGTTGGAAGCGTCACGAAGCCTTTACGATGAAGAGACTGGATGGTGGTGTGTGGGAACTCTATATGCCGGAAAATGCCATCAAGCATGGTGATCACTACAAGCTTTTGGTTGAGTGGCCGGGAGGAAGTGGAGAGCGCATCCCGGCATGGTGTCGCTATACTGTTCAGGATCCGGATACAAAGATTTTCAGCGCACAGGTGTTTGATCCCGAGCAGCCTTACTCATTTCTTTACAAGCGCCCGGTACTCAAGGATGAACCGCTTCTGATATACGAGTGTCACATAGGGATGGCGACAGAGGAAGAAAAGGTGGGGACTTATGATGAGTTTAGGGTGCAAGTACTTCCTCAGATCAAACAGAAAGGATATAATGCCATTCAGATCATGGCAGTGATGGAACATCCCTATTATGGATCGTATGGTTATCAGGTGTCCAGTTTCTTCGCTCCTTCATCACGTTTCGGTACTCCCGATGACTTCAAACGATTGGTGGATGAGGCTCATGAGCTAGGGCTATTGGTCATCATGGATATTGTTCACTCCCATGCGGCGAGAAACGAGGAGGAGGGTATTGCAAAATTTGATGGGACCTTCTCTCAATACTTTCATGAGGGCGATCGCATGTTGCATCCTCAGTGGAACTCAATGTGTTTCGACTATGGGAAAAATGAAGTCTTGCACTTTTTGTTGTCCAACTGCCAGTATTGGCTGGATACGTACCAGCTTGATGGTTTTAGATTTGATGGGGTCACCTCCATGCTCTATATGAGCCATGGAGTTAATCAATCCTTTTGTACCTATAGCGACTACTTCAATGGCACCCAGGATGGAGATGCAATCATGTATCTGCAATTGGCCAATAAGTTGATTCATCAGATTTATCCTCATGCGATTACGATAGCCGAAGACTTTAGTGGTATGCCGGGGATGGCGCGTCCTATCGAAGAGGGCGGAATTGGTTTTGATTACAGATTGCAGATGAATATCCCTGACTTTTGGATTAAACTCATCAAAGATCATGTGGATGAAGACTGGAAGCCTGGGTCAATATGGTGGGAAACGACCAATCGACGCAAAGACGAAAAAAATATCTCTTATGCTGAGAGTCATGACCAAGCCTTGGTTGGTGACAAAACTCTGATTTTCAGGCTTGTTGACCAGGCTATGTACTGGCACATGGATCGGGCGGATGACAATGCCGAGGTTGCTCGAGGGATTGCCTACCACAAGATGATACGTCTCGTGACGGCGACGACCAATAATGGAGGATATCTCAATTTTATGGGCAATGAGTTTGGACATCCTGAGTGGATAGATTTCCCCCGCGAAGGCAACGACTGGAGTCACCAGTATGCACGCAGGCAGTGGAGCTTGGCGACCAATGGGTACCTAAAGTATAGTTGGCTCCAAGATTTTGATACCGATATGCTCAAACATATTTGTAGCGTGAGCCATTTTGACCAACTCCACTTGGTGAAACTTTGGGAGCAAAACGATCAGCAGGTTTTGGCTTACGAGCGCGAGCGTTTTGTGTATGTCTACAACTTCCATCCAACTGAGTCGTATGTAGACTATCGTGTGCTTGCCCCCTGTGGAAAATACCGAATCATCCTTGACACGGATGACAAAAAGTATGGAGGGTATGGCTTCCAAGATCATAGTGTTGAGCACTTCACGAAGCATGATGATACCTTTATGTACGATGGGAAGGGGTGGCTGAGCCTCTACCTGCCGGCCAAGAGTGCGATTGTGCTTGAGATGGTAGATGTTCAAGATAACTCTAGAAGAAAAAATAAATGAATAACAATATTTCCAATAGCTCAATAACATCACTCCTTCGATTCACTCCAGCCTACAAGACCACCTTGTGGGGAGGAAAGCGGATCTATGAATACAAGGGACAAAAGGCACCGGCTGATAATGTAGGCGAGACGTGGGAGATTTCCGCAATGCCCGGCGATGAGTCTGTGGTGTCTGGAGGGCTTTACGATGGACAGAACTTGGCTGAACTCACAAAGACCTATGGTGCTTCACTGCTTGGAAAGCATGTTTTTGAAAGGTTTGGCTCACACTTTCCTCTACTCATCAAGCTGATTGATGCCAATGATGACCTAAGCATACAAGTTCATCCGAATGATCAGTATGCCAACAACAACCATGGAGGTAAGTTGGGCAAAACTGAAATGTGGTATTTGCTCGATTGCACCAAGGATGCCAAGATCTATGCTGGGTGGAAGAAAGAAACCAATCCCTCTGATTTAAAAGAGATTGTAAAGACCGATGCAGTACTTGACTACTTGATGCTTCACAAACCTGTCCGAGGAGATGTCTTTTTCCTTCCCGCCGGCAAAGTGCACAGCATAGGGGCCGGGTGTTTCGTCCTAGAGATTCAAGAAGCATCAGACCTTACTTATCGCCTCTTTGACTTCAATCGCACCGATGCTCAGGGCAATAAAAGAGAACTTCACATAGACCGAGCGGCTGATGTCATTGACTATAAGGTGGATACCACCGGAATTCTCCACTACGACAAAACGGTCGAAAACCGGCCGGTCATATTGGCTAATTGCTCCTACTTCTGTACCTCTATATGGAGGCTGACGGAGCCAACACTCAGACTTCCGCTTGAGGAGCGTGACTCGTTTACAGTCCTATTTGTCGAGGAGGGAGTAGTGGAAGTGGAGACCGAGGACGAAAAACTCTTGCTCTCGGCTGGCAACATGACCCTGATTCCTGCAGCACAGCAAAAAGTCCGAATCAACCTTATCGGCAATAAGGCGCAGCTTATCGATTGTTACATACCATGAGAAGATTCCTTCATGCGGTGTTGATACCGCTTCTCATTACCAGTTGTGGCTTGTTCCAAAAGGAAGCCACTGCTCCTCGGTACGTGACGATACTTGCCGTAAACGACATGCATGCAGAGCTGGATAACTTTCCCCGCTTTGCATTCATTGTTGACAGCCTTAGAGCAATCTATCCGGATCTGCTTCTCGTGTCTGCTGGAGACAATCAGACCGGCAACCCTGTCAATGATATGTATCAACCGACCGGTTGGCCGATGATTGCCCTTATGAATGAAGTCGGTTTTGACCTTTCAGCTGTTGGCAATCACGAGTTTGACTCCAACAGCACAGGATTTGAGTATTTGAGCCAAAAAGCGAATTTTCCCTTTTTGTGTGCCAACTTCAAGAAGCCTGATGATTCGGTGCTCCAAGTAAAACCCACTCACCAGATTACCCTCAAGGATGCCACCAAGGTGGGCTTTGTCTCTTTGCTAGAGGTGAGCAAATTGACCGGATTGCCTAGTAGCCACCCGGACAAGGTGAGGTCTTATACCTTTTATCAGCCACTCAGTGTCGTAGATCGCTTTAAGTCCTTTGCCGACTCTGTTGACTTGGCTGTTTTTGTGAACCACATTGGATTTGAGGATGATCAAGTGCTGGCAACCATGCTTAGCCCGGATCGATTCCCGCTCATTATTGGTGGCCATACACACACGCTTGTACCTGATGAAACCAGTGTGAATGGAGTCCACATAACCCAAGCCAAGAGCAGTCTTGCCTACACGACGCTTATCCGTGTTCGGATCAATCGTGATGGTACCAAGCAGGTAACTTCCAAAAACATTCCGGTGGGAAAGGAGGGCTCCGTTGACCCAAAGGTCAAAAAGATGGTGCATGATTTTACGACCAATCCCACACTGCAACGAAAAGTGGCCTACAATCCGCAGGACCTCCAAGACAAAGCACAGATTGGCTATATGATGATGGATGGACTGAGAAATGTGTGCCACACTGACTTCGCTTTGATCAATGGCGGTGGAATCCGTATCCCCTCTTTGTCAAAAGGGGATATAACGGTCATGCAGGTCTACCGTACTGATCCTTTCGGCAATGAGGCCTTGGTATATCGCCTGACCGGTGAACAATTGCGTGAGTTGATTATGGCGCACTGCAACGGTGACAAGTACCATATCTGCTACCCATCGGGCTTCCGAATCATCTATCGCATGACGCCCAACCGTTCGTGCGATGATATTGAGCTCACACTCCCTCACGGCGAGCCACTGGATCTCAACCGCTCCTATACCGTCGCAATCAACAGCTACCTTACCTCGGCGTTTTTGCCAAAGGGGATAGCACCGCTCCATGCCACACACACCATGACAGCGGAGCTGATTGTCCAGTACCTGTCGGCACTCAAAGTGGTCCCCAACTACCAAGCAGAAAACCGGATAGAGATTATCGAGAAGAACTAAACAAAATATACTAACCAAAAAAAATTACATCATTTATGTTCAAAAAAAACATTGGTATGCTTGCGTCTCTCTTCGCACTCGTCCTCGGATGTGTAGCATGTGGCGCTAGCTCAAATCAAGACAAGACAGCTCTGCCCGGTATCATCAAGACTGAAGTTCCCGATCGTCCTGCCGGCCAAGAGGATATGCTTGGCTATGCCGCACCGGCCATTGATACGGTTCGTGTCGGTTTTATTGGTTTGGGAATGAGAGGTCCCAGCGCGGTTTCTCGCTTCACTCACCTTGAGGGGGTAAAGATTGTTGCCCTCTGCGATCTGCACGAGGATCGTGTTCAAAAGAGTCAGGAAATCCTGACCAAAAGCGGTTTGCCTGAGGCTGCCGGTTACTTCGGGAGCGAAGATGCTTGGAAGGAGTTGGTAGATCGTGACGACATTGACCTAGTCTATATCGCCACCAACTGGCAGACACACGTTGAGATGGCCAAGTATGCCATGGAGCATGGCAAACACGTGGCGATAGAGGTGCCGGCAGCCTTTACGCTGGAGGAGATATGGGACCTCATCAATACTTCGGAGCGCACACGCATGCACTGCATGATGCTGGAAAACTGTGTGTACGACTTCTTCGAGATGACCACGCTCAACATGGCGCAGCAGGGCGTCCTAGGCGAAATCCTCTATGCCGAGGGTGGCTACATCCATCAGCTTGAGGAGTTTTGGCCATACTATGAGGGAAATTGGCGCATGGACTACAACCACAAGCACCGTGGCGATGTCTATCCCACGCACGGTATGGGACCGGCTTGCCAGATCCTGAATATCCACAGAGGTGACAAGATGAATACACTTGTCTCCATGGATTCTGATCCTGTATCCATCCCTGCCTACCTCAAGGCTCATGATCAGGATGCATCGGAGTTCCAAAACGGTCAGCATACCTACTCCATTATCCGTACCGAAAAAGGAAAGACCATCCTTATCCACCACGATGTGGCGACCCCTCGTCCCTACTCACGCCAGTACAATGTGGCCGGTACCAAGGGCTACGCTTCCAAGTACCCAACGCCTTGCTTTGCCCTACAGCCGGAGAGCTTGGAGGGAACCACCTTGCCTGATCACGAAAACCTCACCGCACACTCTTGGATGAAGGCTGAGCAGCAACAAAAACTCATGGAGCAGTACAAGCACCCCATCACAGCAGAGCTGGAAAAGACGGCCAAGGAGGTTGGAGGACACGGTGGTATGGACTTTATTATGGACTATCGACTGATCTACTGCCTGCGCAATGGTCTACCGCTGGATATGGACGTCTACGATATGGCAGAGTGGTGCTGTGTCATTCCGCTCAGCAAGCTCTCAATCGAGAACGGTAGCATGCCTGTTGAGGTGCCGGACTTCACACGTGGAGCGTGGAATCGTATCCAAGGCTACTCCCATGCGATGAAGAAATAACCCGTAGGCGGAACCACTTCTTGGTTCCGATAATTACGGAGGAGGTTGTGTCCGATAGTGCGGACACAACCTCCTCTCTTTTTGGGGCGACGCTATCGCAGTGTCTCGGGGCGACCTCTAGTAGTCAATCCCCGGTCGGGATAGGGTGCCGTACAGTGTATAGTAGTGCTTGACCTCCCGCATCTCCGTCACTAGGTCAGCGTAGTCGATGAGTGCTTGTGAGGCGTAGCGGCCGGTGATGATCACCTCTGTGTTTTTTGCACGTTGTTTGAGAGCGTTGATGATGCTCTCCGTGCTCAGTAGCCCATAGTATTCGGCAATTGTCAGTTCGTCCAGGATAACCACATCGTAGCTGCCACTTGTCATGAGTTGTACGACATGCCTGATGGCGGATTGCGCTATCAGGATATCCAGTTCGCTTGGTGGTGCGTCAATGAAGCAACCACGACCGAGTTGCTCTATGATCAATCGTTCGTTGCCTATTAGTTCACCGAGAAAGGTCTCATGGTAGCGCATGTCCTTTACGAATTGACCGATATAGACGGAGAGTCCGGCTCCGAGAGCTCTGAGTGCTAGCCCAAATGCGGCGGTGGTTTTGCCTTTGCCGTTCCCGGTGTAAAGGTGGACGTAGCCCATTTCCTTACGCATGACAGAAGATGTGGCCGATTGGGGTCAGAAGCGTTGCCACAGGACGAAGACCGGCTTCGTCACCTTTATGGTGAGTTTGGAGCGTGAGAGCTTTCCCGTCGTTTTGTCGCACACGAATACCTGCACCTGGTTGCTGTCACGCGAGGCGACAGCCAGATAGTCATCCGTCGGGCTTAGTGCGAAGTGTCTGGGGTGCAGTCCGGTGGGGAAAAAGCCCACTTCGCTCAGCTTACCGTCTTGGTCTATTTCATAGCTGATGATTCCGGGGTTGGGGTCTCTGAATGAGGCGTAGAGGTGTCGGCCGTCATGGCTGATGGCGATGTGTGCGCCCACAGAGTGCGTGCCGGTGTCAATGGTTTGGAGGGGAGTCAGCTGTCCGTTGTTGTGCCGGTAGACGTAGATTCTAGGGCTGTGCTCTGCGATCAGGTAGGCGTGTTGCCCACTGTCGTCTAGGATGATATGGCGAGGACCGGTCCCTTTGGAGAGGCTTGTGTGCTCGGTGTCGATGGTGAGTGGAGGTGTGGAGCGACTGACGTTGAAGTGAAACACCTTGTCCTGACCCAGGTCGGGTACAAAAAGCTCCCTGCCATTGGGCGCCAAGACGACCGCATGTGGGTGCGATATCCCAGCCGTACCTAGCTCAATTCGCCAATCTGCCTGCTCCAGTTTGCCCTCTTTGTCGGTATTGAATAGAGTGATCGATCCCGAGCCGTAGTTGGCGGTCAAGACCTTGTCATCGATAGTGCTGACATAGGTCGGTTCACTGCCCAGTGTGTAGGATTGGTTTAGGAGGGTCAGCTCACCGCTTATTTTATTCAGGCGGTAGGCCGACACAGTGGCTTGCTCCCGAGTCTCATTTGTCACATAGAGTACACCGGTCTTTTTGCTGATGGTCATGAAGGTGGGCGAGGGGGTGTGTACCTTGCCGGTATGCTCAGCGTGCAGGGTTCCTGGGTCGATACTAAAGCTCTGTATGGTCCCGCCCTGCTCTGTGCCACCCAGTGCGCCTATCAGCATAAGGTCGTGGCCGACGCTTGGCTCCGTCCGGTGGTGGTACCCGGGGTTCGAAAAAAGGCCGCATCCGGTTGTGAGCATGGAGGCGACGATCAATAGTGCGAGTCTGTGGGGTGTATATTTCATCTCTTTTTGTCTCTAAAACGTGGTAATCTGCTATGCAACTGACACAAAGGTATCTTAAAAATAGGAGACCATGAAACTGAGCTGTCTCCCATTTGCTCTGCGAGAGAAGACTCCTGCCCTTGGCGTGGGCTGCACACTGTATATGGAATGCATTGAGAGTGCGAAAACTTAGGTCCCATAGGATGAGACTGTAGTTTCAACGGGGAGAAACTGTAGTTTCAATGGGGAGAAACTGTAGTTTCAATGGGGAGAAACTGCAGTCTCATGGGTGGAGAAAGGGTATAAATCAAACATCGGTGGATCCAAAGTGTACCGGCAGGCATTTTCGATGGTCGTGCTTTGTTGCGGATGTAGGTGCGAGCCGACAGAATACAAAAGAGTAGGGGGAAAACCACACACTTGGTTTTCCCCCTACTCGATCTTGTCTGATATCGTTGCTTTTTATCAGAAGCTCATGAAGGTGAGTAGCGTCACGAGCAGTGCGAGGATCGCATACAACTCTGGGAAGACAGCCATGACCATAGAGATCGCAAAGACGTTGTGCCCGTCGGCTGTTGCAGCGATACCATTGGCCAAAATCTGACCTTGCTTAAGTGCACTGGCAAGACCTACTGCACCAAGTAGAAGTCCACAGAGTAGGATAGCGGCGGCTACCTGGAAGGACATATCCGGGCTGATCAGCGTACTGGCAAAGTAGTACCCGATAAATCCATAAAGACCCTGTGACGAGGGTAGTGCGGAGAGACCGATGTACTGACCCATTTTGGAAGGGTCTTTTTTCATCGCGCCGATGGCCGCTTTTCCGCAAAAAGTAAGTCCTATGGCGCTACCGATACCTGCGGCTCCTACCATTAGAGCGACGCCCAAATAGGACATGATCATTGTTGTTTCCATAAAAATCTAGTCTTGTATACTCTTTAGTATGTTTTAGAATTGGTTTGTATGATTTCGTGATTTTTGAGGAGTCATTCATTGTCGTCCTCTACTGTGAGTTGCTTGAATGGCTCGTAGGGCTTGCCACCGCCCTCGTACTCTGAGTTGTTGAAGTACTCGACGTAAGTCAGTCGGATCGGGTGGACTAGGGCACTGATGATGGTGAGCCCAAAGTTGATGGTATGGCCTATCAGCAGGATGAGGAGCCCGACCGGTACGGCGATGTACCAAGCGACACCGTCGGTTACTTGAAGTGCCAGGCTATTGAATACTTGCCCCAAGATAGCTCCCGTAAGTCCGATTGCGAAGAGTCGAATGTAGGAGAGCGTGTCACCGAGCAATCCGGACGCCACACTGTAGGTGTTCCACAGCCCGGTGCCGATGTTGGTGAATATGTTTTTTCCGGGGCTGTTCCACGCTAGTGCGATGAGGATGCATACTCCAGCGATTCCCCACAGTACGTACTTAGCCCAAACGGGGACCGTGACTTGAACCATCGGAAGCCCGACCAGCAATAGCAACATCACGATGAGCGTGGGCCAAGCAAAGGTGGAGAGAGACTTGCTCAGTCCCTGCTGGGCTTTTAGCTTGAAAGCGGAGACGTATTTGGCAAAGACGATTTGGACCATCCCTAACGCCAAGGAGATGACCATCATGTTGTTGGAGTCTATGAAAAACGAGCGTATGGATGCCAAGAAGTGAACTTTCACTAGCTCAATCCCGAAGAATGATCCTGAGAAGAAGCCGATGATGGTGCCGGAGAGTCCGAGGTACTGCACGAGCTCGATAAGCGACTTTAGAGTGGGCTTTGCTTTTGCCTTGAAAATAGTGGACCCGATAAGCAAAAGGAGTCCGTATCCTGCATCGCCAAAACAGATTCCGAAGAAGAGCATGAAAAATGGCGCAATGAAGGGAGTCGGGTCAAACTCATTGTAGTTTGGCAGTGAAAACATCTTTACCAATGGCTCAAATGCACGGGTAAAGCGGTTGTTTTTTAGCTCAATGGGGACATCGTCCGTGTCGGAAAACTCAAGCTCGGTATAGGCAATGTCCAATTTGTCCAAGGTCTCTTCCAGAAGTTTGGCTTTTGGCTCGGGGATCCATCCTTCCAGGATTACCAGCTTGTCGTTGTACAATCTTTGCCCTTGATAGTAGGCGTTGTCGAGGTTGTACTCATTTTTGAGCCGTATCTCCTCCTCGTCCACTATATGGGATTGGAATGCAAGGTAGGCCAGCTTGTCCTGCTCTTTTTTGATCAGCGAGGTAGAGGTCTCAAGTGCTTCGTTGAGGGCCCCAAGGCTAATGGCCGGTATGGTGACCGCTTCGGCGAATTCCGGCACCGGTGCGACTCCGTCATTGTCAATGGTGACGAAGTAAATGGATCGCCCGACTGTGGTGATGACCAGTAAATCCTCACGTTGCTCCAGGTCTGCGGAAAATTGTGACTTGAGAGCCGTCCAAAAGCGGATGGTATGCCCGGACTCTGAGAGAGCCTTCAGTAACTCTGGGTCAAAGTCGCCCCATGCCAAAAGGTCTCTGTACTCTTGTTGCTGGTGCGTGTGCCTTTTTTGGAGGTCTCTGATATGGCTGTCAATCTCCCCTATGGTGGCGACAAACTTGTCGTAGTCCCGATAGGCGGATTGATCAATACCCTCATGCGGAATAGCCTCAAACGTCTGCTCGCGCTCCATCGGATAGTTGCTCCTGATTGTGGACAGCCGTGACTTTAGGCGCGTGAGGTCGCTCAGCTCTTCCCCAATGGTGCGTATTCGCTCGATCTCCTTGGGGTCAGTGTTGTTTTTGATATGCACGACCCCAAGGGCTTTTAGCTTTTGGAGAAAGGCTGTGTACTCGGGTTCAAAGATGAAGAACGAGTATTTTCGCATCTTTTCTATCATAGCTCTTGTACCTTAGTGGCCTTTTTTTCTAGGTTTTCTCTCATTATTTTTTGGGATGCCTTAGAGAGCGACTCTTCATCCTCGAGGTAGCGCTTGATCTTCCGGATAGCTTCTTGGAACCCGGGTATCTGTACTTTCTCAAAAAGGTTGACCTTTTGGGTCGTCTTTCGTCTTGCGTGATCCAGTATCTCTAGCTCCAGCCTACCTACTTCTGCGCAGATGCCTAGTGTGGCCATGTCGCGGATGAGCTGTGTTCCCTCCATGAACCATGAGGGGTTGGCCATCAGACTGAATGGCTTAACCTCAAACTCAATGTTTTTGAGCTCCGGTACAGGGGTCCCTGCTATTTTTCTCACCTCCATATGGACGTTGGTGACGCGAACCAAAGTGGGGTCAAATTCACTCCACAGAGCGACCAGACTGTCGTAGCTCTGTAGGCTTCTCTCCAGCTCATTTTCCAGCTCATCAACCTCCTTTCGGACTCGCTTTACCTCCATCCGAAGCGCACTTTCTTTGCTCTTGATGGTCGGTAAAGCTCGCTCTCGCATCCGCAGGGCTTTTTGTTGTTGCTGGAGCGAAGTCTTATTGTATTGAAACTTTATACCCATTCTATCTTTAGGATAAGACGGTTAGGCGTTGTTGGGCTCTGTCTTTGGAGCTTCTTGGGTTCCGACTTTTTTCGTCTCTTTCGGCCAGTATTTGTCGACAAATTCTTGGCGGATGTTTACCTCTGTGGGAGTGAAGTGGCGTGCGAACAACTTCCAGGCAGTATCCAGCATCTCCGTGGTATTGATGTTTACGTCAATAGCGAGTAGGTCGTTGGTGTACTCTTCTGCAAAGTCAAGGGCTCTTTGATCATAGTCCGTCAGATCAAAACCATTTTCCATCTTTGTCTGTGCATTTGCCGCATCGGCATAGAGACGCACTGCTGCATTCATCACCTGTGGGTGGTCTTCTCTGGTCTTTTTCCCAATGACTTGTTGCTTCAGACGAGATAGCGAGCGGAAGGGGTCGACAATGACTTTGCCAACATTGCTGTCGTGCCGGAGGTATAGCTGACCCTCTGTGATATACCCCGTATTGTCCGGTACTGCATGCGTGATATCCCCACCGGAGAGGGTAGTTACTGCAATGATGGTGATAGAACCTCCATCGGGGAACTGTACCGCCTTTTCGTAAATCTTGGCAAGATCGGAGTATAGGGATCCAGGCATCGAGTCCTTGGATGGGATCTGGTCCATCTTGTTGGACACAATGGCTAGGGCATCGGCATAGTTGGTCATGTCCGTAAGTAGCACTAGTACTTTTTCGTGCTTTTCGGTTGCAAAATACTCTGCCGCGGTGAGTGCCATATCTGGGATCAAGACGCGCTCAACTGAAGGGTCCTCCGTAGTGTTGATAAAGCTGATGATGCGACTAAGCGCTCCGGCGTTTGAGAAGGTTTTCTTGAAATAGAGGTAGTCATCGTTGGTCATACCCATACCTCCTAGGATAATCTTGTCGGACTCGGCTCGAAGGGCCACTGTCGCCATCACTTCATTGAAAGGCTGATCCGGGTCGGCGAAAAAGGGGATTTTCTGCCCGGTTACGAGGGTGTTGTTGAGGTCAATTCCGGAAATTCCGGTTGCGATGAGTTCTGATGGTTGCTCACGGCGAACTGGGTTAACGGATGGTCCGCCAATCTCCACCTCTTTTCCCTCTATGGCCGGCCCATTGTCTATGGGCTCGCCATAAGCATTCATGAACCGTCCGGCTAGACTTTCGCTGACTTTGAGACTAGGGGCTTTCCCCAAGAATACCACTTCGGCATTAGTGGGGATATTTTCGGTTCCACTAAACACTTGCAGGGTGATTTCGTCCCCAAAGATGCGGACAACTTGAGCCATTCGGCCGTCAATGATGGCCAGTTCTTCGTTACCCACACCTTGAGCATGGAGAGTGCAGGTAGCTTTCGTTATCTTGGAGATACGCGTATATATTTTTTGGAATGCTTTTGTCGTCATGGTCTAAATACTCTTATGCCTCTGATTTTGTACGCTTGCGTTCTTGGAGTTGGTTCTCCAGTTGCTTCTCATAGCCCTTGTATTGGTCACTTTCAAATTCAGAGTAGTTCATCTGCTTCATGGTGTTGATGATGTCCTTGAAAAACTCTGATACTTCTGTGAACTCGGCAAAGTCAAAGCTCTTGTTGCAGACATCCAGTACTTTTGTGAGCATCACCTGTTGCCGTTTCAGTGGGCAAAGCTGGTCTATTTTGTCAAAAGCATCTTGCTGGAAGATAATAAAATCAAGTAGCTCTGACTTCCAGAAGATCTCATGGTACTCTATCGGAACTCCGTCATCACCAAGAATGTTGATCTGCTCGGAAATCTCCTTGCCTTGTATCATTCTTCGTTTGGCCTCATTGACCATATCTAGCCAGCCCGGCTTGGTGATACCAGTGATGTACTCTTCAAACTCCGGGTACTCTAGGTATTTGGAGTAGCTCTCTATAGGGTTCACAGCTGGGTATCTCTTCCGATCTGCTCGATCTTGTTCAAGTGCATAAAAGCAACGTGCCACCTTTTGAGTATTTTCAGTCACAGGCTCTTTTAGGTTACCACCTGCAGGTGATACTGTTCCGATGAATGTGACAGATCCGGTTTTTCCATTCTTGAGATGGACGTACCCGGCACGTGCATAAAAATTGGCAATAATGGCTGATAGGTCCATCGGAAATGCATCAGGTCCTGGAAGCTCCTCCAATCGGTTGGACATTTCTCTCAATGCTTGTGCCCACCGTGATGTGGAGTCGGCCATGAGTAGCACTTTGAGCCCCATGCTCCTGTAATACTCTGCAATGGTCATTGCTGTATATACAGATGCTTCGCGAGCGGCAACGGGCATGTTGGAAGTATTGGCGATGATGATGGTTCGCTCCATCAATTTGCGTCCCGAGTGTGGGTCTTCCAGCTCTGGAAAGTCCTTGAATATCTCAACCACCTCATTGGCGCGTTCACCACATGCAGCCATAATCACGATATCTGCCTCTGCTTGTTTGGAGATAGCGTGTTGGAGGACAGTTTTGCCCGTTCCGAAGGCACCGGGGATAAATCCCGTCCCGCCCTCGACAATGGGATTCATGGTGTCGATGCACCGTACTCCGGTCTCTAGGATCTTGTAGGGTCGAGGTTTGTCTGCGTAGCACTTGATGGCTCGTTTCACAGGCCACTTTTGTACCATTGTCACTGAGTGATCGTTTCCCTGAGCATCAGTTAGCGTGGCTATTTCATGATCAACTGTGTACGCACCGGCTTTTGCCAATGATTTTAGGATGTACTGTCCTTCAAAAACAAAGGGAACCATGATCCGGTGGGGCTGACCATTTTCATTCACTTCACCTAGCCAACTTCCGGCCTCTACAGTTTCGCCTTCCTGTGCTAGTGGGTGAAAATCCCATAATACACTACGATCAAGTGGGTCTGTGTACTGTCCGCGACTCAAAAAAACGCCTTCCATCTTGTCAAGGTCGTTTTGGAGACCATCGTAGTTTTTGGAGAGCATGCCTGGGCCTAACTGCACCTCAAGCATGTGTTGTTCAAAAACAGCCGTGTCTCCCACTTTCATACCGCGAGTGCTCTCAAAGACTTGAGCGTTGGCGTATTTACCATCTACTTTGATTACCTCGGCCATCAAACTCTTGCCTTGCACAGCAACGTAGCATATTTCATTTTGTGCTACCGGGCCATCGACCTCGATAGTGACGAGGTTTGATACGACACCTACTACTTTTCCCGTTGTTTTCATTATGTATATGTGTTGTCTTATCTGTCTTGCTTATTTCCTAAACCTGCTCTTTTTGCTTTTTGTCATCTCTTTGAAGGCCTCCAGGTCATTTTTCCCCTCCTTGTTTAGCTCTTCTATAATTGAGCGAAACGTCTTTTCACCTTGTTCCTTGTCTAGTTGGCTCCATCTGTGCAGTATCCGTAGCTTAAGGTAGTAGGCCATCATTGCGTTGATAGAGAAAGAGTCTGCAAATGTAAGGCTATCCAGAAAAGTCCACTTGAAGAGATCAATCTTACGCTCCTTGAGAGAAAGATCCTGCTCCTCACTGATCTGACTGATGGATTTGACCACATCCCCCTCCTCTAGATAGCTGACATCCCCCCAGCTCCCCGACCGAAGTAGCTTGACAAGCTCGCTCTCTCCTATGATCATTTTTTTTGCATCTAGGTCAAAGCGTTTCGCGGTAATAGCTGCAAGAATCAACGTGATATTCCTATCCAGAGTTGTCCACACTCTAAGAAAATCATTGCCCACTTTTTGTACGTGACGGTAGTACATGTATTGGAGCAGGTCTTCATAGAAAAAATCGGAGGGGTGATCTGTGGCCTGATCCATTAGGTATTCGTGAGCGAAATCAATCATGTATGCCGGGAAATCGCTCTTCCTGATACCCTCTTGCCCTTCAAATGGGTTAGGGGTATCTAGTTCTTTTTCTCGCAATAGTTTTACCAATGCCAATATCTTGTCCTTACCAATCGCCAAAGGTTCGTCAACACGATAGGCCTCCTTCCCGCCTAGTGCCGCAAGAAGTACCGCATTGTCGTGAGGTAACAAGAGTAGATTTATCTGTCTGGCATCCTCTCTTGTCGTTTGCCTCAGTACTTCACTCACGAAAGTTGAGGCAGTGTATTCAGTACCTTTGTGATCGTCTATTTTGAGTGTGGGTAGGGACGCACCAAGTGTATAGTACTGGGCCATATAGTGTTGGTCGTTCTTATCCCTCTTGCGAGGAGGTGTTGTCAAAAAGAAGTTTCCTCAGAGAGGGCCGCAAAAACTCCCTAAAATAGCTCAGAAAAGCCTCCTTGCTGATGCTGATCTTGTAGTTTCCGGATTTGGGTGCTATTTCAAATTCAGTCGGACATCCTTGGACCTCTTTTATGTTAATCCCTTTTTCTAACAAGTGACTTGCTTTGCTTTGAAAATATGCTGTGAGTTGTTGGGCATCCGAGGTGCTGATCGTAAGGCCATTGCTATTTTGCTCAATCATCTGCTCACTCATTCTTAGCACGATATCATAAAAGGCTTCTGCCGATGAAAAAGCCTCGTTGACTCCATCAGTAACAGCTTGATTTGCCAAGAGGTCTGTCAATTCTGTCTCCAGAGCTTCTCTTGCAGATGAAACACTCATCCTTATTTCTCCTTCTGCCTGCGCTTTTACTTTTTCTGCTTCCGCTTTAGCTTGAGCAATAATCTCCTTTGCTTTATCCTGGGCCTCGGCTATGATTTCTTTTTTTTCGGCTTGGGCAGATGAGATAATGCTTTCAGCCTCACTGGTTGCCTTCTCAACCCCATCTTTGTAAATTTTTTCAGCAAGTGCTTGGATTTTGTCGTTCATACTATGGTGTGTTGTTATGCTTATTCCTGATAAAGGCTCAGTTTGTTAGGTATATCTTTGGATGTAAGAAGTGGTTATGCAAACTTACAGAAAAATGAATGAACTTATGTGTCGGTTACGCTCCACGTTTGGCTTAATACCCTTTATAGGGCAGACGATATTTTTCCTCTCGATCTTCTTGAAGGATGTTGAGATAGCTTTGGAATCTAGACCAAGCTATTTCTCCTTTTTCCAAGGCTTCTTGGACTGAACACCCAGGCTCGTGAGTATGGGTACAGTTGTGAAACTTACACATCTTGCTTTTCTTAAAAATCTCGGGAAAGTAATGGCTGATATTCTCTTCATCAAAATCCAGTGTTCCAAATCCACGAATCCCAGGTGTGTCAATGATATAAGCATTGGGAGAGTAGGGTACCGGCATCATTTCAGAGTATGTGGTCGTGTGTACACCGGTATTGTGTGCATCAGAGATTGACCTAGTCGGAAGAGCTGCTCCGGGAATTAACCTATTGATGATAGTGGACTTGCCCACACCGGAGTGTCCGGTGAACAGAGATACACCATCCTTTAGGAATGTTTTGAGTTGCTCCATGCCGATGCCTTTCTTGGCTGAGATTTGAAAGCACGGGTAGCCGATCGCTGTATAGGTCTTGGTTAGGCTTTGAAGTTCTTCGGACTCGTCTGCTTTATATCTGTCAACTTTGTTGAAAACAATAGCGGCTTTGACATTGTAGGCCTCACAGGTAGCCAAAAAGCGATCAATGAAGGTCGTTGAGGTTACGGGATAATTAATTGTCGCAATGATCAGTGCTCGATCCAAATTGGCAGCTATCACGTGGGCTTGCCTAGATAGATTAGTGGCACGTCTGATGATATAGTTCTTTCTAGGCAGAATCTCAACGATCCAGTGATAGTCATTCTCACTGTGTCGCTCAATAGCTACGTGATCACCTATGACTACAGGGTTGGTGGTCCGAGTATTGTTTTGTTTGAAGTTCCCCTTCAGCTTTCCTTGCAGTGCACCTATGGTCGTTTGTACGACATAAATGTTGCCGGACGTATGTGTTACTAGCCCTTCAATGTGGCTTTTTTCATCATCGCTTGTCACGCCGGATCTGAATATATGTTTGGGTTGTAGTGACCTAGGACCAAAAACACACGGGGCAAAAGGGCTAGATTACCCTTGGCCTCGTGTGTTCGGTCTGTTTTTTATGTTGATTTTGAGGTGCCCATCACTCGTCTTATGAGTTTTAGACGGTCATGATTTCCTTTTCTTTCACATTGTAGACTTCGTCAACTTTTTTGATAAAGTCATCATGAATCTTTTGGATCTCTTTTTCTGTATCACGCACTTGGTCTTCGGACAGTCCGTCCTCCTGAGCCTTTTTTATCCTGTCATTGGCATCACGACGAGCGTTGCGTATCGACACCTTGGCGGATTCACTTTCGGCCTTAACTTGTTTTGCAAGTTGCTTCCGTCGTTCTTCTGTCAGTGGAGGAAGGGTGATTCGGATGATCTCTCCATTGTTTTCCGGGGTAATCCCCAGCTCTGAGTCCATGATCGCTTTTTCGATATCGCGTAGGATCTTTTTTTCCCAGGGTGTGACAATGATTGTCTTGGCATCCGGTACCACTACGTTCGCAACATTGCTCAGTGGAGTAAGATTCCCATAGTACATTATGCGAATATCATCCAACAACTTCGGATTGGCTTTGCCTGCTCGGATCTTGCTTAGCTTCTCTTCGAGAAAGCTAATAGTGTCTTTCATGGCTGACTGAGTCGCCTTTAGTATCTGACTTATTTCATTCATGTTTTGAGCTGTGATTCTGTGAATGTCATCTATACAAGTAAAAATGGAGTCTTCCTAGCTTACTTATCCCAAAGATAGATATATTCCCATCGTTCTCCAAATAGTACTCGGAAAAGCGTGAATAGTGCCGCTTTGGCCCCTCTGGCTTCCTCATTTACCGGGCTATATTTCTCCAGTCCTCATAATCAGACTTTTGTATCTGCGTTGTTGTCAAGAAGACGCAGAAAAATTGATGCCCTTTTCTTTCTTACCCTTTTTTCTCTAGGAATCAATGAATTAGACTTACTGTATTCAGGCCTTTCGTGACTGCTCGCAAATGGCAGAGAATCAGCCTGTTTGTATGAGGCCTTTTTTGACGGATAATAGCAATCTGTTTCACGGATAGAAGCAATCGTTTTCACATATAGAAGCAAAAGTTTTCACGGATAGAAGTAAAAACGATATGAGACTAGTACGTTCGTGGTTGCTTTGCTTAGAGTAAACTAAAGTCGGTGATGCTAAGGTATTTGTAGCGTTGAAGTGGCATCCAGCTTTTTGACACTCCTTATGAGCTCTTGATAAATAGGAGATCTATACTCCGTTTGCAAAAGGTATGGTAGATCCGCTCCATCTCTCAGTAGAGCTCGGATTTTGGTTGATGAGATGTCAAAATAGGGAGTGTCTTTCAAAAAAATCACTTGTTTGTATTTTGATCGTTCTTTCGGTGTCGAATATCCCGGTCTGGCACAAACGTATATGGTCGTCATGGATAGTAGCTCGTTTGCCCGGTGCCATTTGGGAAAACTGATCCAGCTATCCATACCTATCAGAAGAGAAAAGCGATGGGCCGGGTATTTTTTTATCAGGTATTCGAGGGTATTAACCGTATAGTTGGGCTTGGGCAACTCTTGCTCGATAAGTGAAAGTTTTAGCTTAGGGTGCCTGCCAAGCACTTGTTGTGCCCATCTGATGCGAAGCTCATCAGGGAGTAGATAAGCATCATGTTTGAATGGACTTTTTGGAGTCAGGGTCATCCACAGTTCGTCGACTTCCGATCGTGTCTCTATGAGATAGTTGGCCAGACACAAGTGCCCAACATGCATCGGGTTAAAGGAGCCAGGGAAGAGGAGAATGTGTTGAGCTTTGCCCGCAAGAAAACTTTGCACAATGCTGTATGCTACTTGGCAGGCCTCCTCTAGGTCGTCGTTGATGACACGATGGTCAAACTTATCGGCAAAACTCAGCTCGTAGCTCGCTTTGTCGAGCCGCTCCTCAATTTTGTGTAGATCATCGGTATTCCTTTTTATCAGCCTATCCCTCAGAGCCTCAATGCTTGGTGGCTGTATGAAAAGTGTGCAAGCACGATCGCCATAGGTCTTTTTTACATTGAGAGCTCCCACCACATCTATATCCAGCAGGACATTCTGGCCACTGGCCAGTGCACGGTCTACTTCACTCCGCAGTGTGCCGTAATATATGCCTGGATAGACTTCTTCGTACTCTAGAAAATCTCCTTTTCGAATACGTTCTTGAAAATCATCTGTTGATAAAAAATAGTAATGGACTCCATCTTCCTCATTTCCTCTTGGTGGACGAGAGGTGGCTGATATGGAAAAGGTTCCTTGGACTCCATAGTCATTTGTGAGTCGATCAATGATTGTACTTTTTCCTGATCCGCTGGGGGCCGAAAAAATGATTAGTTTGCCAGATTGACTCATAAGACGTTGAGGACTTGCTCTTTTATTTGTTCTAGGTGGTCCTTCATTTTTACCACGATTTTTTGGAGCTTTGCGTGGTTGCTCTTTGAGCCTAGAGTATTGATCTCTCTACCCATCTCTTGTGCAATAAATCCAAGCTTTCTACCTTGACCCGGTGTAGAAATGTCGAGTGTTTCGCAAAAATAGTGGAGGTGGTTGGCAAGGCGTGTCTTTTCTTCATTCACATCCAGCTTTTCTATGTAGTAGATCATCTCTTGCTCAAGTCTTCCATTGTCATAGTCGGTGTCCAGATATTTTTTTAGCCCATCTTGCAGACGTTGCTTGATATCAGATATCCTTTCTTCTTCGTACGGCTTGGTCTGCTCAAGGAGTTCCGAGATGGCATCAATATTTGCTCTAAACACCTTTTCGAGGGCCTTACCTTCTTGAATTCTAAATTCATTGAGGTTTTTAATTGCCTCATCTAGTGCGTTGAGTACCAGCTCCTCTATTGATCTTGTCTCTTCTTCCGAAGGATTGGGCACGGTTGTGGCCCCCGGCAATGACATTATTAGCCTAAAGGGGTCACTGGGGCAAGGAACACCAGACTCTTGACTTACCTTTTGAATTTCGGACCAATAGTTTTGGAATATGCTTGGGTTGAACTGTATGTGTGGGGTTTCTGAGAGTTCTTCAATGTTAATAGAGACGTCTAGTTTGCCACGCTCAAGTTCTTCAGCAAGCTTTTTTCGGATAAGCATCTCAACGTGCCTCAACTCATTGGGCATCCTAAGACTGATGTCGGCTTGTTTACTGTTTAGAGAACGAATCTCTATGCTGATTTTTCGAGATTCTGTTTTGGCTTCTGCTTTACCAAAGCCGGTCATCGAGTGTATCATAATATTTTGGGGCAGGGAGTATTAAGTGGTAGTTTTTACAGAGTTTGTGTCAGGTGATCATTTGATTTTGATACCAAAATCGGGAGGGTGTGTCAAAACTTTGATTTGACACACCCTCCTACTTTCAGTTTAGAGGTAGCGACCGTGGCAGTTTTTGAACTTTTTTCCACTACCGCAAGGGCAAGGGTCATTTCTACCAATCTTTTGTTCTGCCACATAGGGCTGTTGCTTTTGTTGAGGTCGCGAGGCATTTTGGCCTGCTTCATATCTAGCTTGTTGGGCTTCTTGGTATTCGTCCTTTTGTTCGTGATAACGGTGGCGATTTCTTGAGCTTGGATTATCACGTTGTTCACTCACTTGAAGGTTCTTTTGTCCTTCTTCTTGAGCCGGAGCTATATTTAGGTGCCCACGCATGATGATTTCGCACGCTTTTTGGTTCATTTCTTCCACCATTTCGCGGAATAGTTCGTAGGACTCGACCTTGAATATCACCAGCGGGTCTTTGTTCTCGTAGGATACATTCCGGACAGCTTGTTGGAGCTCGTCCATATTGAGGAGGTGTTTCTCCCATGCCTCATCAATAGTGTAGAGCAAGATCGTTTTTTGGAAGGCTTTGCCAAGGCTTTTTGAGTGTGAGTCTACCGCTTCTTTCAGGTTAACCGATATATTGTACATCAACTTCCCGTCTGATATGGGGACATAGATGTTCTCAACTTGGTTTCCATGTTGTTGGTAGAATGATTGGAGTATAGGATCTGCTAGTTCTGCCAATCGACTCATGCGTCGATCTAGGGCCTTAATGGCTTCCTCCAGTACAAGGGTAGTTATTTCTGCGGGAGACTTTGCTTTAAATACCTCTTTCGCTTCGTCCGGAAGCTCCATGGCAAAAGTCTTGTAGATATCTAGCGTGAAGTCTTCGTATGATCCACCTTGGTGTTTTTGGACAATGCACTCAGCGGTTTGGTAGAGGGTGTTTATTACGTCCATCCCTATACGTTCACCCATGAGGGCATGGTTGCGACGTGTGTAGATTACTTTTCTTTGTGCGTTTTTCACATCATCGTATTCAAGAAGATGCTTGCGGACACCAAAGTTGTTTTCCTCTACTTTTTTCTGCGCATTTTCAACAGTTTTGCTAAGTTGTCTGCTCTCCAGCATATCGTCGTCCTTGAACCCCATAGTGGATAGCCACTTGGCCATTCTGTCTGATCCAAAGAGTCGCATCAAACGGTCTTCCATGCTGATGAAGAATACGGAGCTACCCGGATCTCCTTGTCGACCGGCACGACCTCGTAGCTGACGGTCTACTCGTCTAGACTCATGCCGCTCGGTACCGATAATGGCCAAACCTCCGGCATCACGGACTTCTTTTGACAGCTTGATATCTGTACCACGACCCGCCATGTTTGTTGCAATCGTAACCGTACCTTTTTGTCCCGCCTGTGCTACAATCTCTGCCTCCTTTTGATGCAGTTTGGCATTCAGTACATTGTGGGGGATCTTTCTGAGGTTAAGCATCTTGCTAAGCAATTCGGAGATCTCGACCGAGGTGGTGCCGACAAGTACCGGACGTCCTTCGCCTATAAGCTTTTCAATCTCATCAATCACTGCCGCATATTTGGCTCGACTGGTCTTGTAGATGCGGTCATTTTCATCAATACGCTTGATCGGTCGGTTGGTGGGGATGACGACTACATCGAGCTTGTAGATATCCCAAAACTCTTTGGCCTCTGTTTCGGCCGTTCCAGTCATTCCGGAGAGTTTGTGGTACATTCGGAAGTAGTTTTGTAGCGTGATGGTCGCTTTTGTCTGTGAGGCTTTTTCGACCTTGACATGCTCTTTTGCCTCAATCGCTTGATGGAGGCCATCAGAGTAGCGTCGCCCGTCCATAATACGTCCTGTCTGTTCATCAACAATCAGGACTTTGTTGTCCATGACTACATATTGGTCATCGATTTCAAAGAGCGTGTATGCTTTTAGAAGCTGTTGGATCGTATGTACTCGCTCACTTTTGATGGAGTATGCTGTCAGCATCTCATCTTTTTTTGCGGCTTTTTCCTCGGGCGAGAGATTTTGGTTCTCAAGATCCGACATTTCCGATGCGATGTCCGGCAATATGAAAAAATTAGGATCATCAGAGTTCCCCGTCAGTAGATCTATCCCTTTGTCAGTTAGTTCGATCTGGTTATTCTTTTCATCAATGACAAAGTAGAGTACATCTGTAGCGGTATGCATTTCACGGTTGTTGTCAGCCATGAAATACGCTTCTGTCTCCAGAAGTCTTTTCTTGATACCCTCTTCGCTTAAAAACTTGATTAGAGCCTTGTTTTTGGGCAATCCTTTGTAGCTCCTAAAGAGTTGTACATAGCCCTCATCCTGTATGGCTTTGTCATCACTTGCAATTTTTTGTCGTGCCTCTGTGAGAAGCTTGGCGGCTAATGTCTTTTGAGCATTGACTACAAGCTCCACATTCCCGCGAAATTCTTCAAACATCTGGTCACCTGTGCTTTCTACCGGACCAGATATGATAAGCGGGGTACGAGCATCATCTATCAAGACGGAGTCCACCTCATCCACAATGGCATAGTTGTGCTTGCGCTGGACAAGATCTGCAGGGCGTCTAGCCATATTGTCACGTAGATAGTCAAAACCGAACTCGTTATTTGTACCAAAAGTAATGTCGCAATTGTACGCAGCACGACGTTCGGGTGAGTTGGGCTCGGTCTTGTCAATGCATGCCACACTTAGCCCGTGGAACATGTATAGAGGACCCATCCATTCGGAGTCACGTTTTGCCAAATAGTCATTTACTGTGACCATGTGTACCCCATTCCCAGTTAGGGCATTTAGGAATACAGGTAAGGTAGCCACAAGTGTCTTTCCTTCTCCCGTGGCCATTTCTGCTATTTTCCCTTGGTGCAAGACCACACCACCGATGAGTTGCACATCGTAGTGGATCATGTCCCATACAATGGGGTTTCCTCCGGCTTCCCACGAGTTTTTGTAAATAGCTTTGTCGCCTTCAATGCGGACAAAGTCTTTTGTCACAGCTAGATCCTTGTCAAAATCTGTGGCTGTAACCTCGATGGTCTCATTTTCACAAAAACGACGTGCCGTATCTTTGACGATTGCAAAGGCCTCTGGTAGAAATTCATCAAGCTTGACTTCCATCTTGTCCATGATGGTGTTTTCCAGCCGATCTACTTCCTCCCAGATCTTTTCTCGATCTGCAAGGTCCTTGTCATCTACCGATGCTTTCAATTCGGCAATCTTATTGCGTTCTTCTTTTACATAGTCTTGGATCTCCTGACGCATTGCAACTGTGCGTGCACGAAGCTCGTCGTTGCTTAGTTGGCGGATCCGATCAAACTCATTGTTGATCTTTGTGACATAGGGCCTTAGCTCCTTGAGATCTCGCTGTGATTTGTTTCCAAAAAGTTTGGTGAGGATGTCGTTTAATCCCATTGTATATCAAGTGTATTTAAGTGTTCGTGTTCGTCTTGTCGTTTAATCTCTTGCGTTGGCTCATTGAACCAATATCCAGTAAGACTTTTAGGGAGTAGGGGGGCGGATGCGTAGTGTGTGACAGATCGTATTGGACACCAGCCTTAGGTCAAGTGGAGCTTCCTCCTTTCCTCCTGCAATCGTCTTTCCCCAAATCATCAGTGGACTAACCACCGGGGCATAGCGTCGACTAGTTGTTTGTGAAACGTTGTCCTTCGATGAGATAGCCCATCCCGGAAGAATCCCAAAGACGACATTTCCACGGTGCTTATGCGACGAGATATTGAGGCTGGTTTGCCAAGCTCTGTTGCACTCCTCGGTTAAGGATCTCCGCTTTAGTTCGGTGTTGGTTAGCGCATACTGAACTCCACTAAACTCAAGTAGGAAGTTTGCTACTTTAGTCTCAAGTTCTTCCGTATTTACGCCATCTACTTGATTCAAAAAGAGCTGACCATCTTCTGTGATTTCCTTTACGATCCCTTTTTGAGCGTATTCGGCGGCTAGATACATGTTTGTGAGAGCGAGGCAACGATCGGTGTAAAAAGTTCGTTGCGCTTTCACTTCGTCCATGCGTTCCGAGGCCATGGCATCTCCGCTGATGATTAGGACAGTCCCCTCCGGCATGTGTTCTTTCAGCTTTTCGATCTCCCAGTATAGCCGATAGTAGCTATCCACCACTTCCGGTGATAGGTCACTTTTACCTTTGGCTGGGTCGACAGTATAATGAAGGGCGAGAAAGTCTGTGCTTTTGTCATTACCAAGACTGGCACTCTTGATGACAGCAATGGCTAGTTTGGTCACCTCTTCATTGATGAGTGGCGTTTGCTTAAACTCGAGTATTCCGCCAAATTGTCGATTGAGAGGATAGGAAAAAGGTTGCTTAGTAGGATATGGAGCGAGCGTTTCGTATTGTGCCGAGTAGTTTGTCTCATATAGAGGCGCCCAAATCAGACCCTTGTCCAGCATAGCTATCGGACTGACTAGCTTGTCCACATACCAGGGCTTACCACTCTTGTAGTAGTAGGCCGAGCTTGCCCATTTTCCGGAGTTGTTGTCAATCCAGAACACTCCGTCTGCATTTTGCCCTCCGCCCACTATCGCTTCTTCTGCATTTGGTGCAATACTAAAGACCAAACCCAGACCAAGTGTGGTTGATTTTATTTTATCACTAATCGTTGCGGAGGTAAGTGTGAGTGGTGATAGGCGATCAGCTGTAGCGTAACCAATATAGTCGGGATCTGAGAAAACTGACTGATGACTGCTTATACGTCCTTGAGCATCACGGATTACTGGGTTGCGAGCCGGTATACCATTTTGTGCAGCGGTTGTCCCGGTGTGAAGTATAGCGACAGAGGAGACTGCATCGGCTTTTAGAAGAGGATGCTGTATATTTGTGTACAGTAGAGTGTGATCTTTTTCCAGCACCTTTGACAGGTGCTCCTCAGCAGTAGCTTCCAAAAGATCGGTCCTAAAGCCTTCTACTGTCAGCATTACGACAAGTCGCGGTGCCTGGGCAGATATTTTGGCTGCTGGGCATGCCACCATCAGTGCTACCAGTGGCACCAGAAGTCTATTCATATATTGGTCCTCTTCCTCTCTGCTAGGATTTGTAACAAAAGATCAACACCCACCAATAGAGCCAATATCGGCACTCCCTGTGGCAACACTTGCTTGTATCCGAGCATTAGATAAATCACTATTGCGACAAAGTTAATCAAATACAACCAATAATTCATGTGTACATATTTTTGAGTCTTACACCATACCGATGCGGACAAAACGTACCACATAGGATGTAGTAGGAGCATATTTGCATTGGGGTAGGTATGCGGATGTGCACTTACTAGAGAAAGAAACCAAATGATCACTCCACCGGTTCCAAGGACAAAATATATCAGTGACCGTAGGGTGGTCAAGCCTACCTTGTGTTTGTCGCCAAAAAAGAAAAGTAACGCATATCCCAGTGCTAGAAGCATGAACGTCAGCATAGGCCATGCAATGGGAGAAATATCTCGATTGATGTCACGGGTTTGGGGCGCATGCTCTATTTTTGCCAAGATGATAGCTTCACCGTTGTCCTTGCGGTATGCATGGTCTAGCTCTTGTAGTAGTAGGTTTGGCAAAAATGCCGCGTCCTTGATGGTCATCCTTTGATCAGACTTCCATCCCAAGCAAAGATCAGTCCCTACGGTGTACCACTGCGCTGGACGGCTCTGGTTGCGGATTGCTTCTCTGAAAGTTGGGATTTTACCGGAATCAATGTTGTACACTAAGCCGTTTGCCGTCTGTTCTATGAGATCGCGTGGTCTTGTGGCGCAGTTGTCAAAGTAAAAATTGTATCTATAGTCTCTGTTTTCCGGAAGAGCATTCTTTTTGAGTTTGTTTTCCAGCTTGGCACACTCTTCTTCAGAAAAATTGAGTACCTGCTCGGTTACACTACGCCCTTGCAGAACATACTCCAATAGAAAGTCCTCAAAGGAGGTAACTCCAAGCGAATACATTGGCTTACCCAGCATAAAGTTTAGGAAAAAGTTGTCCTGTTGCATGGAGAAGTAGCCGTAGTTGTATACCAGATCTTGTGTCTCGGTCCTGACTCTGAGTGCAGTATGTCCATATAGCAAAAACACATATTCATCAGTTGGACCTGCAGTGAGTAGACTGATTTGGGTCTTTGCGTAGCAACTTAGCCCAATGGCTGAAAGCAGGAAGAGAAAAAAAATCCGTTTCATACACGGTTGAATAGATAAACGGTGTCGGGAATATCATCAACGGTTAGGTTGTTATTGACTATTGCCCACTCTTTTGGAAAAAGTGTGTTGACTCGGTTCCCAATGTTTTTTACGATACAAAAAGGGTACCCCTCATAGGTCAGCAGATGGTAGCCTCTCTCGTGCCACGGGGTAATGGAGTGTCTCTTTAGTATGGCTATTGCCTCTTTTTTGCCTATACGGAGGTTAGGGTAGGGAAGCTTGGATGAAATAGATCGACTACAAACCCAACCTTGGTGAGGAACAAAATCGTTTCCTTTTTGAGTACCCAATGGAACACCGGCAAGCAATAGATGTATGTTTTTGCTCTGCAGGTGTCGTACAAGGTCTTGACCGCGTTCGCTAAGTTGGTGCCAGCAGTCTGCATATGCACATAGCGGCGTATCTTTTCCCAAGGCTTCTTTTAGAAAAGCCGGTACCCCCATCTGAATCGGCTTTTTGTGGGTAAGGTGCATCTGTTGATGTTCACCCCCTAGTTTTCGTATGCCAAAGATCGTGAATCCTTCGCTTCTCGTGGTGCCCGGTGAGAATCGATATCCCTCTTCTGATCTTCCCTCTGGAAAGTTGGCAACATCAGGCAATACGATCTTTGCTTCAGGATGGTGCGCTTTTAGCCAGTGGATTTGTCCCTCATTTTCCTCCTGGTTTAGTGTACAGGTGCTGTAGATCAGCATACCCTCGTCCTCTAGCATATCCCATGCGGTGTCAAGGATGATTCGTTGTCTGTCCACACACATCCGAACATTTTCCGGTGACCACTCCCTTATCGCATCCGGGTCTTTCCGAAACATTCCTTCACCCGAACAAGGTGCGTCCACAAGTATTAGGTCAGCTTTCAGACCGGCCGCCTTAAGTGCTTCTGGACTAGCACATGTGACAATGCACTCGTCTGCGCCCCAGCGCAGTAGATTTTCTCTAAGGATGCGAGCGCGCTTGATATCCGGCTCATTGCATACTAGTAGTGTGTCAAGTCCAAAGGTATCTCTCAAGAGTGTTGACTTTCCTCCAGGTGCTGCACATAGATCTACGACGATTTTGGGATGCCTGTTCGCCAAGTATTGGCCCAAAAACATTGATCCTGCTTCTTGTACATAGTACACGCCTGTATGCCAAAGGGGGTCTGCCGCAAATACCGGTCGTCGGTCAAGGTATATCCCTTCATCGCACCACAATACTTTGTCAAGTGCAAGGTCACCGAATGTGGCTTTGGCTCTGTTAATTCGGATAGATACTGGCTGTGGAGCGGATAGTCCCTCTTGGAGAATCGCTAGTTTGTCTACTCCATAGACGTCAGTATACTGGCGCACAAAGGCTACTGGGAGGTCTATCATCGGATTCTCTGGTATGGGAGGAGGGTTTTAGAGCCTATAGGTTAGCCCAAAGCTAAACAGCTCATTGTACTGTAGCAGGTTTTTGAATGTCTTGGGTTGATTTTTCAATATCACGCTGTCATCGTACCTGAGGCTTAGGTTGATTTTGGTCGCAAGATATTTATTGAAGGAGTAGCTGATTGAGTTCTCAAACTCAGTCTCAATATGTTTGTACGAGGTGATGTATAGCACCCTAGAGGTCCAGGTGAGGTAGCTTGTAAAGTCCCAGGACAAGTTCATTCGGGCAGCAGAACCAAGCCTAAATCTCATTTTTTGATCCTGTTTGAGGCCGATCCTATTTTTGTCAATGTTGTTGCACCATGTATACACTAGTTGTATAGATGCCGGTGCCATGTTTGCCGAAAAACGAAATCGGCTGAATGGACTCTCCAAGAATCGACGTTTGTCGACATCAAACTTGATACCCACACCAGCGTCTAGCATCATAGGGGCAAAGGCTTTGGTGGTGAGTGTCTGATTGGGAGAGTAGTTGTCCATAAGCTGTGACCGAAGACCAACGTCCAACGTATAGTACCAATTTTTCCACGCTTTTAGTCCAAGGTTGCTCCCTGCTCGAAATACGTCTTCACCAATCTGAAATTTCATACGATCTTGTTCCGTTTGGGTGAATACCCCCAATTTGTACTCTATGGTGTTGACCCACTTCACTTTTGAATGGTTGTAGGTGAGGCTGTAATAAGCTCTGCTGTTTAGGTTTAGACTGCTGTGTCCTCCCTTATGCCAGTTGGACGAAATCTGATTTTGTGCGAAGTGGATGTCGGCCTGAATGTCATTGAACCAGTACTTCGGTGCCACTTCTTTTTTTGCAATGCCGACGTTACTCAAGATCCGGCTGTCATCCGTCTGTATCTGAAACTCACCATGATACTCACGTCTACTAATGCTCGTCGCCTCTTCTTTCTGAGGAAGGCCTAATGTTGTGCCTATGACAAGATCCGGCTGGGTCCGAAAAATATGTTCACGTAGAGCCATGCCGGCCCTGTACATCTCTTGGCTTTTTTCAAAAGGTGTGTTCTTTTGCCAATCTTTTGTCAACTCTTTTAGGGTGTCAATAGGTTTGGCTTGGTCGAATAGTGTCCGATTTTGCATCAAAACAATGCTACGGATCGTGTCTTCAGGTGCAGTCAGGCTCAGAAGTTTTTCAACATCAAAGACCAATGGAGCAAAGGTGGTGGCATTGAATGGACTATATCCAGCACGTTGGCCATATGCAAGTGGCATATGAGGTGCCGTATAGATTGAACGAAACTCAGGGGAAATCGTGTTTAGTATGGTGTCATTTTTGAACACTCGCCATGCAAAGTCTGCTTCTAGTGGTATTCCTGGTGTTATATTTTGTTGAGCTATGGACGGGGTCATCAGTGTGGCTCCAGCTAAAACAAAAATAACGGAAAGCTTTGCGAAAATAGTTGTTTTCATCCTGATTTCGTCAATCTTTTGGTCTAATGTTCAATTTATGGTCTCTATCCACAAAGGTACCGATTTTTTGCTCAATCATTCACCTTTCTTTTTTGTCGGAAACAGTCTACATCCTAAAAAGTCCACTCAATAAGGAGAGAAATGTAGGTCAAATCGCGTAGGAACCCAGGTCGTGATTTGAGGAATAAGCTACTTGTATGTTGTGAAAGTTTTATGGGTAGCGGCATGTCGAGCTCTGGCTATGAGTGTTTGTCGCCACATCTACACGAAATCAAAAATAAGTTGTTGTTTTTGATCTTTTTCCCTCTATTTTGGACGGCATTTTTCAAAAAGAATCTGTAGATTTGCACCAGAAATGCTCCTCTTTGTTTCGTGTGTTATCGAGGTTTTTAAAAGGAGGTTTCTTTTTCAAGGTGAAAATTATATTTTATCACAACCGAAGCAATATCGGAATATCATGTACTGCTCGCGATGAGAGTGCAGGAGTGTTTTTGCTTCGCCAATAAGAGCTATGTGCGAGAAACCGATAAACATACAGCGTCACATTGAGTGCGCAATGTATGCGGGCGACAAGTGCCCTGTGTTTAGTGACGAACTGTCCTATGGTGAAGTCTACCGGATCAGCAGTGGAGACAACTACATGCTTATTTTTGTGAATGGGCCTTCAGAGTATGTCTTTGAGGATTCTGTGCCGGTGGAGATGACTGAGCCTTATTTCCTATTTTTAGGGGTGGGGGAAAGCATCAACATAACGATAAAAGCAAACCACGTTCGCCTCAGCTCCATTTACTTTGACAAGCCTGCAAAACTTTGTTCAACGTTTGCTATCAGCAACCTAAAGCCCTATGTGCCGGCGGAGTATAAGTTTACATCACTCCCGATCAATGAACCGTTGAGGCGGACACTTGAGTCTGTGGTCGCTTTGTATGAAGATCGTTTGTGGTGTAAAAATATTATGGAGATGAAGCTCAAGGAGATCTTCTTCGTCATATCGGCATACTATGCACCAGAGGATATCAGTCAGTTGTTATCTCCTTTGTTACGCCGAGAGATTGACTTCAAGGAGTTTGTCCACCAAAACTTTTTGAGCTGTGACACTGTCCAAGAGCTTGCTGATCTTAGAGGACAGAATGTCCGGAAGTTTAAGAAAGAATTCATGGATGTTTTTGGCATGCCGCCGTACTCCTGGATGTTAATTGAGAAGGCGAAGTTCATCGATGAACGCTTGTCGGATCCGACTGTTTCTTTTGCGGAAATAATCAAGGACTTTCGATTTTCCTCTTCCAGCCATTTCACTGTCTTTTGTCGTCGGCAATTCGATATGACTCCTACGCAGCGTCGTAGGATGTTGATCAAGGATGAGGCCGAGAAGCGTGCTGCTGCCCGAAGGGCAAAATACGCTCACCTCATGGATACCCAGCAGGAAAAGAAGTAGTTTGTTACGGGAGCTTTCTGCTTAGTACTCACAAACCGGGAGTAGGGGTAAACTATTGCTGATAGCTTAGGCAGAAAAGTGGAGATACTTCTCGCCTTTTCAGCACGACAAGCTTGAGGTCTTCTCCTATCCGGACCCCTCTCTGTTCAAGTCTGTCACTCATCGTCTTTAGGGCCAGTGTTGGGTTGTTGTTTTCAGCCGACAGGTGACACATTGCCAAAAACTTTAGACCGGGGTGATAGTTCTGAGCGATGGTTTCAGCGGATACTTGGTTGCTGATATGCCCCAATTCCCCTGAGATCCTGTTTTTTAGTTCCAATGGGTATGGACCAGAGTGGAGCATCTCCTCATCGTAGTTACTCTCAAAAATCAAAAAGTTGCTGCCCTTGATAGCTTCAATTATACGCTCTGTAACAGTCCCGATGTCGGTAATGAGAGAGAATATGCCGTCGGGAGTACTGATCGTATAACCAACATTCCGGATTGCATCGTGTGGAACGTCAAATGCCTTGACCTCCATTTCACCGATCATGAAAGGTTTTTCGGCTTCTATGGGGCGTAGGTATGCTGTGATATCTCCATGGACTCTGCGACTTTCCCGAATAACTTGACACACTTCTGGGGTGGCGTATATAGGGATGCAATATTTTTGCGCTATGTGTGGGGCGGCTCTGAGGTGATCTGCGTGGTTGTGGGTAATCAGCAATCCTGTGAATTGTTGTGGGGATATACCTAGGTTCTTCACCTCTCGTTGGAACAATCGAACCCCAAGACCGGCATCTAGAATGAGGTACTTCCCTTTGTAGCCGAGAATACTACAGTTGCCACAGCTTCCACTTGTGAGACTCCTAAAGTGGAGGCTCTGTGAAGCCGTCGTATTCCCGACAAACAGTGGGCCAAAATCTATCATGTCGGATGGATTGATCAATTGCTCAGCTCGCCACGAATGTTTTGCTCTAAATAATTGCAGATCTCTTGGTTGGAAAGCCCTGTGCCAAGCAAATACATTAACTTGGTGATAGCGGCTTCAAGTGTAAGGTCATGACCGCTAACCACTCCGGCCGCATCCAGTTTGATTCCGGTAGAGTAACGATTCATCACGACCGTTCCCACTTGGCATTGGGTCACATTTAGGACGATGATATTGTTTTTCACCGCTCTCCGAATTGTGGACAAGAATGTTTCGCTGAGAGGGGCATTTCCACTCCCAAATGTCTGCATGACTACAGCACGAAGCCCCGGAGTGTCAAATGCAGATGTTAGGACGGAGTCTGGGATTCCCGGAAAGATGGTCACGACTTCAATGTTTGTGTCTAGCCCTTTGTGTACTCTCAGCGGTGAGGATTTGGCGCTTCTCCACATCACTGACTGATCGAAATGAATCTGGATACCCACGTGTGCAAGTTTGGGATAATTGGGGGATGTGAACGCATCAAAGTGGTCTACACTAGATTTGGTACACCGATTTCCTCTTAGGAGAAGGTTGTTGAAGTATATACAAACCTCCTGAATCGCAGGCGTGCCATCATTCCTCCTAGCTGCGGCAATTTCGATGGAGGTAAGTAGGTTCTCTTTGCCATCTGTACGCATCATACCGATAGGGAGTTGTGAGCCGGTCAGCAGTACAGGCTTGCTCAGATTCTCAAGCATAAAGCTCAGTGCTGATGCAGTATAGGCCATTGTGTCTGTCCCGTGCAAAACTACGAAGCCATCGTAGCGGTCATAGTTCTTCTCGATTACTTCAACGATTCTAATCCAGTGCTTGGGCCCCATATCACTAGAGTCTATGACTGGGTCAAAGGAGTAGGATTCGATGCTGTAGTCAAAACGTTTTATCTCTGGTAAGTGCTCTTCTATATAGGTGAAGTCAATGGCTTCCAAGGCATTGGTCACGGGGTTCGCAATCATACCTATTGTTCCTCCGGTGTAGATTAGGAGGATTCTTGTATGTGGAGTTTTGAAGTCGGTCGTTGCGGTCATAGTCAAACGTGTAGGTGCTATTTCTGTTTCTGCCAAGTTACCCATAATTATTTTTGCAGAACTGGTATTTGCCTCTTATCTTTTCTCATGCCATTCATTGTAGAGACGACAGTCTAGCAACATCAGGGTTGCCCTGTGTCGTTTTTGTCAGTGGTATGCTTCAGAAAGCAATGTCTACAGAGAGGCTCATACTCTTTTTTTTCGCCCAGTACGATTTGTTCCTTGCCTGGAAGCAGACGATGGGAATACATGGCAGGAGCACCGCATGACACGCAGACCGCATGGACTTTGGTCACGGTGTCAGCAATAGCCATCAGTGCAGGCATGGGACCAAATGGCACTCTCTGAAAGTCCATATCCAATCCTGAAACAATGACTCGAATGCCGGTGTCGGCGAGCTCTTGGACAACTTTTATGATACTTTCGTCAAAAAACTGCGCCTCGTCTATGGCCACCACCTGTGCATCTGATGCCAAAAGGAGAATGTTTACCGACCCTTCTACCGGAGTGGCCGATATATTGTTTTGGTCATGGCTAACCACATTGTCGACAGAATACCGTATATCAATAGCCGGCTTGAACACCTCAACCCGTAGTTTTGCAAAAAGTGCTCGCCGAACACGTCGCAGAAGTTCTTCCGTTTTCCCGGAAAACATGGATCCCACAATGACTTCGATACTACCACGGTTTTTGAATCCGTTGTCATATCTACTGTGTTCTATCGTATATTCGTGATCAGTCATCTTGTTTTGGAGCTTCGGTCCAGTCGTTATTTTGTTTGATTAGTTCTACAAGGCTTTTTACCGCTTGTTCTTGCGGAATGTTTTTTGCGACTCGTTCTTTTGATTTGTAGAGGTCTACCTTACCGGGCGACGAACCCACATAACCATAGTCAGCATCAGCCATTTCTCCGGGACCGTTGACAATACATCCCATGATGCCTATCTTGAGACCATTCAGATGCCATGTAGCTGCCTTTACCCGTGCCACGGTGTCTTGCAGATCGAATAGTGTCCGGCCACATCCTGGGCACGAAATAAACTCCGTCTTGGATATTCGTCGTCTTGAGGCTTGGAGTATGCCGAAAGATATGTGTGCCAATTCTCTAGGCGTAAGCACATTGCTTTTTATCCAAATGCCGCTCGCTTGTCCGCGAAGCAATGCCCCTCCCAGGGAATACCCTAGGCGAACGGAGGCTTCAGAATGTGGAGCATTGCAGATTAGTTGGAGAATGTAGGGGGCGGTCATGTGTTCATCAAGTGCTTTGAGCATAATGGGGGTGGCAGGGTGCGTGAGACAAACTACAATGCGCTTATCCGTCGGGAAATCACTCATCCTGATAGCCTGCTCATCGCTTACTATAAAAAGCTCCTCCTCACAAAGTATCGGAAGGCCTGATTTGCCACCATTGGTTATCACGTAATCCGGCTGCTCCTCTCTACGCAGGTTGCTTAGCTCTGGAGCATCATCAAGAAGCACAAGTGGTGTCTCTGTACTGCGTATAGGGGTGCGATACGGGCCGGGGACTCTGATTTCAGGAGCCATTGATAGTCCTTCCGTCAGTTGCACCAAAAGTTTGGCCACCGGTATCTCCTCCTCCGGTGGTTCACTCAGAGACACACGTATCGTGTCACCGAGCCCATCAGCTAGTAATGATCCGATCCCCACGGCACTTTTTAGACGTCCATCCTCACCATCACCTGCCTCAGTAACCCCTAGGTGAAGCGGATAGGACATTCCTCTTTTGTCCATTTCTTCAACCAATAGCCGTACAGTATTCGTCATAGTGACGGTATTGGATGATTTGATTGAAAGGACCACATCTGAAAAGTTTTTAGCCTGACACACCTCGAGATATTCCAAGCAACTGGCCACCATACCCTCCGGAGTATCCCCATAGTGGCTCATGATCCGATCAGACAATGATCCATGGTTGACCCCGATGCGAATAGCTGTCTGGTGGGCTATACAGTGATCAAGAAAGTCGCCAAAGCTTTGTTGTAGGGCATCTACCTCTTTGGCATATTCACTGTCGGTGTAGTTGAGGTGCTGAAAGGTATGTTTTGGATCGTAAAAGTTGCCCGGGTTGATACGAACCTTTTCCACATACTTGGCTGCTTCATAGGCTGCTTTGGGATTGAAGTGGACATCAGCAACAAGAGGAAAGTGGTAGCCCTCGTCGCTCAGTCTGCTCCTAGTTGTGCCAAGGGCTTTGGCTTCGCGTACCCCTTGAGTTGTAAACCGAACCAATTCTCCACCAACGTTGGCAATTGATATTGCTTGTCGCACACTTTGGTCAGTATCATTGGTGTCCACATTTGCCATGGATTGCACAACTATGTGATGTGGGCCACCAATAGTCACCGGTCCTACGTGTACCGGTGTGGTTTGACGCCTGCTGTAGGAGTAAGTTTTGTAATTCATCGGTTACATGTCATACCTCGAGAAAATTCGGTCTAAAAATCCGGCAACCATCCATAGGGCAAGAGGTTCCCCCGATTGCTCATATTGGGCTCTACCCATGCCTGTGACGGAATCTTGAATTTCTCTACAATGTCTGTTTCTAATCAAAGAAAAGTGTGTCGCACTCACTTTTGATTGTGTAAAGATACTCATTTCTCTCATCCAATTTCTCTTCAGTGATACCCCTTGCGGAAAATTTCACAACGACCATTCGGGACTTCTGCCGAAATGAGGATAACACCAAAGCGGTAAGCACAATCAAAGCCGGTTGCACTTCATTAGGGGTGACTATGGGCCGCAAATACCGACATCTCTCTCAACAACCTAGCCTCTCGGTTTTTCACCGGTTCGTCCTCTGTGCATCAAATTCGCTGATAAAAAGGCCTGCAAACCCTACTGTTGCCACATAGGAGGATACCTCTTCATAAAAGACTAAAAAGGTGATTTTGTGGCTGAAAAAACACCCCTCCTGGACATTTTGATAATCAGGTGGTTATAGGTTGGGCTGAGTTTCACGGATAGAAGCAAAACCTTTCACGGATAGAAGCAAAACCTTTCACGGATAGAAGCGTTCGCTTAGACGGATCAAGGATTTTTTGCCCGCGTAATCAGGGGGTAAAGTGATCGTTTGTGGGGGGCTTGGTTTTCAGGTCTGTTGATTTGGCTTGAGTCCGATTTGATCATATTGCCCAAGCCTTGTTTCTATGGGACTGTAGGGCTTTTTTAGAGGGGCTCGTGACCGGCTACTGGGAAGGTCTGTTTCTTGCAAGTATTTGTTATGGGTTTGATAGTAATCGAGTTATGTCAAAAGTATTTGGTACCTTTGCAGTCGCTTTCTAGATTTTGGAAGTCGTGTTTTTGGAGAATCGTACGTCCAAAGTTTAGTGAGTAGGTCACCCACAGAGGTGGGTGGGGCAAAAGGTTCCGAGACTCGGACGCCCGGGGCTGTGGACTCCATTACTTGGAGATCGGCTCAGGGAGATTGTCAACTAAATACATATTTATGAGATCAAGCACTTTCGTCCTTGGAATGCTTACTCTTGCTATTGCTTTGCCCCTGATGTCGGGAAAAGTGGTTTCTACTGCTGATGCTGACTATGGCTATGACAAAGGAGAGTTGCTTCCAAGTATTGAAGTAGGTGGTGTTAGGTGGCTCAATGATCTAAAAAACGAAGAACAAAGTATTGTCGTTTTTTGGTCGAGTGATGACCCGGAGTCCAGGGCGGTGAATGCCTGGGTTAGCCGGAGTGCCACAGACGATCAGGTGGTATACTCTGTGTGTACAGACCTGAGCACGAGCGAAGCCAGCCTTTTATTGGAGCTAGATAATGTTAATCCAAGAGTAGAGCTTATCGGGGGCCTTGGCTATAAGTCTAAAAAGGACAACCTGTGGTCACAAACAAATGGTTGGGCACACACTGTCTTTTATGCCCAGCGAGGTGTGATCCTAGATAAGGTGACTGCCAATGCACTCTGGCGATGTATAAGCTCAGGTGACTACCGATGGAAATGAATGGTCAGTCTTTTTTGAAATGAAGACCAATGACACTGACTTCACAACATGATGTGAAGTGTAGTGACCTAGATTAGAGAGGGTGGGTGTTGCTCATGCAACACCCACCCTCTCTAGGTATGTAGTAGGCTTTTTTTGGTACTTTTGTGTACGATATGGGCAGAGTAAATCTGCATAGGAATACAACTACCACATTCTGATAGTTTTAAGCAGTATGGAATATAACTTTACCGAAATAGAAAAAAAGTGGCAAAAGAAGTGGGAAGAAGAGGGGACCTATAAGGTCGTAGAGGACTCTTCACGCCCAAAGTTCTACGTTTTGGACATGTTTCCATATCCCTCCGGTGCTGGTTTACATGTGGGGCATCCACTGGGTTATATTGCATCTGACATCCTTAGTCGATATATGCGACACAAGGGCTACAATGTCCTGCATCCTATGGGGTATGATGCGTTTGGCTTACCGGCTGAGCAGTATGCCATACAGACCGGGCAACACCCTGGGGTTACGACGGATGAAAACACCAGACGATACACGAATCAACTCAAAAATATCGGATTTAGCTATGATTGGAGCCGGACGTTCAGAACGTCTGACCCCGATTACTTCAAGTGGACCCAGTGGGCATTCATCAAAATGTTTCACTCCTACTACAGCAATTCGACCTCCAAGGCCGAACCGATAGAAAACCTAGTCGGGCACTTTGAGAAAAATGGAACAGCCCAACTGAATGTGGCCCAGACCGAACCGCTCTCATTTACTGCTGATGAGTGGAATAATTATTCGGAAGAGAAGAGGCAGGCCGTCTTGATGAACTATAGAATTGCCTACCTCGGTGAAACAATGGTCAATTGGTGTGCAGAGCTCGGTACTGTGCTTGCCAATGATGAGGTGAGTGAGGGGTTGTCTATACGTGGCGGATATCCTGTGACACAGCGTATGATGAAGCAATGGTGCTTGCGTGTGTCAGCCTACGCCGAGCGCTTGCTGGAGGGACTGAAAAAACTTGAGTGGACCAATGCGCTAAAGGAAACCCAGCGTAACTGGATAGGACGGTCAAGTGGAGCGGAGGTGAATTTTAGGATCAAAGGTGGAGAGGAGAGTGTAACCGTATTTACCACTCGTGCAGACACTTTGTATGGTGTTACATTCATGGTGTTGGCGCCGGAGAGTGAGTATGTCCAGCTTTTGACCTCTGCAGAGCAAAAAGATGCTGTGGATGATTATCTCCGTAGGACAACCCTCCGCACCGAGCGGGAGCGAATGATTGATCACTCGGTCAGTGGCGTCTTTTCCGGTGGGTATGTGATTCACCCTCTTACAGGAGAGGAAATACCGGTGTGGATCAGCGACTATGTGCTTATTGGCTATGGAACCGGAGCTGTGATGGCTGTGCCGGCACATGATGGTCGTGACTTTGCTTTTGCTCGCCACTTTGGCTTGCCTATACGGCAGGTTGTACAACCGAATAGTGGAGAGGTCGATCCGGATCCGGCTCAATGGCAACAAGCGGTGGACTCAACAGAGGGAACTGTGATAAACTCAGATTTCCTGAATGGTCTCTCTGTATCGGAAGCCATTGGCAAAATGAGACGCTACCTGGAGGAGAAAAATCTTGGAAAAACAAAGGTTAACTACCGTCTGCGTGACGCTATTTTCAGCCGTCAACGGTATTGGGGAGAGCCATTCCCGATATACTACAAAGATGGTATCCCGTATTGCTTAAGCGAGCAAGAGCTACCTCTAGAACTCCCCAAAGTAGATAAGTACCTGCCGACCGAGCAAGGAGAACCACCTCTGGGACGTGCAACCAACTGGCGGACCAAGGAGGGATATCCTCTGGAACTCAGCACCATGCCCGGGTTTGCAGGCAGTTCGGCCTACTATCTTCGCTTTATGGATCCCCATAACAATGATGCCCTCGTAGGTTCAGCCGCCAATAAGTATTGGCGTAATGTTGATCTCTATATCGGGGGAACGGAGCATGCCACAGGACACTTGATATATAGCAGGTTTTGGACCATGTTTTTATTTGACCTCGGCTATATTTGCGAGGACGAACCCTATCGCAAGCTAATCAACCAAGGTATGATCCAGGGAAGATCAAGCTTTGTATATAGGGTCAAGGGGACAGATTGCTATGTGACAGCGACAAAAAAGGATGAGTACGATGTTCAGCCAATTCACGTCAATATAGGGATTGTACACAATGATAGGTTGGATTTGGAGGCCTTCAAAAAGTCCCAGCCGGATCGTTTGAATGCTACTTTCGTACTAGATGAGGATGGAACCTATACATGTGGCTGGGCGATCGAGAAGATGAGCAAGTCGTACCACAATGTCGTCAATCCGGATGATATTATTCGGGACTATGGTGCTGATACACTGAGGATATATGAGATGTTTTTGGGCCCTCTGGAACAATCCAAACCATGGGATACGAATGGCATTGATGGTGTCTTCCGCTTCCTACGGAAAGTATTTGGCCTGTTTTATAACCAAGATGATCAATTTGAGGTCTTGGAGGAAAACCCAAGTAACGAGGAGTACAAGGTGTTGCACACGATGCTGAAAAAGGTAACCCAAAGTATTGAGACTGCGTCATTCAATACCAGTGTTAGTGGTTACATGGTATGTGTCAATGATTTGCAAGGCCTGAAGTGCAATAAGAGAAAAATCCTTGAACCATTGCTTGTCGCATTGTCTCCCTTTGCTCCACACCTTGCAGAGGAGCTTTGGAACAAGCTTGGACACAACACAAGTATCACCACGGAGCCATTTCCGGAGTATAATGAAGCTTTCCTTAAAGAGAGTGTGATCAACTATCCCGTCTCTTTTAATGGAAAAGTCAGACTTCAAATAAAGCTGGAGGCGAACCTTTCAAAAGAGGCCATTGAAGAGCGGGTGCTGGGAGATGAAAATGTCCAAAAGCAACTGGAGGGAAAGAGTGTGCTAAAAGTGATAGTGGTCCCGGGAAGAATTGTGAACATTGTTACATCCAAATAAAGAAAGGATTGCAGTACTTAATCTAAATAGAAAACCACCATGCTGAGCTTGAATGTCAACAAACAAATGCTTCGAAACGAAGTCAAAGACTACTTCATGATTATAGTAGGCATTACGCTTTATTCGTTTTGCTTTAGAGGGTTTATATATCCTCACAATATTACGACCGGAGGTTTAGCTGGTGTGGCTTCTGTGATAGGATGGGCACTCAATATTGATATGGCTATCCCATACAATATCATCAACCTGACCCTACTTATCCTCGCCATCATAATCCTAGGCTGGAGGTTTACGATACGTACCACATTTGGGGTGGTGATCGTTGGTGCTATGATTAAAGTAGTGGGTAACTTCTTTCCTGAGCCTTTGTTGCCACATGATCCTGCACTTGCTGTAGTCCTAGGGGCAATAGGTGTGGGTTGCTCGTTGGGTATTGTTTTTTCGGCCAATGGCTCCACCGGTGGTACTGATATCCTAGCCATGATTATCAACAAGTATCGTCCTATAACTATCGGACGAGCTCTGATGCTGATGGATGGAGTCATTTTGGCATCTTCATATTTCTTGTTTAGGGATCCGGATAAGTTACTCTACTCTATACTTCAGGTGGCGGTGGCCAATCTCACAGTCGATTTTTATCTAAATGGATACCGTCAATGCATGCAGTTCTTTATCATATCTGCATTGCATGATAAAATAAGCAAAAGGATACTTACTGAGGTAAATCGTGGATGTACCTTGCTCAATGGAGAGGGCGCATATACCAAGAATGAGGTGAAAATCATGATGGTCATTGCCAGACGGACGGAGGCCAACCAGATTTTCCGGATTGTCAAGGAAACTGATCCCAATGCCTTTATTACTCAGACGTTGGTGCGTGGCGTGTTCGGTCAGGGGTTTGATATAATCAAGGTAAACAACAATAAGCAAAAGATCAAAATAGAATCTCCTGATGGAGTGCCATCAAAGTCAAATATGACTACGACTGCGAAGGATTTGCCTACAAAAATAATGGATACTCATGAGGGATCAGAAGTAGAGGCCCCCGAAAATCATGGAAAATAATCTCCTTCTTGCTACGCATAATGAACACAAAGTTCATGAGATAAGTCTGCTTTTTTCTGAAGCATGCCTCCCGTATCATGTGCAATCTCTTTGTGACATTGACGACAGTGTGCCCATCCCGGAGGATGGAGCGACACTGGAGGAAAATGCGATTTTCAAGGCAAGGGAAGGGTATAAGCGCCATGGAGGTAATGTTTTGGCAGATGATACCGGCCTAGAGGTGCGTGCTCTTGGGGGGCGTCCTGGGGTCTATACAGCTCGGTATGCCGGTGAACAATGTACAGCAGACGAAAATATTACGAAACTTCTCCACGAACTACGTGATAGCAATGATCGTGATGCTACATTCAAGACGGTTCTTGCGCTTATTTTGAATGGGCAAGAGTACTTGTTTGTCGGTGAGGTACACGGACAAATCACATCATCCAGAAGGGGTGAACGAGGATTTGGGTACGATCCAATATTTCAACCAGAAGGCACTGACAAAACGTTTGCAGAGCTGTCGGAGCATGATAAAAACCAGATTAGTCACCGTGGACGTGCTATTATGAAACTCATTGCTTTTCTGCGTGAAAGGAGCAATATATGAGTCTTTTAGCGTCCAATATCTATACTGAACAGGTAAATGCCATACGCCTCAGTGATCTGCTAACCTATGTTCGCAACACTATCAAGGGGGCTTTCGGTGGTAGTTATTGGATAGTGGCTGAAGTAACAGGCCTTAGCATCAGGCGTCATTATTACTTCGATCTGGCAGAAGTGCAAAACGGCCAAGTAGTGGCCAAGGTAAGGGGAAATCTTTGGGAAAGCATCGCCGGTCGTATTATCCCAAAATTTGTCGAGGCCACGGGGCAAGCTCCTGATATTGGCATGGAGTTAATGCTCCTAGTGCAAGTAGAGATGCACCTACAGTATGGGATTAGCCTGACCATTTATGACATAAATGCTGACTACACGCTTGGAAACCTAGAGCGGAAGCGAAAAGAGACCATCCAAAAACTTCAGGCGGATGGGGTCATGGATCTAAATAAGCACAACCACTTACCTCTTTTGCTACAAAGGATTGCCGTCATAACATCAGAAAGTGCGGCAGGGTGGGGTGACTTTCAGAACCAGGTGTCTCAGAGTGGTCTTGGGTCCTTGTTTCAAATTGACCTATATCCCGCATTGATGCAAGGCGAAAAAACGACAGCATCAATCTATCAGGCAATGTTGCAAATCCTCAATCGAATATCCGATTACGATGCTTTGTTCATACTTCGAGGTGGCGGTAGCAAAATGGACTTGGCGGCTTTTGACGACTATGAGCTGTGTTCGTATATCGCCAATTTCCCTATCCCTGTCCTTACGGCAATAGGACACGAACAGGACACCTCCATTGCCGACATGGTGGCTCATACTAGGCTGAAAACCCCCACTGCCCTGGCAGAGTTTTTAGTGCAACGCATGTTGCTACAGTTGGGCAAGATCATCACTATTCAGAAACAAGTAAAGGCCCTCCTCTCTGACCAACTAAGAACTGTGGCACAAAGACAAGCCTATGCGGTTTCTCGCTTACAGCAACACCTATATCATTTGGAGCGAAGCGAAACTGGGCGCCTCAACAATCTTTGCCAAAGCTCATTGAGGCTGTTGCATAGCGCGTATACCAATGCCATAAATCGTATAGAATATCTCTCCTTTCATTTCCAAACTGTACTGAGGGAAAATGATAGGCACATGTGGCAACGGCTAAGGGATAGTCTCAAGGATTATGAAACACTATTGCACAGAGCGAAAGCAAGTTTGAGCAATCAAACTCTTCTGGTATCACACATCAAGACAAGGGCTTTAGCATTCCTTACTAGTCTTGTTCCTAGTCGGGAGGAGCAATTGCAACACATGGATCGTGTCGCAAACCTATACAATCCAACAATGATTATGCAACGAGGTTTTATACCTGTGTTGAAAGATGGGGCCTCAATTACTAGCATTGGTCAAATAGATCCTGATGACAAAATACGACTATTGCTTATGGATGGTGAGGCAGAAGCAACCATAGTGAGAATTCAAGAAACACAAGACCCAAATAGAGATGAATAATTCAGAAGAGATCCAAGAGTTGAGTTACGATGCGGCAATCACTGAGGCTGAGGCAATTCTGCGACAGTTGGAGAGCGAAAAGATGCCAATAGATGAAGTCCTTGAAAAAAGCCGACAGGTAACAGCACTAATCAAACACTGTCGAGAGAAAATAAAAGAGGTCGGGGCAGAGGTTGATAAGATACTGGAGGAATTGAAAAATGTTGCTTCAAATGAGGAGGAGAACTAATATTTTTGTAACTTTGTGCCGTAACCGAAAACACAGTGAAATATAAAAGTAAGTATCCACTACGTATATGCCTAATCTAGATAGGATTGACCTAAGCCTACTCCGAATGGTGATGCAGGATGCAAGGATCCCGCACAAAGATATCGGAGAGAAATTAGGAATATCAAGGGCATCGGTGCATTGGCGGATGCAACGACTTATAGATCAGGGGGTGATTATAGGATCTGGATATAAGATTGACTATAAGAAACTTGGTTACAAGACGTTTACCTATATAGGTATTATATTGGAGCGTGGATCGCTCTATGATGCTGTTAGGAAGCGGATAGAGCAGATCTCTGAAGTGACAGAGTGTCATTACACTACAGGACCATATTCCATGTTGATCAAGCTTTTTGCAAGAGACAACGATCATCTGATGGAGATCCTGCGCTCGAAGATACAAGCTATTGACGGAGTTGTCTCTACGGAGACAATGATCTCGCTTGAAGAAAGTATCAATAGGCCTTTCCTTATGGGCTTGGATGCACCCTTATTGGAGATGGAGCAGTAGCTTAATAATCGGGATATAGCACAGTTGGTAGCGCGCCACGTTCGGGACGTGGAGGCCGGCAGTTCGAGTCTGCCTATCCCGACCAGCTTAAAAAACTAGTTACTTTTATTAAGAAAGAGGGATGTCCGTAATCATGGACATCCCTCTTTCCTTTCTCGCGTGCGACAGGCACTTTCCATAAGTCTTTAGGTGATGATATGGGCGTATTGACGAATCGTCGTGTACGCCCCTTATGAGGTGATTGACGAAAACAAAAGTAGGAAGAAAATATATCAATGTTTTCCTCCTACTTGATTGTCCTGACCAATTGGCCTGTATAGTGGCTATCTGTCTATTTTTAGTGATGCAAAATCATGACAGTTACTTTTTGATATTAGGCTTTTCTAGCCCGTAGCCTTTACTTTTATCATAGGCTTTGAGCACAACACTTATAATCAGTGCCAGTACCCCAAACCCGGTAAATACCAGCATAGCCGGAGTGTAGTTGAGTGCTTGTCCAGCTTTGACATCGGGGTTTGTTGCATCAAGTATGGTACCAATGGCGATAGGTGTCAGCAGGAGTCCTATATTTTGGATAAAAAATATCGCAGAGTATGCCGAGCCAAGAATCTTTTCGTCCAGCAACTTTGGAACTGATGGCCATAACGCACCTGGTACCAGAGAAAATGATATGCCTAGTACAATAATAGCGCATAGGGCAACTATGATGGAGGTGGTGGAGCTATCGAATGGATAGATAGCAAAGGTAAGGTGGCAGATGATCATGAGTATGGCTCCGAGCATCAGCATTGTCGCTCCCTTCCCCACTCTATCCAAGAATAGTCCTAGAAAAGGTGTGATAATAATGGCTCCAACCGGGAAGAGACTAAATATGCTTGCGGCAGTGGCGTTTTCTAGCCCAAGATTGCTCTCTAGCATATTCGTCGCAAATCGCTGGAAAGGAAAGATGGCGGAGTAGTAGAGTACGCAAAGAAGTGCAACGAGCCAGAATATTTTACTACCAAAGACGTACTTTAGGTCTGAAAATTTGAATGGTTCCTCTTCCTCTTGATCCATTGCTATACGTTGTGCAACTTCTTGCTCTTCGAGCTTCTTGTCAAAAACTCCATAAATGAGGTACATAAGTAATCCTATGCAAAGCAGGATAAAGACAAAAAATACCGGAGCTTGGATGGCACGAAGAGCGTCCATTCCTTGGGCTGAGTCGAGTCGCCCCAGCATCCATTCATGTATCCGTGGGGTGGTATTGAGTACGGCAAATACACCAAGGCGTGCCACAGCCATCTCTATCCCCATTGCCATGGCCATCTCTTTACCCTTGAACCACTTGACAATGGCTCGTGATACAGCCACACCGGCCATCTCACAGCCCATGCCGAATATGGCGAAGCCAAAGCAGGAGAGCTTGGCTGAAACAGGGAATCCTGTAAAGAAGCTATTCAGAAGGTCGTAAATGAACGTACCACCCTCGTTGAGTGCAGGGCTGAGCGCATAGACCTTGATTCCGGCACCAAGGACCATGAGTGATCCGGAAAGGATGGCCGTAAATCGTACCCCCATCTTGTCCAAGATGATACCTGCAAAAATAAGAAAGAGTAAAAAGACGTTTGCAAAAAACTCGCTACCTGCGTATGCTCCAAAAATCTTGCCATCCCAGCCTAGGTGCTCCGCAAGCTGACTCTGTAACGGGGAGAGGACGTCTACAAACATGTATGCGAAAAGCATGGTCAAGGCAATGAGTATTAGCATGGTCCATCGGACAAAGACATTGTCGCGAAGTGTCTGACCGCTGTGGGCTTTGGAAAGTGTGGTGGTATTTGACATTTTAGTTGTGGTTGTATGATTTAATAAGAATCTTTTGGTGACAAATATACTTTATTCTAGGGAATGCTTTGGCTTATAAGGTAATGGATCGCTATCAAATTGATGTTATTTATTTGGAAAACAAAAGGTCCGTCAAAGTAAGTACTTTGACGGACCTTGTTCCCAGCCTTAGTTTACTAGACGTGTTAGAGGGCTTACTTTGTTTAGAGGTTTAGTTCAGCGAGTTTTTCGTCAATTTCTTTGGGGCTGTGCGTGCGGGCAACAATTTCACCTTCCGGAGAGATGAGGAGCAGAGTTGGGATGCCCTGTATACCATAGATCTCAGCAGCTCTGCTATCCTTGTCGAACAGAGTCTCCCAGGTCATGTTCAGCTCTTGCTTTGCTTTCTCGTTGTCTTCGATTTTCTCTTCCCACACACCAATGCTCAGAACACGTAGTTTGCTGGCTTTGTCTTTGTTTAGTTGTGCAAGGTGAGACATGGCGTTGCGACATGGACCACACCATGATGCCCAGAAGTCAACAAGTAGGTAGCGACCATCCTTGAGGTAGTCGCTCAGCTGTGCGCTATTACCGAGTCCATCCTCTATCGTGTAGTCTTTGTACTGCATACCCACCATAGTCTCTGATGCGGACTTCAGCTTGTTGTACTGTGATTGGTATTTTTTGTTGTTCTTGATGTTATCTCCCGCGGCTTCGTAAGCTTCCATCCACTCCTTGTCTCCATCAAAGTTGATTTCGCCAAATACGACTTCACCAACAATGTTGTCTTTGTTGGCCTCGTAGTATTTGCGAGTGATGCTGTTACTTATTTCGCCATAGCGCTTGCCGATCTCCTTGACACGCTCCTCGATCTTGTTGAGTTCCTCCTCAGGAGTCTCTTCGTTGAGTTGCATCTCGTTGTTGAGTTTGGCAACCTCTGCATACTCTTTTTGGATTGGTACGAGTGCCTCGTTCATTTCCTTGGAGAAAGCTTGGAGCTGGCTGTTTAGGCTCTTAGCATTATCTGTTTGCACCTCGTAGGACATGCCCTCAACGTCAGATTTTACGAGACGGATGTGTGCATTTTCAGGAATAAGCTTTACGAAATCATCGCCGATCTTTGCGTAGATGATGTGGTCAGGAGTAGGATCTGCAAAAGTTTTTTCAAACTTGCCATCCATGATCGTCACAGAGTCAAAAGGCTCCGGATCAGTCTCCATCATGAAGTACACGACCCGGTTGTTCAGCTCTTCAGGAAGGTTTTCCGCAGTCAGTTTGAACTCATTTTTGCTACAGCCCACCAATGCAAATGCTACGACTGTGGCAAGCGCTAAAATCTTTTTCATATGTTCAAAAAAGGATTTAAGATTGTTGTTGTTTTGTACGCCCTCTAAGGGTGACACAAAGGTATATCAAAAAATGGATTTGACAAAGGCCGTAACTACTCCATGCCACTAAGATATTGGTGGATACCGGCGGCTGCTTTTCGGCCGTCCCCCATGGCTAGTATCACTGTTGCTCCACCTCGGACAATATCTCCGCCAGCAAAGACATCGGGGAGATCGCTTTGGTTCGTTTCTTCGTTGACGCTGATTGTCCCTTTTGGCGTGATGTTAAGCCCTTTGAATGCACGAGGAACTATAGGGTTGGGCGAGACACCGACACTGACGATTACCTCATCCACCTCTATTTCCACCACGTCTCCCTCTATCGGGACCGGCTTGCGTCGACCGCTCGCATCGGGCTCTCCCAGTTCCATCTTTTGGAGAAGCATGGCTCGGATCTTTCCTTTCCCATCATCGAGGTACTCAATCGGGTTGTGCAGGGTCAGAAATTCCACCCCTTCTTCTTTCGCATGGTGGACCTCTTCCAGTCGTGCAGGCATCTCTTCTTCACTTCGTCTATAGACGATCATTGCCCTTTCGGCACCGAGTCTCAGTGCTGTTCGAACGGAGTCCATGGCGGTGTTGCCACCACCGATTACGGCCACACGCTTGCCTTTGGCTATTGGGGTGTCTGAAGCCGGGTTGTTGGCTTGCATGAGGTTTACGCGGGTGAGGTACTCATTGCTGGACATCACACCGACCAAGTTTTCGCCGGGAATATGCATGAAGCGTGGCAATCCGGCACCGCTCCCGACAAAAATTGCCTTGTACCCCTCGTCCTTTAGGTCCTGGTAGGACATCGTCTTGCCCACGATTGTGTTGGTCTCAAATTTCACCCCACGGTTTTTCATTTGATCCAACTCAAAGTCCACTATATTATTTGGCAGGCGAAACTCGGGGATCCCGTACCGGAGTACTCCGCCCAATTCGTGTAGAGCCTCAAAGACGGTGACATCGTACCCTAGATTGGCTAGGTCTCCGGCACAGGAGAGCCCGGCCGGTCCACTTCCGATGATGGCCACTTTCTTGCCGTTCGGTGCAGGGGGGGCGCTTGTCTTGGGGGCTTCCCCTTTCTCTACAGCTTGGCGTTCGTAGTCTGCGACGAAGCGTTCAAGGTAACCTATGGCTACGGCCTGTTTTTTGAGCTGAACCGTATAGATACAATGCTTTTCGCACTGTTTTTCTTGCGGGCAGACACGCCCACACACACCGGGTAGGGAACTGGTCTCGCGGATGATTCTTGCCGCTTCCAAAAATTCCTTGCGCTCTATATTTTTGATAAATGTTGGGATGTGAATACTTACCGGGCAACCAGTCATGCAGGTAGGATCCGGGCAGTCGAGACAACGATGAGACTCCTCTACCGCCATTTCCGGGGTGAGTCCTTGGTTGACCTCTTCGTGGTTATGCGCTCTATATGCACCGTCAAGTGCCGGCATGCTTACCCGCTCCATTCCCATGCGATCTTTGGCCTTAATGCTTTTCCGGAGGTCCGCACGCCACGCCTCCGTTCTTCTTGCTTTGATTAGCTCTGTATCGACCATGGCACTTTTATTTCTTTTGGTTAGTGAGTAGTTCTTGATCTCGGAAGGCACTCATGCGGAGCAACATTTCATTAAAGTCCACTTGGTGAGCATCAAACTCCGGACCATCCACGCATACAAATTTTGTTTCTCCACCTACGGTTACGCGGCAGGCACCACACATTCCTGTCCCATCAACCATGATGGTATTCAGGCTCGCCATTGTCCGGACACCATATTTTTTGGTCAGGTCAGCCACAAACTTCATCATGATAGCAGGTCCGATTGTCACCACCAAGTCTACCGGCTCGCGCTTTAGGACCTCTTCTATACCAACCGTAACAACGCCTTGCTTACCGTAGGAGCCGTCATCGGTCATGATTACGACCTCGTCGGCTGTTGCTTTCATCTCTTCTTCTAGAATGAGGAGATCTTTGGTGCGCGCCGCCAGTACGACGATGACACGATTACCGGCATTGTGCATGGCTTGCACGATCGGGTAGATAGGGGCTACCCCCACACCTCCACCGGCGCAGACGACTGTGCCATACTTGCGGACGTCAGTGGCTTGTCCCAAAGGACCTACCACGTCGGTGACGTACTCACCTTCCTCCAGAGCACAAAGCTTACTGGAGCTGCGTCCCACGTTTTGTACGACAATGGTGATCGTCCCTTTCTCTAGGTCCGAATTGGCAATCGTGAGCGGTATCCGCTCGCCTAGTTTGCCCACACGGACTATCACAAAGTGCCCCGCACGCCTAGACTTGGCGATGCGCGGAGCCTCAATCTCCATTTGTACCACTTTTTCCGAAAGGTACTTTTTGCTTACGATTTTATTCATGTGACCTGAGTGTTAAACAACTTGTTTTTAGTCCCACAAATCTACAGAAAAGGGATGGAAACTTCTCTTTTTCGTACTATTTGGCACTAAAGGTGTCCCTTTTAGTGGTAAGTTTGTAAACAGATTATTCAAAAATCATTTGTTAGATCAAGTTATTTTACAGAAATACAAGCCTATGAGTAAGTCAGATATTGGAATGATTGGCCTTGCCGTCATGGGAAGCAATCTAGCCTTGAACATGGAGCGAAATGGATTCAAGGTCTCGGTCTACAACCATCGCCCGGAGCGGGTTGACTACTTTATGAACGAGCTTGCACCCGGCAAGCACTTTGAGGGATACAAGGAGATTCAGGCTTTTGTCGAGTCTCTGGAGTGTCCTAGGCGCATCATGCTGATGGTCAAGGCCGGCAATCCGGTTGACGAGGTTATTGACCAGCTTTTGCCCTACCTTAGCCCAGGAGACATTGTGATCGATGGGGGCAATTCCAACTACCTTGATACCGAGCGTCGCGTCCGAGACCTTTACGAGCGAGGTGTTTACTTTGTCGGATCCGGTGTCAGCGGAGGTGAGGAGGGCGCACTCAACGGTCCTTCGATCATGCCCGGTGGTGCAGTGGAGGCGCGCGAGTATGTCCTGCCGATCTTGCAAAAGATTGCGGCCAAGGCACCGGATGGCACGTCTTGCTGTGAGTGGGTAGGGGGCGGGGGCTCCGGACACTTTGTCAAGATGATCCACAATGGGATTGAGTACGGTGACATGCAGTTGATTTCGGAGGCTTACTTCATGATGAAGCGAATCCTTGCCTACGACAACGAGCGGATGGCCGATGTATTTGCCGAGTGGAACCTCGGGCGTCTTGAGAGCTACCTCATCGAGATTACCGCATCTATCCTCCGCCATCGCGATCCCTTGTCGGAGGGGTACCTCTTGGATCACATTCTCGATGCCGCAGGACAAAAGGGTACCGGTAAGTGGAGTGTCATCAATTCGCTTGAGTACGGGGTTCCGCTCAATCTCATTGCCACTGCTGTCTACGAGCGGAGCCTATCGGCGATGAAGGGGCTACGCTGTGAGGCGAGCGAGGCATACGGTCTGCACCTCCTACCACAGGCACCGGCGGGACAGATGTCGGACAAGCTCTCAAGTGCCCTCTACGCCAGCAAGTTGGTTAGCTATGCTCAGGGCTTCCAGGTGATGTCTGCCGCCTCTGAGGAGCGGGGATGGGGGCTTGACCTCGCCGCCATTGCCAAGATTTGGCGCGCCGGTTGTATCATTCGGAGTCGCTTTTTGGCCGATATTGCCGATGCCTACACTCGTGACCCGGGCTTGCGTCATCTCCTCCTCGACTGCTACTTCCGCCAAGAGATGCTGGGGAGCCTAGATGACTGGCGAGAGGTCGTTGCGCTGGGGGTGCAGTGTGGTCTTCCCATGCCAGCCATGAATTCTGCGCTCAATTACTTCCACTCCCTTACCACCGAAAACCTCCCGGCCAACCTACTGCAGGCGCAGCGTGATTTTTTCGGTGCACATACTTTTGAGCGGACCGATCGTAATCGTGGCGAGTTTTTCCACGAGGATTGGACCAGCACCGGCAGTGGTGTCTCCAGTTCTGTCTACAACGTCTAGAGTCTCACTACCATGATTGATACAGAGTACAAGCGTATTTTACCCAAGTCTTTGGTGCTTGTTATATTTGGCGGGTCAGGGGACCTCACCATGCGCAAGCTCATGCCCTCCCTCTACCAGCTCTATCGAAAAGGACGTATGCCTGAGGGCTTTAGGATTGTTGGATGTGCCCGTACCGCCTATGCGGATGAGGGCTACCGCGAGACCGTGTCCGCCAATCTCTTGCGCCACCTCTTGCCCGCAGAGTACGACGAAGAGTTGGTGAAGAGCTTTGTTGACCACATTCGCTACCATGCTATGGACCCAGGGCAGGCCAAGGACTATCCAGCTCTAAAAGAGGCCCTGGAAACCCTTGATGCAGAGATCGGCAATCACGGCAACTACCTCTTTTACCTTGCCACACCACCTAGTCTCTACGGTGTTATTCCAGGTCATCTAGCCTCTGTTCGGCTCAACCATGGACACGCCTACGGCACCGAGCAGACCCGCCGGATCATTGTCGAAAAACCCTTTGGCTATGATCTCGAGAGTGCTCGTCGACTCAGTGCCATCTACCGTGAGGCCTTTGACGAGGATCAGATCTACCGTATCGACCACTATCTCGGAAAGGAGACCGCCCAAAACATACTGGCGCTCCGGTTTGCCAACGGACTCTTTGAGCCTCTGTGGAACCGCAACTACATCGACCGCGTCGAGATCACAGCAGTTGAGGACATGGGGGTGGGAACGAGAGGGGGCTTCTACGACGATGCCGGTGCACTCCGTGATATGGTCCAAAATCACCTTGTCCAGCTCCTGGCCCTCGTTGCCATGGAGCCACCCATGGCCTTTGGCGCTCGGGAGTTTCGCAACGAGGTGGTCAAAGTCTACCGAGCCTTCAAGCCTCTCACCCGTGACGAGATCAAGACGCAGGCTATCCGAGGACAGTATGTCGCCAGTACCTATCGAGGCGACACCCTCAAGGGCTACCGAGAGGAGGACAAAGTGCGCCCCGACAGTCGCACCGAGACCTTCGTCGCCATCAAGCTCTTTGTCAATAATTGGCGCTGGAGTGGAGTCCCCTTTTTCATCCGTACCGGCAAGCAGATGCCTACCAAGGTCACCGAGATTGTTGTCCACTTCAAAAACGCACCTCTCCAGATCTTTGGTTCGCTTGATGGCCACAGTGTCCCCAATAGTCTCACCATACGCATCGCACCCAACGAGGGTACGGCCCTAAAGTTTGGCATGAAAGTCCCTGGCCCCGGGTTTGAGATCAAGCAGGTCTCCATGGACTTTACCTACGACAAGCTAGGTGGCGTACCCACTGAGGACGCCTACTCACGCCTCATTGAGGACTGCATGCTCGGCGACCCAACACTTTTTACCCGCAGTGACGCTGTGGAAGCTAGCTGGACTTTTTTTGACCCCATCGTCAAGGCTTGGAGCGAATGCGATGACGAGATACCCCTCTATGGTTATCCAGCCAAGACATGGGGCCCCCGGGAGTCCGACAGTCTACTTGAGGGCGACAGCACTTGGTCCAACCCCTGCCGTAACCTTATTGATACCGATCTATACTGCGAGCTATGATGACTACCAAAACCATCCACCGTGCCGGTACCCCTGGAGGGGTAGCTCAGCTCATTACCAACCGGCTCTTTGCTCTGGCCGACCATCAGGACCGGCCTATACATGTGGCACTCAGCGGTGGCTCCACTCCACTGACCCTTTTTGGCTACTGGCAAAAAGTCTCCGCTGAATTGATCCGTCGTCGCATCCACTTCTGGTGGGTTGATGAGCGAATGGTTCCAGTCGATAGCCCTGAAAGCAACTATGGCAACGCCCATAGGGCCTACTTTGGTCCGGCTGGCTATCCTGCTGAGCTGCTCCATCCCATCCCATACTCGGATGGACAGACGACAGCTGATGCCGCACATCGCTACGACTACCTCCTTGAGGAGAGTAGGACCCATGAAGGACGTCCATATGCTCTTGATCTCGTAATACTAGGGATAGGGGACGACGGCCATACTTCCTCCCTCTTTCCAGGACAAAAGCTCTACGAAGTTGAGAGTCGTTACCTAGCCTCCGTTAATCCCTACAACGGGGTCGATCGGGTCGCTCTCTCGTACCAAGGCATCCTTGAGGCTCCTCTCGTACTCTTTCACGTCATGGGGGCCACCAAGCGTCCCATGCTAGAGCGTGTCCTTCGTCCTGCTTCACCAGAGGAAGCTCGTCTGCCTGCCGCCTACGTCATTGCACACGCTTGTCGTACGGAGCTATATACCGACATTTCTCTAGAGCTATAGTCGTACCGACGTTACTGAGGAGAACCTTGCCGACTTTTCCCCATCCGGGGAGTATCCTAATCTCATCCGCCACTCCTTTCGGAGCCTTGGCGGATGTTTTTTTGTTTTGGGCAAAAGCTAGGTTCCATCGGGTGAAACTGTAGTTTCATCGGGCAGAAACTGTAGTTTCAACGGCTAGAAACTGTAGTTTCATGCGGAAGAAACTGTAGCCTCACGATCGGAGACTCTTCTTTCATACGGGTTGTGGTCCAATCCTTTGCAGATGGATGTAAAATAGGAAAGGGTGTGCCAAAACTGTTGTTTTGACACACCCCCTCGTTATGCATTAGGGATCGGCGCATATGTGGGAGCCTTTTTGTCATAGCTCTACCAGTAGCTGATCCTAAAAATCATTTGTTACCGGCTTCTTCTTTTGCTTTTTGGATCATCTCTGCTCCGGGAATGATGAAGATTTCCACGCGGCGGTTTTTCGCCCGACCTACTTCGGTGGAGTTGTCTGCCACAGGCTCGTCGGGTCCTACCCCCATGGAGGTCATGCGGGTCGGAGAGACGTTGAGTCTACGTAGGTAGTTGTAGACACTGTTTGCACGACGCTCGGAGAGCTTCATGTTGTAAGCGTGCTTGCCGGTGTTGTCGGTGTGTCCTACGATCTTGATATCGGTATCGGGGTTGGCGTTCATGTTTTCGGCAAAGCGTGCAAGTGCCTCTTGGGATTTTTTGTTTAACACAGAGTCATCGAAGCCAAAAAGTATACCGCTGTCAAAGGTGACACGGATGCACTCTCCGTTATTTACTTTTTCCACTTTGGCTTCCGGTACCTGCTTCTCGAGTTCCTTGGCTTGTTTGTCCATGTGGTTGCCGATGAGTCCGCCGGCTACACCTCCAACGACAGCACCAATAGCTGCTCCGAGGCCTGCGTTTCCTCCGGCTGTGTGTCCTATTCCGGCTCCGATGGCGGCACCGGCACCGGCTCCGATACCGGATCCTTTGGCAGTATTGTTGAGATTCTCAAGTACACCGCAGCTACTTAGGGTTAGTGCTAGGGATAGGGTCGTTGACCCTAGTATGGCATAAGTCTTTTTCATGATATTGTCATTTGGTTGTTTTAGTAATTCCTTTTGGTTTTGTTGTCGTTTTCTGCTATTTCTTTTGGTTTGAGAGCTAGTACTCTCTCGGACCAAAAATGTCTGTTCCGATACGTACATAGGTCGCTCCATGCTTTAGGGCAAGGAGGTAGTCGTGGCTCATCCCCATGGAGAGCTCGCAAAACTGGGGGTCGTCCGCAAAATAGGTTGCTTGGAGTTCGGTTAGGGTTGTGCGTAGGGTCTCAAATTGGCTTTCGATCACGGCATCGTCCTCCGTATATTCTGCCATGCCCATCAGACCAATTATGCGGGAGAACTTTAGCTCGTGGATAGGACATTTGTCCAAAAAGCTTATCAACTCTTCTTTTGAAAATCCGTGCTTGGTCTCTTCGCCGGATATGTGTAGTTGTAGCAAAAGTCGGATTGGTGGACGTTTGCGCTCCTGTCTCTCACATTGGCGCTCGATCTCTGTGACCAGTGACCCCCGATCAACGCTGTGGATGGTGTGTATGTAGGGGACAATATACTTGACTTTGTTTTTTTGGAGGGTACCGATAAAGTGCCACTCTATGTCGTCCGGTAGAAGGTCGACTTTTTGGGCGAGCTCTTGGACTCTACTTTCTCCAAATATCCTCTGCCCGGCATTGTAGGCTTCTTGTATTCGGCTGATGGGGTGAAACTTGGAGACGGCAACGAGTTGTGCGCTTCCGAGTTTGGTCCTCAAGTCTCTGAGCCGGTTCTTGATACTAGACATGACCTTACTTTACCTCGTAGGGAAAGACATCTAGGATAATGGTCTCTTGTATGGCGGCCACTTCGTAGTCGGCGAGTGTGTCTTTCATCCCTTTTAGGAGATTTTGGCATGCTTCTTCGAAGTCATCGGCCTGGACCAGCATTTGGCTGTATTTTTTCTTTTCAACGCCGGCTTTTTCATCTAGTGTGATGAACCCGACCTTGGCTTTGTAGAAGCGTTCGCTCTTTCCGTCCAAAAATAGTTCTGCGTATCGGACTTTTTTCACAGAGTCCATGGTGAAAGCTCCACGGCTCTCCATCAGCTCTGTCATACGTGCTTCGGCGTCGGTAAATGTCTCTGCATCGAGCAAGTAGACTTCACTGACTTTTTTCATTTTGCCGTCAGCATTGATTTCTTTGTCGTAGGTTATTTTGCATTCAAACCAGCTCATAGGATAGTGAGTTTTATATCGTTGTTAGTATTTGTCGGTATTGGATACACTTAGCTTTAGCTCCTGCGCAACCGTCCGGAGGGTTGTACCATCGTCCAGACTTGGAGCTGCGTTTTCGAGCAGTACCAGCTTTTTTGTCAGGCCATGCTTGGCAAGGTCCTTGATGGAGTTTTGTACGCAAACATCTCCAGCTATTCCGCTGATGTAAACTTTGTCCGCTTGATCAAGGAGGCTGGGGTAAGTGTCTTCAAAAGCACTGTATTGCTCTTGATCCGTCCGGCAACCTTTCTCAATGAAGTGTAGCTTGACTTTGTCCTGAAGGTGGAGCAAAGAGTCCATAAGGTCCGGATAAATTGCCGCTCCCATGCTGTACTTGACGCAGTGGATAGGCCACTGACCTCCGTTTTCCTCAAAGCTCATGTGATCCGTGGGGTGGCAGTCCATTGTTACAAAAATGTGGTCAATAGGGGCATTGGGCAACGAGGTGGCTAGGGTGCGTATGGCCTTAGAAGCATCCTTGACCGGCAGACTGCCGGTGATAAAGTCTATCTGTGGGTCAACTATAATAAGGGCATTCATTTTATTACTTTTCTTGTTTTTAGATTATTGAGCAAAGGCATGGCATACATTTCTACCATTTTTTTGTGCAAGAAGTCACGGTCCGCACGAGCATCGGGTAGCTTGTCCAGCTGATCCTCGATGTAGAGCAAAAACTCTAGCTGCTGTCGTTTGCTGTAGAGGTCGCTGAAGCGATTCCCACCATGAGTGAGATCGTACGCAATGTAGTTGTTGGGGTAAAAGCGGTAGTGCAAAAATATCTGCTCGTCGATCTTTTCTGCGATAGCTGTTAGTTGTTCATTTTTAGTCATGCCGGGCGTGATGACGTCATCAAAACTTGATATTGGCTCGGAAAAAGCGCAGTGGATGCGTCCTTTTTTCCCTAGCAGCCCGGTGCGCATGCTTAGGAGGTCGCTTATCTTTTTTTCCTTGCTGTATGTCCCTTTTTCTTTCTGCAGTAGCTCGAGTGCTTTCAGGTAATCACAGGGGTCATACTCGTAGGAGATCGTGACGGGTACCAAGTTTAGCTCGGCCAAGTTTTTGGGAAGGTCTTTCTCCTCACTGCCCATGGCCAGCATCTTTAGTAACGATGGTTGTGTGCGGTCATTGCAGTCTTTAGCTCGCCCCTCGCGCTGTGCGATCCACTGCGAGGACCTTTTTTCCTTGATGTTTCGTCTCATGTAGTCCGATAGGCGTTTTGATTCGATCAACATCTCTCTAACCTTAGGGGAGCGTTTGACCAAAAACGAACCACACAGGCGGACCATATCGCTGATCCACGGGCGTAGTATCAGGTTGTCGCCAATGGCTATCTCGGGGATGTCCAGTCCCGCTTCCACGCAGACGAGATTGAGGATGGCTGGGTCAAGTATGATGTCTCTGTGGTTGGAGATGTAGGTGTAGACTTTGTCTCCATTGGCACGCATGGTGCTTTTGCCGGAGGAGGTCACCGAAAAGGCGGTCTGCTCTAGGAGCTTGGCGAGCATGGGGGCTACCACCTCTTTTTTGAAGGCTTCTACCGTGTGGATATTGCTTAGGTCCTTATTCGATAGGTCATGGGCCAAGTGCTCTGCGATGCCAGATGCTTCTGAGTCGGCAAGCAGTCTTTGAATCATCGGTTGCACTTCGTCGTTATTAGCCGGGCGGATGCTGTCGTAGTATTGTTGATTGTTGTTTTCCATGGTTGTTAGAAGTAACGATTATTTTTGTGCCAATTCTACCTGATACTCTATGATGTCCGTGAGTACCTGCGACATATCGAGTCCGGCGGCTCTGACCTGCTGGGGTATGAAACTGGTCTCTGTCATCCCCGGTGTGGTGTTGACCTCTAGCACATATGGCACATCTTGCTGAATAATGTAGTCTACTCTGATGATTCCTGAGGCATCGAGAAGTTGGTAGATTTCACGAGTAAGATCCCGGATCTTATCAGCCATCGTGTCAGCCAGTCTAGCCGGGGTTATCTCTTGGACCTGTCCATTGTACTTGGCATCGTAGTCAAAAAAAGTGTTGTCGGTCACTACTTCTGTTATCGGCAAGACGTGGATTCCAGCCTTGTCTTTGTAGCAACCGCAGGTGATTTCGGTACCGATGAGAAGTCGCTCCATCAGGAGTACGTCACTTTCTTGAAACCCGATACGCAAGGCCTCCTCCAATTCATTTTCTTCATCCACCCTTGTCGTCGCTATGCTAGATCCCCCTGTGTTGGGTTTGATGAAGACCGGTAAGCCAATTTCCTTGGCCAGAGCGCCTATCCGTCCGATATCTGAGCGGTATACCCGTCGGCTCTCTGCCACATGTATGCCGAAAGATCGGAGAAAGTGTGTACAAGTAAATTTGTCGAATGTGAGTGCACCGACCAATGTACGACAGCAAGAGTAAGGAATCCCCATCATATCCAAATACCCCGTCAGAAGACCATCCTCTCCGGGAGTTCCATGGATTGTTATATAGGCGTAGTCAAATGCTACCCGTTTTCCCTCATCCGTAACGAATGAAAAGTCGTTTTTGTCAATGGTATACTCTTTTCTGTCAGTCACGACCCACTCGCCTCTCCGAATAACTACCGAGTAGATATTGTATGGGCTGTGGCTGAGAAAGCCCATCAGAGCTTTTTGGCTTCTTAGTGAGACGGAGTACTCGCCGCTGTATCCTCCTGCAATGAGCGCTATATTCATGGATTATTTGATGTTCCGTTGATGTATGTTCTCCATTTTTCCAGTAACCCCTGCATATCTGCTGGTAAGTCGCAAAAAAAGGTCATTTCTTCTCCCGACACAGGATGTACGAAGCCCAGAGACTGGGCATGTAGTGCCTGTCTAGGACATTGCAGAAAGCTATTGGCCACAAACTGCTTATAGCTTCCAAATCTATTCCCTCTCAAGACTTGATCCCCCCCGTACCGTGCATCGTTGAATATAGGATGTTGGATTGACTTCATGTGCACCCGTATCTGATGAGTCCTTCCGGTCTCCAGCACACACTCTACCATGCTAAGGTAGCCAAGCTCCTCTATGACCTTCCAGTGCGTTACAGCAGTCTTCCCAATGTCTCCACCATAAGGGAATGGTGCAAATATAAGCCGATCATGAGGGTCTCTGGCCAGATTGGTCCGGACTGTACCTGACGCTTGTTCCATTCGTCCCCACACAATAGCTCGATAACTACGTTGGGTCGTTTTGTTGAAAAACTGTTTGCCTAGATGTGTCTTCACCTCCGGTGTCTTGGCAATGACAAGCAAACCACTAGTGTCTTTGTCGATACGGTGCACTAGCCCCAATCTTGGGTCGTTCGGGTCATAGCTCTTGTCGTTTCGAAGGTAGTAGGCTAGGGCATTTAGGAGTGTACCGGTGTAGTTGCCATGTCCGGGATGTACCACTAATCCGGCCGGCTTATTGACCACCATCAGAGACGAGTCTTCGTATACAATATCCAATGGGATATCCTCCGGTACGATGGTGTTGTCGTATGGTGGATGTTCGAGACGGAGTGATATCCGATCAAATGGCTTGACTTTGTAGTTTGCCTTTACCGGATTGTCCCCTACATGTATGGCACCAGCTTCTGCTGCTTGTTGTATTCGATTGCGCGACATACCGGCCAAGCGATCGACAAGGAATTTGTCAATCCTAAGTGGAGTCTGTCCTTTGTCTACAACAATTGCGTAGTGCTCGTAAAGGTCTACAACATCGTCCTCTTCCTCCTCGTCCATTGTCATGGATACATGAGGATCGCTAGCGTGAGGATCAAAACCACCCATTCCCATTGTCAGAATTTTGGGACCGTGCGTTCTCGACCTCGTCTTGGATAAGGGAATCCAGTGAATTTTGTTGGGCCAAAGAGAGGCTGTCCATCAGTTGTGTAGAAGTGACTTGCAATATTATAGGATGGTTGTAGGCGATGGAACTACCCGGCAAAAGAGTGACACCGGTATTGCCATCCTTAACCGCTGTGGCTAGATCACTATAGACTCCAGGAACGTACTCTTCACGAATATTGATAAAACCAGCCCTTCTCAGTGCTGCCTCTGCTTGACGGCGAGAGATTTCGTAAACCTCAGGAATGCGTGATTGTCTCACTATAGTAGTGTTGACAGTTACATAGATTGTCCGACTTCGCTTTACAGATGAGCCGGATTTGGGTACGCTCTCTAGGATGACACCGGGTGCCATTGTCTCATTGTATACCGAGTCAATTACCTCCATTCCCAGATCGTTGAATTGGAGTAATGTTGTTGCTTCTTGTTGTGATAGCCCGGTAAGCGTTGGAACTACAACGGAGTCGTTGTGTCGGGTATAAAACTTTAAGAAAATCATGGACACAAATACGAGCAAGGATCCAACTGCAAACATCATGAGGATATTTAGGAGGATGATAACACCTGTCCGTTTTTTGAAACACGTGTCCGGCTCTTGGTTCTGATCTGTATGACGGTCTGTAGATGGCATGTGTCTGTTGTATGCGTATGTCGGAGCTAATAGTGTACTTATGGGGTTTAGTGCGCTCCGGAACCCACTAGATGTTCAAAATTACCAAAAACTGGGGTGATTGAAAAGTAAAAGCGACCAAGAGATGTCGCATAAGTACCGAACCATGCCCAATGGTGAAGAGGAGTCTTGCTCAAAAATGAGCCCAAATTGGGACAGATATTTACAGAAAGGGGTGTGTCACTGTGAGCGACACACCCCTTGTATATATAACAACACCTCCTAGGATGTAATAATTTATGTGCAAACTTCTTTATTGCCAGGCTACGAATTTGTTTCTGTTGTCAAAGCCTAGCATACGTCTCTGTTAATAAGAGCTGTGCAGGCGTCCCTTAGTCTAGCTCCTCCTGGCGGAGACGCTGAACATAACGAGCCTTTTCCATTTTGCGACGCTTGATGACAGATGGTTTCTTGAATTCCTTCCTGTCACGTAGCTTGCGCATGGTGCCGGTACGGTCAAACTTCCGCTTGAACTTTTTCAGGGCTTTCTCGATGTTCTCGCCCTGCTTTACAGGTACAATGATCATAAATTAATTCTTCTTGTAGTTGTTGTATTGTATTCTACAGATCTGTGCAGTTCTCTTGTAACACAGCAGTCGCAAAGGTACCCATTTTATTTGAAGATCACAACTTTAGACTTTGAAGACTTCATGATATTGAGGAACGAAACACTAGTATATTTCGTTTGGAAGCAAAAAAAGATAAGCAACAGACTCGTCATTCGTGGGTAGATCAGAGGGCCTGACACAAGTATCCTAGATACACTTGCTCCGGTAATAGATATTCAATCTCCAAGAATTGGTTATCTTGCACTTGGATTTGATAAGAGTCTAAAGTAATCTAGTATTACCTTTTTTGTGACATCAAAAACGTTAAAAAAGAATCCGATTAGAGAAGCCTTCAGGATCCTAGCCTTCTTTCTCTTCTGTTTGTTGACTCTGCCACTTCCGCTTTGTGGACAATCGCTCTCTATTCAAAAAGAAGATAGTTTTGTCACAAATCATTTGGTGGTCAAGAGTTCTCTTGCGCATGTGCCCCTTGGCGGAGTGAATGTGTCTCAGTTCGTAGGGGCAGAGGCAAGGCGATTCCCTTTAGGAAAGACAGATGTTTTTGGCAAGCTGACGTACAAAGCTCGTGTCCCCCCCAAAAAACCTATTCAAATCGAACTAAATCATCCAGAATACTATTCTCTCAAGTATACCTATTATCCGACTCTCTTTCTTGAGGACACAATATACCTTGAGTTGGATTCACGACCGTACTTGATAGATACTCTTATTGTAGAGGCTGCTCGGACAAAATACAATCCTGTAAACTCTGCGTCAGCACTGGTAAACAGACTTGTGTATGCAGAGGAAAAAAGAAGGTTGAACAATGCTGAAGACTATTCTCTCGTCATGTCAGATCAAATGGTGCTTGCGCTTTCAAACTTTGATCTGAAAAGTAGGTTTTTGAATATTCTATTCCCCTTTTTTCAAAACTATGTACAGCAGTCGGTCCTTGATGGGTCTTGGACACTTCCTCTGTCTCAACGCGAAGTGATTGCTGATGTTGGATGGAATGCAACGGAACAATTAAGACATAGAATAATCCGTTATCGAAGTCACGTTGGGCTTGACCAAAATATTGATGATGGCTCAATGACGATGAGCCTTGAAGAACTGTTTCCACACATAGACCTTTTTGAAAACAGAGTAAAATTATTGGACTCTCAGTTTGTTAGTCCTCTATCAAGAAACAGAGAGGACTACTATAAGTATTATTTGACAGACACATTAGTCTGTCACGGTCATGTGGTCTACGCTCTGAGTTTTTATCCATATGAGCCTTCCGACTATACCTTTAGGGGTGTTTTGTACATCACATCAGACCAAGTGCCAAAGCTGCTATATAGTGAAATAAGCATCCCGGATGACACAAACCTAAACTTCCTTGATCAGTTCAAGATCAAGCAATACTATGGACCAACATCGGACAACCACTGGGAACTAAGTGATGAAACGATGGCTGCTTCTTTTCGATTACATTGGCAGTTGTTGTCATTTTATGTGGAGCAAAATCGAAAGTATAGAGGCTATCGATATGCAGAGCCTGACCCTTTGGTAGTCTATAGCAATCCTAGGATTCAGGATCTTTCTATGAGTTCGCAGGCCGGAGCGTACCTTGGCACTATTCGGGATAAGGATTTGTTGGTCACGAATCAGGGACTGAGACGTTTTTTAGACGATGTGCGTAGGTTTCCCCTATACAAGTCAATCCTTGATCTTTCGGATATGTTTGGCACTGGATATATGCGGACTGGTTGGCGACAAGATTTGTTGTATGGTGGTAGCAAATTGGATATTGGACCGATCGGTAGTTTTGTCGGCCGGAATAGTGTTGAGGGGTTACGATTGCGACTTGGGGGGCGTACTACAGGGTATCTCAATCATCGTGTTTTTGCAGAGGGCTATTTGGCTTATGGAATGAAAGATAAGAAATGGAAGTTCTCAACTACCGCTTCCTATTCATTTGTTCCAAAAAGATATTTTAGGAACGAATATCCTCAGAAAGAGATAAGCCTTACCTATTGGAAAGATCTATATACGCCGGGGCAAATATTTGAGAATAATGACAAAGATAATATACTGTATAATTTGGGAACTTCCTACTTGGCCAATCGCTCGTATCGTGAATCTTTGAGGCTTGAGTATATTAATGATTTGACAAGTGATTTACAGGTAAAGTTTCAAGCTGCCCATATCTCCGACTACCCACTCACCGGTCAAGAGTATGTGAGGGTCGAGAAGCATGGTAATGACACCACGCTCATACGAGTGCCAAAAGTCACGGACGCACTGCTTGGTGTTACGTTGCGTTACGCTCCTGGAGAGCGGATATATAATGGCTCTATGCAACGACAGTCTGCTTTTTATAAAAAAATACGCAAGGAGGTACCTGTCTTTTTCTTTTCATATGAGTATGGTACCCCGATACTTGGTGGTGAATTTGTGCGAAATCGCACCGAGATTAGCGTGGTTCATCGCCTTTGGATGAATGATGCCGGTAGGCTTGACTATAAGATAAATATCGGAAAATTGTGGAATGCCGTCCCGTTCCCCATGCTTTATACACCGCCCGTCAATCGAGCATATGCACTAAATAGCCGGTCATTTCAAGTCCTGCGCCCTTACGAATTGATTGGAGATGAGTGGGGGACTCTTTTTGCAGAGTGGCACTTGCGTGGCTTGGTATTTAACAAACTACCGATACTCAACAAAGCCAAGCTTCGTGGTGTACTGAGTCTCAATTACCTATATGGTAACACCTCTAAGAAAAACAGGCAATACAACAGCACAGAACTTTTTGTCCTTCCGTCCATAGCCACAGAGATGGATCATACGCATTATGTGGAAATGGGGATAGGTCTTGAGAATATCGCACGTATTTTTAGGATAGACGTTTTTCGCAGACTTACACCTAGCGGACCATATTCTCTGCCATCTCCATGGGTTATTAGAGGTAGGGTGGGGCTTTCTTTTTAGCAGTATGAGCTTGTCGCATAGGAGATCTGTCTCCATGCGATATGATTCAGTATATGTCGTACAAAAAGTCGTTGTATGGGAACCTCTGCGTGTGAATCTCTTTCACTCTGTCGTACAGAAGTTCCTTGAGCTCTTCGACCCCATCACCGGTTCGCGCCGAGATAAAACGGACATCCATTGTATCGCTATGAGCCATCCAAGTGCTTTGTAGTTCCTCGAGAGATATGTTTTCTTTCGTCTTGGGTGTTAGGTCGTCTTCAGCTTTTGGTGTATAGCTAAATGCATCAGCTTTATTGAAGACTAGGATAGTTGGCTTTTGTTGCTCATCAGCACCGATAATCTCCTTGAGTGTACTATTGACGATGTCAATCTGGTCCTCAAATGATGGATGTGAGACATCTACCATATGGATTAGAATATCAGCCTCACGCAATTCATCAAGTGTTGACTTAAAGGACTCTATGAGCTCTGTAGGTAATTTCCTAATAAAGCCAACTGTGTCTGTAAGCAAAAAAGGTAGATTTTGGATTACGACCTTACGAACCGTGGTGTCCAAGGTGGCGAAAAGTTTGTTTTCTGCAAAGACATCACTTTTGCTTAGCAAGTTCATAAGTGTTGACTTACCCACATTGGTATAGCCCACAAGTGCTACGCGCACCAGTTTCCCTCTGTTTTTTCGTTGAGTTTTCTTCTGTTTGTCAATAGACTTTAGCTCCTCTTTTAGTTTGGAGATTTTGGATAGAATAATCCTTCGGTCTGTTTCCAGCTGGGTTTCACCTGGTCCCCTCATGTTTGTTCCTCCACCTCTTTGCCTATCCAAGTGAGTCCATAGTCGGGTTAGTCTGGGCAATAGGTAGTTGTATTGCGCAAGCTCCACTTGGGTCTTGGCATACGCTGTTCTAGCCCTAGAGGCAAAAATATCCAGGATCAAGCTTGTTCGATCCATGACCGGGACTTTCAGTGAGCGTTCAATATTTCTCAATTGATTTGGAGACAATTCGTCATCAAAGATGACTAACCCTACTTCGTCCTCTTTCATTTTGGCACTAATCTCATCCAGCTTACCTTTCCCGATATAGGTGGCAGGATTAGGGTGATCCAGTTTTTGAGTAAATGATTCTACCGCTTGTATTTTTGCGGTGTCAGCCAAAAAGGCCAACTCTTCCAGGTACTCATTTACTACTTGTTCGGTTTGTTCCGGTGTTACCAGCCCTACTAAATAAGCTCGGTCTGTAGCAGATTCTGTCAGGATAAAATCTCTCATTTATTTGTCTTGTTGATTTCACTGATGTCGATAACTAACCCCTCACTCCCCGCCACAACGTTTGGAAAAACCGTGATGGCTTCTTGTCTTAGGCTCTCTATATCCTTTTCTGTCCGGTATCTTGTGCTATAGTGGCCTATTAGAAGTTGTTGCACATTCGCTTGCTTGGCGATCATGGCGGCTTCTATGGCGGTTGAGTGCCCTCTGCTGTGTGCTTGTGAGGCAAGACTTTCTCCAAATGTGGCTTCGTGATAGAGTAGGTCTACACCTTGAACGAAAGGAATTATTTGAGGAGAATATTCGGTGTCAGAGCAGTAAGCAAAGGAGTTGGCCTCGCGGTTTGCCTTGGTCAACCTTTCATTTGGGATCACCGTTCCATCCGGCATCACGTAATCGTCCCCCTGTTTTATTTTCCCAAAATAGGCTATAGGTATGCCATAATACTCGGCGACTTCTCTATTCAGATGCGGTTGTAGTGCTTTCTCATCAAAGCGGTAGCCAATACAACTTACGGTATGCTTTAGTTCAAAAGCTTGTACAGTCACAGAGTTATCATCGTAAACACATACTGTACCGGATTTGGGATCAATCTCGTGGGCAATGATCTTTTCAGTGTCATTGTTTCGGCAGAAAAACTTCACGATACGATCAACAAAGTATTTGGTGCCTTTTGGTCCATATATGTGGACCGGGTGATCAAACCCGATCAGAGACATTGTACTCAGCAGCCCCGGTAGGCCCAAGCAGTGGTCTCCATGGAGATGCGAGAGGAAGATCCGATGCATTCGTGAGATTGGCACTCGATACTTTAGGAGCTCCACTTGTGACCCCTCTCCACAATCGATGAGAAACACTTTGTCTCTAATCCTAAGAACCTGACAAGACGGGTGCCTATCTGGAAGAGGTCGAGCAGACCCCACTCCAATCACTTGAAGATACATTCCGGAATTGAGGTTTGGCTTAGTGTTGGACATCACGCATCAATGCTTTATCGAGTTCAGACCGAATCACTGTCAGCTTTTGGCGTACTTGCAGAAGCTTGTTTCTTAGTTCCAGGTCTACTTCCACGCTCGGTGTTTGTAGTTGTTTCGCTGCGGCCTTTAGGGTCATCCCCTTTATCACCACTAGGTAGTGTAGGCGCTCTATGACTTCAAGGTCCTCTCTTGTGTATCTCCTCGCACCGCTCGGAAATCGCTTAGGACTCAGTGACGTTCCCTGCTCCCAATACCTCAGAATATGCTCCTCGATACCGAAAATCCTAGCCACTTCACTTGTGGAGTAGCTTTTGGTGGACGTTTTATCCCATTTCCTTGTGGCCTTTGGGGCTGTGTTCTGCTTCCTTACATTCATCTCGGACAAAGTTAATGAATTTAGAGATCTTTTTTCTAGATAACTTTGAGTACATTTGCCGTATTGGAAATGCATTAATGGCCGAAAGTAGAGCACAATGATTCACCGACTCACGAAACATATTGAAAACGCACTATATACCCAGGACTGCGTCCTTGTACCCGGTGTCGGTGCTCTACTGAAGCATGCTGTCCCTGCCACCTTGGATCGTTCCAAAGGATTGATCTATCCGGGACACTGTAGCTTGGCTTTCAATACTGCTATCAAACACGATGATGGCTATCTTGCGACAAGCTATGCAAGAGCTTATGCGATGACCTTCAGACGCGCTAAATCTCTGATGGAGGGTGACGTGAAGGATATGCAGGAGGCATTGAAAAAGAATGGTTTGGTACAAATAGGTGCAGTAGGTCGCCTAGCGTGTGACCCAAAGGGACGTATCTCCTTTTTGCCGAATACCGAGCATCCTTTTTCTATTAGTCACTATGGGCACGCCCCCATTGCTAGGCTTCCAATAGCCACCTCTCATTTCTCAAAGTCAAAAAGAGGGGCTGATAAGGACATCGTTTACCTGCCAATAAACCTTAGGTATATGCGGTATGCGACAGTGGCTACTATAGTTGCTTTGTTGTCGCTTTTTATGCCGGCAGAAAAAGTGCGCATGTCGAATGATAACATTCAGCAATATCAAGCCGGTTTCGTGCCACAGGTGAAGCAGGAAGCGGAAATACTACCGATACCAACTCAAGAAACAGATCCAATCGATCAACCCAAAATGGTTGATCACGAATTAGCCCCCACTCGACACATTGCCGGGCTACTGGTGGTTACTCCTTCCGTGGATTCATTACAATACTACGTAGTGATATCCAGCTTGCGAAATGAAGAGCAAGTTCAAAAATTTGTGGATAAGTTTAGACCTTTGGAGACTTTTCCAAATAGCAGTGTACTTGTGACCGAGACCGGAATGCATCGGATATTTACTGGAGTATACAGCACCCTTGAATCCGCACAAGAGGCTCTGAAAAAGGTACATGAGCACGATGATTATGCTGATGCTTGGATTTATCGGCAATCATCCAAATAGCACGAGCGTTAGTTCCATCTTCATCGGTAATCTCCGCCTACGTCCGACCGCTCTCCCATCATTAAACAGCAAAAGGGCTACCCAATTTGGGTAGCCCTTTTGTCTTCTTCGTGTCAGTTTTTTAGTTGAGGCGTGTGCAATCTCAGCGAACGTTTCGTTTGCACGCAACGAGATGTTTCGTTTTTGCAGATATACGTGATTGCCACCGAGGACCTTAGGGAGGACAATTTTCAGGGGGAGAAAAAGCCGACGAGATCGGAGAAAAAGGTACTTATGTCCAAGGAAAAGATAAAATCACTGTGTGATTTCTAGAAATCACACAGTGATCTGAATAAACCACTTAGTGATTTGAATAAATCACATAGTGATTTCGAGTTTTTCATCCGGGAAAAATAGTTTTGAAGTACAGAGGGATGACTTTTTAACCTTTAGAATTTCATTTATAGAGGATGAGGTGAAGGTCTCCAATGATCAAGGGTGAGCCTTCTTGCACTTTCACCCACTTTTATCACTGTGCCCCTGCCACCGCTTGCGGAATCTAGATACATAGGAAATATTCAAAATACCTAACATTGGCGATTGCAGGAACCAAGCAGGCGTCGTACTTTTATGAAATAAGAAATGAACATTTTGATAAGAAGATAATGGCAGACAGGCAGAATAACTCCTACCAAAGGATGATGAAACATTACGATGACCTATTGACCGGACGAAGATGGTGGTCATGGATATACATGCGATTGATTTGGAATGAGGATGCCAATCTCTTAGCTCGGAAAGTGCTCGATTTAATACCAGACGATTTTCGGGGACGACTGCTTGACGTGCCTGTCGGCACTGCCATTTTCACCACCGAGAAGTATCGTCGGATGAAAGGTGCCGAGATCGTTGGCTTAGACTATTCGGAAGAAATGATAGCTATTGCGACTTTGCGAAAAGAAGCGGATGGGATAGCCAACCTGTTTTTGGAGCAAGGAGATGTCGGAGAACTTCCCTATGCCAACGAGACCTTTGACTGCGTACTGTCGATGAACGGCTTTCAGGCTTTCCCGGACAAAGAGAAAGCCTTTGCCGAGATTTTCCGCGTGCTGAAACCCGGTGGTTGTTTCTGTGGCTGCTTTTATGTCAAGGGTGAACGCCGATTGGCAGATTTCTTTGTTAAGAAAGTCTTGGAAAGAAAAGGATTTTTCCACCCTCCATACGATACCTTCGCTGAAGCCGAGAGCCGCCTTCGGAGTATGTATGGCGATGACGTGTCGACAGAAAAAATGGCATCTGCCTGCTTGTTCCGCTGTGTAAAACCACAAGGAGGGAGCATCGGAAACGAACAATAACCCCACAGCATAAGACTCAGAGCGCAACTGAAATAGTTTCAATTCACGCACCCGTAAGGGTGCGACAAAAGAAAAAGTTGTGAGATGTGGAATCTATACGTTTTATGTCCGTAAAAACGAAATGTCCGTAAGTGTGTGCGTGAAAGGAGAATTTGTAAAAGATGATTTTCTTCTTCACTGTACACTTCCCAAGTAAGTCTTGAAAACGCTACGCTTTAAGCACGCCGGGTGAAGGGTTTTTTCAAGCTCTAGACTAGGTGCCTTCATGGTGGAGAAGCCGTTGTAGAAGCGTGCTTTTGGCAAAGGCACTTAGAGGGATGATCGCTTGTTTATTTGTGAGATAAAACAGGATTCAGGTCGCATGATAGTAGTTGACCAACTTCCAATTTTGCGTACTGTCAGCCCGAACTATACCAAACTCCTCTAGAACTTCCGAATCCATCCAACCAATACAAAATGCGGCAGAATCTATGCTTACGTAGCTCCAAGCCGAAAAGAAGCCAGTACTGTCTGGGGCTGAAATTACGAATGCATACTCACTGATGTTCCTTGGGTTGTAAACACCCTCTTGTAGAGCTAAGCGTATTTTGCGATAGCGTGCATCGCTTCTGAATTTCTTTACAAACTCAGAAAGTGGCTCTGTACCTTTATTCCAAGGCATCGATAAGTCTAGGGCTAGTTGATTGTTTTGTTGGTAAAAGAGGGTACTCTCGTCCGGTTGGGTATCATCTAGACAGTTGCTTTTGACAAGTGCCTCCACCTCGGAGATGCTTTTTACTTCCGTCACCTCCTTGCTAAGGATCGTATTATCTTCCTTCTCCTCCTGCTCACCACAGCCTACCATGAACAACAGTATCCCCATGATAGTAAATAGAACCCTAGGGTGCCATTGAAGTAGCCGTACGACGTTACATTTGAACATAAAAACAAACCCGAAAACGGAAAAGCAGTTAATCAATCACAATGGGGTTGAATCTTGAACTAAAGATACAAAATATTTCAAATCTAAGTCAAATAGTACCAGCTGTTTTTTAGGCGTAAGTACTTCCATGTGTCTACAGCGGTTTGTGCTAGAAAATCAGGTTTTGGAATGTCTTTCGGAGATTTTTTGCTAAACAAAATCTCTGTTCTACTCAAGATCGGAATGTGTCCCCATTGTCTTTTCACTAGACATATTAGTATTGATCAAATTAAATTGGTAGATTTGCAGTGCTTTGCGTAACCTCTGGTGAGAAGTTTTGTGTGGCTCGCGTATGTTGCGTTTAGTCAATTACTAATTCAATAAAGCAAAATAATCATGGATTTGATTAAGCTAGTAGAAAAAGAATTCGCAACGGACAAGGAACTCGTAGAGTTTCACAGTGGAGATACGATCTCGGTTGCCTATCGAATCAAAGAGGGTGCCAAGGAGCGTATCCAGGTTTTCCGGGGAGATGTGATTCGCATTTCCGGAGAAGGCGCAAATAAGCGTTTCACAGTCCGTAAGATTTCTAATGGAATCGGTGTAGAGCGTATCTTCCCGATGAATTCTCCTTTTATCGAGGAGATCACAGTACACAAAAAAGGTCGTGTGCGTAGAGCTAAGCTCTATTATCTTCGTGAAAGAAGAGGCAAGAGTGCACGAATCCGGGAGCGTCGCTCGTTCTGATTACTTTTGTGTGCATATGATTATCAAAATGCCTTGGGAGATATCTCAGGGCATTTTTTGTTAACCTTTTTGGTATCTTGCATGAGGGAATAGGGCTATTTAGCCAAATATATAATATCGTGAGCCATGACTGAAAAGACTAAAAAGCTAAAAGTATTGTTGACTGGGGCCGGTGGACATATAGGCCGGTGTGCTCTAGATCTTTTGATGGAGAAAAAAAACACCTTTGATATTCGTGTTTTTGATCTAGATACCCCTAAGAATAGGGAATACTTTGGTCGTTATGGTGATGACCTCGAAGTCTATCTGGGTGACATTTCGTCTCCTATAGATTTGGTATCTCCGGTGACAGGTGTTGATGCAGTCATACATATGGCGTCAGTCATTCCTCCACTTGCTTCTGATCGCCCCGACTTGGTTGATTCTGTAAATATAAAGGGGACAAAGAACCTAGTTGTGGCTTTAGAGCACTATGCGCCACGAGCATTTTTGATGTTCGCATCAAGTGTCGCTGTGTATGGAGATCGCTTTCTCAATCCTTTTATCAAGGTGACAGATCAGGTAAACCCTGTATCGGATGACCACTATGGCGCCGGAAAAGTGCTGATGGAGCAAGCAATCATAAGCAGCTCTCTGCAGTGGACGATTTTCCGACTTTCGGCCATCATGGGAGCGGGCAATCACATGATGTCCGGATTGATGTTTCGGATGCCTTTGGAGCAACTTTTTGAGATTTGTACGCCCAAGGATACTGCTCGAGCCTTTGTGAACGGCTTGTCTAGGCTGGAGGAATTGACTGGGAAAATCTTCAATTTGGGAGGTGGTCCACAGTGTACGACTACATACCGTACGTTCCTTGAAAATAACTTTAGAATCTATGGCCTTGGTGAATTTGACTTCCCCCGGATTGCCTTTGCCACCCAAAATTACCATTGTGGTTATTACGAGGATGGCGATCATTTGGAGGAACTCTTGCACTTTAGACGAGATACGCTGAAAGACTACTACCGTCAGTTACAAGACTCGATACCTTTGGCACAACGATTAGCGACACAGGCTGTTTCTCGGTTGGTCAAGAGTTATCTCCTCCACTTGAGTAGGCCTTATCAAGCAGTCAAGGAGTGCGATAAGGAGGCTATGAAGTTTTTCTTCAGATCGTTTTAGTCCATATCCAACGCTGTAACGATCGAGACGGCGCAGTGCCAATTGTAGAGCTTGCACTGTACAAATACAGGGATGCTTTCGGAAACCAGCATCTGTAGCTTTCCGCCTTTTTTCACACCAGTCAGCCGTATGTCCCTGGAGAAGTGACTGACATGGGTTGAAAACGCTTTGTACACCGCTTCCTTTGCAGTCCAGAGCCACAATGGATGTATTGGATCTATGTGTTTTAGGATAGACAGCTCTTCTTGGGTGGCGAACCTTTTGAAAACTTTTTGAGCCTGAGTCCACTTGTCCTCGACATCTATTCCCAGTGTGCTGTCGCGCGGGCCAATTAGGACTCCAAGGGTAGTACGGCAGTGCGAGATACTGATCGATGCTGTGTCTTCATTGAGGTAGGGGCTTCCGTTTGCTCTGTGCCCTATTGTTACGGATTTCCCCAATTCGGCCGATATGGCTTCCTCTATAGCTGTTCGGGGGTTATGTTCTAGGTTGTTGGGCAGTAGGATTAGCTTTGGCTCCATATGGCACAAATAACACTTTGCTGATACGACGACGCCCCATCTCTAGGATTTTGAAAGCATGACCTTCTATGTTGATCACTTCACCCACAGTTGGAAAGTCCTGCTTTATCTCCAGCAAGAGTCCGCCCAATGTCTCTGCTTCGTCTGTCTCTTTGATGATTTCATCGTAGTTGGCGACCTTCACCACTCGGAGAAAGTCAAGGATGGAGATTTTGCCATCCAGTGTGTAAGTCCCGTCCGGATTCTCGGTGTAGAGTTGTTCATCATCGTCGTATTCATCGTTGATCTCACCCACAATTTCCTCCAGCAGATCTTCCATCGTAACCAATCCGCAGGTCCCGCCAAACTCGTCTACCACGATAGCCATGTGGACCTTTTGGCTCCGAAAATCCTCCAGCAGGTGGCTGACCATCATGCTTTCGGGTACGAACATTGCTTCACGCAACAATTTTTGCCAATTGTAGTCATCCCCTTCTTTCAAGTGAGGCAGTAGATCCTTGGCATATAGTAGCCCTTTGATATTGTCTATGCGTTCTTCGTATACCGGTATTCGGGAGTATCCATTTTCAATGATGAATGTGCGTACATATCCAAAGTTTTGCTCAAGGTCTAGAGCTTTAATCTCCATTCTGGGCTGCATCACTTCGGCAACACTCTTTTTATGAAAGAGTATGATCTCGTTGAGTACTCCTTGCTCTTCGGTATTTGCTGTGGTTAGTTCGATTGCTCGACTCAGCTCCTCGTGGTTGAGTTCGCTTTTGGTGGTCTGAAAAGGCTTGCTGATCCACGTGCCGAGACGGACCAGCCCTTGTGTAATGGGGGTAAGGATCTGCCAAGCCCTATACATTCCTGTGATGTTTTTTCGAGTGTGTGCGAGGGGATTGAGTTGGCACAAAACTTTGGGGATGATCTCACCCACGAGTAGGATGACGGATGTTGTGCCGATGACTTGGACGACAAACCCTGCAGTGGGGGCGTTCCGGAAGTCAAATAAGTGCGTCATGATGTACTCCGTGAGGGTGATGACGGCAATGTTGAAAAAGTTGTTGGCGATCAAGAGGGTACCGAGGAGGGACTCCGAGTCGTCAATGAGGTCTAATATCTTTTTGTCTCGAGGGTTGTTGCTCTCCTTGAGCTCTTCTATATGCGATGGGAGAAGTGAAAAAAAAGACACTTCCGATCCTGAAAAGAACGCACTGAAGTAAAGGCAGATGATGATCAGCACCAAGGCAATGATCTCGTAAGTGGAGATCGGGGTCATGTAAATATCTCCCAGTGCAGTACTAAGTATGGCTGGATCTTCCAAGGTAGTTTTCTGTTTTTCTTTGACTAGTTTGTATGGGTGCTGTACTAAAAATGTGTTAGGTCTTTTTGTGAAAAAGCAAGGGGGTCAGAACGGTAGCTCTTTCTCCGAGTCACATTCTAGTGCGTCTAGGTAAAGTCCATATGGGTTGTTCGGGGATTCTTCTTCTTCTTTGCCCTCTTCAGGTCGCACTTCCTGAGTCAATATGTCGAGTTTGTCTGCCAAAATGAAAGCATATTTGTGCTCTATTCCCCCCTTGGAGTATGCAGTTCGGTAGGAGAGCCTGCCTTCTACCTCCACCATCAGTCCTTTTCGGACGACCATCTCTGCGTGTTGAGCCAATTGGTATGTGCAGAGTATACGGTGCCATTCGGTCACCTTGTCTACGACCACACGACCTTCATGATCCACATACCCCTCGGTATGTGTCGCCATCCGAAACGTAACAATACACGTGGAGGGGTCTATATACTTTATATTTGGGTCACCTCCTACATATCCTCTGAGGGTGATCCTATTGTAGGTCATCGCTTTTAGAGTTTTTATCTACTGTACAACGGGCCAAAGATACCACTTTTAGTCTATAAATTCAGAAAGGCCTTTGTGGAAGTCCGCTTATTCACTTTTGGGAGCCTTCGGAAAATTGTGCGAAGGATGAGCCGGGACGTTATTTGGCTTTGCCTGACGGGAAGGGGAAAAAGTTCTTCTCCTTGGAGAAAAAGTCGACGGGGTCGGAGAAAAAGGGGCTTATGTCCAAGGAAAAGATAAAATCACTGTGTGATTTCTAGAAATCACACAGTGATCTGAATAAACCACTATGTGATTTGAATAAATCACATAGTGATTTCAAGTTTTTCATCCGGGAAAAATAGTTTGGAAGTACAGAGGGATGACTTTTTAACCTTTAGAATTTTATTTATTGAGGATGAGGATGAGGTAAAAATCTCACCAAAGACAAAGGGTGAGCCTGCCTACACTTTCTTTCACCGTCGTCAGTTCGCTCTGCCACCGCTTGCGGAATCTTGGAGGTATTTGGCATGCGTCCTTTATCATTTTAATGAGTAAGTTTGTGCATTCTATTGGTCGGTGTGTCTCGCACCTGGTTGCGATAGACACAATAGTATATGTACTCACAAAGGATCTGACTCACTAATGTCTGCAAGACAAGCAACAAAGAAGGTTGTCGACAATATTCGCATCGAACGCATGGCCGCTGAAGGGAAGTGCATTGGACACCTCCCCGATGACAGGGTCGTTTTTGTCCCCTTTACGGCACCCGGTGACCTGGTAGATGTGCGACTCCTTCGCCGTCGCAAGAAGTATGCGGAGGGGGTGGTCGAACGCCTTGTGGAGGCATCTCCGGATCGAGTGGCACCACAGTGTGTGCACTTCGGTGTGTGTGGCGGTTGTAAGTGGCAACACGTCCCGTATGAGATGCAGTTGGCGGCAAAAGAGCAGCAAGTGTATGATCAGCTGCAACGTATAGGCGATATCGAAGTGCGTGAAAGGAGACCTATTATTGGTGCTCAAGAGATCTATGGGTATCGGAATAAGCTAGAGTTTACGTTTTCACAATTTCGCTGGATCACCCACCACGAGCTTGAAAGTGGAGTCGAGATAGCGGATAAGCGGGGAGTGGGCTTTCATCTTCCCGGTAAGTTTGACAAGGTATTGGACTTGTCGGAGTGCCACTTGATGAATGAGCTCAACAACCGCTTGAGAGATTTTGTCCGCGAGTACTGCATGACCCGTGAGGGTTTTAGCTTTTATGACCTTCAGGGGCATAAAGGTCTGGTGCGGATGATGATGATCCGGGTGAGTACATGCGGGGAGGTAATGGTCGTCCTGATGTTTGGCGAGAATAATCCGAAAAAGCAAGAGGAACTACTTACTGCTATTCAGGCAAATTTCACGGAGATTACTTCGCTGATGTATGTCGTAAATACCAAGGTAAATGACAGTATGTCGGATCTAGAGGTGCAGCTGTTTTCCGGTCGGCCGTATATCTGGGAGGAGATGGAGGAGCTAAGGTTCAAGGTGGCACCGCAGTCCTTTTATCAGACCAACTCGGCACAAGCCTACAGGCTGTACAGTCTTGTCCGCACACTGGCTGACCTCAAGCCAAGCGATCTAGTCTATGACCTCTATACCGGCACCGGTACGATTGCTTCTTTTTTGTCCAAAAGCGCAAGGAGAGTAATCGGAATAGAGTATGTGGAGGCGGCGGTCCGAGATGCTCGTGAGAATGCGGCTCTCAATGGGCTGACCAATATGGAGTTCTTTTCGGGGGATATGAAGGATGTCCTGACAGCTGACTTTCTAGACCAACACGGTATCCCTGATGTGATCGTAACCGATCCTCCAAGAGCCGGGATGCATCCATCGGTCATTGAGGTCCTGCTGAGAGCGGCTCCCAAGCGTATCGTGTATGTGAGCTGCAATCCGGCAAGTCAGGCGCGTGACCTCCAGTTGCTTGGTGTGGACTATAGAGTGTCGGTGGTACAGCCGGTCGATATGTTTCCGCAGACGCATCATGTGGAAAACGTGGTCCTTTTGGAGCGAAATGCCCTCTGATGGTTGGCATGAACATTGCACAAAAGACTATAGAGATAGAGGTTTAGAGATAATCAACAACAATAAGAGAAATAAAAGACATTGGACCCAAGAAAAGAAATAAAAGTCTTGATAGATAGCATCACGGAAGGAATTCAAGACAAAAAAGGGCATGGTGTGACTGTGCTTGATATGCTTCGGATCCCCGACCGCGCATGTGACTATATGGTCATAGCCGAGGGAAATACACCTATTCAACTCCGAGCCCTAGAGGGAGCTGTATGGGACAAAACACAGGAGAAGGCCGGCGAAAAGCCGTTGCGCACCCATGTGGGAGGAGGTGAGTGGATCGCAATGGACTATGGAGATGTGATGGTACATCTTTTTTTGCCGGAGATGAGAGAATACTACCGGCTAGAACAACTATGGGCGGATGCAAAAATAACACACATCCCGGACCTTGACTGATACACCATGGCAACAAATAAAAAACAACCCAATAAGGCCCCTCTTGATCCTCGACCACAAGGAGGGTTCAAGCCAAATATGAGTTGGCTGTTCATCGGCTTGCTCGTGGTTTTGGGAACTATCCTTGTGTTTTCTGATGATCAGCGTGTCCAGAAAGTAGAGTGGTCACGTTTTCAGCAATTGCTAGAAGGAGAGGCATTTCAGGAGGTAACCGTATACCCATCCAAAGGGGTCATAGAGGCTTTGGTCAAAAAGGATAAGGAAAACCTATTGCGAGAGCAAAGTGTCACCAAGTCCTTCCAAAATCAAAAACAGCGGCCTTCGCTTCTGTCCACCGTCTTGGTCCAAACCGAGATGCCTGGAGCGGAGGCATTCAATGACCTGTATCAAAACTTACGTAGCCAAGACAAGCTCTCTGCGACAAAAGTTACTTACGTCCACGACAAGGTCAACTTTTTCAATATTTTGATGAGCTTTTTGCCCTTCTTGCTCCTAATCGTTTTCTGGATATGGATGACTCGGCGAATGACTAGAGGGGCCAATATGGGTGGCGGAATCTTTGATGTCGGCAAGTCCAAAGCTCAACTCTTTGATGCCGAAAGTAGGGTCAAGGTGACGTTCAAAGACGTTGCAGGTCTTAGTGAGGCCAAACAGGAAGTGGAGGAGATTGTACACTTTCTGCGCGAACCCAAGAAATACACTCAGCTTGGTGGCAAGATCCCCAAGGGCGCACTGCTTGTAGGTCCTCCCGGTACCGGTAAGACATTACTGGCTAAGGCTGTCGCCGGAGAGGCCAGTGTGCCGTTTTTCTCTCTGTCGGGATCGGACTTCGTAGAGATGTTTGTGGGGGTAGGGGCTTCGCGTGTCCGTGATCTATTCAAGAACGCCAAGGAAAAAGCCCCATGCATTATCTTTATTGATGAGATTGATGCTATAGGACGTGCCAGAGGGAAAAATGCAGGATTCGGAGGTAATGATGAACGGGAAAATACGTTGAACCAACTGCTCACGGAGATGGATGGTTTTGACACCAATAGTGGTGTGATCATATTGGCGGCTACCAATCGTGCTGACATACTGGACAAAGCACTCCTCCGAGCCGGACGTTTTGATAGACAGATCCATGTAGACTTACCTGATCTCAACGAGCGAAAAGAGATATTTTTAGTCCACATGCGACCACTGAAGATGGATAGTAGTGTGGATGTTGACATCTTGGCACGCCAAACCCCAGGCTTCTCAGGCGCAGATATTGCCAATGTGTGCAATGAGGCAGCACTGATAGCGGCTCGGCATTCCAAAGACTCAATAGGTCGGGATGACTTTATGAACGCCATTGACAGGATCGTAGGCGGGCTGGAAAAAAAGACGAAGATAACCACTAACGCCGAAAAGAAATCTATCGCCATCCATGAGGCAGGACATGCCACCATCAGCTGGATGCTTGAGCATGCAAACCCCCTTATCAAGGTGACGATTGTCCCACGGGGTAGGGCACTTGGGGCCGCTTGGTACCTTCCGGAAGAACGCCAAATCACAACAACAGAGCAACTCTTGGACGAAATGTGTGCCACCTTGGGAGGACGTGCTGCTGAAGAACTTACGCTTGGGTGTATCTCTACCGGTGCGGCGAACGACCTAATGAAAGTAACCAAGATGGCACAGGCTATGGTGACTTACTTTGGGATGAGTAAAAAACTACCAAACATCAACTATGAGGATAACCAAGGTGAGTATAACTTCAAAAATCCATACAGCGAAGCAACAGCTCGCTTGATAGATGAAGAGGTTCTGAACATCATCAATACTCAATATGAGAGAGCTAAGGAAATTCTAAGGAAGCACAAGGATGGACATATGGCGGTCGCTGACCTACTGTACAACAATGAGGTGATCCTGGCAGAGGATGTCGAGCGGATACTAGGCAAGCGCCCCTGGGTATCACGTGCAGATGAATTGCTGAATGATACAGAGGAAGACAATAGTGTGAAATCCTCGGATAACAACATTGATGGTGAGCAACACCATGAAGAAGAATCCAATAATGATGAAAAGCAATGAACTCTATCAGATGAGAGGCGTCTCTGCTGACAAAGAAGATGTGCACAGCGCAATACGCAATATTGATAAGGGATTGTACCCTCAGGCATTTTGCAAGATTCTTCCTGATATTCTAGGCAATGACCCGCAATACTGCAACATTATGCATGCTGATGGCGCCGGAACAAAAAGTTCGCTCGCCTATGCCTATTGGAAGGAAACCGGAGACCTCTCGGTTTGGAAAGGAATAGCGCAGGATGCAATCGTGATGAACCTAGATGACCTCCTATGTGTCGGTGCAACAGATGGAATCCTCCTTTCTAGTACAATTGGTCGGAATAAGCGCTTGATACCTAGTGAGGTGATCAGTGCACTCATCAATGGTACAGATGAAATACTGGCGCAACTCAGGGATCTAGGGGTCGGAGTGTATCCTACCGGTGGCGAAACGGCTGATGTCGGTGATCTGGTACGCACGGTTATTGTGGACAGTACGGTTACGTGCCGAATGAAGCGCTCGGACGTGATAGATAACGCACGCATTGTCGCCGGTGATGTGATTGTCGGCCTTTCATCCACCGGACAAGCTACTTATGAGCAGACATACAATGGGGGAATGGGCAGTAACGGACTCACCTCTGCACGTCACGATGTCTTCGCACACCGATTGGCTACAGAGTACTCTGAGACCTATGACACTATGTTGCCAGACGAGGTTGTTTATGTGGGAAATAAACAGCTCACGGAAAAGGTTCCGGGCCTAGACATTGACTATGGCAAGTTGGTTCTCTCTCCTACTAGGACCTATGCACCTATTATTGTCAAAGTCTTGGATGCACTGAGAGGAAAAGTGCATGGCATGGTTCACTGTACTGGTGGTGCACAGACAAAAGTCCTTCATTTCGTCAAGAACAAACAGGTGGTCAAGGATAATCTCTTTCCGATCCCAATCCTCTTCCAGACCATCTTGGAATCAGGTAAAACTCCCCCTCGAGAGATGTACAAGGTATTCAACATGGGACACCGGATGGAGATCTATATTCCGCAGGCGTATGCTCAAGAGATCATTGACATTGCGTCAGCTTTTGGCATTGAGGCTCGTATCATTGGGCGGGTGGAAGATGCTCCATCCAACCGACTCATTATAGACTCACCCCTTGGGCGTTTTGAGTATGAGTGATGCCTTTGATTTATTGGAACGAACCGCAGGACTCGAAGATCGTTACCGCGAGGTAATGTTGTTGCTCTCTGACCCGGCGGTCATTGCCGATCGCAAACGCTTTGAGAAGTTGAGTCGAGAATACAACGATCTAGAGCAGGTTGTTGATAAGATCGCTGACTATAAGAGCCTAAGGGATAATCTACAATACAACCAACAATTGATCTCTGCGGGAGATGATCCAGAGTTGGTGGCTATGGCTAAATCGGAGGTTGAGATGATCGAGGATCTTCTGCCCGATATGGAAAAGCAAATCAAGCTCCTCCTTGTACCCAAGGATCCTGATGACGAAAAGAATGCCATTGTAGAGATACGTGCCGGTACCGGAGGAGATGAGGCCGCACTTTTTGCAGGTGACTTATACAAGATGTATACCAAATACTGCCTGGAGCGGGGATGGCAGATCTCCACAACGTCAATGAACGAAGGGGCCTTGGGGGGCTTCAAGGAGATTGTGTTCACCGTACAAGGAACCGATGTATATGGAACGCTCAAGTATGAGAGTGGAGTCCATAGAGTCCAGCGGATACCTGCCACAGAGACCCAGGGTAGGATCCACACATCGGCAGCCACAGTTGCCATATTACCCGAGGCTGACGAAGAAGAAGTGGTTCTAAACGATGCGGACATTAGAGTGGATACCTACTGCTCGTCGGGAGCCGGTGGTCAGTCGGTAAATACTACCTACTCAGCTGTCCGGCTCACCCATATCCCCACCGGAATAGTGGTGCAGTGCCAAGATGAACGCTCTCAGATCAAAAACAAAGAACGTGCAATGAATGAGCTTCGCACTCGCATATACAATGTTCAGCACCAGAAGTATCTGGACGAAATCGCATCACAGCGCAAAACCTTGGTCAGTACCGGTGATCGCTCTGCCAAGATACGCACCTACAACTTCCCTCAAGGGAGAGTGACAGATCACCGGATCAATCTAACGGTCTATCAACTGGATGATATATTGGCCGGAGACATACAGCCCTTTATTGATGCTCTGACTGTCGCGGAAAATGCTAGTCGCATAACAAATACGGAACTATAAAAGGAGTAGCAACAGTTGCCCAAAAGTCCGACCAAATGTAACACTTTTGTGGAGCATCAATTGTGCAAGAAGATGAACGCACACGGGTTGTGTATTTGACTTTTATGGTGAAAAGTGAGTAATGGGTATCTTTGCTGGCTAAATTCAAACTACACACAAAAGTCACCAATGAAACAAAACATTCTGATACAAGCTTGTATCGCCACACTTCTGCTCCTTTCCGGTTGCCAAAACGATACTGTCAAGCCTGGTGAGACCTCTGATTACGAGTACTCCTTTACTGTGCATGCTATATCCGGTGAGGTCCACATCTCCTACCTTCTTTGGACGGATGGATCTACAGTTGTCCTCAATAACAAGGACAAGAGTGAGAAAAATCCTGCAGAGTTTGAAACTAGAATTTTACCTGGAAAGATCTTGAAATACTCCTTTGTGACGAAAAATGCTAAGTCTTTTCGTGTGAAAGTAAGCGTTTCTCCAAATGCAAAGGGGGAGTATCTGTTTGTTGAGAAAGTGAATGGAAAAGTGGTTAGGAAGAAGAAGGAATCTTTTGACTTAGGCTCTCGTGATGAGGCCAGCTTTTCGTACAACAGTTCGAGGACGAACGTGAGTTCTTCCAATATGTAACCCGATGTCACTGTAGCATCCCCCCTACTAGGATGTTCGAGTCTCGTGACTAGGGGGATTATAAGATATGGAGGATGTGTCAAAACAACCGTTTTTGGCCATCTTCCATTTGTTTTATTAGGTGGAATACGCCTATTCCGTTCCATTGGGTAGCTATTGTGGAGTCTGTAAAGATTGGGTATATTTGGCATGAAAAGCATGGGGCACTTTTTCCCTCATGATCTATGGAGTTTACTAACTAACCAACAACACACATAAGAAAGATACTACAATGAGTAAGATTGGAATTTTTTACGGATCATCCACCGGTACCACTGAGGATATCGCTAAGCGTATTGCTGAGCAACTTGGAGTAGAAAGCGATGATATCTATGATGTAGCTGATGCTGATGCATCCGATGCTGATGCCTATGACATCCTTCTTCTCGGATCTTCTACTTGGGGAGATGGCGAGTTGCAGGACGATTGGTATGATTTCCTAGAGGAACTCAAAGGGCACCTCAACGGTAAAAAAGTGGGCGTTTTTGGCACGGGTGATAGCGACTCATACGGTGATAGCTTCTGTGATGCCGTGGGCCTGATATACAACGAAGTGTCTGGATGTGGTTGCACAATGATTGGTAGCATGCCTACTGACGGGTACAACTATGAGGAGTCCCAAGCTGAAAAGGATGGACACTTTGTCGGACTTTTGATTGACGAAGTGAATGAAGATGATCAGACTGACGATCGTATTGCCACTTGGGTCAAGACCCTGAAGTAATACACGGTCTAGATAAATATAAGAGAGGGTGTGTCAAAACGACTGTTTTGACACACCCTCGTTACTTGTATCGGAGGCGCATTGAAAAAGTCTCCTCCGACCGTTTGGAAAATTCTCTAATCCGCCTAAGCGATCGCTTCTATCCGTGAAATAAATCGCTTCTATCCGTCAAACAGATTGCTCCTATCCGTCAAAAATCAAGCCCTTTACAAAGTGTTGTTTGTCTGTGAGTTACTGACTGCTCAAAATTAGCCTTTTTGAGGACAACAGCAGAACAGATTTTGGCAAGAATAGATCAAAAAAGCAGGTGCGTCAAAAATCGTTTTGACACACCTGCTTTTGGCGTTATTTAGGTCTTATTCAGTATGTTGAAAGTGCCAATTGTATTTTTATGCAATCAGATTCCTGAACAAATTTAGGTTTGGAAATCTTTGTTGATGAGGCGGATAGTATTTGACTACACGACAAGAAGTGATGTTTAGGATTTTTCTCCAGACGCTGTATCTACCGTTTTGAGCTCCGGATACTTGATTCTTGCGTGGTTCATCGTTCTAAGTTTGTCAATAAATACCTGCTTGATGATTTCAATGTTTCTAAATGTGAGCGGAGTATTCTTTAGCATCCCACTTGCAACAACCTCATCTACCATTTTCGTAACATGGTTGATGAGCTTTTCTTCTGTCAGATTTCCCAAGCTCCGGGACGATGCTTCCACAACATCGGCCAGCATAAGTACCCCTTGCTCTTTAGTTGAGGGATTCGGACCTGGGTAATGAAAGACCGTCTCGTCAATGACCTTCTCTGGATTTGCATTTTTGTATTGGATGTAAAAGTACTTAGTCATCCCGAGGCCGTGGTGTGTGCGGATAAAATCAATAATTTGCTTTGGCAATTTCGCCTTTTCTGCCATCTCTACACCATCGGTGACGTGCTTGATGATAAGTCTAGCACTTTCGTCATAAGATAGGTTGTCATGAGGGTTGATCCCGGACGCTTGGTTTTCTGTGAAGTATATGGGGTTGCGCATTTTACCGATATCATGATAGAGTGCCCCAGAGCGGATTAGCTGGACATCACCACCTATCTTAGCAATTGCAGATGAGCTCAGAATAGAGACGTTTAGGGAGTGCTGGAAAGTACCTGGTGCGACTTCGCTTAGGCGACGCAATAGAGGTTTGTTGATATCTGCGAGCTCAACTAAGCTGATATTGGACACAAAGCCAAAACTACGCTCAACAAGGTAGACCATAGAGTACGAAAACATCAAGAATACCAAGTTGACTGCGAAATACAGGAGTGTGACGTACTTTAGCTCATGCAAGTTCGTACCCATAGCCATTGAGTATATGACGTAGGTCAGGACCATAGTTAGGAATACATAAAAAGTAGTCCTAATAAGATCGCTTCGTTGAGAAAGGTTATGAAGGGTAACAATGACTATACGTCCTGCTATGACATTGAGTATAATGAACTCCAACTGATCAGGAACAATCAACGAACTCGGGATTACCGTCATCAAAAAAGTCACGAATGCCGTACGAGAGTCGATGAAAATACGTACAAGTATGGCGATCATACAGTACGGAATCATGTAAACTGAAAGTGGTGCTATCGGGACCAATAGGTACGTAAGTCCGACAAAAAAGTCAACCAGAACGAAAATAAAAAGCAAATTCCGCCCATCTATGAGTACGTTTGGCCTGAACGCAGAGAAGTAAAGAAGAAGGGCAAAGAGCAGAAGTGTGATCAGTAGAAATATGCCTACTCGCTGTAAAATGACCTCCTCATCCGATATTGACTGCTGCTCATAGGCCTGTCTATAACTCTCGAGTTTTTGAAAGACATCCGGTGTGACCTCTTCGCCTTGACCTACGATTTTCTCACCCTTTGATACTTTCCCGATTGTCTCCTCTATGGCTGACTTTCTGGACTCTAGCATCTGGTCGGTCATGCTCTCATTGAGATAGAGGTTTGGCCTAATGTATGATGCAATATTTGCTCGTAACAATACGAGAGAGTCAAGTCCTGTAGGTAGATCCTTGAATAACCGTTTACAAGCCTGTCTCTGAGTCAAAACATCGGCACCGGTTCGACTTTTGGCAACATTGTCCGTGTCAATTACATAGAGTTGGGTGGTGTCCGATATTTGGGCATCGGCGCGGTCTTTTATGATTCCAATGCTGTAGATCTTTTCGAGTTCATCAAGCAGGTAACGCATGTATCCACTGTGACGTATGAGCTCGGAGGGCAGACTGTCTTTGTTGTAGGCTTCGGCTAGCCGATTCTTTTGTTGAATATACACTTGAGGTTGTACAGTGTAGTACTCAATCATCGTATTTTCTATAGCACTCTTTTCTGCCTGGATCCTATCTGGACTTTTCCGAATGTCAAAATCGAATTCGGCAATCACAACATCTTCGTAGCGCCATGGCTGATTGAGTGTATATCTGTACTTAAAGCGAGCTTGCTCTCTTTTGGGATATAAAGAAGTCAGAAGCAATGCAGATACAAGCAGTACCATGATTGCTCTAGCGTACATTTTCTTGTTTAACCTCATGTGGAGATCTGTTATTACAGAGAGTTTGGTATTGCTGATTTATCGGGTACTATTTCTCCGGTGCCACGCTATAAGCGTGTTTTTCATAAGGGTGATAATGGTCATAGGCCCCACGCCACCCGGAACAGGCGAGATATAGGAGCAGTGAGGTGCCACGTTGTCAAAGTCAACATCACCGGCAAGGCGATATCCACTTTTCCGACTATTGTCCGGTATGCGTGTCGTCCCGACATCTATCACCACGGCTCCTTCTTTTATCATATTTTCTTTGAGAAAATAGGGGGAGCCAAGTGCGGCTATTATGATATCCGCCGTTCTGCAAATCTCTTCAATATCTTTAGTCCTACTGTGACAAACTGTAATAGTGGCATCACCTGGATATGCTTTTTGTAGCATAAGTAATGCTACCGGCTTCCCAACTATGTTGCTTCGTCCAAGTACAACACAGTGTTTGCCTTGGGTCTCAATGTTATATCTCTTCATGAGCTCCAAGATTCCGGCCGGTGTTGCAGAGACAAATCCGGGCAAGCCTATACTCATTTTACCGATATTGATCGGATGAAAGCCGTCAACATCTTTTGAAGGGTCAATCGCCTCAATTACTTTTTGCTCATCGATATGCTTGGGTAATGGAAGCTGGACTATAAAGCCATCAATATTGTCGTCCTGGTTCATTTTGCCAACCTCCTTGAGGAGCTCCTCTTCGGTGATATCGTTGTCAAAACGAACGAGGGTACTCCTAAAGCCTAGCTCCTCGCAGGTCCTTATTTTGTTTTTTACATAGGTTTCACTACCGCCATCATGTCCTACAAGTATGGCGGCTAGGTGAGGGGGCTCATGACCTGACTCAACTATGGCGTGTACCTCATTAGCAATTTCTCGCCCAATCTCTCCCGCTACTCGCTTGCCGTCAAGTAGAGTGTATGGTTGGTTATTCATGGTTTCTTTTCCTGTGGTATATTGTGTGTATTTGGGCAATTATCGCAACTATTATCTATATGGCTTACCTATTTCGCATGCCTTTTAGTCCACTGGGTAAGCCTCCACTCATTTTTGAAATGTTGTGCAGTAATTTTCGTGATTGCATGAACTGCTTTATCACTCTATTTACCTCCTGAAGTGAGTTTCCGCTACCATCTGCGATTCTTTTTCTCCTTGACCCATTGATGAGATCAGGATGTGTACGCTCTTGGGGAGTCATAGACATTATGATGGACTCAATGCTCTTGAAGGCATTGTCATCAACATCCAGATCTTTGATTTGCTTGCCAACTCCCGGAATCATGCCCAAAAGATCCTTTAGGTTCCCCATCTTTCGAATGTTTTGGATTTGTTCCAAGAAGTCGTTGAAATCTAGCTCATTTTTTTTGAGCTTTTTCTCTAGTTCGGCCGCTTTCCGTTCATCGTACTGATCTTGCATGCGCTCTACAAGAGAGACTACATCGCCCATCCCGAGGATACGATCTGCCATCCGCTCTGGGTGAAAGACGTCAATCGCGTCAGGCTTTTCTCCAGTGCCGATGAACTTGATTGGCTTGTCCACTACTGTCCGTATAGATAGTGCAGCTCCGCCGCGAGTGTCTCCGTCCAATTTGGTAAGTACCACTCCGTCAAAATCCAATCGATCATTGAACTCTTTGGCCGTATTCACAGCGTCTTGCCCTGTCATAGAGTCAACGACAAAGAGTGTCTCTGTGGGGTGGACTGCAGCCTTGATCCGTGAGATCTCATCCATCAATACATCATCAACAGCAAGACGACCTGCTGTATCTATGATGATCGTGTCATACCCTTCTTTGAAAGCAAGTTTTAGCGCATTTTGTGCAATTGCAACCGGATCTTGGCTCCCATCCTCCGTATATACAGGGAGGCCCAACTGTTCACCGAGAACCTTTAACTGGTCAATTGCCGCTGGCCGATATACGTCACCAGCGACAAGAAGTGGCTTGAGGTTATACTTGGTCTTTAAGAGGTTGCCGAGTTTTCCGGTAAATGTGGTTTTCCCAGATCCTTGCAAACCTGACATCAATATGATATTCGGATGAGCATCAGTCTTAAATGGAGCTGCTGTTCCTCCCATCAGGGCGGTGAGCTCATCATGCACTATTTTGACCAGCAACTCTCCCGGCTTTACCGAGGTTAGTACTTTTTGACCTAGGGCTTTCTCCCGTACTCGATCCGTAAAAGTCTTTGCGACATTATAGTTGACGTCCGCTTCTAGGAGTGCTCGTCGCACATCTTTGACGGTTTCGGCTACATTTAGCTCTGTTATTTTTCCTTCGCCCTTGAGTATCTTGAATGACCGTTCAAGACGTTCTGATAGGTTATTAAACATTTCTCTGTGTGTACTCTCAATTATTGGATAATATAACACACAAAGTTACCAATTTATTAGAACCTTAGTCTTCAATATAAGCTCTTAGCCTTAGTGTATGCTGACCACCTTGTTACAACTCAAATCACAGCCGATATAGTATTCGACATCAATATGTTTGGTGTTCAATGTCGTAGAAAACGTATGGCAGTCCTATAGGGGGCCCCCAGTAACTTTCACCTAGAAAAAGCCTCAGAAAGTAGGGGTGGGGTGTTTGCCCTTCATCGCAACTGTTGAGTGTGGATAAAGGGGAAATATCCGACCGTGTTTAGCGAGCTGGATGGGAGCTTTGGGTACCTTGTTGTTGGTGTTTGCATTTAGATAGGCTCTGAGCTGGACATGAGCAACAGGAGCCTTTTTTACTTCCTCTTAGGATTCTTACAACTTGCCTGACCACAATAACAGCGGCAATAGCGATAATGAAATATACAATGATTGACTGCATGCTTTGATCAAAACACAAAAAGGAAAGTAATCAAAAATGCGATAAGCCAAGCCACTGTGGTAGAGTATGCCACTTGAAAGCATGCCCACTTCCACGACCCAGACTCTCTGCCTATTGCCACTACCGTTGCTATACATGGAATGTACAAAAGTGTGAAAGCCATGAATGCAAACGCCACTGTCGGCGTGAAGACTCTGGTGCCATCAGAGTAGGTCTCATGTTGGAGCTTGCTGGGTAATCCTGTCGCATCAGAATCATTTCCATAGAGAACACCCATAGTGCTTACGACAATCTCTTTGGCAGCGACTCCAGTCAATAAGGCTACACTCATTTTCCAATCAAAGTGGAGTGGCTCAAATATAGGCTGTATAGCATGCCCCAGTTGCCCGATGTAGGATTGTTCTTGTTGCTCAGATGGTGTGATCTCCGGATCAGAAGAGTGGGGGAAATACCCAAGTGCCCATATGATGATAGATGCCACCAATATCGTAGATCCCATTTTCTTTAGGTACTGTTTGCTCCGTTGCCACATGTGCAGGAAAACGCTAATGGGTGTTGGAATACGATATGGAGGAAGCTCCATCACAAAGGGGGTCTCATCGCTAGAAAAGAAACAACGCTTTAGAAGGAGTGCGCTGATTACAGCGACAACAATCCCGAGAAAGTACAGTGCAAAGAGCACTAGACCTGCTCTATTAGGGAAAAAGGTGCCTGCGAGCAACAAATAAATAGGGAGTCGTGCGCTACAACTCATGAATGGGTTTACCAGCATCGTTACCATGCGTGCGTTGCGATTCTCGATAGTACGCGTAGACATGATCGCAGGAACGTTGCACCCGAACCCCATCAAAAGTGGAATAAAGGACTTGCCATGCAATCCCATGCCATGCATGATTTTATCCATCAGAAATGCCGCTCTCGCTAGATATCCGGTATCTTCCATTAGAGATATGCATAGATAGAGGATGACGATATTGGGCAAAAACACAAGTACTCCTCCCACCCCCGATATAACACCGTCTGTAATTAAGTCTCGTAGTGGTCCGGGGGACATCCATGCGCCAATGTAGGTGTTGAGGTAATCCACCCCCGTCTCAATCCATTCCATGGGATACTGCCCAAGTAGAAAGGTCGCCTGAAACGTGAGAAGCATAATCAGAAGAAATATCGGATACCCCCAGATTTTATGCGTCAGAATATGGTCTATCTTTTGGTTCCTCTCTGTGATTTTGGAGTAGTCCGGACTGTACGTCTCTTGGAGTGCACCTCGTACAAAACCGTATCGGCCATTGGTGATGCTTTCTTGGATTTCGTGATTAGTCTTTTTCTCGTAGTCTTGAATCGCATACTTGCTTCTAGAGATCAGATACTCCATCTTGGGTAAGCACTTGCTGACCAAATCTATGAAGGAGGTGTCCTCTTCGAGAAGTTTTATTGCAATAAACCTAGGGCGTACCCTTCCGAGTATGGGCGTACTGCTACTCTCTTCTACTTGCAAGACTGCTTCTTGGGTGAACGCTATCGCTTGTTCCAAAAACTCGGGATACTGAACGTCAACAATACGGCGCACATCAGATCGATGTTCAAATAACCTGATGATTTCCGAAAAAAGCTCTTCAAGTCCAAAACCGGTTCGCCCAACGGTTGGCACCATTGGCATGCCGATAAGTTCTTTTAGGGCATCTGTATTTAGTTGACTATCACTCTGCTCAAGTTCATCCCACATGTTTAGAGCAATCACCATAGGAAGTCCGCTCTCCATAACCTGTGTAGTCATATAGAGATTACGCTCGAGGTTGCATGCGTCAACTACGTTTAGGACGATATCGGGCGCATCATTACCAAAAATATATTGCTGGACGAAGCGCTCTTCAGGGCTGTATGATGAGAGTGAATAAGTTCCGGGAAGGTCAGTAAGCTCAAATGTATAGCCCCCTTGTCGATAGATAGCTGTCTTGGCCGAGACTGTCACTCCACTGTAATTGCCCACATGTTCAGATGCTCCACTGGCTGCATTGAATAGTGATGTCTTACCACAGTTGGGATTCCCTACGAATGCAACCTTGATGATATGCCTCTGTTCAAAAGATGTATTGGCATACAAGGGCTTAGGACCTTCCGATGAGTATTTGCGATGCTGACTTGGACTCTCTGTTGTTCGGGGTTCGGAGTCACATATTTTCCGAACCTCAATCGTCTCTGCTTCAGAACGACGGAGAGTAATATTATAGCCCAATATATGGTATTCTACAGGATCCTTTAGAGGAGCATTTTTTACCACAAGTATCTCCTCTCCGGGTATGAAACCCATCTCAAGCAATCGCTTTCTAAAAACCTTGGGTGCATGATGGGAAATAATGACTCCACGATCGCCGGTTTTTAGTTCAGATAGTTTCATTTTGTCTGTTTCATATTTTTATTCTACTGCGCAAATATACTCCCGTATTCAATAAAGCGATATACCTACTTATTGGTATTTTCGTATGAAAGAATGGCGTGATATGGGTAAAATCAAGCCTCTAATGTGCAAACCCTCCTTTTAGCCCATTGATAAGTTCACCTGCTACGAAATTGCTTCCACCGATGAAGAGAGTCCGAATGCTTTTCTCTTGGCATATTCGTATGCCTTGATTGTAGGCATCCATTACTTCCGGAATAACCAATATGTTTTCAATACCGACTTTTCGAGCCAGGTCGGCCAGTCGATCTGCCGGCATTGAGCGTTCGCTCTTGGCATGTGTGCAGATGAGCTGAGCCGTGCTTGGTACATGGGATAGGACTGTAGCGACATCTTTGTCCGAGGCCATCCCGATCACACAAAGAACACCACCATCATTATGCCACTTTGTTAGTTGAGGTCCTAAGTAAGTCCAAGCGCCAGGATTATGCCCGGTATCCAAAACGACTCTGGGGCTATCTGGTTGAAGGACTTCTAACCTCCCTCTCAGGCCGACTTGGGCGACATTGGCAAAACCTCTAGCAACGGCATCGTCCGGTATATGCAAGCCACATTGGCGGAGGATCGACAGCGCGTGAAGGACAGTCGTCGCATTTTCAATCTGATATATGCCAAGAAGTGGCAATGATAGAGTCCCAAAATGCGCTGTAGTGAGTTTATATCCTTCTGCATCTTCGCAATACATTAGTATCTCTTGCTTGTGATCAGCAAGGGTCAGGGGAGCATGACATTCTGCCGCCTTTTTTGTGACAACCTCGGTTACATCCATTTCGCAACTACGCCCAAGGACCACCGGAATTTCTGGCTTGATGATACCGGCCTTTTCGTATGCTATTTCCGAGAGTGTATTGCCAAGGTAGGCGGTATGATCCAGACTCACATTCGTGATGACACTTACAAGTGGAGTTATGACATTGGTCGAGTCCAGCCTTCCGCCCATACCAACCTCAACAACAGCTATGTCCACTTCTTGCTCGGAGAAGTAACTGAAAGCCATCGCCGTAGTGAGCTCAAAAAAGGAGGGCTCTATCTCCGAAGGAATTGCCGGTGCCACTTTTTTGACAAAGTCAAGGACATACTTTTCGGATATCATATCGCCATTAACACGTATGCGCTCACGAAAATCCACCAAGTGAGGAGAGGTAAAAAGCCCCACCTTTAGTCCAGATTCTTGTAGTGTTGAGGCTATAAGCGATGAGGTCGACCCTTTGCCATTAGTTCCCGCTACATGCACGGATCGAAACTTTGTCTGAGGAGAGCCAAATCGTTTGAGAAGGGCTTCTACTCTGCTTAGCCCAGGCTTATAGGCTTTCGACCCAATGTTTTGGAAAACAGGAATTTGGTTAAATAAAAATGCAACGGCTTGAGAATATGAGTCCATTGTTGAATGTTATTTTTTTAATCGCAAACTATTCAGCACCACACATATTGAGCTCATGGCCATTGCCGCCGCAGCAACCATTGGGGAAAGCTCAAGGGTAGGGGAAAGAATGCCTGCTGCAAGAGGAATAGCAACCAAATTATAACCAAATGCCCAAAAGAAATTTTCGTAAATAATTCGTTCCGTACGTTGAGAGAGTGATATGGCACCATCTAAGACGAGCAAAGAATCCGCTAGGACCGTGACTTGTGCCACATCTGTGGCCACATCACTTCCGCTGGCCATAGCTATGCTTAGGTCGGCCAATGCCAGCGCCGGGGAGTCATTGACACCGTCACCGACCATGGCCACAACCTTTCCATTCAATTGTAGTTGCTCAACAAAAGCCTGCTTGTCTAGTGGAGTCATGTTTCCCTCTGCACTATGAATGCCAACTTTGTCCGATATAGTCATTACTCGTTGACGTTGATCACCGGACAGTAGATGTAGTGCAAGCCCCCTGTCCGAAAGTCGTTGTACGACCTTCCTCGCATCTTCTCTTAGCTCGTCATCCAAGGCTATGATCGCCAGCAGTTCACCGTCCTTGGTATAATAGACGAGAGTACTTGTACTGTTCTTTTCCAAAAAGGCCTCTGCTTGTGGCGATGGTTGATACGTAGCAAAGGTGTCATTGCCTATTCTATATTTGTGCCCTCCATATTCAAACAAAAGACCGCCTCCCGATACTTCCTCCACAGAGAGGCTTATGCCATTCTCTGCAGGGGAGTATTCGGATATGGCTTTGGCTACAGGATGAGAGGATTGCTGTTCGGCAACTGACAAAAGCGTGCGGTATAGAGGCGTATCACATAGCCATATTTCGTCTTGTATGCGAAACTCTCCTTTGGTTAGGGTTCCTGTTTTGTCAAAAATCAAGTCCGTTACTTTGCTCAAGTGCTCAAGTGCCACTGCGTCACGAATCAAAAGGCCCATCTGAGAGGCACGTCCAATTGCGACCGCAATAGCTGTAGGTGTCGCCAGACCTAGTGCACACGGACAAGCAATGACAAGGACGCTGATAGCATGGTAAAGTCCTTTCGACCACGAGTCAACATCCCCAAACATCCCCCATGATACAAAAGTCAGTAGGGCTATCAGCAGGATTGCGGGAACAAAAACTCCTGAAATTTTATCAGCGATCCGTTGGATCGAAGCCTTAGTTGCTTGGGCATCTTGTACCGATTTGATAATCATCCCCAGCATCGTCTCTGCTCCGACTTTTCGTGCCACAAATCTAGCGCTACCTCCCACGCACACCGTACCGGCATATACAGGATCCCCAATTGCCTTATCCACCGGTAGTGCCTCTCCGGTAATGTTTTTTTCGTCAAAGACTCCTTGGGTTAGCAAATGACCGTCAACCGGTACATAGTCTCCTTTGCGGACTAAGATCACATCACCAACCCTAATCTCAGCAACCGGCTCCTCGCGTACGATCCCTTCTTGTTCGATAAGTGCATGGGTAGGCCTTATAGACATGAGAGCACGCAATGCATCACCGGTACGCGCTTTTGCCTTTTCCTCAAGCAATCTACCAAGTAGCACAAAAGAGATGATCATTCCGATGACATCAAAGTATCCACTCCCCATAGAGTCGTGGTTGCCCCCTGCGCAGATGAGGAAAAAGCGTACAACACTAAAGAGGTAGGCAACGGAGGTACTCATGCTGATGAGCGTATCCATCGTAAAGCTCCCATGGACTATTTGCCGGAGGGCACGATGGTGGTATTCTCTTGCACAATAAAAGTAAATCACTGAAGCCAGTAGAAAACTCAGGATCTCAATGTAGCCTTCGCTGATTCCAAGTAAATGCGGATGCCATCCAATAGTCATCATGATTGCAGACAAAAGCACTGCGGTGATGAGCTTGTTTTTCAGGCTCGATACTCCGCTGTCTGCCATGTGGGTAGAGTAGGGGACATCCTTTGTCTCGTCATCTATGAGTAGATCATACCCTATGCCTTGGACCACAGCTCGGAGTTGTTGTTGCGAAACGACACGGTCCTCATAGTGGATAGTGGCACTATGCTCAAGCAGATTGACATCCGCACTCTGGACACCGGCACACTTTCTGAGGGCTGACTCCACTGCAGCCGAACAACCGGCACAACTCATCCCTGTCACAGTATATCTCTTCGTTTGCTTCATATTCGGATGGTATTACTATTTTTATTTTGGACATTATTTCTACTCATCATAAGGCATTGTGTCACGTCGCTCATTGATTTTAGCCTCTCTGTAGTAGTTTTCGAGTTGCTCTAACGAAAGACTTCGAAGCTGTTGCCCATTTTCTTGAGCTTTCGCCTCCACATAATTGAAGCGTTTGGTAAATTTATTATTAGTCCTTTCAAGTGAAGTGTCTGGGTCAACTCCATAGAGTCGCCCCATATTGATTAGGCTAAATAAGAGATCTCCAAACTCCTCTTCCCTACGTGCGTTTGACTCCTCTCCTTCAATCACCTCACGGAGTTCCTGTAGCTCTTCAGAAATTTTTGCCCAAATGTCGCTACGATCCTCCCAATCAAATCCGACATTAGAGACCTTTTCCTGGATTCGATACGCCTTGATCATCGATGGAAGACTGCGAGGAACACCAGCGAGTACTGTCTTATTGCCACCCTTTTCTTTCAGCTTGATAGCCTCCCAGTTTTGTTCGACCTCATGCGCATCCTTCACCTTGGTATCTCCAAATATATGAGGATGTCTAAAAATCAATTTGTCTACCAGCTTGTCACATACATCCTTTAGGTCAAATGCTCCTTGCTCATCTCCTATTTTTGCATAAAAAAGGACATGTAGTAGCACATCTCCCAGCTCCTTCTTGATGTCCTCTACATCAGATCGCAGAAGTGCGTCACTTAGCTCATATACCTCCTCAATAGTATTGGGACGCAACGAGAGATTCGTCTGCTTGGCATCCCATGGGCATTGCACCCGAAGGATATCAAGGATGTCCAAAAGTTTCTCAAATGATTGAAGCTGTTCTTTTCTTCTCATCTCATCATACTTTGTAATTATATAGTCACAAACATACCACTTTTTGAGGCAAAAAGATTTATAAACCACAGTACAGCGATTCCCTCAATTACGTTTGGGAAAGCCCATAGATCAGAACTATGTTTTTAGTAAGAAAAACGACTCACTACTTTTAGGCCAGATTGTGCCCTAAAAGTAGTGAGTCGTAAACCACTGAGAGTAGGGGTGTTGTTGGGGATGAAATATTTCACGGATAGAAGCAAAAGTTTTCACGGATAGAAGCGATCGGTTTTACGGATAGAAGCAAATGTTTAGACGCATAAAAGAATTGCTGATCACCATTTCAAGAAAGAATCTTGGTGTGACAGACAATGCCGTGCCCTTGGTTCGAAGATGGGCTGGCAGCAGGTATATATCACACTGTATACGTGAATAAATATCCAATATATTTACACCCCAGAAGTCATTGTTCACATTTGTGAATCCAAAACTATACACATCTGTCACAAATGTAAATCTTGAGCCATGGGTCAATAACACAACCCACAATCTGCTATCTTTGCACGGATTAACGAAAGAGATAGCTACCAACTTTTGATATAAAATGCTTTGCATTATAGTGTTATACGCATTCCCTCCAAAAATTGTAGGACCGCCGGTGATCCTGTGTCGCCATAACCCCTCGAATTTACCATCGTTAGTTCGTTTTGAAAAGACCAATCATCTAATAATTAGATTATTGCGAAAATTTTCAAAAAATATTATAGGTTGGGTTATCGGGGTAATCGTATAAAAACTTGGACCATATTCAATGAGTCTATTTTTGAAACGATTATTTATGTATAAATTTGTACACACGGATTGGATATAGAGTTTGGACGGTTAACCAGTGTGTGAATTCACATACTAATACACACTTTTTACAGGAAAAAAATGAGCACAACCAAAGAACGAATAAAAAGCATAATTACCCGAGAAGGACTTAGTCAAGTGGATTTTTCAACCCGAACAGGTATAAAGACTTCCACACTCAGTCATGTCTTGACCGGAAGAAATAATGCCAGCTCGGAGGTGGTCGACAAGATACTTGCCGCTTTTCCAAACTACGAAGCAGAGTGGTTACTCAACGGTGTTGGACCGATGCTCACTTCCGTAGCTAGAATTCAAGAAGAACGAGAGCGATCAATTCCTCTATTTCGTGAGGTCGTTCCCACACAGCAGACCACGTCACCAGGGCCCGGAGAGGCTGTTGACAACGTTGTTGGGGGCAATATTGTGGACAGTGGCATTGCTCCTTTCTCAAAAAAACAGGTAGAGAAGGTCATCATCTATTATGACGACAACACCTATGAGGTGCTTCTTCCTGCTTCGAAAAAAAATAACGAGTAGAGTTAGCCTGGGGGTGGTAGTGACGTTCAAAGCCGATCTGATATCTGTTGAGAAGAGGTCATTGTTTTTATTCCTGACAAAAAGGAACTCTTAGGTGAAGATGCAGTATCTTTGTGTCAGAGATGAGACTGATACAAAGTATAAAAACTACGAAAACCTGTGGCAAGCATAGAAATGTCGCATAGCGGATTTGCATCGCCCGCCACTGATCATGCGACAAATCCTATAGACCTCAACAAAGAGCTAATACAGCACCCCGAGACAACCTTTTTTGCGCGCATCGAAGGAGATGCGCTCAGTGATGTCGGGGTGTACGATAGTGACCTGATCGTAATAGACCGTTCGCTCACATTTTGTGAAAATGACTTGGTCGTGTGTTACCTCAATGGCGCATTTGATATCAAGTTCGTCCATTACGACAAAAATGGTAGCATATTCCTAACCTCATCGGATCCTGAACAAGCCTCATATACTTTTGAGACTACTCCGGATCTTATGCTTTGGGGGGTTATCACCCATATAATTCACCGTCCCAATAAGAAAAGGCAGTGTACGGTTTAATTGATTGTAACAACTTCTATGTGAGTTGCGAGAGACTTTTTCGGCCAGAGCTGGTAGGGCGGCCAGTGGTAGTCCTCTCAAATAATGATGGATGCGTGATTAGTAGGAGTAATGAGGCAAAAAGGCTCGGAGTACCTATGGGGGTACCTGCTTTTCAGGTCAAGGAGCTCATTGATCAAGAAAACATTGTCGTCTGCTCCAGCAACTATGCTTTATATGGAGACCTATCCAATCGAGTAATGCGTATCATTGGACATACCATGCCCCAACAAGAAATTTACTCTATTGATGAATGTTTTGTGAAAGTTGGCAACAACGAAGAGTTGGAGCAAATTGGCAAAGAGGTGCGACAGAAGGTGTTGAGGGGGACTGGTATCCCGATTAGTATAGGCTTTGCTCCCACGAAGACTTTGGCCAAAATTACTAACCATGTAGCTAAAAAACAGGAGGAATATGGCGGAGTTTTTGTACTGAATGATGCACAACTCACGCGTAGCATTCTCAAAGCGACCCCAATCAACGATGTATGGGGGATTGGCAGACATAATCTGCAAAAGATGATAGACTACAACATCCTAAATGCGGAAGAGCTAACCAGGCGCTCTACGCGGTGGATAAAACACAACTTCACATCGACAGGGCTGGATACCTACTACGAATTAAAAGGTGTTGAGCGCATCAAACTCGACCCCACCACAACAATGAGTATCAGGCGTAGTAGATCATTTAGTACCCCTATTTCGGATAAGCACGAATTATATACGATTATGATGGAGTTTGCCGACATTGTCTGCACATCGCTACAGAAGAAAGGGCTACTGGCCAATACGATTATCCTCTATCTGAAAACTGATCGACATAATGATAAGCAAAAACAATACTTCCCGGAAGCAAGAATAAAACTGGACACCCCGACAAATAATTTGTCTGATCTTGCTCCAGTACTCAAAGCTCTATTAGATAGGCTCTACAAGCCTGACTGTCCCTTCAAAAAAGCTGGGATTATAGCTACGGAAATGGAAAACTCTGGCAGTCGCCTTTCCTTTTATTCCGAAGAGCGACTAAAGGAAAAAGAAATACAACAACTCAGTAAACTCTTCTCTGAGAAATATGGTAGAGAGGCCCTCTTCATGGCGATCCGTGATCCCCATATACTCGATGGCATTACCCGACACAACCACAAAACTCAAAACTTCACAACCGATATACGCGAGATACTCTGTATCAAACCCACCCGATAAACAGCGGATAGTGCGCCTCTAAATTTATGGGGAAATCATTTCTATTTTTCGGTATCTTTGTAGTGTAGTTGGTTTCCACGCCTTGAAATGATTGACAGATCAACCATAGATAAGGTTATTGATCGAGCTGAGATTGTTGATGTCGTCAGTGACTTCGTAACCCTTCACCGAAAAGGGAAAGACTATGTCGGTCTTTGCCCCTTTCACGATGATACAAGGCCATCGTTTAGCGTCTCTCCATCACGTAACATATGTAAGTGCTTCTCTTGCGGTGAGGGTGGCAATCCGCTGACTTTCATAATGAAGCATGAGCACTTGACATTTCCTGAAGCAATCAAATACTTGGGTCGAAAGTATGGGATTACGGTAGAGGATAAAGAGGCCACTCCCGAGCAACTGGAACGTAAAAACAAACGGGAAGAACTTAGAGCTGTCAACACATTTGCCAAAGATGCGTTTGTAACGACCCTCCATCAGGATGCAGAAGGCAGGCGTATAGGCCTGAGTTATTTCAGAGAGCGAGGTCTCAAGGATGAGACGATAAAGGAATTTGAGCTTGGATACTCCCCCAACGACTCAACCTTTATGGTCCGGAAAGCAAGGAGTGCAGGCATGAGTTTGGAAGACATGGAGGAGGTCGGCCTTGTACTCAAAACACAAAAAGGAGACTATATTGATCGATACAGGGATCGAGTAATCTATCCGATTCACTCAATAAGTGGTAGTGTCGTTGGATTTGGAGGACGAATACTGGTCAAAAAGGAAAACACCGGTAAGTATGTCAACTCCCCGGCATCTATACTATACGACAAGAGCAGGGAACTCTATGGACTATACCATGCCAAAAACGCTATTTCGAAAAGCGATAAATGTCTGGTGGTGGAAGGCTACATGGATGTCCTATCAATGCACCAAAGGGGAATAAAGAACGTCGTTGCAAGTTCGGGAACGGCTCTAACCGGCGAGCAAGTACAAATGATCAGGCGCTACACACCAAATGTGACGCTGATATTTGATAGTGATGCGGCAGGGCTAAAAGCAGCCCTCAAAGGTTTGGATGTAGGACTTGAGAAAAGTATGAACGTCCAAGTGGTCACGCTTCCAGAAAATGAAGACCCTGATTCTTTTGCACGAACTCACAGTCGTGAAACTATTGAAGAATACATCCAAGAAAATGAAGTTGATGGGCTCTTTTTTAAGGCAAAAGAGCTCAAGAAAGAGCTCGGAGATACTCCCCAAGCTCAAGCGAGCATAGTACAGCAACTTGCTGAGTCAATAGCACACATACCCGAGCAATTGACCCGTGAAATCTATATTGGGAACATTGCGAACCTCATGGGGGTAACAGTGAATGCTCTAGCCAGGAAAGTAGAGGAACTATGTCGCGAGAATGTTAACGAACGATATAGGGCAAAGGAGAGGGAGCAACAGCGAACCAAACGTCAAGAAACTCAAGAAAGTGACAAAAATGTCTCGGATGCCTCAAATGATAAAAGTCAGGCACACACACCCGGCAGACGGGCCACCATCAAGGCTCCGGTCACCCCTTTTGAGGAAGAACTATTGAGATATATTCTAAAGGAGGGGATGCTTGTGCTTGAGGATTTTCAAAAAAACGATGGGACCATCGGTGGAAATGTAATAGAGGCTATCTATGATCAGACGCTAGATCTGCGCACAACCGGCACGCTTAGCAAAACATTCCAGCAGATACTAGATGAACTCATGGATGAACTGGAACAAAACCCAAGACTCTCTCCGGAACGCTATCTAACGTGGCATGAAAATGAGATCATAACCTACTACTCAACCAAAATGTTGATTGACGACTATGTCCTGAGTTCCATGCACAGTAAATTTGAAGAAGAGGAGAAACAGGCTGCTCAAATTAGCTACCGCATAATGCAAGTTATAATGAGCTATAAGTATGACGTGATCCTAAAAAAGATATCTGAAATGCTTGGCCGTATATACTCTTTTGCTAATGATGCCGGAGGATCGTCTGATGAGGAAGCTATGCTTTTTTCGGAATATGCCCGGTTGTGTGAGCTGAAAAATAAACTAGCAAAAAGATTGGGTGAAAGAATCATAAACCCATATAGTAGAGTGCTTAGAGATGAGTAGTGAGTACATTGTGGAGGTGAAAGATATTGTCAAGGATTATGCGAACCATCGAGCGTTGGATCATGTAAGCCTTGCGGTAGAAAAAGGAAAGATTCATGGTCTATTGGGGCCAAATGGAGCCGGAAAAACGACTCTTATTCGTATCCTCAACCAAATCACCGCTCCGGACTCAGGTGTGGTAATATTTGATGGGCATCCATTCACGAGGTCAGATCTTGACTCTATTGGTTATCTCCCCGAGGAACGAGGCTTGTACAGAAAAATGAAAGTCGGAGACCAAGCCATATATCTTTCCAGGCTAAAAGGGCTCAGCTTGCGAGAGGCAAAAAGAAGATTACAAGTGTGGTTCGAAAGAATGGAGATCATGCCATGGTGGAATAAAAGGGTATCCGAACTTTCGAAAGGAATGGCACAAAAGGTTCAGTTTATCTGTACCGTCATTCATGAACCTAAGTTGCTTATATTTGATGAGCCATTTAGTGGATTTGACCCTATCAATGTGGAAATCCTCAAAGACGAAATTTTTCGGCTAAGAGAAAATGGGCATACTCTGATTTTCTCTACACACAACATGCAAAGTGTGGAAGACCTATGCGACAATCTTACGCTTATTAACCAATCAAAAGTTGTATTGCAGGGTACAGTCCAGAGTGTGAGAGAAAGTTATAAGGGAAATATCTACAAAGTCATTTATGACTCCACCCCAACCATTTCGGATGCTTCGAGCAACCACTTTACCATAAATAGTCTGATTTCCGATGAGTATGGTCGCACAAGTCTACTTTTGGAAAACAACCAATCATTGACCTCAAATGAAATAATACAACTGTGTACTCAATGGGGGAACATCATATACTTTGAAGAGGTCCTACCAAGCATGAATGAAATATTTCTTGATGCAGTAAAAAAGAAATAGCCAAATTATGGAGAAGTTTTGGATTGTATTTAAGCGAGAATATATAGAGAGGGTTAAGAAGAAATCATTTGTCTTGATCACTATACTTAGCCCTATATTGATGATTGCCATTATAGTAGTCCCGATGCTCCTTGGGCTAGGATTACGTGACACATCAGAAAAACAAGTCGTGATACTTGATCAAACCGGAAAATACTTCAAGACAATAGCCAGTGAAGGTGCAGATAACGCAGATGGCTTTGTCTTCAAGGATGCCAATGCAAGCTTGGAAGAGTATCGCAATAGCCCTGACGATATTTATGCAGTAGTTCTTATAAACAACGACTTGTTGGATAATCCTGATGCCATTACGATCTTTTCGCATACTTCTATTCCTAATCGTTTGCGAGATGAACTGAGTCGTATATTGAAAGCTAAATTGCGTAGTGAGAAAATTGCATCGTATAATATCCCCAACTTAGACAAGATCCTTGAAGATACGAATGTTGCACTCAACATCTCGTCCGTCCAATGGTTCAATGATGGCAAGGAAAAGCAGTCATCAACTCTATTGGCTACTGTTGTCGGTCAGGTATTCAATTTTTCAATCTTTTTCTTTGTCACTATATATGGTAGTATGGTGATGAGTAGCGTTACTGAGGAAAAAAAGAATCGCATTGTTGAGATTATTTCTTCATCCGTCAAACCAACAACCTTACTATCAGCTAAAATTATGGCCATTGGCGCCTTAGGGTTGACACAGGTCCTCATATGGGGCATATTTCTGATTGTTGCTTTTGTCGTCCTACAAGGGGTTTTCCTTAGTTCCATTACGCTCAACCTTAGTCAACTTCAGACCAATGTGATATCAACAGGAAATTTTGATGCTACCGATGTACAGGGTATCATTGAACCGATGATGTCCTTCAACTTCACCGGAATTTTATTTGCGTTTGTCTTTTATTTCATCTGTGCTTACGTCTCATACGCATCTATATTTGCGGCACTTGGAGCTGCAACCGATAGTGACGAGGATGTACAGCAATTCATCGGTCCTGTTATGATTTTCATGGTGTTTGGCTTTTATGGAGCACTATACTCAATGGACAATCCAGATGGTCCTCTAACTTTGTGGGGTTCTTTTATCCCATTTTTAGCACCCTTCGTAATGATGGTTCGCCTACCATTTGATCCCCCATTGTGGCAACTGGCCCTATCTTGTTTAATTACAGCTGTTTCGACTGCCTTTTTGGTATGGGCTGCTGCTCGAATATTTAGAACCGGACTCCTAATGTATGGGAAAAAGCCTACTCTCAAAGAGCTACTAAAATGGCTAAGGTATAACTAAAAGGGCCTTTTGTATATATTTGTGCGTAAATATCCAGCATCTCGTAAAAAACAATAGTAGAATCCATATACTTCTCGATGGCAGCAAATAAGAAAGCACATCAAGTCCCAGAACCTGTTCTTCGTCGGTTACCATGGTATTTAGCCTATGTGAAACTGTTGAGTTCACGAGGAGAACGAGTCGTTTCTAGTACAAATATTGCCAAAAGTATTGGTGTGGACTCAGCACTTGTGGCAAAAGATCTATCATTTGTTGACATTTCTGGGAAAACTCGTGTCGGATACGATGTCGAAGAGATGGTCCACGTATTGGAACGGTTCCTTGGATTTACCGGCCATCATAAAGCATATATATTTGGGGTGGGAAATCTAGGTGCGGCACTGCTACAAGACAAAGGTCTTTCCCAATACGGGCTTGAAGTTGTTGCAGGATTTGATATAGATCCAGAGCTAACGAACACCACGATTCACGGTGTGCCTGTGTATCCTCTTGAAGATCTTGAGCAAAAGAAGTCTCTAGATGTCAATATCGGTATCCTTACGGTTCCTGTAGATGTGGCGCAAGCAGTTACCAATACGATCGTTGGAATCGGAATTGAAGCCATTTGGAATTTCACGCCATTTCGAATCATCGTTCCTGATACCGTAGTGGTCCAAAACACATCTATGTATTCACACCTAGCAGTCATGTATAACCGGATGAGAGAGTTGCTGGCCTAAATGAAGATATTTTGTACCGAGTATACTCTCCTTGGAGCACCTAGGCGGACAGAATATCCGATAGGCAATTTTTTCATGCGATCCGACAATGCGATCACCAATTCAGGCAAGACACTATACACGCCGACTTGGAGTTCTGATATGCATTTTGTACCAGTTCTTGTTGTACGCCTTTCCAAAGCAGGAAAGTCTATACAAGAGTGCTATGCACATAAATACTACCATGAATTAGCCCTCGGAGTAAGCTTTGTAGACCTCCAATATTATCGAGCGACTTCAGCACTTGGCCTGGATCCATCATTAGCTTACAACTTTGACGGCTCCTTGGCGATATCACGGTTTTTCCCCCAGGAAGAATTTCCCGATACCATTCGACACGTCATGCTAAATAACCAGGACGAGCCAATAGAAGGAGAAGCAATTATCCATCAGAGTGTAGTGTCTCTTGGACACATTCATCAAACGATAGCAATACTCAGTTGCTACTATCTAATGAAAATGGGGGACTGTATTGCATTCCCACTGGTTGACACATTTACACCGGCATCAGCCCCTATGCAACATCTGTACAGTACCACAGATGATCACCTAATCCTAAACTCTGTGATAAAATAAAAACACATATGTACTCCATCAAGGCACTTATTCATACAACAGCTTGCTCACTATTTATTTGCACGACCGCTTTTTCTCAAGACTCTCAGATGGGATCTGCGCCCCAAGACAAATATTGGTCACCTATCATTGTAGGCTTACCTGCATTATCTGTTTCACCTGATGCCCGTAGTACTGGTATGGGAAATGTTGCTGTTGCTACAAACGCAGATGCATTTGGCATATGCCACAATATGTCCAAAATGGGGTTTATTTCAAATACTTGGGGCATTTCATTATCCTATACACCATGGATGCCTGATCTCTTTAAGGATATGAATATTTCATATCTATCAGGCTACTATAGTTTTGAGGATGCAACAGGGTTGCGACATACACTTTCAGGCTCTTTGCGCTATTTCAACATCGGAAAAGCTATTACGTTTCCTAATGGAGTTGCAAATCCAGTACCGGTACACCCCTATGAGTTCGGTGCAGATATCGGATATGCACTGAGGATGCATCCATATTGGAGTGCTGGGGTGGCACTTAGATATGGAGTCTCCGATTATAACTTTTCCGTCAATCAAGTGACTAGCAAAGCACAGACTATCCTTTGTGATCTATCACTCACATACAGAGCTCCTGTGAATATAGCAAACCATAATGCAATGGTACAGGCAGCCATTGCCACAAATAACATTGGAGGCAAACTCACTCATGATGATGGCAAGACTTACCTCTTCTCTCCTGCCGTCTTTCGGGTTGGAGTAGGGGTAGACACCCAAATATCTAGCATCCACCAATTGGGCGTCTATACAGAGGCGACCAAACTAATGGTTCCAATATTTCCTATCGGTACAGGAGGACAGAAAGACAAAGAAAAATACTATAGTCAAAGCATCCTAAAAGCTTTATTTGGCTCATGGGGGGACAATCCAAGAGGCTTCATCGGAGAACTCAAGGAGATGAGCTTTGCTATGGGGGCCGAGTATACATACGCGGAGCGTCTTACGGCGCGTGTTGGCTATCATTTTCAGAACGCCATGAGTGGCACAAATGGTGGGCTATCAATGGGAGCTGGTATTGTATATGAGTTTGTTAAGTTTGATGTTTCGTATTTCCTCGCGGATCGCCCCAACTCTCCACTAAATAACACTCTCAGATTGACCGTAACCCTTTCATTCTAAGCACAATTAATAATTATGCGGAATCAACATGGATTTCAAATAAGAGTAGGGCAAGGCTATGACGTTCACCGATTTGTGTCAGAAAGAGAGCTCTGGCTAGGAGGTATTCATATTCCTTTCGAAAAGGGTCTACTCGGACACTCCGATGCAGATGTGTTATTGCATGCCATTATGGACGCTATGCTGGGTGCATTGGGCCTGCGTGATATCGGCTACCATTTTCCAGATACAGATCCTCATTACTCCGGAGTGGATTCCAAAGTCTTGTTGAGCGCAACGCATGAGCTTATCAAAAAAGAAGGATACCAGATCTGTAATATAGATGCGACTATCGTAGCTGAACGACCAAAACTAAATCCATACATTCCCCAAATGACTGCTTGTATCGCTGATATTCTAAATATTATGCCTTCGCAGGTTTCAATCAAAGCAAGCACAAATGAAAAAATGGGATTTGTCGGACACGAGGAGGGAATGATGTCATTAGCCGTAGTGTTAATGGTTAAAGAATAGAGATTATATAATAGGGGAAAGTATTGGTCCTCCAGTGATATAAGAGTGAAGTGCGTTTCTTTTGCGTCAATTAAACATAAGGTTGATTATGAGTTGTTTTGTTTATTAGGATCAAGATAGCGATATGTTTTTATTTTCCCTTAAGTTTGTGCGAAAATAGGTAATTTGTACTTTTATTAGATACCTGCACAAAGTGGCCAAAGAGTATATATGATTCTGAATCACTTATCAATCACCAACTACAAAAACATAGAAGAAGCGTCTCTTCGTTTTTCAGAAAAGCTTAACTGCATCATAGGTGCCAACGGAATGGGAAAGACCAACCTTATAGATAGTATTTACTATCTGTCGTTTACGAAAACGCACCTATATCTTCCGGATAATATGGTCATAAAAGATCATACAGACATGGCTATTATTGAGGGACAATACACCATGAATGACAAGGAAGAACGGTTATTTTGTGGTATACGAGTAGGGAAGCCCAAAGTCCTGAGACGAAATAAAAAAGAGTATGACCGCATAGCAGACCATATAGGTGTATTTCCTTTGGTCATGATCTCCCCGGCGGATATTGACCTGATCAAGGGAGGAAGTACTGAGAGACGTAAGTTCATGGACCAGCTTATATCGCAAGAATCAGTATCCTATCTTACCTCTCTGATTAATTATAGGCGGCTACTTGATCAGCGCAATGCACTTCTAAAGCAGGAGTATGGAATAGATCTGTCGTTGCTCAATATTTTATCGGACCAAATGGCCATTGAGGCAGAGACTATTCTTGAAATTCGGCTCAAATGGGTTGAGCGTATCCGACCTCTGTTTTTGGAGTACTACAATCAAATATCTGGTGGTGATGATCACGTGGAATTACGGTATATAGCGTCAGAACCTCTATCTGACTACACTGCGCCATCACTGAAGAAATCTTGGAGTCAATCTATTGATAAAGATAGAGCTTTGGGATACACAAGTCTTGGTCCTCATCGAGACGACCTAGAGATGCTACTCAATGGCTCCTTAATCCGAAAAGTTGGATCTCAGGGGCAAAACAAAAGCTATATGGTAGCGTTAAAGTTTGCCCAGTTTGCCCTACTCTCTCAGATCCATGCTGGAAATACGCCGATATTGCTTCTCGATGACGTCTTTGATAAGTTAGATGAGAACCGAGTGGACAGGATAGTACAGCTCGTTTCTGGACCTAATTTTGGACAAATTTTCATGACTGATACTAACCGAAAATATTTGGATCAAATACTTGCTTCTCAAAAGGAGCCAAAGTATACCCTTTTTGAAGGTAAACAGGGTTGCTTTAGAGTTTTAGAGTCTGTGTAAATGATTGATATTCTTTCCAGTTCATACATTTATGAGAATCTACAAGGTTGAAAAGGTAGACGAGATCTTAAGCAAGATGACGGAATCTTTAGGTTTTTTGATGCTAGCTCAGCTACACAAGAGTTTGGGAGAGGCATGGAAAAAGATACCAGACTCAACACTTCGTGAGTTAGACCTCGCTATCAGTATAAATACGGATGGTACGCTTTTAATTGAATGTCCCTCCAGTGTAGCACTTACATATGTGAGAAATAGGCGAAAAATGATCGCAGATCATCTAAAAGCAGAAATGAAAGGCCACAGTATTCAACAGATCAACATTACACTGTCCAAGCGCTAATATTCAGAACGTCAAAACCCTTTTGTCAGTGATAATAGCATCCATGCGCCAGTCATATGGAGCCATAGGGACCGCCGCAAATATCTGAATGTCATAGGCAAGAGCTATTTTATATTCTATCAAGTCTTTATATGACTCAAAATAGCGATCATAGTAGCCTTTTCCATGCCCTACCCTTCCTCCACATTGGTCAAAAGCCAATCCAGGCACAAGTATAATATCAGGAACAATAGGATTGGAAACAGCTCGTTGTGGCTCACGAATACCAAATTCTGATATTGTGTACTCACTTGGATCCGAATATTCATAAAAGTGCATTATCGTCGCCCCCTCTACTCTCGGGACCAAGATCGAATACTTGTCTGGAAAACAGATCAGCTGGTCTATAAGTGGACCAGTATCAATCTCTGTAGACATACTTAAAAAGAGGCCCAGACGAAGTGGTTTTGAAAATACCTTCAAGGATTGTAGATTCAAACCATCTAAAAACTCGAGAACATTTTTTGCCATTCTAACAGAAAGATCCGCTCTGTCGTTGACCAAAGCAATTCGTCTTTTTGCCTCAAGTCTAGTCTCTAGCTTAGTTTGCATATAAAGGCTCTTTGAATGCAGTTTGAGCAATGCTGTCGGGCAAAACTAAATCCTCTTGAGGAATCTGTTGCGGAGTATAGATTTCATTGCCAAACAACGACACTACGCATTGCATCATTGGGTCATGAAGACTGAGTGCTTTCTCCGATGCATCCCGACCATAGGTGTAGTTTAGAATCACAGAGATCAGAAGATCCTCAAGTTTTCCTTCTGCTTGGTGTATAAGGAAATTGCGAACCCGTATACCATATTCTTGATTTGCAAAGGTGGCCATCTGCCATGTCAATCCTTGCCTTGTGAGAAAAATATAGCATGTTTCTGCACTTCCAAGACTTTTGAGGGCAGTCCTATACTTATCAGCGTATCTGAACGCAAACGATGGAATCACACCTTTTGAAAATACCTGTGCCGTATACGAGTTGTACCCAACGGTATCACGAGGTATAAAAATGTCAGGGGTAATCCCTCCGCCACCATATACGGGGCGTCCTGAATAGGTATGGTAAAGCATATCCTTGTCCAGATGGATGGAATCACGATGAAATAGTTCTCCATTTTGGAGTCGATCGAGCCAGTCCATTGAATATTCGTTGTCTTGCCCGAGCTCATACCTACGCTGTATACAACGACCTGATGGAGTATAGTATCGTGCAATGGTCAGATGAATGGAAGAGCCATCGTAGTATTCAAATGGTTTCTGTACTAATCCTTTGCCATATGTTCTACGCCCGACAATGATACCTGCGTCATTGTCTTGTATGGCTCCACTAAGTATTTCTGAAGCCGACGCTGACACCTCATTTACCAAAACATAGATAGGTACATTTTGAAGACTTCCTGTACCATCAGATCTAAAGTCTTCCCGCGGAACATTATGACCCTGCATGTACATGATCAGTCGATTAGCTGGCAGTATTTCGTTGCTCAGAAGCAAGGAGGCCTGCATGACCCCACCAGGGTTGTCACGAAGGTCAATAACGAGCCCTTTCATGCCAGCTTTTCTAAGTGTAGCGAAAGCCTTCATGAAGTCGTTATAAGTGTTGGTCGCAAATGTAGAGAGCTTGATAACACCAAGAGAATCATTGATCATGTAGGATGCATCAACAGCGTTCATGTTAACAGCCCCACGTGTCACAGAAACATCATGTACATTTCCAGTCTCTGGATTTCGTATTTTTAGGTGTACAACACTACGGTTAGGTCCTTTGAGTTTTGCACGAATGGAGTCAGCTGGCACGCCTAGGTTTTCTATAGAATGTCCATCCACATACACGATACGGTCTCCTGGAATAATTCCAGCTATGTCAGAGGGACCATTCGGGACAACATCAAGAACAACTGCTGTATCCTTCAGATAGTTGAATGTCACCCCTATCCCATAGAAGTAACCATCAATACTTTCAATCTCTTGTTGCCGTTGCTCAGCAGTAAGAAAAGAGGAATGAGGATCTAGTTGGCTCATTAGCACAGGTATGAGATCCTCTACAAGATTATCTGGATTGACACTGTCCACATAATATTTTTGAATTAAATACAAGGTGGACTCAAGCTTTTCCATAGAAGAAAGTCGCCCATAACGAGTAAGAAAAGCCACACGATTCCGCAAACCAGCATAAAATGAACCAACACCCACCAATATGAGGAGAATCGCAACAACCCCGTACCTGAAACCCTTTTTCATGAATCCACTTCTATTCTTCGCCTGTTTCAAAAGGCAAATAAACGATCTCTATTCCTGCTTCTTTTAGCAAGTCAACTCCAGCTGTCAATCTATATCTCTGCGCATATACCACCCGCTTGATCCCCGCTTGTATGATGAGTTTGGAACACTCAAGGCATGGGGCATGAGTAACATAAACCGTAGCGCCACTGCTATTATTGTTAGAGGCTGCTACTTTTGATATTGCATTGGCTTCTGCATGAAGGACATAAGGCTTAGTTAGGCCTTCTTCATCCTCACACACGTTTTCAAATCCCGACGGGGTACCGTTGTATCCGTCAGAAATAATCCGTTTATCCTTTACCACTAGTGCCCCCACCTGCAATCGTTTACAATAGGAGTTCTCCGCCCAGATCTGCGCCATGCGCAAGTATCGTTTATCTACAATAAGTTGTTTATCCTCCATTGACAACATAGCTAACTGTTTCTGACACAAGGGTAATGATTGTCCATTTACATACGTTCTGGCACCTCTATTCCGAGTAAATCAAGCGCAGATGCAATAACCCTAGCGGTTAGTTGACAAATAGAGACTCTCATGGCCTTCAGTGTTTGATCCTTTTCGTTAAGAACCGAATAGTCATGATAAAATTGATTGAACTCTTTTACCAAGTCATACACATAATTTGCAATCATGGCTGGATTCATATCCATTGCTGCGGATCGTACTAAAGCCGGAAATGCATCAAGCGTGATGATAAGTGTTCGTTCTTTCTCTTCTAGTTTAATAGATCCCGAAACATCTTGTAGTCCATGAATACCCCGTTGCTCAGCATTACGCAAAACACTACTTATACGGGCATAGGTGTATTGGATAAATGGTCCCGTGTTGCCATTAAAATTGATGGTTTCAAAAGGATCAAACAGTATGTTTTTTTTAGGATCCACCTTGAGCAAAAAGTACTTCAGCGCACCCAAACCCACTTTTCGTGCCACTTCTTTGCGCTCATCATCCGACATGTCTGTCATCTTATCTAGTGATGATGATACTTCGTATGCTTGATCAGTCATCTTCAAGATCAAGTCATCAGCGTCTACTCTAGTCCCTTCCCGACTTTTGATCTTGCTACCATCCGGCAGTGAGACCATTCCATAGGAGAAATGCTTGAGATCTTTTCCAAAGTCAAAGCCAAGCTTATCCAAGATTATGGAAAGTACTTGAAAGTGGTAGTCCTGCTCATTACCAACTACATATACCATTTTATCAATCGGATAGTCTTGGTACCTCATTTTCGCTGTACCGATATCCTGGGTAATATATACGGAAGTCCCATCTGCTCTTAATAGAAGTTTTCGATCGTACCCCTCATCGGTCAAATCAGCCCATATAGAGCCATCTTGATCTTGTGTGAAGATTCCTTCTCTCAATCCTCGATATACTTCTTCTCTTCCGACGGTGTAGGTATCGCTTTCATAGTATATTTTGTCAAAGCTTACGCCTAGGTTCTTGTAGGTTTCATCAAACCCTTCATATACCCAGCCATTCATTGTCTTCCAGAGTTTTCTTACCTCTTGGTCTCCGTTTTCCCAATCCTTGAGCATCTGTCTTACCTCACACATGAGTTGACTTTTTTGCTCGGCTTCTTCTCTAGAAATTCCATCTTGTTCTTGAATTTTGGTGATCTCCTCATTGAGTTTCGTCCCAAAAAGCACGTAAAATTCGCCTACAAGATGATCTCCCTTTTGACATGAAGATGCCGGAGTAATGCCATTTCCCCATTTTTTCCAGGCCAACATTGATTTGCAAATATGCACCCCACGATCATTGACAATATTGGTCTTGATTACCCGATTGCCTGCAGCCGCCAGGATTTTGGAGATACTATACCCTAAAAGGTTGTTACGTACATGCCCCAAATGTAGTGGCTTATTCGTGTTTGGAGATGAGTACTCCACCATAAAGAGTGGTGCCTTTTCCGTGACTTCATGAGTTCCAAACTGCTTCACCTCTAGATCATCCACCAATTGTTTGGCAAAAAAAGTATCGCTCAGTGTTATATTCAAAAAACCATTGACAACATTGTAATCTTTTACCAAGATTGGATTCTCACTTTTTAGCTCAAGCCCTATTGCTTCGGCTGTCGCCTGAGGTTTAGATCGACTCACTTTCAAGTATGGGAAAACGACCAAAGTGTAGTGCCCTTCAAACTCCTTGCGAGTAGGCTGTATGGATATGTTCTCCGGTTCTTCATGTAGGCCGTATAATGCTTCAAGTACTTTTGCTACACATACTTGAATATTGTACTCTATGGAATGGTTGGATAGCGACATATTTCGTTTTTGATTTAGTTTAATCCTCGGACTTAAATTTGTGGATGGAGGGGAATGCAAAAAGACAGCTATTCACTAGAAATTCTGATGGATAATATTGTCCACTTACTTATAGCTCCTCATTGTCATCATAACATACTGCCAGTGACTCATCGTTGTTTTCGTCCTCTTCAACTCCTCTTCCGGATAGGGCTACGTGCATATTTTGTTGCACCAATGGTGACACATCATGAAAATTATTCACCGTTATGCTTCTCCAGATCAAATCTTTGAGTTCAACTAAGCCCTGAGTTGTCACAGCAGAAAAGAAGCAATGTGGAACGTCTTTTGGCAAAGTTGGTGTGAGCAGTTTTATGAGTTCTTCATCTATGAGATCGGCCTTTGAGATACCGAGAATACGGTTTTTATCCAAGAGGTCTGGGTTGTATTGCTCCAACTCGTGTAGGAGCACTTCGTAGCTCTCCTTTATATCATCAGCATCAGCAGGGACAAGGAAAAGCAATACAGAGTTTCTCTCAATATGTCTCAAGAACCTTAAGCCAAGTCCCCTACCCTCTGATGCACCTTCAATGATCCCAGGAATATCAGCCATCACAAAAGACCTCCCATCACGATAGCTTACGATACCCAACTGGGGTTCTAGAGTTGTAAAAGGATAGTCTGCAATCTTAGGCTTTGCAGCAGATATAGATGAAATGAGCGTGGACTTCCCAGCATTGGGAAAACCTACCAACCCCACATCGGCTAGCATCTTGAGTTGCAGGACGACATACATTTCTTGGTAAGGCTCACCCGGTTGAGCATATCTCGGAGCTTGGTTCGTTGACGTTGTGAAGTTGTAATTACCAAGACCTCCCTTACCTCCTTTTAGCAACAAGATTGTTTCTTGATCCTCTTTTACCTCACATACATAATCTCCCGTCTCAGCATTGTAGCAGACGGTGCCGAGTGGGACATCTATGTATACATCCTCACCATCTTTGCCACTACACTTATTGGCACCTCCAGCCTCGCCATTGGTAGCCATCACGTGGCGGTCGTATCTCAGTGGTAAAAGGGTCCAATAGTGTCTGTTCCCGCGGAGGTAGATGTCACCTCCACGACCGCCATTACCTCCATCAGGACCTCCCTTGGGCACGAATTTCTCTCGCCTAAAGTGCCTTGATCCAGGACCGCCTCGTCCTGATCTACAATAGATTTTTACGTAGTCAACAAAGTTAGTCTCACTCATCGGAGAGTTTATTTTTGCGTATCAATGGCATCTGTGATTCTCCGTGTGATCTCGGAGACTTCGCCCATACCGCACACTGAGATATACTTACCTTGCTTCTCAAAGTAACTAATAACCGGTTCTGTGTCACTATGGTAGACCTTTAGCCTGTTGCGAACAGAGTTTTCGTTATCATCGGATCGACCAGAACTTTTACCCCGCTCAATTATCCTTCGGATCAGTTCCTCTTCCTCAACTTCTAGCTCAACGAGTATGCTAACATCTTCACCCCGTTTTTGGAGCATTTTCTCAAGTGACTTTGCTTGTGCCACAGTACGTGGAAAGCCATCAAAAATCACTCCCTTCGCTTGATTTCCCATCTCGCTCAGTCGATTATCCATCATTTCAACAATGATCTCGTCCGGCACCAACTGGCCATTGGCGATAAGTGCTTCAGCTTTTTTCCCGACAGAGCTTCCTTTTTTTATTTCAGCTCGAAGCATATCTCCGGTTGAGATATGCTCTAGTCCATAGTGTTCCTTTACGAAAGCACTCTGAGTACCTTTTCCAGATCCCGGAGCGCCAAAAATCAAGATATTCAGCATAAATTTATTTTGGTTTGTTTCAATCATCCACCTTGACATAGATGTCTCTGTACATGCGTCCTCTGCCACAGTAGTCCAGTCCTCGACCAACGATAAAGTCATTGGGAATCTCCAAGCCTACGTAGTCCGGTTTGATTGCACACTCCTTGTGAGCATCTGGCTTCGACAGCATGACTGCAACCTTTACATCCGTTGCCCCCCTCTCCTTGTATAGCCGCACCACCTCCGTAAGCGTAAAGCCAGTGTCGATCAGGTCCTCAAGTATTACTACGACCCGACCATTCACATCTGCTTGGGGCTTCATGAGCTCACGCAATACTCCTGTAGAGCTCAGACCACTATAGCTTGAATACTTTGCAAAAGAAAGTTCATAGGGCTTTTCAAACTGCTTGGAAAGATCTGAAGTGAACATATAAGCACCATTGAGAATGCAAATAAACAACGGATCTTGGTCAGCTAGATCTTGTTCTATCTCCCTAGCCACTCTTTTTATTTCAGGAACAATCTGATCTTCAGATAAGTAAAGCTTAAACGTAAGCTCATCGATTTGTACTGTTTCCATTTGTCTTCAACTTTCGGATGTTTGTACGAAACTACTCTGCAAATCTAACAAAAAAAAAGGCAGTAGCCTCGGCGATATTTTATAAATAAAAAGGATTAGGGTAGAAACCGAAGAAACGCTATATTTGTACTAACATGTTATTAGAAATACTTAATAAGATGGAGAACTGAGTATCTATTTTGCCCATCTCAAAGAACTAAGCAGAGTCATGATTGATTACATTAAAAACAACTTCAAAGAGGGAGACTACCTAAGCATTACCGGATCAGGGAGCAGAATCAATGGAACTCTCATATACATAGATAATAGGCTTGTAGTGCTTCGCACCCTTTCTGGAGCTATTGAAGGGATCAAAGCAGATGCAATTGTCTCGTTTTCAACTCAAGCGCGTGACAAATATAGCGTCAGAAGGGACAATAGAGATAATAACATTAGCCAGCAAACCACGCTTAGACAAACAGAGCCTATACATACGAATCCTATCACGAACACGTCTACCGACTCTGATCTAAAGGGATTCGCTTTCAGACAATTCAAGCCTGGGGACAAGATACCGCTTGATGAATTGACTCATCGAGATCCATCGTTGACGCATAATTGGCGTCTAAAAAGGGAAACAAAAGCCCGCTCAAGTGCTCTACAAGAAGAGTTACTGACCCTTCTTGACTCCACATCGGAAGGAAGCACCCTCCAAGAGAATTTGCAGACCATCAAATCGATGGGTAAAATAGTAGAACTAAACCCCTGCTTCCATTTTGGATTCATAGATGATCTTGGTGATGGTCAGCGCTATTTTTTCAACAAATTTGACCTTGTTGACGATGAACTCAAGTATGCACAAGGTAAGGAAGTAGAGGTAATATACCTACGCACAACTAACAGAAAGGGAGTGGCGGCCAAGTGTGTCCACCGACCGACATCGGCAGCACAACTACTTGACTTAGTGAAAGAAATGATAAAAAAAGAAGAGTTTCAAAATGCCAAGTATATTGTGCAAATGATTCTCAATGCCTACCCACAAAATCAAATAGCACGTTGTTTAGCTGATGCGTTTGAGCAAGCGAGTGATGACTTACTCCCTGCAAACAGAAATCCCGAAAGTAATGCTGAGATGTATTCTTACTACAAAGAAGGCAAAAAAAAGTTGGTGGAGAAAGATCAAAGGGGAGCTATCCAAGCCTTTCAGATGGCATTAAGTGGTGGATACCGAAAAAGTAGTTGTATTAAGGACATCAGCCAAGCATATATTTCCTTGTATACTGGCACTGAGGATGAGTATGAACGGAAGCGAATTCGCACCGAAGCATTGGACTTCATGGCAAAGCACAGATCAGAGTTGCCCAAAAATCAGAGTACACTCTTCACGCTGGAAAACTTTTATTTTGCGTTAGGAGATTATCAACAGCATATAGATGTCGTAAAGCAAGTCATCGTAAGGTGTGCAGAAGAAGGAGAATTAGCTCAATACGTTTTTTACCAAAACAAAGCTGCTCAGTGCTATATTCGACTTGGAGAACTCAATAAAGCACTTGATGCTACCACGCATGGTCTTGAGGTTGATCCGGAACATACCAATTTACTGAAAACACGTCATGCAATCATGGAAGCCATGAAAGGTAATGGGCTTGAGATGAAGGAACACTCCACCGAAAACAACGAATGAACGGAGATATGCCCCAATTCCTTCCACCACTGGCAGAGCGTCTCCGTCCCCAAAAACTAGAGGATTATTTTGGGCAGGAGCACTTGGTGGGTCCTGGTGGTTCTTTGCATGAAATGATTTCAAGCAAAGTTTTTCGTTCATTTATACTATGGGGGCCACCCGGGGTTGGCAAAACAACACTCGCATATATCGTGGCTCAACAAATGAAAGTTCCTTTTTACCAGTTGAGCGCTGTAAGCTCAGGGGTGAAGGAGGTACGGGAGGTAATTGAACAAGCACAAAAGCAACATGCTGGTCTGTTTTCCCAAGGGACTCCCATCCTTTTTATTGATGAGATCCATCGCTTTAGCAAGGCACAGCAAGATTCTCTTCTGCATGCTGTAGAAAGGGGAGTTGTCACCTTGATTGGCGCGACTACGGAGAACCCTTCTTTTGAGGTTATCCGCCCCCTACTTTCCCGGTGTAGGGTGTTTGTGTTGAATCCTCTTGACGACGAAGCTCTTGGCAAGTTGCTTAGTCGTGCGATCCGTCAAGATGTTGTTCTGAATAAGCTGACCTTTGAAATACAAGAGACAGAGGCACTTTTTGCGACATCGGCTGGAGATGCGCGTAAGCTGCTCAATATCATAGAAATTCTTGCCTCTACATCGGAGGCTACTGAAAAGCAGTCTGTCACTATCAACAACCAGATTGTGACTAGTGAACTCAGACAAAATCTTGCAGCGTACGACAAAGGCGGGGAACTGCACTATGACATAATATCTGCATTCATCAAGAGCATTCGTGGTAGTGATCCAGATGCAGCCATTTATTGGCTTGCTCGCATGATCGAAGGAGGGGAAGACCCTGAGTTCATCGCAAGGCGACTAGTCATTTCGGCCTCCGAAGATATTGGGCTCGCCAATCCCAATGCATTGCTGATCGCCCAAGCAGCATTTGACGCTGTGCACAAAATTGGCTGGCCCGAAGGACGAATCCCATTGGCTGAAGCAACGATCTACCTTGCGACATCTCCAAAGAGCAATAGTGCATATAACGCTATAAATTCAGCCTTGACCTTTGTCCGCAGTGCCCCACCCTACCCAGTTCCGCTACACCTTCGAAATGCCCCCACCCAGCTGATGAAAGACTTGGGCTATGGAAAGGAGTACAAATACCCCCACGATTACATCAACCACTACACAGATCAAGAGTACCTGCCCAAAGCAATTACTGGAACAAAATTTTGGCACAGTCAAGACAACGCTTCAGAAAACAAACTCAAGCAACAGACACTTAGCTACTTACGAAACGATCAGCCAAAAGCGTAAAATCAAGATAAATTGCGTACCTTTACACTAGAGACCAAAACGAATATGCTATAATAAAACCACTATTTATTAAACTCAAACCAAACATCGCCATGAAAATACGCAACTTTTCAGCAGGTCCATCCATTCTCAACGAAGGAGTTATCAAGAAATCAGCCGAAGCCGTTCTGAATTTTGCAAACACTGGGTTATCCCTCATCGAAGTATCCCATAGGGGCAAACCTTTTGTTGCAGTCATGGATGAAACATTGGCTCTTTTCAAAGAGTTACTCAACATCCCGGATACCCACGAGGTGATATTCTTAGGTGGTGGGGCCAGCTTGCAATTTTACCAAGCGCCACTGAACTTTTTGAAGACCAAAGCAGCTTACCTTGACACTGGTACGTGGGCTAGCAAAGCAATCAAAGAGGCGAAACTCGTGGGAGACGTGGAAGTTGTTGCCAGCTCAAAAGATGACAACTACTCGTACATTCCCAAATTCACAATTCCTGATGACGTGGACTACTTCCACTACACATCAAACAACACCATCTACGGGACCGAAATCCGCTATGATCCAGATTGCAAAGTGCCACTAATTTCAGACATGTCGTCTGATATTTTTACACGTGAGATCGATTTTAGCAAATATATTTGCGTCTATGGAGGGGCTCAAAAAAACCTTTCTGCTGCCGGCGTTACATTTGTTGTGGTTAAGAAGGATGCACTTGGCAAGGTGGATCGCACACTGCCCACCATGCTCAACTATCAGACCCATGTAGACAAGGGAAGCATGTTCAATACCCCACCTGTATTTCCGATATACGTAGCCCTCCAAACACTGAGGTGGTACAAGGAACTAGGTGGTGTGAAAGCGATAGAGAAACTCAATGAGGAAAAGGCCAAAGAACTGTACGCAGCCATTGACGAGTCAAAGATTTTCCGTGGTACTGCTGAGGCAGATAGTCGTTCAATCATGAATGTCTGCTTTGTCATGAAGGACGAATACAAGGATAAGGAAGCTGACTTCCTTGAATTTGCGACTTCGAGAGGTATGTCTGCTATCAAGGGACACCGCTCCGTTGGTGGGTTCCGAGCATCTATCTATAATGCAATGGATATCAATGGTGTTCGAGACTTAATTGCTGTCATGAAAGACTTTGAAAAGCAAATCTAAAACTAGAGAACTGAAAGCTTCCCGATCATGCGAAAGAATTTCAAAAAGGTTATTTTGATATTCCGAAAGCATGGTCGGGAACTTTTGGACTATCAAAAACGAATCTACTACTAAACTAATCTACTACCATTATGTCTAAAAAAATACTTGTCGCTACAGAAAAGCCATTTTCGCCCGTTGCCGTAGAAAAGATCAAAAACGTGATTGAAAAAAACGGGAACACACTTGTTTTGCTTGAAAAATATACGGACAAAGCTCAGTTGCTTGAGGCCGTAAAAGACGTGGATGCCCTTATTGTTCGCTCCGACAAAGTAGACCAAGAGGTGTTGGATGCAGCAAAGAAGCTCAAAATTGTAGTACGCGCTGGAGCTGGATATGACAATCTTGACACAGCCTATGCCTCAACAAAAGACATAATTTGCGAAAATACTCCCGGACAAAACTCTAATGCAGTGGCAGAGCTGGTCATTGGACTTGCAATCATGGCAGAGCGAAACTTCTACAATGGCAAGTCCGGAGGAGAACTCAAGGACCGAAAGATTGGTATCCACGGCATGGGACATGTGGGACAAAACGTCGCTAGAATAGCAAATGGTTTCGGGATGAGCGTTTACTCCTATCGACGATCAAAAGATGAGGAGCCAGGGGTGACCCGTCTTAGCTCCCCTGAAGAACTATACAAGACTTGTGACGTCATATCACTGCACATTCCATTGAATGACAAAACGGCAAAGTCTGTTAACTACGATTTACTGAAACTCCTCCCGAAAGATGCCGTTTTAGTCAACACCGCCCGCAAAGAGGTTATTAACGAGGATGATCTACTGAAAGTCATGCTCGAGCGACCTGATATCAAATACGTGACTGATCTCAATCCCGATAAAGAAGCTGAGTTTTGCAAACTAGAAGGTCAGTACTTCTCAACCCCTAAAAAGATGGGTGCACAGACAGCAGAAGCCAACATTAATGCTGGAGTTGCAGCTGCAGAGCAAATTTGTAAGTACTTCTCTACAGGAGACACAACTTTTAGAGTAAACTAAAATTTTCCCACTAACACTAATATAAACTCACAACATGGCAAAAGTAAGACCTTTCCGAGGACTACGTCCTCCTAAGGACCTAGTTACCCAAGTGGCTTCGCGCCCATATGATGTTTTGAATAGTGATGAAGCCCGTGAAGAAGCAAAGGGTAACGAAAAGTCACTATACCACATTATTCGCCCAGAGATCAACTTTCCGGTGGGAAAGGACGAACATGATCCGGACGTTTACTTGATGGCAAAGGAGCAGTTTGAAGCATTCCAGAAAAAAGGATGGCTGGTCCAAGATGAAAAGCCCTGCTACTATATCTACGCACAAACCATGAATGGTAAGACCCAGTATGGAATTGTGATTGGTGCCAATGTAACAGACTATCTGGAAGGACGAATCAAAAAACATGAATTGACTCGTAAAGACAAAGAGGAAGATCGGATGAAGCATGTAAGAATACTAGATGCCAACCTTGAGCCTGTATTCTTTGCATTTCCTGACAACAAAGTGCTTCAAGGCATTATAGATAAATACAAAGTTCAAACACCAGAGTATGACTTTGTTGCAGAGCATGATGGCTTTAGACACACTGTCTGGGTAGTTTCTGACAATGGAGACATTCAAACCATCACCGATGCCTTCGCCGATATTCCTTCTCTGTACATTGCAGATGGGCACCATCGCTCAGCGGCAGCGGCATTGGTAGGGGCCGAAAAGGCAAAAAACAACCCCGATCACACTGGTGATGAAGAGTACAACTACTTTATGGCGGTGGCCTTTCCGGCCAGTCATCTCACCATTATAGACTACAACCGTGTCGTTAAAGACCTCAATGGTTTGTCCGAAAAAGAGTTTTTGGAGAAACTTTCGGAACACTTTCTTGTCGAAGAAAAAGGCGCAACAGAGTATAAGCCACAGAAACTCCACAACTTTAGCCTCTACATGGATGGCAAGTGGTATTCTCTCACGGCCAAAAAGGGAACATACGATGACAGTGATCCTATAGGGGTGCTCGATGTAACGATAAGTAGCGACCTTATACTCCGTGATATCTTGGGCATAACTGACCTAAGAACGAGCAAACGGGTGGACTTTGTCGGTGGCATCCGCGGCCTTGGTGAGCTAAAGAAACGCGTTGACTCCGGCGAGATGAAAATAGCCTTGGCATTATATCCGGTATCTATGCAACAGATTATAAACATTGCAGATACAGGTGCAATCATGCCACCCAAGACTACTTGGTTTGAGCCCAAACTACGTTCAGGTCTAATAGTGCATAAGATTGAAGACTAACTAACGGCCTACTTACATAAACGAGAGGTGAGGGGGTGCATTAAACATGTCACACCCTCATCTCTTATTTTGTATCCACTAAAAAGTTTAGAGAAGAATTACTTGATACTATTCCCGAAAGTATGTAAAAACTAATAGGAGCATACTATTCTTTCAAAAACCTGATTTCCAAATCACAGTTCACGACAGACGGCTCTGTCAAATAAGTGGCACCGACAGTCTCAACTACAAAAAGCATAGAAAAGGGGGATGCCACAACACGCTGCAAACAAAGCAATTGAAGTAGCCCCAAATTTTCACGAATAGAAGCAATCTGTTTCACGGATAGAAGCAAAAGTTTTCACGGATAGAAGCGTTCGTTTAGATGGTGTGGATCCCTGAAAATGGTTGACTTGTTTTGTTGTTGAATCGAGAATCAATTGATACCCTTTTTTGCTAAGTCAGCCAGTGTGTGTTTCTGGTTAGAAACGACTACCTTTGTAGTATAAAGATGGATCAATCTGTACAATAACGACCCCAACCATACAATGATAAAAAAAACACTCTACGCACTTCTCCTAATTGCTCTGGTTCCGGTGATGTGTCTTGCCCAAAGTGGCAAAAACAGACATGTCGTCCAATCCAATGAGACCCTCTATCGTATTGGTCTGAAGTATGGTATTTCTGTAGCTGAACTGTATAGCCTAAATCCGGGAGCTGAAAAGGGAATCCATGTCGGGCAAACCCTCTACCTTCCCGATCGGTTGCAACTACAACAACAGCAGGATACGGAGCGATTTCATAGCGTGAAAGCCGGGGAGACCTTATACTCTATCTCAAAACAATATGGAGTAAGTGTTGATGCCATCCGTAATGCTAATCCTGACTTGGGGGACCTCTCAGCTATCCCAATAGGTGTTATCATCAAGATTCCACTCCCTGGCAGTACCTTCGGGGCTGGAAAGTCCGAAAATATGGTTCCGGGTCCGCCTGTCAGCCCAACCAAGCAGGTGACAGGGCTAGCGGTCATGACCGTTGCGCCCAAACAGACGGTATACAGTATTCTAAAGATGACAGGGTGGTCGGAGGAGGTCTTTTACCACTACAATCCTCATGTCCGTAGTGGGCTAAAAGCAGGACAGACGGTTTTTGTACCTGATACAAAACTATCCAACAACCAAGCCACCACCCCTACCCCAGAGAAAACTCCCGGTCGACTTGAAGACAATAATGCGACAAATGTGGTGCTGGCCCTACCTTTTGAGGAGGATACACAACATCGCTTTTCTGACTATTATAAGGGTTTTTTACTCACGATCAAGTCGGCAAAAATGGCCGGAGCAACGATCAACCTACATGTACTGGACTGTGGAAAGACGCAACTAAGCAATACGCTTAACAAAATACAAAGTCTGCCTAAAGTAGACTTGATAATCGGTGGTGTGTCGAATAACTCGGTTGCTCGTTTGGCAAAGCTCTCCGGGGAGAAGGGTGCGCTTTACGTTGTTCCCTTTTCATCAAAAGATTTGTCGGTCGAAGCCATGAACGGAGCACGCATCTATCAGGTGAACACTCCTCACCGCTTGTTGTACGAAGTCGCTGCAGAAAAATTCATGAGTCAATACCAAGGCTACGAGGTCCATTTTGTGCAATTTGGATCGGACACCGAAGAGAAAGGTGACTTTGTGTACCTACTCAAGCAAAAGCTTGTAAAAGCCGGTCGTTCCTACACCGAGAGTCCTAGTACATCGGGGGTATCTACGCTGGCGGAGCTTGTTCGCAAAACAACGCATACAGTGGTGGTGCCGACCTCTTCGTCGTTCGCTGCCGCACAAAGCACTCTCGCTGCCGTTACTGATGCAGTAGGCTCAGATGACTCAGAGGGCTCAGAAAAGATTACGGTGTTTGGCTATCCAGAGTGGCAAACGTATACCTCACAGCTAGAGGCACTCTTTCATCGGACAGGCGCAACCTTTTACACCACCTTTTTCCCAAACCCAATGCATAGAGATTACCGGGCTTTTGAGCGTGAGTTCATCACCTGGTTTGGGCACGGCGTTGGCACCACTTTTCCTCGGTACTCAATCCTAGGGTATGACACGGGGTACTATTTCTTGGCCCCGGGGCTCAACAGTGCGCTTACCCAAAAGTCGTCCGGCAATAGACACGACTCTCTCTACGAGGGGATTCAGTCTACGCTTGATTTTAGGCAACAGGGCAATAAAAATTTATACAGCAATCAAGGTGTTTTTTTCGTAACCTACAATCGCAATGATCGATCTACCTCAATCAACTAGCGTGGCTTGGAAGCCGTATTTATTGATCATCATTGGGCTTCTGCATTGGGGCCTGATTTTTCCACACGCTTTTGCGCAAGAGACCGACCAAAAGCCTCGATTTATGATCGGTCCGACAGGAGGAGTGAATTTTTGTTCTGTGGTGTTTCAGCCCACCATTCAGCAGGTGCCAAAACTCGGATACGATGCTGGCGTGATCTTCAGATACGATGTTACAAAATTTGCGGGAGTATGGGTAGAGATCGATTATTCCAAGAGGGGCTGGAAGGAGGTCAATGAAAAGGTTCCGGGATATGCTTACATGAGGGAGTTGAGCTTTGTGAACGTTCCGATTATGACCCACTTTATGGTCGGGAATAGTTCGTTCAAGCCAACCATAGACATGGGAGCGAGCTTTGGATACTATCTAGGCGAGCATGGAACGACACTTCTACCGGACGGGAAGAAGAAAGTGAAAATTCCTATGGCTCATCACGACACACCAATCCAAAACAAGCTATTTTGGGGAGTTGGAGGTGGAGTCGGACTGGAGTATCACTCTGCGCATATAGTGGTCGGTCTGAGAGGTTCTTACACCTATGGGTTTGGGGATTTGTTTCACAATGCACGCACAGACACGTTTGTGAAGTCCTCTGAACAGATCATCTCCACTAAGGCATACGTTCTTTATGCTTTTTAGCTTGGTCAGTAGTAGAGGATGCTCTTGAGTTTGGCACAGTCAGCTGCATCAAAGTCAAGTTCTCTTTTGAGGTAGTTGTAAACACTACCATACTTTTTTCTGATTGCAAAAAACAGAGATTGAAGGTCATTCTCTCTGGACTGGAAAAACTCAGTCACAGCTTCTTGAATACTTGACGATAACTTGTACCCCCCTGGGATCAGCCGATCTACCACCAACAGTTGATTGCTAAGCATGTAGTCGTTGATGATATCGGCTTGAGAAACTCCCAATGCACTCTGGATGAGGATAGCTAGAAATGCGACTCGCTCTTTTCCGTACCGATCACTTATTAGGATTGGGTAGTGATCCGGATCAAGCATGTAATGCAAGGCCATGCTAAACTGCTTGGTATTTTCAAATGCGTAGCTATTGAAAAGGTCTTCGCGAAAGTAAGCAATGTTTTCACTACCAAGACTTCCTTTCTGCAACTTATCCAAGAACTGCTCTGTGTCCGTATTGGTTTCGGGAAGTAAAACAACACTCAATGCCCCGGTCAGTTTGGAAAGATGATGCTGGGGAATGCTATTGTCATCCGACAGAATCAATTGGCTCTTTATGCCAAGTGTATTGAGAAAAAGGGAGTCATGTTGTGTGATACCTTCAAGTGATCCGGAACGATACAACATTCCCCATCTAACTTGATCTCCTTTGGTAGTCATGTACCCTCCAAAATCTCTAAAGTTGGTTATCGACTGGGTTGGTAGCGTACGCGATGAAACGATGCGACTCTCTTTTCCGTCGAACACCATGAGGAAAAACTGCATACCAATTTTATCCGTAGGTGCCAATATGGTTGTTTGCTCCTTTTGGATTGCTTCAGTCACTACGGGAATTGTCGGGTACCTATCGGCTTCCGGGGAGGCGTATATTTTCACATCTCCGGACATCCCCGGATTCACCTGCCAGCGAATGACGTAGTTGCCATCATCGTGAATATCGGATCGTGTGTCAATGTCGTAATAGCTCTGCTTGGAGCACGAAATAGTAGACACAACAATCAGATACAACAAAATCGTTCGATAGAGGTGGAATATGTGTCGTTTTTCACCACCGTCACTATCTTGGGGGTATGTAGTCTCTCCGAAGTCCATTCTCTTTTGTTCCTAACTTTGCACCAAATATAGCAAAAGAGTATCAGGGGCAAGGTGGAAATTACATGTAATAACGTTTTTTGAAGAATTGTGCTCCGGATACAATCCAAGCCACGACAATGGCCTAGAAAAGTTCTGACAAGACGCTTGGAGAACGTAGGTCACCTACGATTGGGTAATAGTGTGCAAGATGCTCAAGTAGCAACTCCAACAGTTCTTTGCGCAACTTGCGGTTCTGAGTGACACTGTATAGATTTTGCTCCGTAAGGCACCTATATAGCGTATGGCTTCCTCTCTGATGCGCACGATCGGACAAAGAGCTAATAGGACGAAAGATGCCATCACTAAAGCTAAGTACATATCCTGGACAATATTGATCAGTCTGTGGCAAAATGCCGAAGTGGCGCACTAGAAGAATCAATAGCTCCAGATGAAAGGAAGCCAAGTCACACTCCGGTAGGTCATCCATCTTCAACACTAGTGAACTAAGGTCGGTATATAGGTTTTCGTCCGGACCGTTTGAACTCAATAGACGGCTTAATACTTCGGTTGAAAATATAGCGACAGCGTTCCCAACAACACTACTGCTTGCACAGAATGGAACATGAGAGATTTGGACCTCGAGTGGCAATTGTATCTCTCTCATAGGTCTATAGTCCAGTGTGACACTTAGTTGAGAAAGAGGTATAAAAAAGGCTCTCGCCCCAGTCGACTTTTGTCGCTTGGAGCGAGAGATTTTGAACGACATTGAGCCAATCTTTTCACTGTATGTCTGTACAATACTTGCTGTGTCGGAATAGCGTACAGACTTCAGCACAATTAGCTCAGTAGTTGTCAGCATAGGCTGCTAAGAATTCCCTTCAGATCCGCTCAAGTGATTTTACGAGGAACTCAAATGAATTCTTCACTGTCTCGATTTCCACTTTTTCATCGGGGGAGTGAGGGTATAGGATAGTGGGACCAAATGAAATCATCTCCATGTCGGGCATCACACCTTGGATGATTCCACATTCCAAGCCAGCGTGCATAATCATCACTTGAGGCTCTCTACCGTAGTGCTCTCTAAAGACCTCTTCCATAACCTCAACCACATGCGAATGTGGCTCGGGATTCCAGCCATTGTAGTCCCCATCAAACTCAACACGGGCTCCAATGATCAAAAACGTACTTTCAATTGCAGATCGCAACATTTCTTTGCGTGACTCTGAGGTACTCCGTACTAGGAAGTGTACCTCAAACTTTCCTCCGCCCAACCGGACAGCGGCCATATTGGACGAAGTCTCTACTGTTTCGGGAAACTCTGCAATAAAGGAAACTGCGCCATTTTGGCAGGCCTCAATAGCATTGATGATGTTGTCTCGGATCTCAAATGGCACAATAGAATCTGGCATCTGCTCAGCAATCTCGCAATTCAGAGAAATTCTATCTTCAATGCCTTTGTATTCTTCATTGTAAAGGTCTTCCCACTCTTTTACGAAATTCTTGAAATCTTCCAGTTCGTCTTCTGCCAATGTCACCACTGCTTTTGCCTCACGCGGGATGGCATTGCGAAGAGTTCCACCTTCCATTGATGCCAACTCTAGATCAAAAGCCGCCACAGCTTTTTTCAAGAAGCGAAACATTAGCTTATTGGCATTACCTCTCCCCAGATGAATATCTGCTCCAGAGTGGCCACCTTTTAGTCCCTTGAGAGAAATCAGCAAGGGGATACTATTGGGCATCACAGTTTCATCCCCCTTGTATTCCATAGAGACATTGACATCCACCCCTCCGGCACATCCAATATAGAGGAGCCCATCCATTTCGGAATCAAGATTCAGAAGGTACTTACCTTTTAGGAAGCCTGGTTTCAGTGCATTGGCTCCTACCATTCCCACCTCTTCGTCAATGGTCACCAATACCTCCAATGGTCCATGTTTCAAGGTATCGTCCTCCAGCACGGCTAATGCCATTGCCACGCCAATGCCATTGTCCGCTCCAAGCGTGGTATTGTTGGCACGCACATAGTTCCCATCTATATGTGCATCTATCGGATCTTTGAGAAAGTCATGATCCACATCGCTGTTTTTTTGAGGAACCATATCACAGTGCCCCTGAAGCGTAACCATAGGACGGTCTTCGAACCCCTTTGAAGCAGGCTTGCGGATAACCACGTTGCCAACCTCATCCATATGTGTCTCAAGTCCTAGCTTTTCGCCAACACTTTTGATATACTCAGCAGCTTTTTGGGCATGGTGAGTCGGGCGTGGAATCTGTGTAAGATCATAAAAATACTTCCATACCGCCGTAGGCTTAAGTTGCGTGATTTCTTTGGACATAGTATCTATTTACTTGATATTGATGATAAGTTTTTGGTTTTTGCCTTCCATTACATGCGAAGTTACGAATTTTCAGTTGTTCTCACAAACTTGTTTCTCATGATCGAATGATTAGTTTTCAAGCATGAAAATGGCGGAAAGAATGTATTTGTAAGAACACGCTATTAGGACCTTCTTCCTATTTATTTTTTTGAAATCACACAAAAAGACTACATTTTCCTTTTTGATCCTTTATTCAAAAGGTCTCATATTAGGCTACTTTTCTTACCTTTGTAGGATAAGGTACCTTAAAGTAAAGATAAAGCATGAAAATAACGATACTTGGCTATGGCCGAATGGGTCATGAGATAGAAAAAGTAGCCGAAAAAAGAGGGCATGAGATAGTCGCCAAACTAAATAAGGGATGGTCTTCCCTACCCGAGTGTGATGTGGTTATAGAATTCACGACCCCAAAGGAAGCTCCACAAAACATATTAATGGCACTCCAACAAAACCTGCCCGTGGTATCTGGCACCACGGGGTGGCTTGAGCAATGGGAGGATATAGTAGACTATGTTGAGGCGATGAATGGGACACTGTTTTATGCCTCAAACTTCAGCATTGGAGTCCATATTTTTCGGAAAATCACAAAAGAGCTTGCGCGTTACATGAATGCCCTTCCGGAATATGACGTCAGTCTGGAAGAAGTACACCACATACACAAACTTGATTATCCAAGTGGCACTGCGCTATCCATCGCAAAGGATATCCTTGAGCAATTGGCTCGTAAATCTGATATTCAATCATATCTCGCACCTGCCGATCTACCCCAAACCGTCACCGAAAAGACAATTCCGATTCATTCTATTCGTGAGGGCGAAGTGGCCGGAATACACAGGGTAACATTTGACTCTCATCAGGATACCATTCGACTTGAGCATGAAGCTCATGGACGCGAAGGACTGGCACTTGGTGCTGTACTCGCCGCCGAATACATACAAGGGAAGAAGGGAATTTTCAACATGGACCATCTGCTAAAGCTATAATTTACAGACCAATGAAAAGACTAAATTTCTCACGACTTGATAAATGGGATCGTACGTGGTTGTTTTTTTGGTTAACCATCACAGTCGCTATTGGCATATGGATGAGTAGTTTATGGGTACCCTTGGTGCTGGGACTATTTATTTTTGACGGCTATGTGACCCGTTATATCCCATGGAGATGGTGGCAAAAGTCGGACAAACCTTGGATCAGGGCCTCCATGAAGCTCATCGAGGATATTGTAGTCGTGTTTTTGCTCGTACATGCACTTAACATTTTGTTTTTCCAACAGTTCAAGATTCCTACCTCATCCCTTGAAAAAACAAATCTTGTTGGTGATCACCTTTTTGTGAGCAAACTAAGCTACGGTCCAAGACTTCCCATGACACCGTTGGCTTTTCCTTTGGTACATAATCGCTTCCCTTTGACAGAACAAAAAGCATTTATTGCCAAGCCACAACTAAAATACAGACGTCTACCGGGATTTGGTAGCGTGAAACGAAACGACATCGTGGTTTTCAACTTTCCTCCAGGGGACACGATTACAACAAGAGTGACCAATCCTGACTATTACACACTCATCTATCAATATGGTCGAGAACGTGTAAGGAGTGACGAGCGTACCTTCGGGAAGATTGAGTACCGACCGGTAGACATGAGAGATCACTACGTGAAACGAGTTGTGGGGATGCCGGGCGATTCTCTACAGGTTATCAACAATCAACTGTATATCAATAATACATTACAGGAGTGGCCCAAACACGCTCAACTAAACTATTTTGTACAAACGGGTGCTAATCATATAACGACAGAAGAACTGGAAAAACTAGGTGTTTCAAAAGACGATATTCTTCTATTGGATGGCACCAATTCCTCTTACGATCCTCTTTTTAGTTCATTAGGACTTAAACGAGACACAGTCGGGCATGTCAATTACGGCAACGTATACCATTTTCCTCTAACCAATGAGATGCTATCAAAGCTCAAAAAGCACAGCGCCGTAAAAGAAATAATCGTTGAGCCATCACCTCAAAACAAGGACTTTCCCACCTATCCTTTAACTCCTAAGAACACTTGGGAGCGGGACAACTATGGTCCTATATGGATTCCAAAAAAAGGGTCGACCATAAGGCTAACCCTTGACAATCTACCTATGTATGAACGTTGCATCAGAAACTATGAGCATCACACATTGAGTGTAAAAGATGATGTCATATTGATTGACGGACTACCAACAGACACCTATACATTCGAGATGGACTACTACTTTATGATGGGAGACAATAGACATAATTCTGCCGACTCTCGTTGCTGGGGCTATGTACCAGAGGATCATATCGTTGGCAAACCTCTTTTTATTTGGCTTTCGCTTGATAAGGACAAGAGCTTGCTAGGAGGTAAAATTCGATGGAATAGAATGTTTACGGTCCCCAAATAATGCTTGTCGGTCAATAGCTGAATTCAGTATAATAGGTAGCCGGTTTCACTCATCGTATACATGAGCCAAACCGGCTACATTGGTATTTGAAAAATTACACTCGTATGATTGCTTTACCTTCTTTGTTTTGTCCAAGTACGGCATACATGCAGATCATATGTGACTTTCCTGACACAGTCATTTACATCGGAGAAACGTATCAAAAGCAAACCCTCCGAAATCGTTGTACCCTGATGACAGCCAATGGTCAGGTTGACTTCACCTTTCCTGTAATGAAGTATGATTACCCAACTCCACCGTCCAACAAGATATTAATCTCTGAGCATGGCGCATGGCGACACCGACTGGAATACACACTGAGATCGGCCTACAAGGTTGCTCCATTTTGGGATCATTATGAAGCAAAGATTCTTGACCTTATTTATAACCGTTCATTCCAGACCCTTGTGGACTACAACAAGGCATGGATGAATTTTATATGCGAGGTGCTAGATCTTTCCTCACCTGCTCATGTCACAGACTTACCGAGAGAAGCTGAATTTCATCCGGAATACGGGGAAACCACATTTCCTAAAACAGTAAAAATGAAGCGGTACTGGCAAGTTTTTGAGGAGCGGTATGGATTTACTAGCTCACTCTCTGCCCTAGACCTAATCCTCTGTGAAGGACCGTATGCGCAAAGGACAGCACTTAAGAAAGAGAAGTGATGAACAATATTCGGCAGGAAGAAAGAAACGACTATCAAGGTTGAACAAATTTCTGGAGCAATCCATACATCTCTTTTTGGGTTCGTACGCCGGTTTTTCCATCTTTCTTGGGGATATTATCAAGTGACTCGTCCAAATATACCGCATTTACAGTATCGGCCAAGCAGAGCTCCAAGACATCATGCAAAAGTTTCTTTAGCCTCTTGTCATGGACAGGTGCTGCACACTCTATTCTACGGTATAGATTCCTGCGCATCCAATCTGCACTTGAGATAAAGTAGAGGCCTTCGCCCCCATGATGAAAATACCAAATCCGCGCATGCTCCAAATAAACATCCACCAAACGGATGATTCGAATATTTTTGCTGTACGGTTGATTAGGGACAAGTCGACAAATGCCCCTCACGAGCAAATCAATTTTCACACCGGCCTGAGAAGCTTCATACAGACTGGTTATGATACTTTCGTCTTCCAATGAGTTCATCTTGAGTACCATACGTGCCTCACGCTTCTGATGAGCTTCATTTGTCTCATAGGCTATAAGTTCATGAATGTGCTCCACCATCCCTTTCCCCGCTACAAGTATGTGCCCGAAAGTACAATCTTTTATAGTTCCCTCCAGATGCCTAAATAGTGTCAGTAGCTCGCCTGTCAACTCCTTTCTTGTCGTAAAAATTGTAATATCCGAGTAGATCTTGGCCGTCTTCTCATTGAAGTTCCCAGTACTAAAGATTGCCACACCTGGCGTATTATAGGTATGGCCGTCGTAAAACTCTAGGACAGCTGTCTTGGCATGAACTTTTAGCTTTGGTAGAGAGTAAATGATTTTGATTCCATGCCTAATCATTCGTTGAGCTGTCACAAGATTATTCTCTTCGTCAAATCGTGCTTTCAGTTCAACAAAAACAGTCACCTCTTTTCCGTTATTGGCTGCCTTTATCAATTCATCTATAATCTCCGAATCTTCTGCAACCCGGTATTGCGTTAGCTTGATCGCTTTTACTCGTTGATCTTTTGAAGCTTCGTCTAGAAGGTCAAGCAGGTACTGAAATGAGACATATGGCGCATAGATCGCTTCATCTTGTGACAGCAGATGGTCGATTCTACTTCTTGAGGCTTCCCACCTCAGATGACGTATTGGCGATGGGTAATGTTGCGCAAACTTTTCTCCTAACGGATTGGGAAGCTTGATCAAATCATGCAATTGGAGATGACGTCTAGCCTCCATCATATCTTCTGTGGCTATTTCAAAGCTCTCTTGTAGCAGGCACTTCACGTCCAAGGGCATTGCATCATCATACTGAAAACGAGAGATTTCTCCAATCTTTCTTTTTCGAATAAGTTTACCAATATCCTGAGCAAGCTTTACCCCTCCTTCATCGTCCCCTATCACGACATCGGCATCACGGGATACCTTGAAGCTCCAAGAGCCTACCACCTCATACCCAGGAAAAACCATCGGAAGCCCAAGGCGGACAGCCTCATCCAAAAACGTATATGCAAATCTCCCTTTTTTCGAAGGTACCTGAAGAAAACGTGGCACCTTGCTAAAGGGCAACTTGATCATATAGTGACATTTGCTTCCATCAGATCTGCTTCGTAATTCGACACACAGATAAATCCTCTTGTCGCGAATAAATGTATGTAGCCGACTAGGATCTAAACAAACGGGCTGAATAAACGGGAATATCTCCTGCGAAAAGTAGGATTTTACAAAGTCTTTCACCTTTTCGGGGTAATCCCTAAAGTCAGTATATAGATCCACACCGACACTCCGAAGATCCGGCACCATCACCTCCTCCCATGCGTACCTAAAAAGTCGTTCCTGATCCCTTACCTCACAAGTAACATCCTCCAAGTCTCGGATACGCTTCCAGACATCTTTCCGACCGGCACTCATTCTACGCCTAATGGAGGCTTTTGCTCCAGCGACACGAATTTGGTAAAACTCCTCTAAGTTTGAACTAAAAATAGAGAAAAATTTCAGTCGTTCATATATAGGAATATCACGATCCAGTGCCTCCAACAACACTCGCTTGTTGAATGATAGCCAACTAACATCTCTACCAAAGTATCGATATACCTTATCCTTAGGTATTTCCTCCAAGTACCCCTTGTCCCTGTTAGTCATGTCAACTAGAACTCACTGGAGAAATGAAACTGTATATCTGGAAATTCCTGCTGCGCCATCCTGAGCATATATGCGGAATCCGCCAAGTACACGTCCCTTCCTTGAGTATCCTTTGCCATATACTGGGCTTTTCTTTTCATAAAGTCTTCCAATGCCACCTCATTGTCCGACTTCACCCAACACGCCTTATAGAGACTGATGGGCTCCCATCGACACCTAGCATTGTACTCGTGGAGCAAACGATACTCAATTACCTCAAACTGTAGCTGCCCTACCGTTCCGATCAGTTTTCGTCCATTGTATGTATTGGTAAAGAGCTGTGCCACGCCCTCCCCCATCAGTTGTTCTATACCCTTTTGGAGTTGCTTGGCCTTCTGTGGGTCTGCATTTTCTATGTACTTAAACATCTCCGGACTAAAGCTTGGCAACCCTCTGAAGTGCAAGACTTCACCTTGGGTAAGCGTGTCTCCGATTTTAAAGTTTCCAGTATCCGGTAACCCCACAATATCTCCGGCATAGGCTTCATCAACCACCTCTTTTTTTTGCGCCATAAAAGCGGTCGGACTGCTAAATCGCAGGTCGCGATCTAGACGAACATGATGATAATTGGTGTTTCGCTCAAACTTTCCCGAGCAGATCTTGACAAAGGCGATACTGCTACGGTGATTGGGATCCATATTGGCGTGTATCTTGAACACAAAGCCGGTAAAACTCTCCTCATACGGATCCACCTGTCGTTCCACAGCCTTTGTGGGCAAAGGTCCTGGGGCAATCTCTACAAATGTATCCAATAGCTCCTTGACCCCAAAGTTATTGAGGGCAGAGCCAAAAAAGACAGGTGCAAGCTCTGCATCCAGATAACGTTTTTCATCAAGTCCGGGATAGATTTCCCGAATTATCTCCAAGTCATCAGCCAGTTTCTTTGCCTGCCCCTCGGACATATACTTCAGGATATCCGGAGTACCAACTTTCACATTGACTCGCTCAGACACATGAGTCTTATCTTGAGCACTAAAAACAGCCATCGTACCGTCATAGACGTTGTACACCCCTCTAAATCGATCACCAGAGTCCACAGGCCAAGAGAGGGGGGTGGTAGCTATTTGAAGCTCTTCCTCTACTTCATCCAGCAAGTCAAATGGATCCTGAGACTCACGATCCATTTTGTTTACAAAAACTATCACCGGAGTCTTTCGCATTCTACAAACCTCCATCAGACGCCGAGTCTGCAGCTCCACACCACGTGCTCCATCAATCACAATGATCACCGAATCTACCGCAGTCAGAGTCCTAAACGTATCCTCTGCAAAGTCTTGGTGACCGGGAGTATCCAGAATATTGACTTTATACCCCTTGTACTCAAATCCCATGACGGACGTTGCCACAGAGATTCCTCTCTGCTTCTCTATCTCCATCCAGTCCGAGGTGGCTGTTTTCCGGATCTTATTACTCTTGACCGCCCCTGCCACATGTATGGCTCCACCAAAAAGGAGAAGTTTCTCGGTCAGAGTGGTTTTTCCAGCATCCGGGTGTGCAATGACGGCAAAGGTCCGTCTCCTAGCGATCTCTGTTTCGTTGTATTTCATTCACTATCTACTTCTATTACTTCACTTAGCGCTTCTCTCCATGGTCTAAACAGTTCCGGGTACTCATCACTTAGACACCCTTTGGCTAGCACACTGTAGGCTGGTCGTTGCGCCCGAGTTACAAAGTTGGCTCGAAAAGTTGGTAACACCTCCCGCTCGTAGCCAAGCTCTCTTGCTATTTCCTTGGCAAAATCATACCTGCTAGCCTCTCCTAGGTCGGTCACATGAAAGACCCCTTGGGTCCAATGCCCATCTACGACATATCGTTCAATGAGACGATAAATAACCCTTGCCACGGTAAGTGTGCTTGTGGGACAGCTCACCTCATCAGTGACGACACAAAGTCTGGCACCATCATTGATTTGCTTGCGAATCTTCCCATAAAAGCCTCCATTTCCCCACTTCGTAGGACCGTAGAGCCATGAGACACGCAATACTGTGGCACCGTGAGCCAAAGCCAAGCGCTCACCTTTTAGTTTACTCAGTCCATAGACCGAAATCGGATTTTCTTTTCCACCTCCCTCAATATAGGCTGTGTTTTGGAGCCCATCAAAAACGTAATCCGTGCCAATATGAATCACATGGTCATGAAGGGTGGTCAGCCACCCAGGCACATCGGCATTGACCGCATAGGACCTATCTCGATCCTCCTCCGCTCTCTCCACATTGGTATAGGCTGCACAGTTGACCACGACTACCGGGCTCCGAGCTGCCAACAAAGACCGAACGGCCTGCAAATTGGTTAGATCCAAGTCTCTGTGAACGGTCGGATACCAGCAAAAATCATCCGGATCGGGATAGAGTCTCAAGAGTGCGGTTCCGAGCTGTCCTCCGGCTCCTGTCAACCAGACATATGGCTTACCGACATCCGACATTCACATCACGCATCCAAGTGGAGGCTTCCTTCCTGTATACTCCTATAGCGGTCAGAGAGCATGGCTAGGAAAGTGCTAAATTGCTTGATCGAAGCAGTCGTCTGCTCCGAAACCTCCTCACCCTTCGCGCGCAAAATCAAGTACCCGTAGATTCCCACAAAGCAGGCCTCCACTTCACCATAGTCCGAAGAGCCGGATCGCTCACGCAATCCCACTATACTCGGCAAAGTTGCGTAGTACAACGAAGCAAAAAGAGATTGAGACGGAGACTTCAATAGCCGACTCACAAGTTCCTGAAGCTCATCCACAATAGCACGAAGTGCCATCACATGTCCCGATTCAGTCACATCTTGTAGTTGCATTTGCACTGCAAGGTCATTGTACCACTCCTCGGTTTCTTTCATCAGATCTGGAGAGAGGTTGTATCCTTTTTGGACATAATCATGAATGCGCTCTGCATCAAAGCCCAGCATCCGAATAATATCCTCCACCTGCCACATATAGAGGATATACTCAGCGATATTCTCCTTTTTCTTTTTTCTTGCTACTATCATCCTAAAGAGACTCCAAAATTACCGGCCAAAGTTAATCAATTCCAATTAGATCTAGCTTAGTAAACATACCCAAGCCCATATGGCATGCGGTGAATGATTTGCCCCAGATAGTTTGAGATTAGTCTGCTTGATTGTGATTCAAGGCCATCAATTCTTCCGGGCATGCGTAGGTCACACACCGATTATCGGGATCCAAGCCACAAAACCAAGAATCAACCAGAGGTAGACAACACTCTACACCTTCATCATCAACGATCAATAACAAGATATTTGCCGTAGAACTATCCACGTCACTGAGCTTGCCAATATACCCACGAGTTGGGTGCAAAAACGTATAGCCGAGGAGTGATTTTATGGAGTTGGGGGATGATGAAGACATACAGTCTTGTATCAAAGATTGATCCACCAGTACTTGTGCACCTCTGAAACGCTCCGCATCATCTCCACTCTCAATCATCTCGAGCTCAACAATCAGGTTGTCCCATGTGCCACGCAAGTCCAGAAGCCTAAATGGAACCGGAATCCCATCTATTGAGATGAATAAGTACTCGGGATCGATATCCAAATACTCTTCATGCAGCAATGATAAGATCAGCTCGCCGGACTGTCCGCGCACTTTTCGGATAATTCCGTATGGAGCAAGAGTGGGAACGTGGTATGGCATTTCTTCAGTAATGGTTCAATCGATGCGAGTAATCCGAGCTCCTATTGCATTGAGTCGCTTGTCAATGTTTTGGTATCCTCTGTCAATCTGGTCGATATTGTTGATTCGGCTTTCGCCATCGGCAGACAGTGCGGCAATAAGGAGTGCAATACCGGCTCTGATATCGGGTGACTCCATGACTGCCGGCCTAAACTTATACTCGTGATTCAATCCTATGACGGTCGCACGGTGGGGATCGCAGAGAATAATCTGTGCTCCGATATCAATGAGCTTATCGACAAAAAAGAGCCGACTTTCAAACATTTTCTGATGGATCAGCACGCTTCCCTTCGCTTGCGTGGCAGTTACCAGCAACACACTTATCAAGTCCGGGGTAAGCCCAGGCCAGGGAGCATCGGCCAGGGTTAGGATAGAACCATCCATAAAAGACTCCACTCGGTACGAATCTTGAGTCGGTATATGGAGGTCGTCTCCCTCTTCATTGACCGTGATACCAAGTTTTCTAAATGCATCCGGGATGATACCCAACTCACGAAGGTGGGTGTTTTTTATGCGAATATCTGACTGCGTGACAGCGGCAAGACCAATGAAGCTACCGACTTCAATCATATCGGGCAACATAGTGTGCGTCGTTCCGGAAAGACTCTCCACTCCGGTAATGGTAAGAAGGTTACTTCCGACACCCTGAATGTCTGCTCCCATTCTGTTGAGCATCCGGCAAAGTTGCTGGACGTAGGGTTCGCATGCAGCGTTGTAGATTGTTGTCACTCCTTGAGCCAAGACGGAAGCCATAATGATATTGGCTGTACCGGTGACCGAAGCTTCGTCCAAAAGCATGTAACACCCCTTGAGCCCATTGTCGGCCTCAATCGTAAATAGATCTCGCTCCTTGTTGTGATGAAATGTTGCTCCTAGGTTTGTGAAACCTATAAAATGGGTGTCCAGCCTACGACGGCCTATTTTATCCCCTCCCGGCTTAGATATGGTGGCTTTTGAAAAGCGACCAAGGAGAGGGCCGATAAGTAGTACTGAGCCACGCAACTTGCGGCTTTTTTCCAAGAATGCGTGAGAGTATGCAAAGTCGAGATTGACATCATCTGCTTGAAAGCTATAGGTATCCTGATCCACTTTGGTCACTTTGACCCCAAGTTCCATGAGGAGCCCTATGAGGTTTTTGACATCCAAGATATCCGGTACATTATGGATGGTAACCACTTGATCTGTCAGCAAAACCGCAGAAATAACTTGGAGAGCCTCATTCTTAGCTCCCTGCGGAATTATTTCACCCGAAAGGCGATACCCGCCATCAATCACAAATGATGCCATAGCTGTATGGTTTTGGGGTTATCTTTTTCTTCTGTTGTTATGGGGCTTTTTAGAGGAGGGGGCAGCACCCTCTCGCAGGTCATTCGCCTCCGGCAGTTGGAAAAGCAGCTCGTCCAAGTATAGTTTGCCTTCCGACAATTCATACAGGTCGGCAAAAATCTTGGTGTTGGCGACACTCTCTTTATTCCAGTTGATGTAATCACGCTTCATCTGTACTGCAATTTCCTTGGCTAGCTCCATACGTTTTTCTTCATCGTCCTCCTGAAGGGCGATTGCGATCATGCGCTCAACACTTCGACCATAGTGGCGGTACCGAGGACGATACTGGTGATCATTATCCAGCTGTCTGTCAATCTTTGCCGTATACTCTTCACGAGTGGTAACCTCATATGGGAAATCCACGTCAAGCCGAAAGTCGGACATGATATAGAGGTGGTCCCACAAGACTTGCTCAAAATCGCTCCTAGCTCTATCCGCAGAGGAGATGGAGCTCATGATTCGGATGATTGTTTCGGCACACCTCTGTCGCTCGGCACGATCTGCGATCAGGCAACACTCATTGACCATGTTTTGTACATGGCGACCATAAGCAGGAAGTACCAGAGCGGGGGTAATGCTATTGTAGTCTTTATTCATTTCAGGTTGTCGAGTCGTTTTTGGATCTTCGTCGTGTCATCCTCGTAGCCGGGTTTTCCCAGGAGTGCAAACATATTGTGCTTGTAGTCCTCCACACCCGGTTGGTTGAATGGGTTGACGCCCAAGAGATAACCACTGATTCCCACTGCTATTTCAAAGAAATAGTAGAGTTGCCCCAGGGTATGTTCATTTAGTCTAGGCAACGAGAGGTGGATATTGGGGACTTCTCCATCCAAGTGGGCCAACAGTGTTCCCTGCTCTGCCATTTTGTTCACAAAGTCCACATGCTTGCCGGCTATGAAGTTGAGACCATCCAAGTTGTCTGTATCCTCGGGGATTTTGACCTCATGCTCTACCTTTTCTATACTGATGAATGTCTCAAAAAGGTTGCGCTCCCCTTGTTGGATCATTTGCCCAATGGAGTGCAAGTCTGTCGTAAAGTTTGCCGAAGCCGGGAAAATCCCCTTGGCATCCTTACCCTCACTTTCGGCATAGAGTTGCTTTAGCCACTCTCCTACATACTGCAACTTGGGAGAGAAGTTGGCAAAAACCTCAATCTTCTTGCCCGCCTTGTAGAGTAGGTTTCGGGTGACAGCGTATTGTGCGGCCGGATTCTTCTCTATCGGCACATTTTCGTTGGTGAGGTCTTGCATGGCTTTTGCTCCCTCTACCAGTGCGACAATATCAAATCCGGCAACGGCTATTGGCAAAAGTCCCACCGGAGTAAGGACGGTGAATCGGCCACCGATGTTGTCCGGGATGATATAGGACTTGTAGCCCTTCTTTTCGGTCAAGGTGCGCAACGCTCCCTTGTGGGCATCAGTTATCGCTACGATGTGCTTTTGTGCAAACGATGCTCCCTGCTCACGCTCGAGCATTTGAGACAAGAGCCTAAAGGCAATGGCGGGCTCAGTGGTAGTTCCACTCTTGGAGATATTTATGATCCCAAACTTTTTGTCCTTGAGTAGTTCCATCAGCTCATATAGATAGTCCTCGCTGATGTGGTTACCTGCATAGAGGAGTGACGCTCCGGACTTTGGCTTGTAGGCGGCAAAGGAGTCCTGGAGGGCTTCTACCGTTGCTTTGATACCTAGGTACGACCCACCGATCCCGATGGAGACAACGTACTCGCAGTCTTGTCTCAGTCGATCGGCTGTCTCAGCTATATCCTTCAGGAGTTCGGGCTCTATCGAGTGGGGCAACCGGATCCACCCCAAAAAGTCTGCACCCTCGCCATCACCTCTATAGAGTGATGCCAGTGCTCCTTGCGCCTTGGTCAGATCTTGTTGGTATTGTTTGCGTAGCTCCTCAGCGCCGAGAGCGTTGTTTATGTTTAGCTTGATTGCGTTCATTGCGGTTACGTATATGTTTGGTTTAATGAATTAGTCCTTTCAGTCTGTCCACAGCTCTTGGGCAATCCAGTCTGTGGTAGAGGATCTGGTACACTGTCTCAGCGATAGGCATGAAGACCTTGTACTTCTTATTCACCTCGTGGATACACTTGGCTCCATAGTACCCTTCGGCGATCATATCCATCTCGAGTTGTGCCTGCTTCACCGTCCGCCCTTTTCCAAGCAGAGTGCCAAATGTACGGTTACGGCTATACCGAGAGTAGGCTGTCACCAGTAGATCACCGAGATAGACGGAGTCGGTTATGGGTTTTCGGGTCGTTGAGAGGGCCTTGGTGAATCGATCCATCTCAGCCGCAGCATTGGCGATGAGTACCGCCTGAAAGTTGTCTCCCATACGCAGTCCCTGGCATATCCCGGTGGCTATCGCATAGATGTTTTTGAGGACACTGCAGTACTCGATTCCATTGACATCCGAGCTCACCAGTGTGCGGACATAATCGCAGACAAGCTTCTCCTCTATCTTTTCGGCGTTTCCCATATCGGAGCAAGCGATGGTCAGGTACGACATTCGGTCCATGGCGACCTCCTCAGCGTGTGTCGGTCCACTGATCACACCGATCATATCCGATGGCACCCCAAACTCCTTAGTCAGGTAGTCCGAGATGAGCAGATACTCCTCGGGGATAATCCCTTTCACGGCATTGAGAATAAACTTTCCCGCCAGCTCATGCCCCTGTAGCTTGTCAAAAGTACCCTTGATATAGGGCGAGGGGGTGACCAGCAAAATAGTGTCACAAGCCTCCACCACCTCACGGACATCGGTATAGAAGTGGATCTTGTCCAGGTCAAAGGTCACGGAGGTGAGGTACGAGGGGTTGTGCGCCCCGGCCTGAAACTTCCGTACCGTCTCCTTGAACCTAAAGTACCAGTGCACCTCATTGCCCGAGTCGATCAGTATTTTTGCCAACGCTGTGGCCCAGCTTCCGCTGCCTATGATTCCGAACCTCATAGGCGACCATACACCACCCTCCACTTCTTGTTGTGTACTATTGCCCTTCACTTGCTTTAGGTGTATAGGTGATCAATTGGGAGTATTTGTCTCGTCCGTTGTTTCCGTCGCTTTTTGCTCGGGCTTCATCTGTGGGAAAAACAACACCTCTTGGATTGTATCCTGCCCGGTCAAAAACATCACCAGGCGATCCATCCCTATCCCCATACCGCTCGTGGGGGGCATACCGTATTCAAGTGCGCGAATAAAATCTTGGTCGATAAACATTGCCTCGTCATCTCCCTTTTCGGAGAGGCGCATCTGCTCCTGAAAGCGCTCCAGTTGATCGATAGGATCGTTGAGCTCGGAGTAGGCATTCAGGAGTTCTTTACCTCCGACCATTAGCTCAAATCGCTCGGTCAGTCCCTCCTTCTCTCTATGCATCTTGGTCAGAGGAGACATGGACACCGGATAGTCGATGATGTAGGTCGGCTGGATGAAGTTTCCCTCACACAGCTCGCCAAAAAGCTCATCGATCAGCTTACCCTTGCCCATCGTGTCATCGACACTCAGTCCACGCTCACGACAAGCCTGGCGTAGTTCCTCCTCGGACTTTCCGGTGATGTCGTAGTCTGCATATTTCTTGATGGCATCGGTCATTGTCATTCGGGCATACGGTGCCTTGAAGTCGATATCATGCCCTCTGTAGTGTACCTTGGTGGTGCCATTCACCTCCATTGCCGTAAACTCCAGCAGCTGCTCCGTCATCTCCATCATCCAGTTGTAGTCCTTGTAGGCCACATAGACCTCCATCACCGTGAACTCCGGATTATGCGTGCGGTCCATCCCCTCGTTGCGGAAGTTGCGCGAAAACTCATACACCCCTTCGTACCCGCCGACGATCAGCCTTTTCAGGTAGAGCTCATTGGCTATCCTCAGGTAGAGGGGGATGTCCAGTGCATTGTGGTGGGTCACAAAAGGTCGGGCGGCAGCACCTCCCGGGATACTCTGCAGCACCGGTGTGTCCACCTCCAGGTAGCCACGTTCGTTAAGAAACTTCCGGAAGGCCGTGAACGTCTTGGTCCGCTTTACGAAACGCTCGCGCACCTCGGGATTCACCACCAAGTCCACATAGCGCATACGGTACCTTAGCTCCGGGTCGGTAAAGGCATCATATGTCTGGCCCTCCTTTTGCTTCACGACCGGCAGCGGGCGCAGCGACTTGGACAGCAGGGTCAGCTCCTGCACATGTACCGAGACTTCGCCGGTCTTGGTTGCAAAGACAAAACCCTTCACACCGATGAAGTCGCCGATATCCAGTAGTTTCTTAAACACCGTATTGTACATTGTCTTGTCCTCCCCGGGCGCAATGTCATCCCTCGTGATGTAGAGTTGTATCCGCCCGGTGGAGTCCATCAGCTCGCAAAACGAGGCCTTGCCCATGATCCGGCGCGACATGATTCGGCCCGCCATCGACACCTGCCGGGGCTCCCCATCGGGGACAAAGTCTTTCCGCACCTCATCTGCATAGGCGTTGACCACATACTCAGGCGCAGGATAGGGGTTGATCCCCAGCTCCTTTAGTTCTCTAAGGCTATCCCTCCGCTCCAGCTCTTGCTCACTGTATTCTCGTGTCATCATTGATCTTTATCTAGTGTTCCGTCTTTTTCTTCTCGGCACTTGGCACTCTTTTCCCCCCAAAAAAGGACTCCTGTACCGCTTTGTTGCTCGCAAATATAATCAAATGGCACCACTCCGGTGCTTTTCTCTGTCCAAAAGGACTATTTGTTGCCCTTTTGACGGTTGTGGTGCTTACAGAGGACCCGGCAGTTGTCGGCCGTTGTCGCCCCACCCTTGCTCCACGCTGTCACGTGATCGGCGTCCATATCCTTCAGTGCCCAGATCTTCGTCTTGTTGGGGTCAAGAGAGTTGGCGCAGTCGGGACAGTTGGAGACCCCTTTCGCCTTGGCAGCCTGGGTTTGTTGCTCGTAGATCGTCCGCTTTGTCGAGTCGTCAAAGAGGCGGATCTCCAGCAGCTGTGGATCCTGCTCACCTCCGAGCAGATACTCCGGGATGTTCTCCTTTTTGCGCACCGCCTCATCGGCGAGTAGCTCAGCCAAGCGCCGGTGGATAGTGTCATGGTCGTAGGGGGTATTGTGGTACTTCTCGTAGAGCTCGCCCCACGCCACGCCCCTAAAGTGCGGGTGCTCGGTATAAAAGAGCGTCTCCACCCACTTGATCACGCTATTGAAGTAGCTCTGTAGCTCCGTTATCTCCTCATCCTGCCGATGTGCCGCCATGTACTCCCGCACATTGCCCCGGCTCACCCAGCTGAGCGCAGTCGCCAAAAAGTCTTGGCGCTTCACGTTCCCACGGATGTAGTGCTCCCACTCCTGCACCTTGGTATTTCCGCTGTTGCTAAAGACCTTGCGTGCCGCTGTCACAAAAGGTCCCGAGTAGACCGCATTCAGCAGCTCCTGTTCGTTCAGCTCCACTCCGGCGATATTGATTGTCTGAAACCACTCCCGGATCTCACTCTCTGTCCCCTCGCAGATGTATATAAGGAGTCTCGTCTCCAAGATTCGAGCTTTCAGGTCATCCGCCAGGGCCGAAAAGGTGTACGGCAACTGCCGATCGCCCATCACGATGCTAAATTGATTACTCAAAAAACGCCCCAGAGAGGTGATCCGCTGCTGACCATCCAGCACCTCCAGTTGACCGTCCTCACGGCGGTTGAAGTAGATCAAGCCGATCGGGTACTCCTTTAGCACCGAGTCGATCACGGCGATATCCTTCTTCCCATCACCGTAGATGTAGTTGCGCTGATACTCCGGCTGGATCGTCAGGCGTCCGCCAAGCCCATAGAGCCCCTTGCCCTCGCTTTCGTCGTACGAAAAGCCCTTGCATATATCACCCACCGTATACTCTGTATGTAGTGTCGTCTTCATATTCAATTAGCTCTTCTCCGTATGATTATTCGTGCATATACCTCCTTATCATCTATTGTAAAGCGCTTACCAGGAATGGGGTTATCCTCAATATACCTGTCAATTCCCAATATTTCGAACTGCTCGGGGCAGTACTTGTCGAGGAAGGAGATCGGCACCCCCATCACCCCGTAGTAGTCGCTTGGGATGGCATCGGTGAAAGCCACCTCAATGGCATCATAATTGTCGTACTTCGGGTACGCCTCCTCAAAGCTCTTTCCCTTGATCTCTTTGTGACGGCTGTACTTTAGGTTCCCCTCGATCGTTGACAGTTGCAATGGCTCGTGGCGTCGCCCATGCTCGAGGTTCGTGTACCAACAAGAATTACCAAGTCGTGTGTAGTTACCCACGTATCCCAATTTTTCGGCTTTCTCTTTGTCTTTAGGAGCTACATATGCGCCTTCAGGAACTGCAAAAACCATATCAGAAGAATTGTGGACCCCCAGCCACATCTCATTGGCAGCGATGCGGGGGAAGACGTTTTTGTAGGTGAGTGCATTCATGTTGCCGATGATGAGGAACTGCTTTTTGGCCTCAAAGATCCAGTCGACGAACTCTCGGAAGAGCGAAAAGGGCGGGTTGGTCACGATAATGTCCGCCTCGTCCCGAAGCCGGCACACCTCCTCGCTCCTAAAGTCACCGTCACCCTCCAGGTAGCTCCACTGCAGGTCGTCAAAGTCCACCTTGCCATCCAAAGTGCAGTCCTCCGAAAGGGTGTAGATCTTGCCCCGCACATTGGTTTTGGTCCGGTCGTACTGTGGGGCGACTTGCTCAAAAAGGGTCGGCTGGTAGGGGATACTCAGTCGCTTGCTGTCCGGGGCGTAGCTGGTACTGATCAGCTTGCGAAGCCCCAGCTCCTCAAAACGCTGAGCAAAGTAGCGGGTGAATTCACTCCACTCCGGATCGTCGCACGGCAGCAGTACCGTTTTGCCCCGAAAGAGGTCCGGGTCGTAGTTGATGTAGGCTTGGATCTCTCGCTCAATATCAGCGTACTGGGTATAAAACTCGTCGTTTTTGGCCTGTTTTGCCTGAGATAGATTCTTATTTGCCATGTGTTGCTTGAGTCTTCGCCTGAGGAGGCTCATCGGTCGTACCCCAAAGGTACCAAATCTTTTGTCAACCCCTTAGATTGGGACCGTCTCTTCCGCATGAGACGATACTCTCCGACCGGGAGACTACAGTTTCTCCCCGTTGAAACTACAGTCTCACCCGATGGGACTAGGATTTTCGTCTAGGGCAACATGATGCTCTTGGTGCATGGCATCCCCAAAGCCCTTTTGTATGGATTAAGGTGAACGAAAATGGTCGGGGTAAACACTCTCCAAACGTTCAAACATTGTTTTAGAAATTAGTTTATTTATTCTAACTTTGCAGTGAGACGATTATGAACCATTTTTTTTTGAGGCGGAGGTGTCGTCGTGGCATTTCGTAGTGGAGTTGCTGCCCTCCCCTTTTCTAAAAAAGACGAGACACTCTGTGTCCAAACCCTTATCGTGGAATACAGTTTTCTAGACTTTCTGAATCTGCTCGGATCCCTAGGTCTTTTCCTCTACGGGATGAAGATCATGAGCGAAGGGCTCCAAAAAGTAGCCGGTGACCGCATGCGGAGTGTGCTGTCGGCTATGACGCACAACCGTTTTTTGGGCGTACTCACGGGATTGCTGGTGACAGCACTGATCCAGTCGTCGAGTGGCACGACCCTGATGGTGGTGAGCTTTGTGAACGCCGGCCTGCTGAGCCTGGCACAGTCGATCAGCGTGATCATGGGGGCCAATATCGGTACGACGGTGACGGCCTGGATCATTTCACTGCTCGGATTCAAGTTCGATATTGCATCGTTTGCCATACCACTCCTAGCCCTCTCGCTTCCCCTCATCTTTTCCAAAAAAACCAACTGGAATTCGTGGGGGGAATTTGTTATCGGTTTTTCGCTACTCTTCCTAGGGCTGCAGTTCCTCAAGTCCTCTATGCCGGACCTGCAGAGCAATCCGGATGCGCTCGCCTTTTTGCAGCAGTACACGGACATGGGCTTTGGCTCGGTGTTGCTCTTTTTGCTGATCGGGACGATCCTGACCTGTATCGTGCAGTCGTCCAGTGCGACGGTGGCCATCACGCTGATCATGTGCGCCAAGGGGTGGATCCCATTTGAGCTGGGGACGGCAATGATCCTGGGGGAGAATATCGGTACGACCATCACGGCCAACCTAGCAGCTCTCAATGCCAATATTGCGGCAAAGCGGACCGCCTTTTCGCACTTCTTATTCAACGTACTCGGAGTGATCTGGGTCCTCTGCCTCTACTACCCGATCGTCAATATCGTGGGAGAGATCCTTGCCGGTCAGGGGCCGGACCCCAGAGGGCTCTATCCGCTGATCAATGAGCTATCGGGGCAGTACACACCGGAGCAGATGGATCTGATGACGGGAAGCACACCTATCACGGACAACGCACAGCTCGCCGGCATACAGGCGACGCTCGGGTCGATGTCGGAGGCATGCAGCGTGGGGCTGGCGCTCTTTCACACCCTATTCAACGTGATCAATACAGCGGTGATGATCTGGCTGATCCCGGTGTACAAGAAGATCTGCGAGATGGTGATCCAACCAAGCAAAAAGGAGGAGAAGAAGCGGAGCTTTGCCCACTTGCAGTTTTTGAGCACCCGCATGCTCTCTACCAGTGAGCTCTCGCTGATCCAAGTCCACAAGGAGGTGACCAGCTATGCCAAAAAGGTGAGGGAGATGCTACGGATGGTGCAGATGCTCCTCTTCACAGACGTGCAAGCGGACTTTGAGCAAAACTACAATCGCCTGCAGAAGTACGAAAACATATGCGACCGGATAGAGGTGGAGATCGTGGAGTACCTGAGCGAGCTATCCGAGGGCGACCTCAGTAGTGAGTCGAGACGCGAAGTGCGGATCCTGATGACTGCCGCCACGGAGATCGAGAGTATGGGGGACGCCTGCTACAACATGGGGCAGATCATCCACCGTCGCAACAACAACGACATCATGTTTTGCGCTTCACTGAAGAAGCGAATACAGGAGATGCACGCACTGGTGGAGCAGGTGGTCGATCACACGATCTACGCACTGGATGCCGACACCAAGTCACCGGAGCTCTTTTATACCGCCGAAAATCTGGAGCACGATGTCAACAACAAGCGCGACATCCTGATCAATGAAAACCTCCATGCCCTGGAGACCAAAGACTATGAGTACCCCGAGTCCGTCTACTACCTCGACCTTGTCGATGAGTACGAGCACCTAGCCGACTACTCGATCAACGTAGTGGAGGCCATCACGGGCAAGAAGCACAGCTAATTCCCCACCCCACTAGGGTGCAGGAAAAAAGGATGGGCTCCGAACTGTTGTTCGGGGCCCATCCTTTTTGGAAGATCCGGCATGGCGGTCAGTGGCGCAAGAGTTCTTTTAGATCCAAGTGTCGCTTGGCTTGGCTGAACTGTGCGTCGGCATGGTAGGAGGAGCGGACCAGTGGGCCACTCTCTATGTGGACAAGCCCCATCGCCTCGCCCACCTCCTTGTAGGCTCCGAACTGATCCGGGTGGAGGTACTCCACGACAGCGGCATGCTTATGGCTCGGCTGAAGGTACTGCCCGATCGTCAACGTGGAGACTCCACTCGCCAGGCAGTCGGCAAAGAGGGAATGCACCTCCTCCGCTGTCTCACCCAGCCCAACCATGATGCCGGTCTTGCAGACAAACCCCGCACGGTGTATGTATGCTAGGACGGCTAAGCTCCTGTCGTAGGTGGCGCGGTAGCGCACTTGGGGTGTCAGTCGCCGTACCGTCTCAAGGTTGTGGCCGACAATATCCGGATCGGCGGACAAGACGACATCCAGGAGCTCAGGCCGGCCATCAAAGTCCGGGATGAGGACCTCTATGCGTGTGGCCGGCGACAACCTACGGATAGCCAAGATGGTCCGACGCCAATGCTCGGCCCCACCGTCCGGCAGGTCGTCTCTGTCCACAGAGGTAATCACAGCATGGCTGAGCCCCATGCGATGCACACCGGTGGCGATACGCTCCGGCTCAAGGGGGTCGAGAGGGGGCGGGGTCTTGCTAAAAGCCGTGGCACAAAAGCGACACGCCCTCGTACAGGTCGCCCCACCGATCATGAACGTGGCAGTCCCCCTACTCCAGCACTCCGAACGATTGGGGCACTTCCCACTGGCACAGATGGTATTGAGCCCTGCACCGATGATCGTGCCGGAGGTCATTCCATAGTGTTGTGTACTGGAGAGGCTGGACTTGAGCCACTCCGGCTTGCGAAGTATAGGGGGTTTGGTGGTCATCTACTTCAGATTCTCGTTTAGGAAATTGACCATCTGACGGTACAGGTGATAAGAGGTATTGCCCCCGTGAATGCTGTGGTCCTTGTCAGGATAGATCAGCATCCTGTAGTCTTTGTTGTGCTCAACCAAGTAGGGGACAAGCTGCATGACGTTTTGGAAATGGACATTGTCATCAGCTGTGCCCTGCACCAGCAAAAGAGCACCCTGCAACCCACCGACGTGCGTGAATACCGATGCCTGGTCGTACCCTCGGTTGTTTTGCTGCGGGGTGCGCATGTAACGCTCGGTGTAGATGGTGTCGTAGAGACGCCAATCCGTCGGAGGTGCCACGGCTATCCCGGCCTTGAAAGTCCCCGAACCACGGCTCATGCTCATCAGGACATTGTAGCCACCGAAGCTCCACCCCCAGATGGCGATGTTTTTCCCATCGACATAGGGCAACTTTGCCAAGGCGCGAGCTGCCATGATCTGATCCTCACTCTCCAGTATCCCGAGTTGCCCATACGTGCACTTGAGGAAATCCCTACCGCGTCCACCGGTGCCCCTGCCATCCACACTGACCACAATAAATCCCTCCTGGGCAAGGTACTGCTCCCAACCGAGCTTGAAGCGATTGAGGGCGGTCTGCGAACCGGGACCGCTGTACTGGGTCATGACGACGGGGTACCGCTTTTGGGGCGTGAAGTCTGCGGGCTTGGTCACGAGGGCATTGAGGAGCACACCGTCGTCCGTCCGGAGCTGGACAAATTCCTTTGAGGCCAATCGCTTGGTGCCCAAGACCTCCGATAGCTTGTGGTTGTCCTCCAGTACCTGGATCTCCTTCCCGGTGCCACCGGCGTGGACGGAATACCTAGGCAGCACCGTGGTGCTGGAGTAGTCCAGCAGGTAATAGCTCATGTCCGCGCTAAAAGTGGCGTCGGAGTAGCCCTTCTCTGGAGAGAGCAGACGTGTACGCCCGTCCAAAGTGGTGGCAACGACCTGCCGATCCATGGGCGTGGGTGCGGCAATCTGGTAAAAGACCTCACCCGAGGCAGAGACACCGTAGACATGAGTCACCTCGTAGGGAGAAGTGGTGAGCTGTTTTTGCCTTGTACCGACCGGGGAGTAGAGGTAAATCTGCGCCGTGCCACTCTCATCGCTTACGTAGTAGGTCCCCTTGGGGGTGATTTGCATCTGCATCACCCAGTTGTTGGTGTCAATGTAGAGTTCATCCTTGTGCTGCATCCAGAGCTTTGCTCGGTGGCTGTCGGGATCTATCTGGTACCCCCTGAGGTGGTTTTGGTTGCGGTTGAGCGTAAGTACATACAGCTTGCCCCCGTGGTACTCCATCCGAGGAATGTACTGCTCCTCGGTGGCAAGCTCATTCTCCAGCAGCGCGACGGTTTTCCGATTGTCGACATGGTAGTGACGGATGCTCGTCAGCGCATTGTCTGCACCTGCCTTGGGGTACTTATACTCATAGGTGTGCGGGTAATTGCCGGTTCCGAAAATGGTCATCTCAAAAAGCTTGACCCGGCTCTCATCCGTGCGCATAAAGGTGAGGTACTTGCTGTCCTCACTCCACACCATCGAATTGATGCGATACAGCTCCTCCTCATACACCCAGTCTGTGACGCCATTGAGGACGTGATTGACCTTTCCGTCCGTCGTCACTCGGACCTCAGTGTCGTAGTCAAACTTTTTGATGTAAATATCATTGTCGATCACATAGGCACACATACGACCGTCCGGAGACAAAGTGGGGATACGGACCTGTCCGGGGGTTTCGTTTAGTGGCAGCACCATATTTCTACGCACATCGTAGTAGTGTGCGGTGTAGAGGCGACTCCTCCGATATATGGGCTTGGTCTCTCGTAAAATAACGATGCGAAGGCCATTGTCACTGATCAGGTAGTCATCAAAAGTATCAAAGTCGCACTCACGAGACGTGGCCGTGTCGAAAAGGGTACCTACAAGTTTACCCCCATTGTATGCGTACTTCAGAATCTTGGTGTGATCCGGACTGATGATGGTATAGTGTTTGCCGTCCGGAAGCGAGCGAAAACCATCCCCCGCCGTCCTTGGATAATACTTGTACTCCACCAAATCCTTGAGGTCAAACGACTGGCCTGACTGAGCAGAACAAACTCCCAGCACACTCATTGTGGTTACAAAGGTCAATAGCAACTTACTTTTTAGAAACATAGTCATTCTTTAATCTATATGGTATATATTCTCGACATGAGCCAGCCCCGAAGTTTTGATGGTTGGGTACTGGATACTGACCCTGACTTTTGAGGTACCCTCGGCTTCGACCTTTCCTAGCATCGCATTCAGGGCAGTCGCATCCACCGAGCAAGTCCCAGACGCCTCTACATCCAACTCCACTCCCACACCGGAGAGTAGGGCCTCACTCGCACCTGAGACCTCCAAGTCCATCTCCTCAAAGTCCCCGCTGTGGGACAGAGAGGAGGCCCCGGAAATATCGTACGAAACCTTTCGGATCCACTGAGTACCGACAGAGGCACGAGAAGCCCCCTTGAGCTCCACCTTTAGGTCGTTGGCCTTTCCCAAAAACGACAGCTCGGAAGCCCCGGAGACCTCGCATTCCAAGTCACCAAACAGCAAATCCCGAGCATGCAGGCTAACCTTGCTCTGCCCCGCCAGCTTCAGCTCCCGGAGACGGGCTAAGTCCTTGAGGCCAATCCTCAGATCTATCAGAGTCGGCTTGGAAGAAAAGCCCAACACCGTCGCCAACGATTTCTTTTGGACGATGGACAGCTTATTGCCCTTCACTCGGACCCGGATATTGTCCAAGTCGGTTTGATTGAATCGCAAGGTTGTGCTATTGTCGTTCACTACAGTAACACGAAAAGCACCATCAATATGGAGTTCAGAGATATTCGCACTGATATTCCGCACGGTTTCTTGCGCCGACACAAAATTCATCGAAGACAAAACAGTCAACACCAGTGCCACCACTGTTACCCTAAAATATGGCTTCACACGCATGAGCTAATGTTCTTTTTTGGAGTTATAAATGGATACGATTGACGCAAATCTAATGAAATCCACGGCACTTTCATTGCACTCTAGATCCCGCAAGCGGTGGCAGGGACAAAGTGATAAAAGCGTGTGAAAGCACAAGAAGGCTCCCTCATGGTCATTGGAGGCTTTCACCTCACCACCATCCTCAATAAATGAAATTCTAAAGGTTAAAAAGTCATCCCGATGTACTTCCAAACTATTTTTCCCGGATGAAAAACTCAAAATCACTATGTGATTTATTCAGATCACTAAGTGGTTTATTCAAATCACTGTGTGATTTCTAGAAATCACACAGTGATTTTATCTTTTACTTGGACATAAGCAACTTTTTCTCCGACCTCGTCGGCTTTTTCTTCCCCCAAAAATTGTCCTCCCGAAGGTCCGGAGACAATCATGAACTACCCGGAACGAGTCATAATCTACAGGATTGAGACGCTATGCCTTTGGCGAAGTGATATTTTTGTGCTAAATTTGCACTGAAGTTACTGAGGAGGTATCTCGATTGTAACACCAAATGGTTCCTTAGCAAAGTGGTTATGCACCGGACTGCAAATCCGTTTACGGCGGTTCGAATCCGCCAGGAACCTCTTTCAATAAGAAGCATAGCGACTCCAATTCATTGAGTCCTATGCTTTTTTTTTTGTGCAAGTGCTCTCCACTCTTTTTTTTCATCAAGTCAATCAGCTTGCTCCATATGAGGCATATTTCTAGCTTCAATGATAAAATAGTACTTTTGCACATGGTGGCACTCGGTGACAGCCACCCTAGAGAATGAACTAACGTATGAATATAAATGATATAACGGACATCGGTAAATCTTGCATTGATTGCAGGTGTTCGTGTTGTTCGGACAATGGGAGCGGGATGCTGGAGAGTTTTGACTACCTCTATGACATTCCGGACCTTGCTTCAGACACGACCAAGTATGTAGAGATCAGCTTCAAAAGTACCAGGAAGGGGTTTTACGTCAACAGCTACGACCTTCCGCTCAAAAAAGGAGACTTGGTAGCCGTAGAAGCCAACCCCGGACATGACATTGGGACGGTATCCCTAACCGGGAAGCTGGTGCAGATACAGATGCGCAACAAGCGTATAAAGACCAACACCCCTCCTCTCAAAGTATTTAGGATCGCCAAGGCCAACGACCTGGAGCGCTACAAAGAGGCCAAAGCAAAAGAACAGGAAACAATGATTCGGAGCAGGCAGATTGCGAAGTCGCTTGCGCTGGAAATGAAAATCGGCGATGTAGAGTATCAAGGAGATGGGCAGAAGGCAATCTTTTACTACATTGCCGACAAACGTGTGGACTTTCGGCAACTCATACGAGAGCTGGCCAGTGAATTCAAAATAAAAGTGGAGATGCGACAGATCGGGGCAAGACAAGAAGCCGGTCTCATCGGTGGTATTGGGCCCTGTGGCAGACAACTTTGTTGCTCAAGATGGATGACCGACTTCAAGTCCGTGAGTACAAATGCCGCACGCATCCAGGATATTTCACCCAATCCTCAAAAGCTAGCCGGACAGTGTGCCAAACTAAAATGCTGTCTCAACTTCGAAGTAAACACCTACTACGAGGCACAAGGACTCCTGCCAAACAAGAGTGTCGAGCTGCACACCTCGTCCGGAATCTACAAATACTACAAGGCCGACATACTCGCACAGCAAATCACCTACGTCCCTGCAGATGCGCCGGTGTCAATGGATGAAGCCTGTGTAATCTCTGCGGATCGCGCCAAGGAGATAATCGCCCTAAACGAACGTGGGCAAGAGCCATACAGCCTACAGAGCGACACAGAGGTTGGACACCCCCTCCCCCCGAAAAAGATCTCAAAAGACATCTTGGTAGACAGTAGCCTTACACGCTTTGACGCACCGGGAAAAGGACAGAAAAGCAAGTCACGAAAGCGGAACAGCCAAAAGCCAAAAGCCACATCTCGCCCCAATACTCCAAGAGAAGATGAACCCAGGCCGGCACGAGAAAGGTCAACGAAAGAAGCAACCGAAAAAAAGCAAGGTCGAGGGCAAAACAGAGGAAACAAGAGCTGGGGCAGAAACCGCAACCAGAATCGCCCCCCAAAAACCAATAGTACGCAAGAATCCACCGGCAAGTAAACAATAGCATCCTATGCTCACTTACCTAAGAAGTGCGATAGCTATTTTGACTATAGTCGCTCTATCTCACGGTTGCACTAGGGTCAAGTCTCCGATATACAGTTACTTCTACGAAGTCAAGGACTCCAAGTGGTGCCAAACAGACGAGTACTTCTTCCCGGTCGCAATAACTCACGAGGTGGACACCACAGCCAAGTACACAGTCTCCGGTGTCATCCGGATAGCAAGTGACTATGCACTGAGGACCTTGCCAATAGGAGTAGTCATCGAATATCCGGATCATACCTTCAAGACTGAGACTGTGAAAATTGAGGCGCAAGACATGAGGAAAGATCAACAGGGCTACAACTGCACGGAGGTCTCTTTCGTGATAGCGGACGCAGAGATATTTCCTCACACCGGGATCTACAGCTTTAGTTACCGACATCTCTTGACCGACAGCATTGTCTCCGGTGTCCGAGAAATCGGAATATGGATTGAGCAACACCCATGAGTCTTATTTATCAACAAAGTGCCAAAGCCACGCTTGCCACACTGGTGGGGGCGTTTATTGGGTTCCTGACGACATTCTTTGTCCTTGTCCAATACCTTACGCCGGAGGAGATTGGGCTCACTCGATTGGTGGTCGAGGTTGCTATGCTACTGGGGGGATTCGCTCTGCTCGCCACGCAGTCTTCGGCCATACGGTATTACCCGTCATTTCGGACAGAGGACGGACGAGATGGGGGCTTCGTATGGTACGCATTGGGGATACCGCTTGTCGGGCTCGTGTTGTTTTCTCTGCTATACTACGTGTTTCGGGAGCCACTAGTGAGCTATTTCACCCCTAGTGACAAGGCCGGAGGTGGGCTATTCCAAAAGTATTACCTCCTAGTCCTGCCCCTGATGGCTTTCACGATGTACATGACTGTCGGCGAAGTGTACAGCACACTAAAGCAAAGGGTGGTGGTTCCACGCACAATCCGAGAAGTCGTCCTAAGGGTCCTACTCTGCGTTGCATATGTACTCTACGGCACGAGAGCCATTGATTCGCTTGATTCTTTCCTCGTCTTATTTGTCGGTTGCTACGGCGTATGTATGGTGCTGGACCTAGGGTACATGGCCCATATATCGCCCAGGTCTTTTACTTCTGACCTCACACTGCCAAGCCCATCGATCCGAAAAGACTTCCTAAACTACACCGGACTTACACTCGTCAGTGCCCTAGGCAGTAGCATCATTGCTCGGCTCGATCTCTTCATGGTTTCGGCCCAAATGGGACTTGACTATGCCGGGATCTACTCTATTGCCTTTTTTATCGTTGCAGTCATTGAGATGCCCTCCCGATCGATTACGGCTATCAGCTCGCCACTGATTTCATCCGCACTTCATGAGCAAGACACTCCTCGCATCCAAAAGCTCTATAGGACAGTCTCTGAACAACAATTACTGGTAGGTCTCATCCTATTTACCCTGATCTGGACAAACATTGACTTCATATTTGAGGTGATGCCCAATACCCAAACTTACGCCCGCGGAAAGTGGGTGGTGCTTACACTGGGGCTAGCTCGGCTGATCGACCTTTCGTTCTCGTTTGGCAACGCCATCCTCCGCTACTCACGACACTACATCTGGAGCCTGGTCTATACCATTTTCGTCGCCATCTTGACGGTATCACTCAACTATCTACTCATTGAGCAAATTGGCCTCGAAGGGGCCGCCCTCGCCACACTGCTCACGCTCATCGTCAGCTATATATTCCAGCAAGCCATCCTCTGGAGAAAGCTCCGACTCACACCCATCACCAAAGAGCATGGCTGGCTATTCATCACCACAGCCACGGTAGTCCTCCTCTGTACACTCATTGGCAAGACCTCCGGCATTGTGCCGGTACTCCTAAAAAATGCACTGGTACTGACGACGGCATACCTTTTGTTGAGGCGCACCAATTCATTCCGACTACTCCTTTCCGAAACAAAAGCTTTCATCCAAAAACTATGAAAAACACGACCCCAAACAAGACCGGAAAAACGACCTTGATCTCCTACAGCGGGATTGCCAAGCGACTTAGGACCATCGCTTCTTTCATAGAAGTCCTAAAAGAGACCGAAAAGGAGGCCGAGATCATTTGGTTCAGGACAGACAGCTTCAGTTGCCCATACAGTCGGCTATTCACTCTGTCTCCCAAGTTCGTGCCATCATCTATAACCATCAGAGACTCCAGCTGGACCGACTGGTTCTTGAACGACACCCCTCGCAAAGCCAATCTTTTCTTTCCCGCACCGTTTATATTCCTACGGTATGACCGCTTCATATCGCCCCAAAAAGTCTCCAAGCTAAAGGCAGAAAACCCAAAAGAACTCCTACACTGGCTACAGGCGCAAAATGAACAATGCCTTGTGGCAACCAACGAGCCTTTTGTGCAAAAAAGAGAAATGTACCAAGCCATTGATCCAACGGTAGAAGTAACAAACATCCGCAACTCACGCATGTCGGGGTGGTCGGACAACGTAGTCGGCATACATATCAACCGTCAACAGCGTGGATCCTCGACACAGGAGTGCCCGACGGACTTATTCATCAAAAAAATGCAATCAATGCTCGAAGCTGACCCGACCATACGCTTCTTCGTTGCCACCACATCAATGGATGAGCGCGAACGGCTCCAAACACTCTTTGGAAACAATGTGTTCGCACCATTCTCTATTAGCTCTCAAGATTCTGAAGAGGGGGTTATCGAAAGCTTTGGAGAGTTGTTGGCACTGGCGAATACCCGGAAAATCCTCACGACCCCAAACAGCTCATTCTCAGAGGTTGCAGCAGAGATCGGGCACATACCAATGGAGCAGTTGAGCATCTACAACCTCATCAGCGAATAAGGTCCCTGAACCACCAAGTGTGTGCCGAAGCAATTGACACCCCAACCCCGGCTGGAGATGTGGGTTGAATGTATCAGTATATTTCCGTAGCTTTGTCGTAACCATTGGGAGCAATGGAACCCTTACTGGCGAAATAGAGAGTACGATATTCGCGTCGGGCAATTGGGAAACTCATCAATACATTACACATCCGAGATCCTTGATCTATGTGATGTCTGGCCGCAACCCCTAGTAGGGTTCATCATTACGATGACAGCGGATTACAGAGCATAGGTCAGCCTCAAATCCTTATATTTCGGAGTTTTGTCACTATTTCCCGACGCGATTTTGAATAGTAGAGGCCCTAGAGTCACAACAGCGACTCTAGGGCCTCTATCATTTGATCGCCATGCTCCGCGTGGCTATTTCATCCGCTTTTATTATTTTTTAGGTTCGGAAAGTAGTCCACCGATGGGACCAAGAGTTTTGTATCGGACAAAAATCCCCCTCAAGTAATACCGGTGTATCACTCTAAGGACTCTTTCTGTGTGTCTCAGCAGGGCGCATCGAGGAGTTGGTTCCGCCACTCCCCTTATTGGCACTGTGCCGACTAATCAACGCAACCGGAGAATATCTCCCTCCGCAGGGTAATAGTCATCGTTGAGGCCATTCAGCCTATAGAGTGACTTTAGCCGGATCCCATACCGCTGCGCGATGGTGTGCATGGACTCCCCCACCCGTACAACGTGCTCGTAGTATGGGGGCTCGGCCTTGGTGTGCTTGGGTTGGAGGTAGATGATGTCTCCGGATCGTAGTGGATAGCCTCTCGGAAAGTCGTTGTAGCGCTCCAGTACCCGCTCTGTGAGATCGAGGTCTCGTGCGATGCTCGCCAGATCATCATCCGACTTGGCAAGGGTGTAGTAGAGTCCATAGCTAATGTAGACCTCTCTAATGTCGGTGCCGGCCGGTTCTTGGGTAGCCGGGGTCTCGTATTTGAGGGGATTGGGGTCGACGGTGCGCGGTGGTTGCTTGGGTTCGTTGTAGCTGTAGGTGCGGGAGAGGTTTCCCTCGGTGATGAGATACAGCCGATAGTCCTCTATGATCTTGATCAGCTTATTGGCATAGCCCTTGTCGGTCGCATATCCTGCTCGTTGCAGTCCGATTGCCCAACTTTTGTAGTCCATGAGATCGAGGCGAAAAAGACTCCGATACCTCGCCTGAGAGCTAAGAAAGTAGCCATGGTCATCGTAGGACTCTTGGACTGTGTCATAGGCACGAAAACACTCGTTGGGACGATCATCGGAGTGGTAGGCTCTGCCACCTGTCCAGGAACGGTGACACTTGATCCCAAAGTGGTTATTGGCCTTGCGTGCCAATTCGCTCCGGCCTGCCGAGCTCTCGAGGAGTCCTTGGGCGAGGGTAATGCTGGCGGGTATTCCAAATTGTCTCTGGCTGACCAAGGCTCGTGAAGCATGAGCTTGGATGTAGCCGTCATAGGCACTCCGACCTGTGCCCAGGGCACCGGGGGAAACACGCCCCCCTCTGCGCTGTGACGCTCCACAGGCGGTGAGGAAAATAAATAGCGCACAAAAGCTGATGGCTTGACAAATGTACTTCATGGAAGATGGATAGCTAGCTTGCCAGAGGACAAACGAGTAGTAAGGGGAACGACATCATAGATACTCTGTCGGAGGCAGTAGTCGAGTGCCTGAGCGTGACCGGCTGAGACGAGTCGAGCAAAGTGGTCACTCTCTTTTAGGACCTTGTGCAGTCGGCTCGGATCGTAGGCTGCCAGCACGATTCGGAGGGCATCGGAGCCAATGGTGTGAGAGGCTCTGAGCTCAGTCGCCAAGGCGGCACCATACAAGGCATCCTCTAGGGAAACCTTTCCCTCCCAACCCGCAGCGGCAACTAGTACGTTTTTGTCTCTACAGTATTCGGCCACCGCAGCTAGATTGGTAAAGGCACCAATGACAACCGTCGTGTCCGGCTTCATTCCAAAGCAGGCATTGATGGTTTTGGTGCCGTTGGTGGTGGTGAAGTAGATCTCCTTGCCGGATACGGCGCCGGCTGTGTACTCGAGTGGGTCGTTGCCCAGGGTGGCAAAGTCGCACTTTTTCACATTGCGCTCGGCACCAACAATGTACCCTTCTCGGGCTTTTGCTTTGGCCTCGTCCAGTGTCTCAATGGGGTAAATGGCTTTGACCCCATTGGCAAAAGCCGCAACAATCGTGGAGGAAGCTCGGAGAATATCAGCCATAATGTAGACAGTCTCCTCGTTCGGTGGATAGTGGGGGATAAGTGCGGGAGAGAGAATGATATCAATGGATTTCATTTGAATGAATTGATGAGTTTTTGGACCTTGGATGCGTCAGTTTGTGGATAATCACAGGGTATGATCTCTGGTCGAGACGGGCGGGCGATGTCGGAGTAGAGATGCGTGGCCGGGCTCGTAACCATGCTCTGGAGGGTGCCATGGATCTCGGTTACACCGGTCCGTGCCACCAAGTCTGCTGCATTTTCAGCCGTGATACCACAGCCTGCCATGACGATGATTCGCCCATCTGCTTTTTGTCGAAGCTTGCGGATCATGTCAGCGCCTAGCAGTGCGGAGGGTTGTCCACCGGAGGTCAGGACTCGGGTAAAGCCTAGGTCGATCGCCTGCTCGAGTGCGACCTCTAGGTCCGCAGACATGTCGAATGCTCTGTGGAGCGTAACCGGAAGCCCCTCGGCAGCGCGAAGCAACCGGTGATTGATCTCTGAGTCGAGCATGCCAGAAGCCGTGAGAGCGCCAAAAACAAATCCGGCGACCCCAAGCTCCCGAAAGGCGTACATGTCACTAAGCATCTGCTTGACCTCCAACTCGGAGTAAACAAAGTCACCGGCTCGTGGGCGTATGATCGGAAAGATAGGTATACCCACCTCTCGCAGTGCAACCTTTACCATACCCAGCGATGGGGTCGTACCCCCCTCGGGCAAGCCGGCGCAAAGCTCGATCCTATGGGCTCCGCCAGACTCTGCCTCAATGCAGGACTGGGGCGAATTGGCACAATTTTCGAATAGTATCATGGAAGTAATATATCATTGAGGCAGGTGAAGCGTAGCTCCTTGAATGATGAATCCCGAGATATGCCCGGATGCTCAATCGTAATAGTGTATGACTGCCCGGGAAGAATGTCGAGATAGTTGTCGGAGTATTTGGCACCCTGCCAGTGTGGGGTTTCGATGAATAGATCCTTCAACAAGACGGGTGAGGAGATCCGAAGGGTGAGCCTCCCCTCCTCGGCATAAAGTGTGGTATGAAGCTGAGACTTGGGAAGGCGCATCTCCTTGGGGAGTGCCGGATAAAAGACTTGCTCGGCTATGACTCGTCCAGAGGTGTCTGTCACCGTCATGCACACGTACATCTGCTTAGAGGCAAAGTGGTCGGGTGCTATTCGAGCAACGGGCTTGGAGCAAGGTGTGTGCGTCACAGTGGTAGAGTACCCTTGTGTCCACAAAAGTTGCCCACAAAAGTCATAGGCATCTAGCTGGATGCCTAGGAAGCCAGTGAGTGAGGTGCTATCCGAGACCAACCAAAGCCGATACTCGTCATCCTGCCGGACGAGGTCGACTATGGTTGGAGCGTACGCACGACATACCTTGTAGTGCATCGCCTTGTAGTTGCCCCAATAGTCTATGCTGGACCAACTGACGGTGGGCCAGACATCGTTGAGTTGCCAATACAGTGCCCCCATGTTTTCTGGATAGGCTCTTCGGATGGCACGCAAGGCATAATCCATGCCATGCCCTTGCAAGATCTGCCCGACATATACATAGTCACGAAAAGAGCTCGGTACCGGATAGGTGCGAGACATATAGTCCGTAATCCTTTCATTACCGATGAAAGACCTCTGCCGGTGGCGTAGTATCGGATGGTCAATGCTCAGACTATCCGTGCAACCATTTGGCAAAATGGACTCAATGGTTTTCATCTCCGGAAATGACTGAAATCCAAACTCACTGGCAAACCGGCCATGTCGTGTGTCAAAGATGGAAAAGTCCTCCGAGCCAAACCAAACACCCCAGTAGTGGCTATCTCCGAAGCTCAGGCTCTGGGGACGTCCCCAATTGGATGAGATGGGAGAGCCGTGGATGTAATCGACATGAGGGGCATAAGTCTCCACCAGATTCTTTAGGAACTTTCGGAAGAAACTATCGTAGTCTTCAGTCATCTTTTTCCACTGTCTATCGCTGTATCCATACTTTTTTTGCCAGCCCCAATGATTCATCCCCTCAAGGATTTCATTGTTTCCGCAAAAGAGGGCAATGGATGGATGGTTCCGAATACGGGTAAGCTGATCACGGACCTCTAGAGCAACACGGCTTCTGAAGACAGGGTCATTGGGATAAGTGCTACATGCAAAGGGAAAATCCTGCCAAATAAGAATCCCATACTGATCCGCCAAGCGATAAAACTCCTCCATCTCGTAATCTCCACCGCCCCACACGCGGAGCATATTGAAGTGGGCAGGGAGCAAATCTTCCCTGAATAGCTGTTCCAAAGACCGTCCGCCCCCACCGAAACGTCTGTCGTGAGGTAGGTAGTTTGCTCCCTTTATATACAGGGGCTTTCCATTGACGACAAAAGTAAAGCTTTCGCCAAGACTGTCCTTTTCTTGTAACAGTTTTATCTCCCGTATTCCAAAACTAAGGGTGTCAGTGGCATGGTTGCTCTCGGAGGTTATGGTTCGGATCAATTGATACCGATCTTGACTCCCTGCACCATTTGGGTACCACAGAAAGGGCTTCCGAATCTCAAAAGTCACCGAGTCATTGCCCGTTGCGTTGATTTGCGTTTCATCGACTTTGTTTTGGAATGGATCGATAATGGCAAGAGTTAGTTTGGCACCACGCTCCGTGAGGTATCCTGTAGCGGAACTGACGGAAACCGTCGCCGATCCAGGGTGTAGTATAGATCGCACGTAGCAGTCTTCAAGTGTAGGTCCACTGATACGCTCAAGCCTTATAGGCTCACCAATGCCATAAGACAACATCCTTGGTCCCCAATCCCAGCCAAAATGATAGGGACTTTTTCGGACATAAGGGCTGTAGTGAATGACACTCCTGTCGTTGTCCGCTGGATAATTGATTCCGGCACTCAAATACTGGGCATGGGCAATCCTTGTGGGTGAGAGCATCCTTAGGACTAGCCGATTTTTCCCGGGAAGAATGAACTTGCCGACAGAGATCGAATAACTGCGAAACTGGTCATCAGCTCGTGCGATGAGTGTGCCATTGAGATAAACCTCAGCATAGGTGTCTACTGCTCCCATAATCAAACGATAGTCAACAGCCGTTGAAAAATCAAGGCTGTCGACTATGAAAGCAGTACTGTATAGCCAATTTTTATCACTGACCCACTGAACACTATCCTCATTCGTTCCAATAAAATGATTGGGGATAATCCCATATTTTATCAGATCCTGCTGAAGTGTTCCCGGCAAAGTCACATCATAGGACTCATCGGCTCCCTCCATCTGCAGTTGAAAGTGACTGAGGACCTCTACCTGTGCAGTACTAGGTAAGTAAAACAGGAGCACTAACCAAATTCGGGCAAAAAGAGATCGGTACATCATAGTTTTACTTTCTTCCCTGGAAGCAATGCGCTTACCTCAAATTGATTTTCAGTATCCGTTCAATTTTAATTGTGAGGTATTGGCTTTACATCCAAGCACAACTCATCAAGTTGGGCTTGGTCAATGCGAGATGGGGCATCAATCATGACATCACGACCGGAGTTGTTTTTGGGGAATGCAATGGTATCCCGAATGCTGGAAATTCCAGCAAAGAGCGATACCCACCTATCAAAACCATAGGCAATACCGCCATGAGGGGGGGCACCGTACTGGAATGCATTCATGAGAAAACCAAACTGTTCCTTGGCCCTTTCGGGAGTAAACCCAAGGACCTCAAACATTTTCTCTTGAAGTTGACTGTCATGGATCCTTATTGATCCACCTCCGACTTCGACTCCATTTACTACCATGTCGTACGCATTGGCACGAACCGATCCTGGGTCTGAGTCCAAGAGATGTATATCTTCTGGTTTGGGAGCGGTAAAAGGATGGTGCATTGCATAGTAACGTCCATCCTCTTCGTTCCACTCCAACAAAGGAAAGTCTACCACCCAGAGGCAAGAGAAGTTACTGGGATCTACAAGTCCATCGTTTTTGGCGACCTCAAGCCTAAGTGCACCGAGTTGTTGACGACACTTTAGGATGTTGTCACCGCTTATGATAAGGATGAGGTCATTCCCTTTTGCAGACATTTTATTGGCAAGGAGCTGAAGTTTTTCTGCCGAATAAAACTTATCTATAGAGCTCTTGAATGTTCCATCCTCCTTGACACGAACGTACACTAACCCTTTTGCACCTATTTGTGGAGTCTTGACAAAATCGGTCAGTGCGTCAAGTTGCTTTCTAGAATAGTTATCACCGCCTTTCACACACAGGCCACCGATGTACTTTGCCTCATCAAAAACCTTGAATCCTTCGCCTTTCAAGACATCATCCAGCTCTACGATCTTCATGTCAAATCGAGTGTCTGGCTTGTCTGAGCCGTATAGTCGCATTGCGTCATGCCAACTGATACGAGGATAGGCCTCTTTTTGCTCAATATTAAGGATAGACTTGAAAAGATGCTTACTTAGTTTTTCAAAGATGTTCAAAACATCCTCCTGCTCCACAAAGCTCATTTCACAGTCTATTTGTGTGAATTCGGGCTGTCTGTCCGCACGAAGATCTTCATCCCTAAAGCATTTGACGATCTGAAAATATCGATCAAAACCGGCCACCATCAACAATTGCTTGAAAGTTTGAGGAGACTGTGGCAGGGCATAAAACTCTCCTGGGTTCATTCTTGAGGGAACGACAAAGTCTCGTGCGCCTTCCGGAGTTGACTTTATTAGGACAGGAGTCTCTACTTCCATAAAGTTGAGATTGTCCAAGAAACTTCTGATCTGAATAGCCATTCTATGGCGAAGCTCAAGATTCTTTCGGACAACTTCTCGACGAAGATCAAGGTACCTATACTTCATCCTGAGTTCATCACCACCATCCGTGTTGGTCTCTATGGTAAAGGGGGGAGTGAGGGATTTGTTTAGGATCGTCAACTCTGATACTTCGACCTCAATCTCACCGGTAGTCAGTGTAAAGTTCTTGGCGGAACGTTCAACCACTTTTCCCGTAACCATAATTACGTATTCACGACCGATATGACCGGCAGTTTCAACGAGATCGGGATTACTTTCTGAACTAAACGTCAGCTGGGTCACCCCATACCTATCCCGAAGGTCTATAAAGACCATCCCGCCTAGCTTTCTGTTTTTCTGAACCCATCCGGCCAGGGTTACTTGCTGTCCGACATTGTCAATGCGTAGCTCACCGCACGTATTTGTTCTGTACATACTACTTAATTGTTCGAGTTATTTTGCATTAGCCGGTGTTTTGAACAAACGCACCAGCGTTATTTTATTTTCCGTTGCTCGGAGTATTTTGGCTTTGAAACCATGGGAAAGCGTAATCACCGCACCACGTTCCGGAATCCCTTGATAAGTATTGAGGATATACCCAGCCAAGGTCTTGTACTCATCACTCTCCGGAATATGGAGGTCAAATGTTTCGTTCAAAATATCAACCTCTGCTCTTCCTGAGATCAAGTACTCATCATCATTATCCTTGCGCATGATAACCTTGTTATTGTCATGCTCATCCTCTATTTCACCAAAAATCTCCTCCACCACATCCTCCAATGTCACTATACCAGCCGTACCTCCGAGCTCATCTACAACTATTGCAATATTTCTCTTTTTTTGCAAAAGCTTTTTCATGGCCTTTTCCACCGGCAAAGACTCAGGAATATAGATTGTTTGTTTTATATGTGAGCGCCAATCCGTACCGTCTTGATGGCATTTGAACATCTCAATACTGTGGATATAACCTATAATATCATCAATCGTGTCACGATACACCAGTATCTTGGAGAAGCCTGTCCTGTCAAAAAGCTGAATCAACTCCCCGATGTCATCTTTCTCCTCTATGGCGGCAATTTCATTTCTGGGGATCAAGCAGTCTCTTACTTTAAGATCAGAAAACTCAAGTGCATTCTGAAGTAGTCTAGCTTCCGATGCCACAGTTTCTTCTGGAGTCGCATTTGCTTCTATATAGTAGTCTAGATCTATCTTGCTAAGTGGCACAACACCGTTATCAGTGTTTTTTACGCCGAAAACTCTGAGCAGTATGGCCGTAACGCCACTTGCAATCAAAGTAATAGGCAAAAGCAACCAATACAAAAAAAATAACGGAATGGATGAAAAGCGGAGTTGAGCATTTGGACTCATTTTGGCAAGTGCCTTGGGGCAATACTCGCCAAGAACAATAATGATGGCAGTCGACACTAACGTCTGAACTAGAACTATTATGAGATCCTCCCCCCCTAGCAGTGTTCGCAAAGGTTTTTCCAACACCTTTGCCACAAGCATACCATAAATAACATTTACGATATTGTTTCCGACCAGAATAGTAGTGATATATTTCCCTGATCGATTGTAAAAAAAATCTTGGATCTGGGGGATCAGTTTACCTTTGGCCTTGTCCAACTCCACCTTAAGCCGATCTGCAGATAAAAACGCAATCTCACTTGAGCTAAAGAAAGCGGACAGAAGTAACGTCAGAAGAATAAAAACGTAAATCATTCGTCTTCTATTTTTCAGTGTGATTGATCACCCTACCCTTTACGGCTACATCCTTGACCACCGTATCAGGTACATTTTGTTTCTGAGGTGGATTTTTCTTCTCCCACTCATCTGTGGCAACACTATCAACACGTGCTACAGGCTTATCCTCAACATCCAAGTGGCCACTAGACGAATAAAGCTCGTATCGGGTCATACTTTGATTACTCTTGAACCCATACTTACTCGTCAAAAACTCACCGCCCGGTCGTTCAATACGTACCGAGTCGTGTGAATACACATCCTCATCCTTTTCATCCCAAAACAAGGTCTTCGCAAAAAAACGTTGTCCCTCTCTGTTGAGTAGTTTCACGTTTCCTTTGAGTTCCCATAGGTTTTTATCTTGGTAATAATATGCTGTGTCTGCTTGAATTGATGCCTCAATATTGAATAGTGTATCAAACTGCTCTACATACAGTCCTTCAGGAAAATACCATTTGCTCTCAGGAGCATCAAATGTGTACCAAACTTTGGTTTGAAGTTTGTATTTAGTAATACCACTATCAGAAATCAACGTATATACATTTTCCGTCATAGTCGTGAATGCGAGGGTGTCAGTCCCTCCATCAAGGAGGTCACTCCGCTTGGGACCACATGCAGTAACACTCACCAAAAAGTAAACAAAGAAGCATGCACACCACCATAGGCTGGGGTGTACAAGCTTCTTTGTTCTGGAGTCAAACTTTATGACCGATCGGCCGTCTTCCAAAGTATTGATTTACTTTGTTCTTATCGTGGTTGTTTCTCCGATCCAACCTCCTACCGTAAAAGAGTCACCTGCATTCAGGTCGGGGTGCATGAAGACATCTTCCTTGGATGGATAGTGCTGGCTATATTGCCCTATCAGACGGTTCGCTTCAGCAGTGATAGAAGAGTCCATAGCTTTCGCTTGTGTTGCCTTATCAACAACCAAACAGTACACTATGCGTTGACGAATCGGATCATCAGGATAAATATTTCGAGCGCTGGACGCATACATTGATGCAATGAGAAGCATTGGCGCGCCAAATCCCTTTTTGTTACTCATTGCCGAATTGGCATACGTACGTGCTTGTGCAAACTGTCCACGATCATAACACATCACCGCCAACATGTAGTACACTTCGCCTTTCTCATTGCTGTCATCACTCATTGAGACAGCTTCTTTGAAAAACTTCTCTGCACGATCATACTGTTTGTCACGATAGGCCTTGGTAGCAATACCTAGTGCAGCCTTGGCACTTGGCTCAATGTTGTACAAGTGTTCCGATGCCGCAAAATAGATTGGACTCTCGGTACAGCGGACACTCTGAAGTAGAGCTACTATTGTGGACAAAAACTCCTTGTCGCCTTTTTTCTCCTCTATCTGAGGGGCATAAATACGCTCCATTGTCTTGCAATCTGCAGCACCACTTGCAGCAAAAGCCGACTCACCGGATTCCTTGAACTGCTCGTAATACTCAACCTTGGATTCATCTCCCTCAGCCTTTGCCAAGGCTATCTCATCTGCATAATAACCATCAACCATGAAATGATCCTTCACATACTGCTCTTTGTGGGATGGATCATGCGACATCTTTACTAGCGACGAATACAGATAATAATATAGTGCCAAGGGATCCGTTTTGGCTTTTTTCTCCGCAACAATAGGCTTTAGCTGATCATATATCATACCATAGTCTACTGCATCTCCGAAGTAGTTGATATAATCCGCTATTTTACTTCCCATGACATAGTCCACCCCATACTCCGGATCATTTCCAAAATACTTCAAGCGGGTATCATACATTTGCATCAGTTCTTTTTTGAACTGCTCCTTCTTCTCAGGGGTTTCTGCGTTTTCAATGTTCTTCTTCAGAATATCAGCACCAATTATATAAGTGTCCTTTGAGGCGGCGGGGCAGTTGTCAAAGACCTTTTTCCAAAAAGTGTAGGCATCAGCGTAGCTACCACTTTTGGCATAAGTCTTGTAGAACGTAATATTTCTCACGCAGTCAATGCTGTCTTTTCCGACACCATATGGCGTGTTACTTTGCACCCCTGTCTGAGCATAAGAGACTATCCCCACTACAGAGGCAGCAACAGAAAGTAAAAGCTTCTTTTTCATATCGTCTTGTTTAATTTATTACTTAACGTCAAAAGTCTGTGCAATCCGTCCTTACATTATGGATTCAGTCTTTTGACGTGTGGTTCTATATTTTGTTTAGTAAATTCTCAACTCTCTGAACCAAGTCTCATTAAAGGTAATTCCTAGGGTTAACTTGATTACGTCCAATGTGATGCCAGTTCTTTTTTTCTCGCCAAAGGTTCGATCATAGTTTAGTGAAAGGTTGAGCACAGAGGGGCGCTCTGTCCCAAAAAAGTTCACCGGCAACCCCATCCCCAAGGAAGCACCGATCGTATGAGTTTGTCCAACAGGAGAGAACTTCAGGTACGATCCTGAGTAAGACATACCCAACCTATACTTTATCACCTCGCTATACTTGCGAGAAAAAACATTCGGCAAATACTCAAAGCCAAGGCCTGCACTGTACGAGTCTTCAAAAGTCACCCCGTCGTTGCCAAATACGCTTGGTACCCTTCCCCATCCTGAGTAAGCGACATCCAGACCAAGCACATACTTATTGGGCCTAGTCCACGAAAAACCGACCGCCACTTCGTTTGGCAATCGAGTATTCATACGCTCCACTTTTGTCTCAATCTTAGGCCGCAAAGGGTCTCCTGCATTTTCATTACTTTGCACGGTGATGGTTGGCCTCAATGGCATTGTTGGACTATATGTAGCCCCGACAATCAAGAAATCCTTTGTTTCAGTATCCAATGGTTGCAAATACTGCATGCCCAAGTCAACCCCAAAATCTCTTAAACGAATCACATTCGTCATAATAGATTGAGACATATTGGTCGAATTGGGTGTCGTAGCGACCGTATGCGACAAGTGCCCAAAGAGGTAATTCACATTGGCCCCAATATAAAATCGATCAAAGACTCTTCCTGCCAATCCTAAGTATGCTTTTTGGATCGCACCCTTACCGGTGAATGTCTGGGTCAGAACAGCCTTATCCTCTTTTCCAATGGATGAAGTGGATACAAGGCCATAGCCGGAAAACGAAAAAGGCTTGACTCCAAAACTTAGTCCCAAAAGATTCCGATAAACCGGGAATTGTATTGCCACATATTCCAGCCCTCCTAGAAAGGCATTTCTGGAATGTTGGACATCTTGGAAACGCCCCATATTTACCGAAACACCAACATCCATAAGAAAAGAGAGCGAGTCAGTACCTGCATATGCGGCAGGATTCTTGAGGTTAATAACTTGAGAGTCATTCAGCCCGACTCCTACTCCCCCCATACCCTGCCATGCGACAGCTACCGGTCCCTTTAGGGTCCCATAAGCCATACGAGACAATGGATTGGATTGCACATCCTGAGCCTCCAGAGTCGTTATGGCAATGGATGATAGCAGAAGCAAAACAGTAAAAAACTGCATCCTATAGCCCAATCGATTTTTCTCAGTGTGGTGTGTATGCATTTCGTAGTGCCAGTATCTCATTGTCTTAGTTCTTAAACCTTCAAACGTCAACAGGTAAAAACACCCTATTTCGGACGCCATGCAAATATATCTTTTTTCCCCATACAACAAGTAAAGGTAGGCAAACCCATCAAGCCTCTCCCTGATGTCATTGCCACGCATTTGCATGCGTAAAGATACTAAACTTTCCCTTCACTCATAGAGTTTAGGCCAGCCATATTGGAGATAAGCATTCAAAATAACATTAGTGCAATCACGTATACCAAGGCCTAGGAAAACTTCTTTCGATATAGTTCATCCTTTAGAGCGCTGGATGACAACCATGTTTGCCCTGCGCCACACACTTTCGGGCACGCCTCACAACACATTGACCAACAAGAGTATACGACCATTTCAAGTTTAGACGGATAGTGGAAAAATATTTCACGGATAGAAACGTTCGGTTTCACGGATAGAAGCAATCTGTTTCACGGATAGAAGAATTATAAAAGTAAGGAGTAAGAAAAAAACGGAATCGGACATGTGGCTTAATACCACAATACAATATGAGCAGATATCTAAACAGTCCGTGACCCGTCTACACTATTGGGAAGAAAACCGAATACACCGGAGGCATGAGACACTCAATCAGAGAAATAAATCCGACAATTAGGGTAAGAAAAGAAAATTCATTAACTTTGCGGTCCCAGCTAGAGCTTACTAGCTAAACAAGAATAACAGATCAAGTAAGGCGACAATGCTACGGAGGTGGCAAGCTTTATATTGAGAACCTATAAGTTTTGAATAAAATGACTAAAGCAGAACTGGTAAACGAGATTTACAAACGCACCGGAATTGAAAAAACACTTGTACTCCAGACCGTTGAGACGTGCATGGATGTCATAAAAGATACTATGGCATCACATGAAAATGTATATCTACGAGGGTTTGGAAGCTTTGTCGTAAAGCAAAGGGCACCAAAGACCGCACGGAACATTACGGAAAATGTGACCATACAGATTCCTGCCAGAAAGGTACCTACATTCAAGCCATCAAAGACCTTTACTGAAGCTGTAGATAAATAACAACCATCTGTCGTCAGACTCCTTATTTATTATAGGTGCTCTCCCTCAGAAGACTAACTAATTATAAATACTAACATATAATCGAGTAAATATGCCAAGCGGAAAGAAAAGAAAGAGACATAAGATGTCTACGCACAAGCGGAAGAAAAGACTTCGTAAGAATCGTCACAAGAAAAAGAAGTAACCACCGCTCACTAATGATTATGTAAATGAGCGGTTTGGTGGCACACACACCTATAGATTTAGCCTATAGGTATGATGTTACAAAAGCATTGATTGTCGCTCATTTCACTGAAAATAGCCTTGGTTGATTTAGGACTCTGCTTATGGGGAGTCGTAATACGACCGGGGCTACTATTCTTTAACAACCCTTTATTTTAAGTACAACTCGCGTGAAAAGTGAACTGATCATAGACGTTCGTCCCAAGGAAGTATCTATAGCAGTCCTTGAGGATCGGCGCCTAGTGGAGCTACAGAGAGAGAAGCGAAACATATCTTTCTCTGTTGGGGACATCTACCTAGGCACCGTTAAGAAAGTCATGCCGGGACTCAACGCTGCATTTGTAGATATTGGTCATACCAAAGAGGCATTTCTCCACTATCGAGACTTGGGCAGCAGTTTCCTCACGGCACAATCATTCTTGGCGTCGCAAAGAAAATATGGGAAGAACTTTTCTCCAGAGCGGGTTAAACTAGAAAAACCGATTGACCGTGATGGGTCTATCGCAGATCGACTCAAACAAGGCGATGAGGTTATTGTCCAAATAACAAAAGAGGCCATTTCCACAAAGGGGCCACGATTGTCATCCGAACTATCATTTGCCGGTCGTTATTTGGTTCTTATACCCTATTCCGACAAGGTTTCTGTATCACAGAAAATCCGCAACAACGAGGAGCGCAACAGGCTAAAGCAACTAATACTCAGCATAAAGCCTCAAAATGTTTCCGTTATTGTCAGGACCTCGGCAGAAGGAGTGAAGGTTGCAGAGCTAGACCACGAATTACGAACCCTGGTCAAGAGGTGGCAGAAAGCTATTGATAACCTCAATAACATTCCCTCTCCATCAAATGCAGGTAAGCGTGGAGGCAACAAAAAGCTAGCCGATGAAAAAAGGCTAATCCATGAAGAATCTAGCCGAACTCTAAGTATCCTCAGAGACACCTACAACTCTGGCTTCAAAGACATATGGATCAACGACAAAGAGCTGGTTTCCGAAGTAACAGAGTACATTGAGTTGATTGACCCCGGCAAGGGAAATATCGTCAAATTTTACGATGACTCACAAAAGCCGATATTTGATCACTTTAATATTTCAAAGCAGATCAAGCACCTTTTTGGCACATCGGTAACCTACAAGCAGGGTGCATACCTCATCATTGAGCAAACCGAGGCCATGCATGTCATCGACGTAAACAGTGGAAACAGAGCCAGAGGATCAAAGCAACAAGAAGACACAGCCATAGACGTCAACCTCTCCGCTGCCGAAGAGATCGCACGCCAACTCAGGCTAAGAGACCTTGGTGGCATAATCGTGATCGACTTTATTGACATGAATTTGGCGGCCAACAGGCAGAAACTCTTTGAGTACATGAATGAGTGCATGAAGAATGATCGTGCCAAGCACACCATTCTTCCACTTACGAAGTTTGGTCTCATGCAGATTACCCGCCAGCGCGTGCGACAAGCGATGCGCATCGAAACAGAGGAGACCTGCCCCACTTGTCTCGGAACAGGCAAGGTACAGCCTTCCATTTTCTTTGTGGATACGCTAGAGCAACACATCAAGACGCTTACCGAGCAAAATATTCGTAAGTTTAAGCTACACGTCCATCCATATGTCGCTGCCTATATTTGTGCTCGAAAAGGAGGCATCCTTGGTATCGCCGGTCGTTCTATTCTCACAAACTGGAAGAGCGCATATACGAAGGGTATATCGGTCCAAGCTGACCAATCACTCGGACTACTTGACTTTGAGTTTTACGACAACGACAACAACGAATTGTCCCATATACTTGAAGATGCGACTGACAGCAGAGAAAAAGAAGAAGAGCTTGATGATTTGGACCAATAACTTTCTAGTTTAACTCATCTCACTTGTGGAGATGACGACAACCCTATGAAGAGCTTGAGGTGCTATGCGCCTCAAGCTCCTTTTTGTCACCATGAGTTGTGAGCATCATGATGTAGAGTATTGGCAAACTGAATTCAAGGAAATAGGTACCTTTGTGGTACGTACCTTGCGAAAGTAAGAGACAAAATTACGCAAATAACTATACCACTAAATATTTTTATGAGTAAAGGCTTGAAAAGAGTGCTTCAGATTCTTTGGGCCACATTCGGTCTTGGAGTACTTGCAACACTAGCTGTTTTTCTGCTGATTTCGACAGGTGTAATTGGCTATATGCCACCTATTGAAGACCTCCAGAACCCTATTGACAAATATGCATCGCAATTAATCTCCGAGGACAACGTAACTCTCGGAACTTTTGCGAGAGCCAATAATAATCGGCTATATGTAACCTACGACCAGCTTTCCCCAAAACTTGTCCAAGCATTGATTGCAACAGAGGACAAGCGATTTATTGATCACTCAGGCATTGACGTCCGTGGTGTCTATAGAGCATTGTTCAAAACGGTTGTTTTGGGAGATAAAAGCTCTGGAGGAGGAAGTACTATTACTCAACAACTAGCGAAACAACTCTATTCTCCAAAAGCGAATAGCATATGGGAACGAGCCTTACAAAAGCCGATAGAATGGGTTATTGCCACTAAGCTGGAGCGTTTTTATACGAAAGAAGAGATCATCACTCTTTATCTCAACCAATTTGACTTTCTCTACCAAGCTGTTGGAATAGAATCTGCGGCTCTTACCTACTTTAGTAGTACTCCAAAAAAATTGAAGACAGAGGATGCTGCGCTGCTCGTTGGCATGGCCAAAAACCCCTCTCTGTACAACCCCAAGCGATTTCCTGAGCGATCACGTGATCGTCGCAACGTCGTTCTGGACCTGATGGCCGACCAACACTACCTTACTAGGTCAGAAGCGGATAGTCTCAAGAGTCTGCCAGTAACACTAAAATTCAATAGGCAAAGCCATAGAGACGGATTAGCGCCATACTTCCGAGAGTATATCAGGACTATTATGATGGCAGAAAAGCCTCGGAAGTCAGACTACAGGGGTTGGCAGATCGAGGACTACAAGCGTGATTTGTATGAGTGGGAAAACAATCCGCTCTACGGATGGTGTCATAAAAACAAAAAAAACAACGGGGAATTCTACGACATTTACACAGACGGTCTCAAAATCTATACGACTATCAACGCTCGCATGCAAGCTCATGCAGAGGACGCAATGGCAGAACACTTGGGCGGATATCTGCAACCTGCTTTTGACCGAGAAAAGAAGGGTCGCAAGTATGCACCGTTTTCAAGCAAAATCACATTGGATGAACGTAGTGAGCTAATAGAACGATCTATCAAGCTTAGTGACCGGTACCGTACGATGCGAGAATCCGGAGCATCAGAGCTGGAAATTGCCAAAAGTTTTGACACTCCAGTAGAGATGACTGTCTTCACCTATGGGAAAAATGGAGAGAAGTTGCAAAAGGACACACTGATGACACCAAAAGACTCTATCCTGTACCACAAATCCTTCCTGCGTTCGGGATTTATGGCCATGGATGTGCAAACTGGAGAAGTCCGAGCATATGTGGGCGGTGTAGACTACAAAACGTTTCAGTACGACATGGTGACCCAAGGTCGTCGACAAGTCGGTTCTGTCATGAAGCCCTATTTATATGCCATGGCAATGAACGAAGGGTTCACACCTTGTGACCAAGTCATGCATGTACAGCCACATATACGGACCGAGTCCGGAAGCATTTGGACCCCCCGTAATGCGGGAGCAAAACGTGTGGGAGAGATGGTAACCATTGAGTGGGGGTTACAAAACTCCAGTAACTGGGTGACGGCATGGCTGATGAGTCAGATGTCGCCATATGCATTTGTAGATCTTCTCCATAGCTTCGGGATTACTGGTGAAATGGATCCTGTAATGTCCATATGCCTAGGAACTCATGACATCTCTGTCAAAGAAATGGTTTCCGGATTTTCTACATTTGCAACAGCCGGTATTCGTGCAGAGCCAATCTATGTAACCCATATTGAAGATCAGTATGGAAATGTGGTTGCCGAGTTTACTGGCAGACATATAGAAGTATTACCTGCAGAGGCGAGCTACAAGACTTTGCACATGCTTCGGAGTGTACTCAATGGAGGTACTGGTAGCCGAATGCGATTCCGGTACAATATAACCACAGATATGGGAGGAAAAACTGGAACCACCCAAAATCAATCTGATGGATGGTTTATGTGCTTCACCCCCAGACTATCAACAGGATGCTGGGTCGGAGGTGAAGATCGATCAATCCATTTTGACGGGATGGCCATGGGACAAGGAGCAAACACTGCCTTACCCATAGTGGCTAAATTTTTCCAAAAAGTATACAACGACAAAGAGCTCGAAAAACGTGCCAATTCACTTGGGATAGGCAAAGATCTAAAGTTCGGAATACCTCCGGAATATCAAGACCCCTGCAAGCAATCCGCTGGAGAACACAATGACCATCTTCCCGTACAACAAGGAATTGATGACCTATTTAATTAGTTTATACCCTAACCTCTGCTTTTTGGGATACACCACACTTGGTAGAACTTAAGTCAAAGCAAAGAAAGGGTAAGCTAATTTGTCCTACGTCGGATAAAATTTTTATCACCATGTCTACAGTAACATTGACAATGAATAAAATTGAGGAGGATAGTATTGTTGAACTAAAACTAAGACAGGTATTTGACAATATATCAGAGGACAATGCAAAATAATTAACTCGAAATCAATTGGCTAGCTTGTCATGAGCATTTGTCTCCCGCTATCATTCGCTACTCTCCTCAAAATCGTGTATCTTTGGTATAGAAGGAATGTACAATAGCGACCTATTATATCTGCCACGGAATATGGGAAAATCCTTATCAATTCAAGAATACATAGATAAGCATAAAGAAGACTTTCTAGAAGAGCTTTTTAAGCTCATTCGGATACCGTCTGTCAGTTCACAGCCAGAACATGCCGCTGATATGCAGCACTGTGCAGAGTTATGGGCTGATCTATTGTTGAAAAGCGGAATGTCCTACTCCAGGATAATTCCGACAGCCGGCAACCCTGTTGTTTTTGCGGAGAAGATTTATTCACTTGATGCACCGACTGTCCTCGTATATGGGCACTATGATGTGATGCCGGAAGATCCTGTGGACAAGTGGATTTCTCCTGCATTTGAACCAGAAGTCAGGAATGGACTCATATATGCTCGTGGTGCAGATGATGACAAAGGTCAGTCCATGGCTCAAGTCAAAGGGTTTGAAGTGGCTGATAGGCTTGGTCTTTTGAGGTGCAATGTCAAGGTTATATTAGAAGGAGAGGAAGAGATAGGCTCACCTAGTTTGGAAGCGTTTTGCCAAGAGCATCGAGATCTTTTGTCATGCGATGTTATATTGGTTAGTGACACCGCAATGGTTGCAAAAGACATCCCTTCTATCACCGTTGGATTAAGAGGTATTTGCTATTGGGAAATTAAGGTGCAAGGACCAAATCGAGATTTACACTCGGGTAAGTACGGTGGTGCCATTGCCAATCCACTCAATGTTCTCTGCTCGCTGATCAGCCAACTGACTGATTCCAAGGGAAAGGTTACTATTCCTGAATTTTACGATGATATCATAGAGCTATCCGACAGAGAGAGAGAAATGATAAGCAAGGTGCCTTTTGATGAAGAAGGTTTCAAAGCAGACCTTGGCATTTCCGAAACATCTGGAGAACTCGACTATACAGTCACTGAACGACTGACTTGTCGCCCCACCCTAGATCTATGCGGTATTTTTGGGGGATACACCGGTGATGGAGCAAAAACCATCTTGCCATCGGAGGCCACCGCCAAGGTATCATGCAGACTAGTCGCCAACCAGGACCACGTAAAAATAGAGCAAGATTTGGCAAAGTACATAAAAGATCTAGCGCCAAAAGGAGTGAAAGTAACGGTCCAAGCTCTACATGGTGGTAAGCCCTATTTGTGTCCTGTGACCCATCCAGCATATCAGGTGGCAGAAGAGGCCTACGCCGCCACATATGGAGTAAAGCCTATAGCTATGCGTAGTGGTGGAAGTATCCCAATCATCAGCACCTTTGAGAAAGTGCTGGGGGTGAAAAGTATCCTTATGGGCTTTGGCCTCAATAGTGATGACATACACTCCCCGAACGAAAACTTTCCTCTAGACAATTTTTATAACGGCATTAGGACTGTTGCTGAGTTTTATGCGAGATATGGACATGGTGAACAATCAAAATAAAATCTTCATCAAAGACGTACGACTTCCAGATGATAAGATCGGAAGTATACTTATAGAGGGTAATACAATTACACACGTTGGGGAGGTGCCAAAGAAGTCAACAGAGGGTGCCTTGACTCTGGATGGAACAGACAAAGCTGCTATACCAGGACTGGCAAATACCCATACTCATGCTGCCATGACCTACTTCAGAGGGTATGGTGATGATCTAGACTTGATGGATTGGCTGAACAATATGATTTGGCCTGTGGAGGCTCATCTCACCCCTGAAGACGTATACTGGGGGGCAAAAATGGCCTGCGTGGAGATGATCAAAACAGGGACAACTGCTTTTCTGGATATGTACACCTATCCAGAAGCGACCGCTCAAGCCGTAGAGGAAAGTGGTATGCGTGCAGTGCTCTCGTACACTATGTTTGACCGAGGAAATGAACAAAGAGCTAAAATAGATCGGGACAACTTAAGCCACTACTACGAACTATTTCAAGGCTTTTCGGATCGAGTGCAATTTTCGGTAGGGCCACATGCCATATACACTGTGTCTGGAAAACAGCTGCAGTATGCACATCAGTTTGCCGCTGAACACGATCTTTTGGTTCACCTCCACCTAAGTGAGACATACACGGAGTGGAAAGACGCTTGCCGTCTATATGGCACCACTCCTGTTCGATATCTGAATAAACTTGGAATTTTATCACCAAGATTGGTGTTGGCTCACTCACTATGGATGGATAGTGAAGAGTTACAAATGCTTGCAGACAACGGCTGTAGCACTGTCCACAACCCAGCCTCCAACATGAAACTTGCGAGTGGGTTCAGGTTTAGGTACAACGAAATGCGCCAACAAGGGATCAAGGTAGGGATTGGTACAGATGGATGCTCTAGCTCCAATACATTAGATATGACCACAGCCATGAGGTTAGCCTCACTCCTTGCAAAAGCTTGGGAAGGAGATCCGAAAGTAGCATCAGCCCAGCAGATTTTTGACAGTGCCACAAAAAGTGGATACGAAATCTTGAGAATTAATGGTGGTGAAATAGCTGTAGGAAAAGTGGCAGACTTATGCCTAGTAGATTTGTCGGTACCCGAAATGACCCCGACTCACAACCTAACATCCAACATGGTCTATTCGGCCAGTGGTAGCTTTGTGAATACAACCATTGTTGATGGCACGATACTGATGCACGATCGAGTGGTGGAGAATGAGCAGGAGATAAGGAGTCAGTTCATGAAACATTGTCACAATCTTTTTGAAAGAAGTAAAAAATAAACCTATCATAAAAACAACGGAAACAAGACACCATGATGAAATATAGTGAATACAAGGAGGCGGCAGACTACCTACGCCAATATGTTCCGCAAAGGACAAAGTGTGCTATTACCCTTGGCAGTGGACTAGGAGCTCTGGCAGACAGGATTGAGGCAAAACAGATAATTCCCTATGGAGACATTCCCAACTTCCCTATTTCCACAGCCATCGGGCACAAGGGAAATATGATAATCGGCACCCTAGATGGTTCACCTGTCATCGCCATGCAAGGTCGTTTTCACTACTACGAGGGCTACGGGATGGATAAAGTGACCTTTCATGTCCGCGTCTTTAAGCTACTCGGTATTGAAACACTATTCGTATCCAATGCTGCTGGCGGTCTTGATCGCAAGTTTAGAGTCGGCGATCTAATGATTATCAATGATCATATCAACCTTTTGCCCAATCCTTTGATTGGTCCAAATGTTGATGAATTTGGAGTTCGCTTTCCGGATATGACTCGTCCATATGATGGAAAATTGATAGAAACTGCAAAAAAAATAGCGGCTAGTAAGGGAATAGCCCTGCAAGAAGGAGTATACATTGGATGGACCGGTCCCTCATACGAGACACCAGCAGAATGCCGATTTTTGGAAACAATCGGGGGAAATGCCATCGGGATGAGTACGGTACCAGAAGTAATCGTGGCTAGGCATGCAGGAATAAGAGTCTTTGGAATGTCCGTTATTACCAACGAATGCTTTACGACAGCCGAAGGATATGAAAACGATGGAGACGATGTAATCAAGCAAGCCAATGCGGCATCGGAGCGTATGAGTAGCTTGTTTTCCGAACTCATCAAAACATTGTATTGAACGAACCAATCGTTTTGAAATAAGCCATTTGTTATTCTCTTAGTTTTCATTATTTTTGCACGCCGTGTAGTTTTGAGTAGCATACCCAAACGGGGCATATCAATATTTTACACAACCCTAAATAAGCGATTGAGATATGTACTGGACACTTGAATTAGCCTCCAAGCTGGATGATGCGCCATGGCCAGCCACCAAGGACGAACTTATTGACTATGCACAAAGAACTTGTGCGCCTATGGAAGTTATTGAAAACCTACAGGAAATAGAGGATGAGGGCGAGACCTATGACTCCATAGAGGAGATATGGCCTGACTACCCAAGCAAAGAAGATTTTTTCTTTAACGAAGAGGAGTACTAAAACTCTGATTAGCTAGCAAACACGAATGCACAACTTCACCTTCCACAACCCTACTCGACTAATATTTGGCAAAGGGAGTCTCTCAGAGCTTCGTAGGCAAATACCTAATGACGCTCGGATTCTCCTCACGTTCGGTGGGGGCAGTGTCGTCCGTAATGGGATACTGCAACAGGTGAAAGATTGTCTAAGCGGATTAGCTGTTTTTGAATTTGGAGGAATAGAATCCAACCCTGATTGCTCAACCATTGACCGAGCGATTGTCTATGGACGAGAGTGTGGTTGCACATTCTTAATCGCAGTAGGTGGAGGATCAGTGCTTGATGCGACCAAACTGATAGCAGCGGGTATCAAGACTCCTAGTTTGTCCGGATGGGAGATCTTAAAACAAAAAAGATACACGGACATACTCCCATATGGAACGGTACTGACTGTTCCCGCTACTGGATCTGAGATGAATCGAGGAGCGGTAATATCCAATAGAGCGAAAAAAGAAAAATTCTCATTTTACAGCGAATTCCCTCGTTTTTCCATATTGGATCCAACTTTTACTTACACTCTATCCGATCATCAGGTAGCCTGTGGTATTGCTGATACTTTCGTGCATATTCTTGAGCAGTACCTTACCTACCCTGGACAAAGCGGTGTCATGGATCGCCTATCCGAAGGCTTGCTCATGAATATCTTAGACTTTGCTCCTTTAAGGCTCAAGTCACCTGAGGACTATGACGTAGCTTGTGAGTATATGCTTTCGGCTACTGTTGGGCTAAATGGTTTTTTGTCAATGGGGGTTGATCAAGATTGGTCCACACATGCTATAGGTCATGAGCTGACCGCACTTACCGAAACTACCCATGGAGCCTCCTTAGCCATGATCCTTCCAGCACTCATTCAGGTGATGAGACCTGAAAAAGAGAGGAAGGTACTGCAACTCGGATCTCGCGTTTTTGGACTAATTACTCCGAAATTTGAAGAGGTTGTCAATTGCATCAAAGATTTCTTTCACAGTTTGGGGCTATTCGCATCAATAAAAGAGGCCAAAATCAGTCCTATCATCATTGAAGAAATTGAGCAACGTTTTTATGATAGAGGTTATGCCTTAGGAGAAAACGGGATTGTTACTCCTGAAAAGATCAGTAGGGTACTTCGGATATCTTCAGGATTATGACCTATAAAAATCTCTATATATTCTTGTCCGTTGTGGGACTGTGTATTCTCCTCTTAGGACGCTGTACACCACCTACTAACATAGGAGGCTTGACAGCGAACATTACAGAACACGTAGCCTCACAGGATGGAGACACTCTGAAGGTCATTATCACATCAAATGAGGACTGGAAGGCCACGACAAACGACAGTTGGTTGCAACCAAATATGGATCAGGGTATAGCCAATGGTCGAGTGAAACTGACAATAAAAGTGCAACCCAACCTGACCAATAAAGACAGAGTCGGGACGGTAAGTATTGCGACCTCATCTAGCTCAATCTCTATTAAAGTGACTCAACTACATGGAGATGTTGATGCCGAAAGGTATCAGTATAATATTCCGGTAATCTTTCATGTCTTGTACAACAAAGAGTATGAGAAAGAATTGGTTGCAGACAACAAGCCAGCGGAGGGGCTGGAGTACTTTCCCCTCAATAGTAGCACGCTCCAGGAAATCATAGAGGAAGTGAACAAGATCTATGAGGGGATGCCTAAGGAACCACAAGATTGGGGATTTTTTAGGCATGCAGCATATGGTCACCGCCCCTTCCTTAACCTCAATCTGAAATTTAGCTTGGCCACAAAGGACCCAAGCGGGAAAACCCTTAACCCAATTGGTATAGTTAGGCACGAAATCAATGAACGTGAGGTAGATCCCATACTTGTCATGAATGACAAAAAGGGAGGAGTATACCATACCATGAGCTATCCGGTGACCGACTATGTCAATGTCTTTATTTTCCCATTTGCGACAAAGGGTGACAGTAATTACGTCACATTGGGGATAGCCCATCTTCCATACGGGACTACAAACAATCAGATTGCAGGGCTCAAGAACTTTGATAAAAGGGTAAGTAAGTTTGATAGTTACAATCATTGTGCCGTCATCAATGCCAAGGTATTTGAACCGCTGATGCAACGTCGCCTGCCCTTGCAGTCAAGAGCTCCCATACAGACGATTGCGCATGAGCTAGGACACATAGTCGGACTATTCCATGTTTTTTCAGAAAAGAAAGATGATAGTGGGGTACTAACAAACAATGAGCAAAACACCTGTGAAGACACGGACTACTGTAGTGATACTCCTAGCTACAATCGTTACAAGTACGAAGAAAACAACAAGATCATCATCCGAAGTGGTATAGGGGCACTCAACCGAGAACAAATATCGGGGTTGCTCAATCGTTTTACTTGTGCTCAGCAAAACATACTCTCAACAAATGTCATGGACTATGACTGGACTTACGGTGATCGCTTTGAGCTCCAACAAAAAGAACGTGTGCGCCAGGTACTATACTATAGTATGTGTATCCCTGGACTAAAACTAGTCGATCCACCCCACGCTACGAGGTCGGATATGGAGCCGACTCCTGTTGTGTCCACTTGTCGTTCTACAATCTTGAAATGAAAACTCATAGACGATCACAATTCATCAAGTACCTGGCATCACGCGAATACGTGCTTCTTTTGCTTATTATTGGGGCTGTCAACTTGATTCCCTTAGTATTTGCCACTGACGTTGAGCCAAAGTATGCAATAACGAATAGTATCAACCCCTTGCTGGTTGGCTGTAATGCTTTTCTAGCCAGGTTGAACGACGGCATACTTACTTCATCTTTGGCACTATTGCTATCCCTTGTTGCATACTTTCTTATTATTTTGAGAAGTTTTGCGTTCTTTAGGCAAAAGACCTCTATAGAGCGTGCTTTGCTTGGAGTATTTGTGATGCTTACTTTTGCAGGATTGCACAGCCATAGTCTATTTTTCGAAGGGAGTATTTTCCCTGTTGCATTTCTATTGTTATCACTTTATAGCATGTATTCTTGGATTGAAAAGGGTCACAACTCACTTCCTCCAATAACATCGGTGCTATGGGGATGTATGGCCTCCTTATCTCACAGTCCGTGGATACTTTTGATTCCTATCTCCACTATTATACTATATATGTGGATACGAGGACAGCGTACATTGTTTATCCTCAGCTCTACATTGTACTATGCTGTGGCTACACTTTTGATAACAGCAATATGGTATTATTGGCAACTAGGGTCGTTATGCAACTATTACCTATTGCCTCAATGGACTTTATTTGGAAACCTACAATCAATTCTAATAGGACTGTTACCCTGGTGTGTTTTAGTTCTTTTTATTCCGTGGAAGCAAGCCCGTACTGCCAACCAAGAATTGCGAAAAACGCCCTACCACATTTTTGGAGCGGTAACGGCAGTAGTTTCACTGATGTTTGGCATCAACTCATCTGAAGAGTTCCAATTTTTAGCCCTTGTGGCGTATCCTTTTTTAGGGATGCTAGCGGCAGAGCTTCTTTTCTATTTGGCAAAAAGTAATCGCCCTCAATTGGTGTATTTTACTTGGCTACTAAATATCCTCGCTGCTTGCATTTGTTTAGGATTACTGCTAGCATTCATGGGGTTCGCAACATGCAGTGACCTTATTGGAGAGCAAGCAAAAACGCTAACCGTCATTCTGAATCAATATAATGGCATTACGGTTACGATGATGCTTTTGATATTTCTTGCTATGCTCACCACTGTTTATCAGTTGTATCGAAAAAGCTATAGCAAGCTGGCATACGCCAATATATTTTTAGTCTATATATGCCTGCTATGCATGGATTTGACCGTCACGTTGTATAGCTGTCTACCTACCAAGCCTCTAATAGACTTTTTTTCATTTCTGTAAAGTATGAAAAATTGGTGGAGTATTATACTACTCTCTTTCATGTTCTTTGGATGTGAAAGCACCCCACCAACCATAGGTACCCTAGTAGTCAATAGCGACCTCCCCTATACTGCGACTGGGACATTAAAGATTGGGCTAACCCTCAATCCCACCTCGGAGGGGCGTGACGTTTTGACTAAAAACATGATTGTCAATGGCTCATTTGATCTGGCCCCGACTCTCACAAATGGGAAATACGATCACACGGCAAAAACCGTCACAACGCCTAATGGGTATACGACTTTTTATCCTCTTCCTGATTATGTATATCCTTGGGTTTTATGTGGAGGAAAGGGTTTTATAAGGGTCGATACGAAATCTAATAAAACCAATAACCATTACTATACCATCACTATTGCTCAAAAAGACAGCATATCCTTTGCAACGCTGGAAAACAAGACTTATTTCAAAGTCAAAAAAGGTCAATCATTTAGATTCAAAGCCCATTTGCAAAGTGACAATTGCTCCCTTCGAGCTTGTCTTGTATCCCTATCCCCAAACCGTGTCATCAGCAATCTGACCAATATCACTCCACATGGCGATTGGAACGATTACCAGACCACTCTTACAGCACTAGAGGATCAAGACAGTGTTTGCCTCAGGATTCAGACAATTCCCTCAATGATAAGTATGGGGAATAGCTCTCATATCGAACCTAGTATTGATATTGATGACGTCTGGCTAGAACCAGAGAAGCGAATCTCATTGGACAAACTGCTAAAGCCTCTTTCTCCCTATTTCCTTAGATTTCCGGATGGTGCTACTGCGAATGGATTTTACCCTGGTACATACCCTCTTCACTTTCAAGGGAGTCACCCAGACTCCGTTCCTATATGGACCATACATGGGGCGGAATACACCGGAAGTTTTTCCGCTAGGGACTTCATCAATTTATCAAGAGCAATTTGTGCCCAACCCATCTTGGTTGAAAACATTGGGTTCACGGATCCCTCTGCAGCTCAGAGGATAGAGGATATAGCACTCGTAACTAAGCGAGCAGAGTACTTCAAGCACATTTTCCAAGTCGCTCAATACGACTCTCTCCTTCTACAACTCGGCTATAATATGCCTGCGGTAGAGTATCAAAAGCGCTTTACGGCAATTGAGAAATCTTTTATAGAAGACACGCTTCGTACAAACTTTATTTCAGGAACATGGTTGACCAATGATAAACAGCCGTATAGTGATTACATCTGTGACTTTGCTCTTCCTGTGCTCCTCAGTCCCGATTTCTCATCCCTTCTCCCCCCTGATGCGCTCCAATTATTTTCGCAATCACAGCCATTTATGCTAGGTGAAGTTCACTTTGCCTCTTCATTGACACTAGACCATTATATTCCTCCACTAACACTTCGGACAGCATTTCTTATCCAAGCAGAAAATTATGCTCATCTTATTAGGGGAATTGCTCTCTATCCCCTAATTTCTCCGAACATGGAAGATATGCCTATTCTCTTGCTGGAGGGTGGAGACTACCGTCCAACACCGCTGTACGACTACCTCTATCACTATGGAGAATATAGCGGAGAGATCCTAAGGAGAATTGAGAAAGACTCCAACGATGATAATGGTCTATATACCTCGCTTACCTCCAACAGTGACAACTCAATCTTTTTTTTAAAGCTCACAAATACAACTCGTCATCCCCTCCCTTATACCATACAGATGAAAGGTAAGGACTTTCGGCCAACAAAGTATAAGGCATTGCGGTTCAGACCAGAAAGTCCGACGACAGTTGGTGATCCTCGTCTAATGAACCAGTTTCTAACTGTTGAAGAAAAAGGGAAAGTAAAAAAGAAGCGACTCTTTCTTTCGATCCAACCATTTGAATCTGTTCTACTAAAAATGTACTCCGGTGAATAACTACGACAGATGCACAAATGACCGAAGGTGCTGCCGTCAAAAAAAAGAAGCAATGATGCCGTCAGATAGATCTATCCCGGACTGTGTCAACCGAAACTGTTCGTTTCGGACGACCTCTACATATTTTTCCTCTACCAACCTTCTCAGAATACCCAGGGTATGTGAATAGTATTCGGCTCCGAAACGCTCATTGATCTCCACAACATCAATACCATCAGAGGTTCGAAGACGTGTCAGTATGTATTCTTCGTACGCCAATCTCGGCGTGATCTTCTCATACGAACGATCCAAAAAATGCGCCCCGGAGAGCAGTTGGCTACAATAAAGATTCAAGTCCGAGGGGTTCCATGACCTCCAAGGGTGCACATAGCTATGAGCTGAAGGGCCAAACCCCAAATATGGCACCCCTGCCCAGTAGCTTGAATTATGCAACGAGCGATATCCAAGCAAAGCAAAGTTGCTGATCTCATAGTGCTCATAGCCATGGCGTGTCAACATTTCGTGGACAAGATGACTCATCTCCAAGCTTAGCTCTTCATCGACTTCCTGCACTTTTCCTTCAAGCAAGTCTTTCCACAAAGGCGTTCCTTCTTCATAAATAAGATGGTAGGCCGATATATGTTCCGGCCTCAATGAGAGAGCCACCGACAAGTCATGAGCTAGTGTATCTATAGATGTTCCGGGAATGCCATACATTAGGTCTAGCGAAATGTTTTTGACACCGGCCTTTCTAAATGAAGTAAACATTTCCCTTGTCTCATCAGCGTCGTGACGGCGGGACAAAAATGAGAGGACGCCTGGGTCAAAAGACTGGGCACCAATGCTCACGCGATTTACTCCGGCTTGTATTATGTTCTGGATACTCAGATCACTCAAGTCTCCGGGATTACACTCCATAGTCACCTCGGCTTTTGGATCTACATGAAATACAGCTCTTATTTCTTGAAGAATCAAAGCGATCTGAGCACTACTGAGCAAGGATGGAGTACCTCCTCCTAGATAAATAGTTTGGACCGAGTGACCATTGAGCTCATATGCTCTTTGTCTGATCTCTACGAGAAGTGCATTAGTAAACCCATCACGTTGACGAGCATTAGTAACAGAGTAAAAATCACAGTACCTGCACTTTGTCTGGCAAAAGGGAATATGGATGTAGACTCCTGCCACAAGCAATCAAAAACCTCTTTATTTAGCGATTTCGTCTAGTTCTACAAGCTTATTGATAATGGCGTAAATCGTTAGTCCAGATGGACTATGGATATTGAGCTTGCGGGCAATATTTCTCCTGTGCGTAATGACTGTATGGGTGGACAAAAAAAGCTCTTCCGCAATTTCTTTGTTGGTATGCCCCTTTACTACAGCAATGACCACTTCGCGTTCACGTGGGGTCAGCACTTGCTCATCATCTTGGTTGAGATCCACGGCAAGTGCATCTGCTATTAGCTCCTCTATCTCAGTCGGATTATCCCCAATCTCTATTTTTGCGTCAAAGTTTTTTTGATACTGCTTTTCCAATACCGTGATGCAGTAGGAGACAAACTTAGTATTCACGAGCCCTGTTTTTTCCTTGATTAGTGGGATCATTAGGTCACTGATAATGATAGGAGATACCAGGACAAGCTCCGGACGACGCTCTTTCAAGATATCCTGGATATTGTAAGGGTCGGTCACACGTGTTATGTGGCACTTGATATTGGTCTTTTTTTTGAGAAGATGCTCCATCTGTTGATTCAGATCATCAGTAGGGAGCGCAAGTAGAATTTCGTATTCCATAATGAAACCACGTCAGTGATTTTATTTTGACTTTCTGGCAGACTCTTCGATCTCCTTGATACAGGGTATGAAGATCAAGTCTTCAATGGCATTGTGTATATACAGTTCATCGCCACAAGTATATAGCTCATGCAGTGCGTTGTTCATTCGGAGAGGATCGCCTCCGGTATAGTACTTGATGAGAATATTCTTTAGCTCAAGCATTTTAAGTTCTACCTGGTCATGCTTTTGTTCAAATATCTGTATAGCATAGGATGGTGAAGCCTCTCCCTTTAGTAGATTTTCCACATAGGGAAATACGACATTGTTTTCATACGACATATGTTGGTTCACTTCCTCTGCATACTCATCAAAATAACGCTTGATGACAAACTCTACATCCTGTGAAGTCGTACTGAGTACATCTAGGATGCGTGTGCGAATCTGTGGCAAGCGGTACTCTAAAAAGTAGGAGTGGCTCCTTTTTAAGAACTTTATGAGTAGCGGAATATCCAATTTTTGCGGAACTCCACCCGTGGCGTGATGATTGGCAAGATCTCCCCATAGGAGAAAATGAACCAAGTAGATGAATGTATCAACATCAATGTTGTATTCTTGACAGACTTCCTTGATCGTCTTTTCCCCCATGCCTAACTTGATATCAAAGTTGAAAATAAGAAGAAAAATACAATAGTGATCACATAGTAAGTCTGCCATCTTTGACGATGGAGTATAGTGGCGTTTAGCTTTGCCACAAACGGGGGAGGTTCTGTATTGTGTTGTCATAAAAGGATTGCTTATGTTCTAACCATACCGAGGCCTTTTAACTCCTCTAGTCTTGTCGAATATCAAATATAGTCAATTTCGCCAACATCTGACAAGCAGTCACCATCTAGCCAGTGAGGCGCTTTTTGGCTGGTTCACATTTTGAGTTGCTGAGACGGGATAGAAAGGATCTAAATCTTTGATCCGTCTATGCGAACGCTTCTATCCGTGAAAAGTTTTGCTTCTATCCGTGAAACCGATCGCTTCTATCCGTGACACTTGAGGTCCTCTACAAGCGTCTGATTTTCAATGCCTCCAAAAGGCACTTTTTCACCCCTGAAATCGAATGTTTTCCAATCGTTAGTGGGACAAAAGTAGATTAAACAAACTCCACCCTAAGGGAGGCTAACCCCCTTAGAGTGGATATAAGGCATTACTCTTGTGTTATGAGTAAAAACGCGATCCCCATGGCCAAGAGTAATGTTCTCTACATATTGTACTCCAATACTTGATCCGCTTGCAATGATCGAGGAACATCAATGATTCTTTGATTTGAACTCCCACGGAAAGGTAAATCGGGATCATAAAGTCTTTGTACAAATGGGCCATCAACAAGTACATCTATGTACGTCAACAAGTCTTTGGCACTCGGCAATCGCAAGAGGTCTTCATATAAAAAACCGGTATAGCACCAGATTGTCTTTTGGGACTGCATTTTGACTTTGCGTGCCAACTCTGCAAATCCCTGTGCTTGGTAAAAGGGGTCACCACCTGAGAATGTGACATCAGCGTAGCGTTGATCCAAAATAACCTGCAACAACTGATTGACAGTATATAGCCTACCGCCCGAGAAACTCCATGATTGAGGGTTGTGGCATTCCGAACAGTGGTGTGCGCATCCGGCACAGTATATAGACGTCCGAAAACCCGGGCCATCAACCGTTGTGTCCAAAAGAATGTCGAGTACCCGGATCTCTGAAGTGCTATTCATGAATCACACGATCATTTAGCTCTGCCAACTTGGCGCTATTCCATCGATCCGTTGTGCCTACCAAATACCCTGTTATCCGTTGCAGACGATCTACATTTTCACTACCACACTTAGGACAAACTTTTTCGCTTTTCTTGGCATCCTCATGGCCACAATCCAAACATCTGTTTCGCGTGTGATTGACTGACGCATACCCCATATTTAGGTCATCCATCATATCTACAACTTTTTGTATCGCCTGAGGGTTGTGAGCTGCGTCACCATCAACCTCAACATAAAAAATATGACCGGCTCTCGTCAGCTCATGATAGGGAGCTTCAATCTCTGCCTTGTGCTGGGCACTGCATTTGTAGTAAACCGGGACATGATTGGAATTGGTGTAGTAGTCGCGGTCTGTCACTCCCTCAATAACGCCATAATCTCTCTTATCGCGCTTCGTGAACCTTCCTGCCAAGCCTTCCGCAGGAGTAGCCAATATTCCAAAGTTGTGCTGATATTTTTCGGAGAACTCATTGGCTCTATCACGCATGTGCCTAATAATTCTCAGCCCCAAATTTTGGGCCTTTTCGTTTTCTCCATGGTGGTAGCCGATCAAGGCTTTTAGTGCTTCTGCGAGCCCAATAAAGCCAATCCCCAAAGTTCCCTGATTGATAACCTTCTCGATGGTTTTCTCTCCCTCCAGTTGGTCGTGATTTACCCAAAGCGATGACATCAACAAGGGGAATTGTTTTGGTGCCGCCATCTTCTGAAAATTAAATCGGTCATTGAGCTGTGAAGCGGTAACATCAAGGAGATTGTCCAATTTATGAAAAAACAAAGCCAGTCGTTCTTGCTCCTCTGAGACATTACGACACTCTAGCGCCAATCGCACAAGATTAAGGGTTGAAAACGACAAGTTTCCACGTCCAATAGCTGTCTTTTCACCAAATCTATTTTCGAAGACCCGCGTCCTACACCCCATGGTTGCAACCTCATAGTAGTAGCGATGGGGGTCATCAGCTCGCCAAAGCTCGTGTTGATTGAATGTGGCGTCAAGATTCAAAAAGTTAGGGAAGAATCTCCGCGCACTCACCTTACATGCCTGCAAGTATAGGTCATAGTTGCGATCACTAGGCAAATAGTTCACCCCTCTCTTTTTCTTCCATATTTGTATGGGGAAGATAGCTGTCTGTCCGCCACCAACGCCCTCTTCTGTGCTATTGAGCAACTCGCGAATGATACAACGACCCTCCGCAGAGGTGTCTGTTCCATAGTTGACAGAGCTAAACACCACTTGATTACCGCCTCGTGAGTGAATGGTATTCATGTTGTGTATAAATGCTTCCATAGACTGGTGAACCCGTGTCACGGTTTCGTTGATAGCATGTTGCAATAACCGCTCTTCTCCATCTAGCGTGCCAAGATCCTTGATGACAAAGTCATCGACCTGGATATCATATAGGTGAGATAGATCTTGATTGGTTAGTCGCTCAAGTATTTTTAGCTCTTCAACAAAACTACTCCTGACGAAAGGTGCCAAATAAAAGTCAAATGCAGGAATTGCTTGTCCACCATGCATTTCATTTTGCGCTGTTTCAAGAGAAATACAAGCGAGCACCGAAGCCGTCTCAATTCTTTTTGCCGGACGTGATTCTGCATGACCTGCATGCAGACCATTTTTAAGTATTTGATCAAGGGGGTGCTGTACGCATGTCAGGCTACGTGTGGGATAGTAGTCTTTATCGTGAATATGAAGAAGGTTGTCTCGCACAGCGTACTTAGAAGATGGAGAAAGCAGATAATCATCCACAAAGGGCTTGGTCGTCTCGCTCGCGAACTTCATCATCATACCCGCAGGGGTATCTGCATTCATGTTGGCATTTTCTCGCGTTATATCATTGGACTTCGCCTCTATTATCTCCAAAAATATATCCTTCGTCTTTGCCTTTCTTGCGACATTTCGCTGATCGCGGTAGGCAATATACTTTTTTGCCACATCCCTGCGGTCGCTTTTCATGAGTTCTTCCTCGACAAGATCTTGAACCTCCTCCACTGTCATCTCTGTCTTACCTACACCACAGATATACTTAGCAATAGAGCATGCCAATTGCTCGTCTTCTCCTAGGTCAGTGTGTACCATCGCTTTTTTGATAGCCGCACATATCTTCTCTCCGTCAAAGTCTACGACTCTTCCGTCACGCTTTACAACAGTCCTTATCATGGTCGTGTGATTGTTTGTGTGATCTACTTAGTTATTTTCATTGCTTTTATCTGACGCAAATCTAGCCAGAAAAAACCAAACGGTAAAACATTTTGGGGAACTTTTTCTCTAGGATTCAGAAAAAAGTTCCCCAAAATGAATAACAAACACCTATCCTCGGCAGAATTCAAGGATATATCTCATAGAGACTAATGACTAATGACTAATTAATGGATATTACGATCATTTAGCTCACGCTGATACAATGCAGCGTTTTTCAGATGCTCATTATAGGACTCAGCAAAGGTATGGTAGCCGCTAAAGTCATGCTTGGCACACATATATAAATACCGATGGCTGGTCGCATTGAGAACACCGTCTATAGCCTCTTGGGTTGGCACCCGTATAGGCCCTGGAGGCAACCCCTTTATCCGGTAAGTATTGTATGGGCTATCCACACTCAAGTGTGTTTTCAGTAGACGTCTAATACTGAAATCCTGCAAAGCGTACTTGACTGTCGGATCAGCCTGAAGAGGCATGCCACGCTCTAGCCGGTTTAGATACAACCCTGCTATCATTGGGTATTCGTCAACTTTGTTACTTTCTTCCTGAACAATCGAAGCCAACACAACTACCTGTCGAGGTGTTAGGTTTAACGACTGCGCTTGCTTTTGCCGATGTGCACTCCAAAATCGACTATATTCGTTGACCAATTGAGCGACTAGATCGTTCGGAGAAATGGACCAACAAACCTCATAAGTTTTTGGAAGGATGTGGTAGAGTGCAGTGCTGTCGCTAATACCCAGCTTTTGAAGCATAGTGGTATCTGTCATAGCACGGGCAATGGAGAGACTATCAGACATCACCTGTCGCGATACATTTTTCCACATAGATCCTGACTGCCTCACGGAGCCTATTGTTAGAGCCACGGGTGATTGTAAACCATAGAATAGTAAGTTGTACACCTGTCTAGTAGTACTGTTTCGTCCAATTAGATAGGCACCCACCATGGGTGAGGTTGCGGATCTAGTCAGCGAGTACAAATACAAGTCAAATGAGTGCGACGCTTTCATCGACACAGAGATTGTGTCTGTCACAGACTTCCATGTAGAGCCAGGATATACATATACCCACACCCCACCCTTACCATCAACATTATAGTTGGGCAAACGAAATAATCGGTTATAGGCATACAGAAAGATCAAAGAGAGAAGTGCAATCCCTCCGGCAATTGGGAGCACAGACAGTTTTTCTCTCTTTTTCATAGAAAACGCAGGACAATAGGTCTAGGGTGCGCTAAATATTTAGCAACTCAACGATCTCATTGAGCTCTTTGGCTAGCCTTGCATCCGTTGCCTTCAGTGAGTCGACACTCTTATGCCCATAGATCACAGTAGAGTGATCCCTATTTCCCAACTCTCGACCTATTGCCTTGAGTGATGCGTCGGAGTACTCTTTTGCCAAATACATGGTCACCTGCCTAGCTGTCGTGACCACTCTCGTGCGCTTCCTGCCGACAATATCATCTTTAGAAAGGTTATAGTACTCTCCAACCACCTTCAATATCTCGCTGATCGTAAGTACATTTTCTTCAATACCAACCGTTTGAGCCATCACTTGTTTAGCAAGCTCTAGATTCAAGGGATGGTCACTAAATAGAGAATGCGCCAGTAGAGAGGTTAGCGTTCCTTCAAGATCACGCACATTGTCCTTGGCATGCTTAACGATGAAATTAAAAACATCATCAGACAACTCAACACCCGCCTCGTCCACCTTATTCCTTAGAATAATCTTCCGAAGCTGTACGTCAGGCCTTCCAATTTCCACAGTAAGTCCCCACTTCAGTCGTGTATACAGCCTCTCTTCCAGTCCTTTGAGTTCTGCCGGAGATCGGTCGCTCGTAATAACGATCTGCTTTCCTAGCAACTTAAGGTTGTTGAATATCTGAAAGAATGCATTTTGCGTTGCAACCGCATCACTTAGCTCCTGAATATCGTCAATCAGCAGGACATCTATATTTTGATAATAGTCAAAAAAATTGTCCGTATTTTTATCCACAATGGTAGCTGTGACAAACTGACGCTTGAACGTCTGGGCCGGCACGTAGACAATTTTTTTATCTGGCATTCTGGTAACGATCTCGTTACCAATGGCATGCATGATATGTGTTTTTCCAACCCCGGATGCACCGTGCACAAACAAAGGATTGAAAGCATTCTTTCCTGGACTCTCAATAATGCCTATTGCAGCAGAATAGGCAAGACGGTTGCAGATACTTTCGTGGAATGCATCCAACGATAGACGGCTATCCAGGTGCGTCAAAAAGGGGGCCTTTTTCTCTACTTTTCCCTCGGAAGAGGCCATATCAACCCTTTCTCCATCCGTTGGTTCAAGAACTTGACGATTATCAGGTATCTGATACTGAAGTTGCACACTACGACCAAATGCCACCATCAGCCCCTTAGACAGCACTTCTAGATAGTTCTGTTCAATACGCATATAGCACTCGGTTGAAGGTACGCGTATAGTTAGGACATTATTTTCCCAATTAATAGGTCTGATCGGCTCGAACCACTGCTTGTAGTCGTCCGTCGTAGCAGGAAGTTTTTGTTGCACTACTTCCAAAAATCTATCCCATTGGGTCTTGAGCGCAGCGGTCATTTTGCGAGTGATACCTAATTTATCTTGTCTATTAAAACGCGATTCACACAATTCCGAAATCTCTCCGAATATGCGAGTCCTCGAAAATATCTATTGAGTTTTTCTGAGCAAAAAAAAGAAGCCTTTAGAGTCCCGGAAGTGCCCCCTCTTCAAGCTTCTCACCGCAAAGATTATCAAACATTTTGAAACAAAAAAATGAGAATCTGCCCCCTTTGACGCATAGTAGTAGGATTCAAGACATTACAAATACACAACTGATAGACAGCCACTTAAAGCCACTCAAACACATAACGATCTGTATAAAAGGTCCTTTGAGAAAGTGCCGAAGAAATGTTAATAAAAAACAACACAAAGTTGCTATACTCAAACATTCTGACACTACAAAATCAACTGCTTTCGACTTTGAAACAGGCTACTTTCCAGGCTCAAGTACAAGGTCGTCCAAAATCAACATACGTATGGGCAAAAGGAGTATTTTCTCAAGCGCACACCCTTTTAAGCTTATGCATCGCAATTAGCCGTGAAGATCACTCATACACTCATTAAATCTAAGTTAATCGCCGATCATCCAACCAGTTTTGCCAACCATGGTTTGCAAAACTAAAAACTTATACCTAAATTTGGCGAGCATTACGAATAGGCTGTACCTAAAAGTAGTGACCACATATACATGGAGCAGTACTTGGTGAAAAAACTTTGATGGAAGCTTTCTACAAAGCATACAAACGCATGAAAAGGGCAGACCCTCAACGTGTAATACGGCGTGATCTGATGGACAAAATTGATCGCGACGACCGACTGATATGCATCAGAGGACCACGTGGCATAGGGAAAACCCGTTTTTTATTGGACTTCGCACAAGAGCATTGGCCGGCAGAAACCTCTCTCTATGTGAACATGAACCACTTCTACTTCTCGGTGTATGCTCTGACGGACTTTGCCAAAGAATTCTCTGCCTCTGGGGGAAAAGTCCTATTGCTAGACCAGATATTCAAGTACCCACAGTGGGTTAGCGACCTAGAAAAAATCCATCGAGAACTCCCGGATCTTACCATCGTCTTTAGCACTTCATCAGTGATGACCCTAGATGAAGACTTTGGCGCACTAAAAGAGATTATAAGAGTATACGATCTCCATGGCTTCTCGTTCAGGGAGTTTCTCAACTACCACTCCGGGCTAGACTTCAAGCCCATTAGGTTTGAGGATCTTCTCCGTCACCACAGATACTATGCCTCACAGGTTGTGAGTGAGTTGCATCCGCACGATTACTTGCCAGCCTATCTGACACAAGGATATTACCCACCGGAAGTAGATAATACACTATTCGGTGAGTTATTGGTCAAGAACCTCAACATGCTTCTAGAGGTAGATATAGTATATATCCGTCAGATTGACCCTTCATACCTACATAAGCTCCGTCAGCTTCTGTACGTTTTGGCAACGGACAAGCAGGCCAAACCCAACATAACAAAGCTCAGTGAGGCCATTGGTGCAAGCCGTGCGACTGTCATGAACTACCTCAGGTACTTGAGTGATGCGGGTATGATCCGCTTACTATACAAAGGGGAAGCCACATTTCCTCGCAAGCCCGACTCGGTTTTCATCAACGATACAAATATCCTGAATGCTATTTATCCGCACGAGCCAACAAATGCCGATATAAGCAAGGTTTTTGTCCTATCTCATGTGCAAAACGCAGGACTGAGTGTAGAAATCTCGGAGGTCTCTTCAGCAGACCTCGTCATTGACAGAAAACATCACATCAAAACCCTACCACATGCCGGTGTTCGATCAAGAAACGACACCTACTATGTATTGGATGACATCATGGTGGGAGATCAAAACCGGATTCCACTATGGTTATTTGGTTTTTTATATTAGATATTAAGCACACCAATTGAATACAGAAAACAAAGTCCATATATATTTTCACTAGAAACGATATGAGTAGTAAAGAGAAAAAATTCATCACATGCGATGGTAATACCGCAGCCGCTACAGTGGCATACATGTTTAGCGAAGTGGCCGCCATTTACCCCATCACTCCATCGTCTACAATGGCAGAGTTGGTTGACGACTGGTCCGCAAATGGCCGTCATAACCTATTTTGTGAAACCGTCCGGGTACAAGAGCTTCAGAGCGAGGCCGGAGCAGCTGGAACCATCCACGGATCGCTACAAGCTGGAGCTCTGACCTCAACTTTCACAGCCTCCCAAGGTCTGCTGCTGATGATCCCCAACATGTACAAAATCGCTGGAGAGTTTTTGCCCACAGTTTTCCATGTGGCTGCAAGATCTATTGCGCGTCATGCACTATCTATTTTTGGAGATCACCAAGATGTAATGGCGGCTCGGGCTACAGGATTTGCTATGCTCTCCACAGGATCAGTACAAGAGGTTATGGACCTGGCTCCTGTCGCACACCTGGCTACTATCAAGACCAGGGTGCCTTTCATGCACTTCTTTGACGGTTTTCGGACCTCACATGAGATTCAAAAGATAGAGGCTATTGACATGGAGGATCTACGTCCGCTCGTAGACATGGACGCTGTGAGAGCTTTCAGAAAGCGTGCCCTCAATCCGGATGCCCCAGTGACAAGAGGCACTGCACAAAATGGCGACATCTATTTTCAAGCCATTGAAGCCGGGAACGGCTTTTATGAAAATGTAGCAGGAGCGGTGCAGCACTACATGGATGAGATCGCAAAGATTACAGGAAGGCAATACCATCTTTTTGACTACTACGGAGCAGAAGATGCTGAGGATGTGATCATCGCCATGGGATCAGTCTGTGAGACAGCAAGAGAGGTCATTGACCATCTTCGTGAACATGAAAACCGAAAAGTCGGACTGCTCTGTGTACACCTATATCGTCCATTCTCAGCAGACCACTTCTTATCCGCCCTACCCGAGTCGGTAAAGCGCATTGCGGTACTTGACCGAACCAAAGAACACGGTGCAGACGGAGAGCCCCTTTTCAAGGATGTGAAGAGCGTGTTTTATGGTAAAGAAAAAAGCCCAGTTATCGTTGGCGGTAGGTATGGACTGTCGTCCAAAGATGTCACCCCCGAGCAGATCTTGGCAGTCTATGACAACCTTAGGATGTCAATGCCGAAAAATGGCTTTACAATAGGTATCAATGACGATGTAACCTTTACTTCACTTCCACTCAAAGATGATTTTGAGATCAACACCGGACTTTATGAGGCCAAGTTTTATGGTCTGGGCTCTGACGGCACAGTGGGAGCCAACAAAAACTCTGTCAAAATCATAGGTGAAAACACAGACAAGTACTGCCAGGCATATTTCCAATACGACTCCAAGAAGTCTGGTGGCTTCACTTGTTCACACCTACGCTTCGGAGACACTCCGGTTCGATCAACCTATTACGTCAACAACCCACACTTTCTAGCCTGTCACGTGCCTGCATACCTACGCATGTACGATATCACCAAAGGACTCAGAAAGGGAGGCACCTTCCTTCTTAATGCCATCTGGGACAAAGAAGACATTGAGGCACATATTCCTAATCGTGTAAAGCGTTACTTAGCAAAAAACAACTGCCGTTTCTTCATCATCAATGCGACAAAAATCGCACAGGAGATCGGCATGGGCAATCGTACCAACACAATATTACAGTCTGCCTTCTTCAAGATTTCAAACGTCATCCCCTACGACCTAGCAGTTGAGCAGATGAAAAAATTCATCGTCAAGAGCTATGGGAAGAAAGGCGAAGACGTAGTCAACAAAAACTATGAGGCGGTAGCGCGCGGTGAACAAGTGGTAGAGGTAGAGGTAAAGCCGGAATGGGCTAACCTACCAGATGACGTGGATCCCAAGTATGAGACAGACACACCATTTATTACCAATATTGTTCGCAAGGTAAACGCCCAAGCAGGCGATTCTATCCCCGTCAGCTTCTTCAAGGGGTACGAAGATGGTACTTGGGAAAACGGCACAGCAGCTAGCGAAAAACGTGGTGTGGCAGCCAATGTTCCCGAATGGAATAGCGAAAACTGTATCCAGTGCAACCAGTGTGCATACGTCTGTCCTCACGCTACAATTCGTCCATTCTTGCTGGATGAGGCCGAAGTAGAAAAGGCGCCAGAAGGCTACAACACCCTGAATAGTATCGGTCGCACACTCAAGGGAACACAGTTCCGGATCCAAGTGGACGTAATGGACTGTCTCGGTTGTGGCAACTGTGCTGATGTTTGTCCAGGCAACAAAAATGGCAAGGCACTGACGATGCTACCACTCGAGTCTCAGCTAGACCAAGCTTCTCTCTGGGACTTCTCAGTACGCGAAGTGACCAACAAGGTACACTTAGTCGATGTGCGCCAAAATGTTAAAAACTCGCAATTTGCACAACCCCTCTTTGAGTTTAGTGGTTCATGCGCCGGGTGTGGAGAGACTCCGTACGTAAAGCTCCTAACCCAACTCTTTGGAGATCATCAGATCATAGCCAATACCACCGGATGCTCATCAATATACTCAGCCTCCGCACCATCAACCCCGTACACTGTGAATGCGTGTGGACACGGACCGGCATGGGCCAACTCACTATTTGAAGACAATGCTGAATTTGGATACGGTATGTACCTCGCATACCAAAAACTCCGGAATCGACTTGTAAACCTAGCAGAGGAGATTGTATCCGGCCAAAAGGCATGTGTCAACAGCGAAGCAAAAGCACTCCTTAGCCAGTGGCTAGAAAATAGAGACGATGCTGATAAGTCACGCGAACTGGCTGACCAGATCACGGCTTCAGTAAAAGACAGTGACTGTGACGCCTGCAAGGCAGTCAGCGAACTCTCACACTATTTGGCTAAACGCTCTCAGTGGATTATTGGAGGTGATGGTTGGGCATATGACATCGGCTACGGTGGATTGGACCACGTCTTAGCTTCTGGTGAAAACGTAAACGTACTGGTACTTGATACCGAAGTTTACTCCAACACGGGTGGACAGAGTTCAAAGTCCACTCCGAGAGGAGCTGTAGCCAAATTTGCCGCTGGTGGACGTCGTATACGCAAAAAAGACCTTGGCATGATGCTTGCCTCCTACGGATATGTATACGTAGCACAGGTAGCCATGGGAGCCAACCAAGCCCAATGCCTCAAAGCCATCCGCGAGGCCGAAGCCTACAACGGGCCATCCATCGTGATATGCTACTCACCATGTATTGAGCATGGACTAAGGAGCGGCATGGGTAAATCTCAAGACGAGGAAAAACGCGCAGTAGAGTGTGGCTATTGGCACCTATGGCGCTGGGATCCAACTTTGGAAGAAGAAGGAAAGAATCCATTCCAGCTTGACTCCAAAAATCCGGATTGGGACAAATTCCATGATTTCATGATGGGGGAAGTTCGTTACCTATCACTGAAGAAACAATTCCCCGAAGAGGCTGAGCAACTATTTGCTGCAGCGAAAGCAGATGCTCAATATCGCTACAATAAGTACAAACGATTTGAGGCGATGGAGTATCATAGCAACGATGAAAATGAGGTGACCGACAGCCAACAATAAGGATTGGTAATCACCCAATAACTATCCCTAGTCGGGTGCGTCAAAACAATAGTTTTGGCGCACCCGATTCTCGTTTCGAAACACTTTTCGAAAAACCGGAGGTGTCACACATTCACAAAGATAAGCCCAACAGACTGCTCCAAAATCTTCTGTACTGAAAGGGCATTGATATCACCAAACTGTCACGAGTACACAAAACAAGGGTTTATTTACGCTGTTAGATATAGACAAACCTTTTAATTAGGTACCTTTGCGCATCATGGCACAGATATTGTAGGTACTCTATTGATCAAATGCCACAACGACAACATATGTTTTGATAGAAAGGTAGACAACCAATCACAATGATAGATATTGATATAGATATGGACCTCACAGATGGAAGTGCAAGTCTCAAGCAGATGATGCCTATGATCCTACCAGATGATGACTACTCTGCAACCTATGACGAAGACATCGCACGTTTGCCAAAAACACTGCCCGTACTTCCTTTGCGAGATGCCACAGTATTCCCCAACGTTGCCATACCGGTAATAATAGGCAGAGACCGCTCCAAAAATCTACTCAACTATTTGGAGACTGCCCCCAACAAACACATACTGGCGGTCACTCAAAAGAATCCGACAGAAGAAGATCCGACTTCTGTCAAGGCTGTGATAGCCGAGGGGACCATCGCAGAAGTCCTTAGGGTCATGCAAGTCAATGAAGATCTTCTGACCATAATCATACAAGGCAAACGTCGCGCTCATTTGGACAGCTATACCCAACGAGAGCCTTTTTTGAGAGGTCGCTACACACCTATTGAGGATTATAGTCCCGGACAAGGAGACATAGAGTACCAACAGCTTGCCAAGTCTCTGCTTGAGACCATGATCCGAGTCCTGATCATGCGTGGGGACGCGCCAAAGCCTTTTGTAGAGTCTCTCAAGCAACTACGAAACCCGGAGACCATCATCAACTTTGCGTCCAATAACTTCCCGGAAAAGATGGAAGAGAAAATATCTCTCCTCTTGACCAGTGACCTCAAGCAACGCGGTTACATAGCCCACAAGCTACTCAGCATCATCTGCGAACAAGAGGAAGTGCGTCAACAGATCCTACAACGCACCCGACACGAGATGGACAAACAACAAAAGGAGTACTTTCTCCAACAACAGATGCGTGTCATCCGCAAAGAAATCGAGGACGATGAGGACGAGGCCACAGACCTTCTGAATAGAGCTTCGGAGAAGAAATGGAAAGAATCTGATCTAGACAACTTTGAGAAAGAGGTCAAAAAACTACAACGCATGGCTCCGCAAAGTCCGGACTACAGCATACAGTTGCAGTACCTGGAGACCCTGTTGGAGTTACCATGGCAAGAGTTTACGGCAGACAACTTTGATATAGGCAGAGCACAAAGCATATTGGACCAAGACCATTTTGGCTTGGACAAAGTAAAAGAACGCATCCTCGAACACCTTTCTGTCCTCAAGCTCAAGGGAAACCTTCACGCACCTATCCTCTGCTTATATGGGCCTCCTGGTGTAGGAAAGACCTCTTTGGGCAAAAGTATCGCCAACGCACTTGGTCGCAACTACGTAAGAATATCCCTTGGTGGACTACACGACGAGGCCGAGATACGCGGACACCGTAGGACCTACATCGGGGCTATGCCCGGTAGGATCATCAAGGGTTTTTTGAAAGCCGGCAGTAGCAACCCTGTCTTTGTACTAGACGAGATTGACAAGCTAGGCAATGACTACAAGGGTGACCCGTCATCTGCCCTTCTGGAAGTATTGGATCCCGAGCAAAACAACACCTTCCACGACAACTATCTAGACATTGACTACGACCTGAGCCAAGCCCTTTTCATTGCCACGGCCAATAGCGTCGGAGACATTCCCCCCGCCTTACGAGATCGTATGGAGATGATCGAGGTAACCGGTTACATTCAAGAAGAGAAAGTGGAGATCGGCACAAAACACCTTTTGCCCAAGGCACTAAAGCAAGTAGGACTAAACGATGGAGATATCCGGATATCTCGCCCCATCCTTGCAGATATCATTGAGGACTATACCAGAGAGAGTGGAGTCCGTGAGTTCGACAAGCGCATCAGCGAAGTGATCCGCAAAGTGGTCAAAAAGGCCGCACTCGCCAATGAGGAGTGCATAGAGACCTACTTCCCTGTGAGCCTCAAGAAAAGTGACATCAAGACCTACCTCGGCACCCCCAAGTACAGCCGAGAAAAGTACGATGGCAACAAGTATGCAGGTGTCGTCACCGGCCTTGCATGGACAAGTGTCGGTGGCGAAATTCTGATGGTGGAGAGTGCACCAAGCCCGAGCAAATCCGGGAAAATGACCATCACCGGGAACCTGGGTGATGTAATGAAAGAGTCAGCTATTTTGGCACTTGAGTACCTCAAGAGTCATGCCCAGATGTACGACATTCCTACAGAGATTTTTGATTACTGGAATGTACACATACACGTACCCGAGGGGGCCATCCCCAAAGACGGTCCATCTGCCGGAATAACCTTGGTCACATCATTGGTCAGCACATTCACACAACGGCAGGTATTGCCCAACATAGCCATGACCGGAGAAATCACTCTCCGAGGAAAGGTCCTCCCCGTAGGAGGTATCAGAGAAAAAATACTGGCGGCCAAGCGCTCGGGGGTGACCAAAATCATCCTCTGCAAGGAAAACCAAAAAGACATCAATGAGATCAAGCCGGACTACGTGAAAGGACTAGAGTTTGTGTACGTCACCGACATCAGTGAAGTCATCAGCCATGCCCTCTCCAACGACAAAGTCGACCACCCGATAGACCTCATGGAGCGCGTCAGAAAAGCTCACGAAGCAGAAAAAGTAGCACATCAACGTAATCAAAACAAGTAATAGCATGTCACTCCAATGCGGAATAGTAGGACTGCCCAACGTCGGCAAGTCGACACTTTTCAACTGTCTCTCCAACGCCAAGGCACAATCTGCCAACTTCCCTTTTTGTACCATTGAGCCCAACGTCGGCGTCATCACTGTCCCGGACAATCGGCTCAACGAACTGGCGGATCTAGCCCACCCACAACGCATCGTCCCAACAACTGTGGAGATTGTAGACATCGCAGGGCTGGTAAAAGGGGCAAGCAAAGGTGAAGGATTGGGCAATAAGTTTCTTGCCAATATTCGAGAAACAGACGCCATCATACACGTACTCCGTTGTTTCGATGACCCCAATATCACCCACGTAGACGGTGACGTCAACCCCGTGCGAGACAAAGAGGTCATTGACACCGAGCTTCAGCTCCGAGACCTTGAGACGATAGAGACACGAATGAAAAAAGTTGAGCGTCAAGCAAAATCTGGCGAAAAAGATGCCAAGATACAGTACGAACTACTGGAGCGCTACCATATGGCACTGTCCGAGGGAAAGAGTGCTCGTACCGTGGATCTATCCGAGGAGGAGGAAAAGCTCACCCGCGACTTCTTTCTTCTGACCAATAAACCGGTTCTTTATGTCTGCAACGTAGATGAGGACTCCGCTGTAAGTGGCAATGCGTATGTTGATGCCGTAAAGGCCGCCGTGGCTGACGAAAATGCGGAAGTACTTGTCCTAGCCGCACAGACCGAGAGTGACATTGCCGAACTCGACACATACGAGGAGCGAAAGGAGTTTCTCGAGGCAGTAGGGCTCAAGGAGAGTGGCGTGAGTCGCCTTATCCGCTCAGCCTATGCTCTGCTCGACCTAGAGACGTTCTTCACCGTTGGTGAAGTAGAAGTTCGGGCATGGACCTACCACAAGGGGAGCAAAGCCCCGCAGTGCGCCGGTGTGATCCACTCGGACTTTGAGAAAGGGTTCATCCGAGCAGAGGTCATCAAGTATAGCGACTACATCCACTACAAAAGCGAACAAGCTGTGCGCGAAGCCGGAAAGCTGAGCGTAGAGGGAAAAGACTATGTAGTGGAGGATGGAGATATCATGCACTTCAGATTCAACGTCTAGGTTCATTGTTTTCCCCCAAAAACGACAGAGGAGCCTTCTGGGGCTCCTCTGTCGTTTTTTTCTTGCTTCAATAAAGGCAGAGATCGGACGGGAACCATATTTTGCCTACATTTGTCAATCCTAGGGCGACAAAAGCCTTGGTCTACCAATCAAAATAGAAAAGAGACACCATGGAGGAATTCGGACAAAACAACTATGCCATCTGTATTGGCCGGTCATTTGGAAGTGGAGGGGCAGAGTTTGCCAAAGCACTAAGCCTGAGACTGGGTATTCCGATGTACGACAAAAACATATTGGACCAAGCCGCTGCGGATGCCAATATCCGTCGTGAGCTTTTTGAGCGGATAGATGAGTGCAACAACTTTGACATTCCTATGATCTACGGTGCCGGCTTCACGGTCCCGAGTTCGTTTTTCGTCTACACCGACAACTACCTCTCCAACGAAAACCTATTTCGCATGCAGGCGGATACCATCCGTGAGCTGGCCCAAAAAAGCTCTGCGATCTTTGTAGGCCGATGCAGCGACTTTGTCCTACGCGACCACCCACACCTTTTGTCCATCTTTGTCGCCGATGACGAGCAACACCGTATGCTTAGGATACAGGAGCGAATTGAGGATGTCTCCGACGAAGACGGTGCCCGAAAGATTATGGAGAAGTTGGACAAAGAGCGACGTGAGTACTACAACTACTACACGGGAGGACACTGGGGAAGGGCCGAAAGCTACGATCTTTCCCTAAAGTTGTCGCTTTTTGGCATAGATTATGCAGTTAGTCTGGTGGCGGATCTGATCCGACAACTCGGATTTCCCGACAAACGGACTCCAACAGCATAGACCGCCACTGAGACAAAACACTAGAAAACAATCAGACCCCAATGCCTTCACAACACAACATGAACATACCCCAAAAGTCCTCCCTCCACCGACCGGTCTGCATGGCTGTCAACACTCCGGAGTCGGAGGACCTCAGTGAGTACGATGAGCTAGCCGGCACAGGCAAGGCCAGTGGCACAAACACACAGACCACTCGCCCTACACCCAAGGAGCCGGACCGGAGTGGTAGCAATAACGACACCCCGACACTCGACAAGTACGGAGTATCGCTCAATGACCTGGCAAGAGCCGGCAAGCTTGACCCCGTATACGGACGGGAAGAGGAGCTCCACAGAGTGGCACAGATACTAGCACGCAAGCGCAAAAACAACCCCCTCCTGATCGGCGCCCCCGGCGTAGGCAAGACCGCTGTTGTTGAAGCACTGGCACAAAAAATTGTCAACAACGATGTTCCCCTCTTCCTTCTCAACAAAAAGATTATCTCCGTAGATCTAGCCTCCATCGTCGCCGGAGCCATGTACAGAGGACAATTTGAGGAGCGTATGAAAACCATGATCGACGAGCTCCGAAAAAACCCACACATCATCCTCTACATAGACGAGATCCACACCCTCATGGGCGGAGGCAACAGCCAAGGGGGCCTAGACGCTGCCAATATCCTCAAGCCCGCCCTTTCGCGCGGTGAGATCCGTTGCATCGGAGCCACCACTCCGGAGGAGTACCGCAAGACGATCGAAAAAGACGGCGCCATGGACCGCCGATTCCAAAAAGTGACCATTGAGGCACCGGACAGCTCGCAGACACTCAAAATTCTCCAAAAGCTAAAGCCCACCTACGAGATGCACCACCACGTTCTCTACACCGACGATGCACTCCGAGCCTGCGTCCGCTACACCGATCAGTACGTCACGGATCGCTTCTTCCCTGACAAAGCGATAGACGCCATGGACGAGGCCGGGGCCTATGCCTACATGAATAGTCAAAAGCCTATTGACTTCTCCATCTACGAAGATCGGATCCAAGCCGCACGGCAAAAAAAACTCCAAGCCGTCAAGGACGGCAACTATGAGGATGCCTCTAGATACCGAGACGAAGAAAAGCAATACGCAAGTCGACTGGATCAATTCAAAAAAGACCTCGAGGCCGGCAAGTACCAAGAAGCTCCGGTCAGTGTGGATGTCGCCACAGTCGAACACATCGTCAGCCTATCGAGTGGAATACCGGTCTCATCATTCACCCGAGACGACCTTACATCACTCGCCGGACTCTCCGACCGACTCAAAGCTAAAGTCAAGGGGCAAGACCACGTCATAGAAGCCGTTTCTGGAGCCATCCGACGAAACAAGATCGGGCTACGAGACCCGTCACGCCCCATTGGCACCTTCCTCTTTCTCGGCTCATCCGGAGTCGGTAAAACCCACCTATCCAAACAATTGGCACGAGAGCTTTTTGGATCAGAAGAGGCCATGATCCGGGTAGACATGAGCGAATTCATGGAACGACACACCGTGTCGCGACTCATCGGAGCACCCCCGGGATATGTAGGCTATGACGAGGGTGGAGAGCTGACCGCCAAGGTACGTCGACGCCCCTATTCCGTCATCCTTTTTGACGAAATAGAGAAAGCACACCCCGATGTGCACAACCTCCTACTCCAGTTGCTTGACGATGGCATACTCACCGACAGCAATGGTGGAAAGGTCAACTTCAAAAACACCATCATTATTATGACCTCCAACGTCGGCACACGCCAGCTCAACGACTTTGGTGCAGGCATCGGCTTCCGCGATGAGCAGGCGGACCTCCACAAGCTCTCTGAAGAGGTGATCAAAAAGGCCCTAAAAAAAGCCTTCTCCCCGGAGTTTCTCAACCGCATTGATCGCATCGTCACCTTCAACCCCCTCACGCCGGACATTATCCGAGACATCGTGGATATTGAGCTAGAGGCACTCAATCAGAGGATTGGGGAGATGGGCATGACCATCACCCTCACCTCGGAGGCAAAAGACTTCTTGGCAGAAAAGGGATACGACCCGGCCCTCGGAGCACGCCCTCTACGGAGAGCTATCGCCATGTACGTAGAGGAGGTGATTACCCAAGCCCTACTCGACGAAACAGCCCACCGAGACGGGTCCTACACCTTGAGCGTCAATAGCGACCACACCACTCTCAAGCTAACTCCCTTGGAGAGCTAGTACATTATCTCACAACATCGGCACATGCACCAAGCGAAAGAATGCCATGCCACTCGGAAGCGACTGCAGTATCATACTAGGAGACTGCTGTCGCTTCCGTTTTAGATTAAAGCCTCCTATGAGACTATAGTTTCAGTCCGTAGAAACTACAGTTCCAAGCCGTAGAAACTACAGTCTCATACGATGGGACCAATGTTTTCTCAAAAATGGACTAAAACAAGTCGTCTACCTGTAAAAAGAGTAGTACATTTGTGACAGAAAATAACCCACCACTTAACAAACAAGAACTAAGGACAACAAACTACTGTCCTAACTTTATTACCTTAAATTATTATGCTATCTACAGCACGCAACACCACACCTCCGGATCTTTATTCAATCTGTACCTCCGAAACTTGCCCCAAGCGCAACAACTGCCTCCGTGCACTCATTGCACCTGAGGCCCTCAAGGAGAAGCAATTCTACATGCAGATCAACAGGAGCCACCCAAGCCACAGAGAAGGTGAGGGGTGCAAATTCTTTCAGTCCGAGCAGCCAGAACGCTACGCTTTTGGATTTTCGAAGGCAATGAACAGCCTTAGCCATACCAATTACGATGCCTGCACGAGGTACTTGACATCTAGATTTTCCAAGTCTACATTTTACCGCAAAAAAGGTGGCAGACTACCCATCTCTCCCGCTGAGCAAGAAGAGCTACGCAGTGTCCTCCTTGACTATGGATACAACGGAGATATGGAGGCTATTTTTGACCGATACGAGCTACTGATCACTTGGGAATAACGGCGGGAGTGGAGCGTCCATTGTGGACACATTGCACTGTGACCGGTCATCTTCGGCATCGGTCACATTTTTGTGTCGCTACGGAAAGCGTTATCTTTGACCCACAAAAACAAGAAGTCTGCGGATCTTTCACACACTCACACTACACGATATGAAAAAAAACTTGGCAACCACCCTGCTTTCACTGATCACACTTCTCAGCTTGTCTGTCGGCTGCTCGGGACGCAAGGGCGAGGAGGTACCGGATTTTCCGGCGGACCCACTCACTTATGTCGACCCTTGGATAGGCTCTGGCGGACATGGACACGTCTTCGTCGGTGCGGGCGTACCGTGGGGAATGGTGCAGCTAGGGCCTACCGGAATACCTGAGGGGTGGGACTGGGTCAGTGGCTACCATGTTTCGGATAGCACGATCATTGGTTTTTCGCACACCCACATGAGTGGTACCGGGATTGGTGACCTGCTGGACCTGACGGTGATGCCGGTCACGGGCGAAGTAACACCGGGACGTGGCACAGAGGCTGACCCAAGCAGTGGCCAGTGGAGCTACTCCGTCCGCAGCCGTGAAGTGGTGCGTCCAGGATACTATAGCACGCACCTGGAGCGTTACGGGATAGATGTGGAGCTGACGGCCACTACTCGCGTGGGGTTGCACAAGTACACCTTTCCCAAAGATGCTGAGCTTCCGGGGGTCATCATTGACCTAGTCAACGGTGGCAATTGGGACCGCCCTACCGATGTATTGATCCGACAAGTGGACGACCACAAGGTAGAGGGTTACCGCAGGAGTACGGGCTGGGCAAAGGACCAAGTGGTCTACTTTGCGGCCGAGTTTTCCGAGCCCATCAGTGACCTAGAAGTGACCGTTGACGGGAAAGCACAGAGTCGCGAGGGACAAGGAACAGAGCTGTACGCCCGTGCCAATCTCTCGGAGGCCAACCGCCAAGTACTCGTAAAAGTAGCTCTCTCTCCGACAAGTATCGAGGCCGCTTGGGCCAATATGGTCGCCGAGCTACAGGGATGGGACTTTGAGCATACCCAAGCGCAGGCAGCCGACCTTTGGCGCAAAGAGCTGGGCAAGATTCGGATGACAGCTAAGCGTGAGGAGACGATGCGTGTCTTTTATACCGCACTCTACCATACTATGATTGCGCCATCAGTCTATGCGGATGTGGATGGATCGTACATGGGAGCGGACCTAAAGGTGCACTCCGACCCAGGATTTGTGACACGTACCACCTTTTCGCTCTGGGACACCTACCGAGCCGCTCACCCACTGATGACACTGATCCACGGTGACCTAATGAAAGACATGGTCGGCACCCTCCTCAGCATATATGAGAAGCAAGGGAAGCTCCCGGTATGGCACTTTTATGCCAACGAGACCAACACCATGGTCGGCAACCCCGGGATACCCGTGCTTGCCGATGCTATCCTCAAGGGGTATGTCAAGGACAAGGAGAGGGCCTACACTGCGCTGAAGAATAGTGCCATGCTCGATGAGAGAGGACAAGACCTCCGCAAAGAATACGGCTACATCCCTTGCGACAAAATGGCCGAGAGTGTCGCCTACGATCTGGAATACGCTCTGGCGGACTGGGCTGTGGCCAAGGTTGCCAAGAGCCTGGGACACACTGAGGACTATGACTACTTCCTCGATCGAAGCCAAAGCTACAAGCATTTATTTGATCCCGAGACGGGCTTCATGCGGGGCAAAAGTGCCACGGGGCAGTGGAACACCCCTTTCAACCCCTTCTTCTCCAACCACCGCGAAGACGACTACTGCGAGGGCAATGCCTGGCAGTACACCTTCTTGGTTCCCCACGATGTTGAGGGGCTCGTAAGCCTCTTTGGGAGCGAAGAGCTATTTTTGGAAAAGCTGGACAGCCTCTTTACCGTACCTAGTGAAATTGCCGGCGAAAACACGTCACCGGACATTTCCGGAATGATTGGGCAATTTGCGCATGGCAATGAGCCAAGCCACCACATCCTGTACCTCTACAGTATGCTGGGACATCAGGATAAGGCCGCACCACTCCTGAGACGTGTGATGAACGATCTTTACCATGCCCAACCCGATGGACTGAGTGGTAATGAGGATGTGGGGCAGATGAGTGCGTGGTATATCCTGTCGGCATTGGGTTTTTATCAGCCGGAGCCTGCCGGTGGGCGGTATTTCTTTGGCTCTCCCATCATTGATGCGGCAGACCTGAGTGTGAGAGACGGTCTCTTTCAGATAAGAGTCCACGACAACAGCGACCGAAACATATATATCCAAAAGATAGAACTCAACGGCAATCCGCTCAACAAACGCTGGCTGGACTACGAAGAGATAGCGACGGGAGGACGCCTAGATATCTACATGGGAGATCAACCCAATAAATGGTAATAATGAAGAAAAAACTTGTCGCCCTAACCGGTGCCGGAATAAGCGCCGAGAGTGGACTGAGTACCTTCCGAGATTCGGACGGTCTGTGGGAAAACTACAGAATAGAGGAGGTAGCGACACATGACGCACTTCTGAGAAATAGGGAAATGGTAGTACGCTTTGCCAACATGCTGCGCAAACAGTGCGTAACTTGCCAACCCAACCTCGCACACCGGTTGCTAGCTGATCTAGAAAAGGAATACGAGGTCACAGTCATCACCCAAAACATAGACAACCTCCACGAAAAGGCCGGTAGCAGCCACGTTATTCACCTACATGGCAACCTCATGAAGTGTTGCACTATGGATCGCCCGGACATCCCCCTCGACTTGCCCAACGGGGAACTGGAGATGTCGCCTGACGCCACAGACAAAGAGGGCAATCTACTACGGCCGTTCATCGTCTACTTTGGCGAACCGGTCCCTATGATGGATGCCGCCATCAAGGCGACACGATCGGCCGACATCTTTGTGGTCATTGGCAGTAGCCTCAACGTCTACCCGGCTGCCGGTCTGACCTCGATCACTCGGCCCAATATCCCGTGCTATGTGATCGACCCCAAGCCGGTACGATCCGCTGTGGGCTTTGAGCAAATCACAGCGACTGCCTCGGAAGGAATGCAAGAACTCACAAGAAGACTACGAAATGTCTAATATGACTTGGAGCTCACTCATCAGTGATCGACGATTTGGACTCGAACACCATGAGCAAAAGCAGAGCAATAGGACTGACTTTCAGCGAGACTATGATCGCTTGATATTCTCCGCACCATTTAGAAGGCTGCAAAACAAGACGCAAGTCTTCCCGCTTCCGGGCCAAGTCTTCGTCCACAATAGGCTTACGCACAGCTTGGAAGTAAGCTGTATCGGTCGCTCACTCGGCACAGAGATCGGACACTACCTCAAGGAGAGAGAGCCGGATCTGTGGTTTGATTTTTCGGATATAGGGGCAATCGTCTCAGCAGCCTGTATCGCTCACGACATGGGCAACCCTCCATTTGGACACGCCGGCGAAAGAGCCATAACGGCCTATTTTACAGAAGGCAAAGGGGCAAGATGGGAGCGACAAGTCCGGGATGAAGGAGGACGCTGGGAGGACTTCTCGGCCTTTGAAGGCAATGCCAACACCATTCGCCTATTGGCGCACTCATTCCAAGGAAGACGGGAGGGGGGCTTTGCCCTAACATACAGCACACTATCCTCCATCGTAAAATATCCCTATACATCCGTTTGCTCGGAAGGTAAGGGAAAATTTGGATTCTTTGCCACGGAAGAAGAATCCTATAAAAGAATCGCCACACACCTAAATATAAAGCAACTGTCCGGACCCAATGAGCCACTACGATTTGCCCGCCACCCCCTTGTCTACTTGGTAGAGGCTGCAGATGACATCTGCTATCAGATCATGGACTTGGAAGATGCGTTCAAACTCAAGATCCTGACATTTTCCGAAGTCAAGGAGCTCATGCTGGCTTTCATGACCCACGCCGAACAAGAGCATGCTCAGCAAATAGAGAAACGAGTGTACGATACCAATGAACTTGTCGCCTACTACCGCTCTTGTGCGATAGGAGTACTTGTCCGTGCCACAGTTGCAACCTTCAAGAAACACGAAAAGGAGATCCTTGCCGGCACGCTCGACAAGAGTCTGATCCAGTCCATGGATGCCCCTATACGAGATGCCTACATGCATGCTCGAAAGGTGGCTTTCGACAAGATCTACTTTGTCAAAGAGGTGTTGGACATTGAGTTTGCCGGCTTCAGAATCTTTGAATTCATACTCGACACACTCATCGATGCACAGATCAATCCGGAAAAAGCCTACTCTAAACTGTGGTTTTCTCGCATTCCCGAGCAGTACAATATGTTTAGACCCACACTCTATGGCAAGATACAGTCTGCGCTTGACTATATCAGTGGCATGACAGATGTCTATGCGTTGGATCTATACAGAAAGTTCACCGGAATGAGTCTTCCTGCCATATGATAGACAGCCAGTTTTTTGAAAACAAACGCGTAGCTTTTTATACCCTCGGGTGCAAACTCAACTTTGCCGAGACCAGTCATCTTGCCCAAGCTCTACACGAGCTTGGAATGATTACAGCCTCGGATGGGGAGCAAGCAGATCTCTGCCTAGTCAATACTTGTAGCGTGACCGAGGTGGCAGATAAAAAGTGTCGGCAACTCATTCGGCGAATTCATCGACAGCATCCGAACGCCAAGATTGTGGTGACGGGGTGCTATGCTCAGCTTGATCCGAAGCGGATCTCAGAAATAGAGGGCGTGGACCTTGTACTTGGAGCCGGACAAAAAGGGGATCTGGTACAGTACGTCCAACAAATGAAACGAGGAGATGTACTTGATGGTAGCGGACATATCCTTCACAGTCCGATTGGTGATGTCCGTGCGTTTGCTCCATCGGTGTCACGCGAGGGACGGACACGACACTTCCTCAAAGTCCAAGACGGATGCGACTATAGCTGTAGCTATTGCACAATCCCGATGGCTCGGGGGCGCAGTCGCAACGGCGCCATAGCAGACCTTGTACACCAAGCCGAAAAGGTAGCGCAAGAGGGAGGTAAGGAGATTGTCCTTACCGGAGTAAATGTCGGAGACTTCGGTCGGAGCACAGGAGAATCATTTCTGGGTCTTATACGCGCACTAGATCAAGTAGAGGGGATTGAGCGCTTTCGGATTTCCAGCATAGAGCCCAACCTAATCACTGATGAGGTGATTGACTTTGTCGCACACTCGCAGCATTTCGTTCCACACTTCCATATTCCCCTACAGAGTGGATCCGATGCTGTCCTAAAACTCATGCGCAGACGCTACAAGCGAGATGTTTTTGCACACAAAGTTTCGGCCATACGAGAGTTGATGCCTGATGCATTCATCGGAGTAGATGTGATTGTTGGTACTCGTGGTGAAACAGAGGAGTATTTTCAAGAGAGCTATGACTTTATCAGCACTTTACCAGTGACCCAGCTACATGTCTTCAGTTACAGCGAACGACCGGGTACCGATGCCCTCAAGATTAACCACATCGTACCGCCACAGCAAAAGCACCTAAGGTCGCAGCGGTTACTTGCACTGAGCGAAGAGTTGCTACGGGCATTTTACGACTCACAATTGGGGACCACACGGAAGATGCTTATTGAACACTCACACGACAAAGACTACCTGTATGGCTTTACAGAAAATTATGTCCGAGTCCGCATTCCTTGTCAGCCCGACTTACAAGGAGAGGTTCGACCCGTTTTTTTGTCTTCAAGAACACTCGATGACCCCCAGGTACTTGAGGGACGACTCATCTGAAAGTATCAATTTTCAACGGAGGCTATGAAGAAAAAAGTTGCGGTAATTATTCTAAACTGGAATGGTCTCGCACTTCTGCAACGATACCTGCCCACTGTACTTAAATACACAACACAAGAGTTGGCAGATGTGATTGTTGCAGACAATGGAAGTACAGATGAGTCAATGGACTACCTCAGTGAGCTAGGCGTATCGACAATTGCACTGGATAAGAACTACGGATTTGCAGAAGGCTACAACCGTGCCATTCGATATGCCGAAGGGTATGAATACATACTCCTCCTCAATAGCGATGTGCGTGTCACCGAACAATGGCTAGAGCCTCTGGTAGCACTACTGGACCATAGTTCTACCATAGCAGCCGTACAACCATGCATTCTCTCTGACCGTGCCCCCCACATGCTTGAGTACGCCGGTGCTCTTGGTGGCTATATAGACTATCTTGGTTATCCATTTTGCAGAGGTCGAATCTTCGACACGCTGGAACAACATTCCGGCAAATACGGTCTGTCCCCCATGCCTGTATTTTGGACAAGCGGAGCTTGTATGCTTATACGCCGTGAGCTATACCTTAGTGCCGGAGGGTTTGACCCCTCTTTTTTTGCACATCAGGAGGAGATTGATCTTTGCTGGAGACTTCAGGCAATGGGCTACTCTCTCTTTGTAGTGCCGGCAAGCACGGTATACCACTATGGGGGCGCCTCACTGGATGCGGCTAATCCCCAAAAAACATTTCTCAACTACCGAAACAATCTGAAAGTCTTAGCCAAAAACCTTCCAAAATCGGTTCGGTTTCTGACCCTTTTCTGTAGGTTCTTCCTTGACCTGCTGGCCATGATTTACTTTCTTATTACCCAAGGCCCTCAAAGTGCTTGGTCGGTAGCAAAAGCATGGAAGGCATTTCTGATGACTCGACCAACACCAATACATGTGAAAGTCAATCGTTACGTCGCCTATAAAAACTTGTACCCTCACTCAGTGTTGTTTCGCTACCACTTTCGAAAGGAGCGCCACTTTGACCAACTAAAGAATCACCCCTAATACATGAATACTCGCTGGATCCTAATACCGGTACTTTTCGCAATCCTATTACCACTCAACGCCTGCTCCTCACCTGAAGAAAAAGCAGCACACTCATTGCTTGAAAAGGCGCATATTGAGTACACGAATGGAGCTTATGATATCGCCATTCAGCTATTGGACAGCATACATATGACCTACCCTACACTCATAAAAGAGCGGCAAAGGGCCTTGGCACTCTCCCAGGAAGTAAAGTTCGCAAAAAGCACTGCGGACTCAGCCAGGGTAGCTCCAATGCTCGAAGAGGCAGTGCAATCGTTGGAGAAAATGCATCGATACTTTAGCGAGCTCAGCTATCCCGATCTGCCAGATGAAACAATACTAAGATACAAAGGACTAGACGCCTCCTCTAATCCCCGACAGCCATTCCTTGATGCCTACTTGGAGCACAACGGACGACTGCAACTCATTGCCGGATGTGCCTCTCGAAAGCTCCAAAGAATTGAATACATCACCGCATTGGAGACAAGAGGCGACACCTACGTGTCAAGTGACACGATTCCCTATGAAGGTGGACGAAACTACCGCTTCACATCGGACAACCTTGTATTTGAGCGACTGACATTATCCACCGATGCAGGGAAACGGATTGCTGCATTTATCGCAACAATCCCTATTTCCACTCCTATCCGAGTCACATTCTTCAGTGGCACAGGAGAAAAGAAGCATAGCTTTGTACTCTCTCAAAAAGAACGCACAGCCATCAAGGGGTGTTACGACTACTTTAGCACCTATGTCTCCATAAAAGATATGGAAGATATCCTAAACAAGCATGAACAACGCCGACTGCGCTACAATCTAGCCAAAGTCTGAGACATCTATGCACAACAAAGGACAGCTCTGATGACAAAGTCGGTGCTGCCTTTCTAAAAGCCCCACTGCGCAAGATATTGCAGTGCCCACCCTTCCTTAGCGCATGGGGATACTACTAACTTGACTAATGAAAAATTTTAAGCTAACTTTGTGACAAGAACCGAGGTGAAAGTGACCTAAGGCCCTAGCACCTCTCACTTGCATACAAGTACCACCAGATCACAGAGCAATGAACGTATCGTATAGCTGGCTAAAAAAGTATATAGACACAGATCTCTCTCCGCAAGAGATCGGTGCAATCCTTACCTCTACCGGATTGGAGGTAGGGACTGTCACCGAGCACCTAAGTATCAAAGGGGGGCTAAAGGGGATCGTAATAGGCAAAGTAAAGACCTGTATACCACACCCCAACTCAGATCATCTAAGCATCACCACAGTTGATCTTGGCCCGGAGCTTACTCCGGATGGACCAATACAAATCGTGTGCGGAGCACCAAATGTAGCCACAGGTCAGACCGTGCCGGTAGCAACCATTGGGACCGTCTTGTACAGTGGAGAGGAAAGTTTTACGATAAAGAAAGGACGCATCCGAGGTGAGGAGTCTTATGGCATGATTTGTGCGGCAGACGAGATCGGTGTAGGCAGTGGGCACGATGGAATCATGGTTTTGCCGGATGATCTACCGGCTGGGTTACCTGCAGCAGAGTACTTTGAAGTCAAAGAAGATGCAATCATTGAGGTAGATATTACCCCAAACCGCATTGATGGAGCATCCCACTATGGTGTGGCGCGAGACCTTTACGCATACCTCTCAACTCATAGCTACGAGACACAGCTACACAAGCCGAAAGTCTCCACGATCAAGGGAACGGGAGAGCCTATAAAGATCACGGTAGAGTCCCCGGAAGCTTGTATCCGATATACGGGGGTGGTAATCAAGGGGGTAAAGGTGGGCGAAAGCCCCGACTGGCTCAGAGGAGCACTAGAGCTGATCGGACAAAAATCTGTGAATAATGTGGTGGATGTCACCAACTATATACTCCAAGAAATCGGCCAACCCCTCCACACCTTTGACCTCGCTACCATCAGAGGTGGAAGCGTACACGTGCGCTTGGCCAAGAAAGGAGAGAAAATAGTCACACTAGACCACACCGAGCAGGAGCTCAATGAGGCAGACCTCTGTATCTGCGATGACCATGGTCCCATGTGCATCGCCGGAGTCATGGGGGGGATAGACTCAGGGGTTACGGACAAAACCACGGACCTCTTTTTGGAGTGCGCAACCTTTCACCCGACCTATATTCGAAAGACAGCCCGAAGGCACGGCATGAATACAGATGCCTCATTTAGGTACGAAAGAGGATTGGATCCTGAGGTAGTACCCTATGCTCTGGCGCGTGCGGTTGACCTAATCCAAGAAGTCGCTGGAGGACAAGTGGCAAGCAATGTCTACGACTACTATCCCAATGTTTTGGGACCATATGAGGTAGAGCTATCGCTATCCAAAACGAACAGACTGATCGGAGTAGAAATTTCTAAGGAAAAAATCTTGCAGATACTGAATGCCTTGGAGATCGAAGTAACGGAAGACAGAGGTGATGCATTGAGCTTGAAAGTTCCACGCTATAGATATGATGTCACCCGAGATGTTGACGTAATCGAAGATATTCTGAGAATCTATGGCTACAACGAAGTGCCGATAACCAACACTCTGACTAGTACCATTTCGCCGGAGGGCTACACCGACAAAAGTATGCGACTGCAACAAGTCATCAGCGAACAGCTCGTCGGTTCAGGGTTCAACGAGATACTCAACAATTCACTTTCAAAAGCAGAGTACTATCAGTCGGACGAAGAAAGCAAACACTCTATTCGACTCCTCAATCCGTTATCTGCAGACCTATCCACTCTGCGTATGAGTATGGTACATGGTGGGCTGGAGACAGTAGAGTACAATCTCAAGAGAAAGGCGACCAACCTGAGGCTCTTTGAATTCGGAAACACTTACCGAAAAGCAGACGAATGCGCATCTCAACCCCTCAAGGGCTATGAAGAGACCTATACCCTTGCACTATGGATGACAGGGGACGACTTGTCCGACAACTGGTGTACCTATGGCAAAAAGCAAACCCCATATGAACTAAGTGCCGTTTTGGACAATATTCTGAGACGCATCGGTCTATCTAGTGGAGAATACAAGGCTACACAAATCGAGGACACTTCCTTCTTTGAAAAAGGTGTGGAGCTGACACTCAAGGGTGGAAAGAAAATAGGCAGATGGGGCGTAATCAGCCACAGTATGCTGGAGCTTCACGATATTAACACACCTGTCTTTTATGCAGAAGTTTTGTGGAACAATCTTCTAGAGAGGGTATTGGATCGCACGCCAAAAATCAAGGATATTCCACGCTTCCCGGCAGTAAGGAGAGACTTCGCGCTTGTATTGGATAGCCACATCCCATTCTCCGAGGTAGACCGAGTGGCTAGGGAGGCTGAGCGTAAATTGCTACAGAATGTTGTGCTCTTTGATGTGTACGAGGACAAGCGCCACCTTCCAGAGGGCAAAAAATCCTATGCCGTAGCTTTTACCCTCCTAGATACAGACCAAACACTATCGGACAAAGTCATTGATAAAACTATGAACAAAATCTACTCCGCTCTCAATCGCGAGCTAGGAGCCGAACTAAGATAAACAAAGAACAACACCATCCAATGGGAAGAGCATTTGAATACAGAAAAGCGAGAAAACTAAAACGCTGGGGCAATATGGCCCGCACCTTTACGAAGCTAGGTAAAGAAATTACCATAGCGGCAAGAGAAGGAGGGTCTGACCCTGAAACCAACCCACGCTTGAGAGTCCTGATCCAGACCTCCAAGAAAGAAAACATGCCCAAGGACAATGTTGATCGTGCCATCAAGCGAGCAACCGAAAAGGACTTCTCGGACTATAAAGAGATGAACTACGAGGGATATGGGCCTCATGGCATCGCAATATTTGTCGAAACAGCGACGGACAACACTACTCGCACCGTTGCAAATGTTCGGAGTTTATTCAATAAGTATGGCGGAAACCTCGGGACGACCGGAAGCTTGGAGTTCCTTTTTGACCACAACGTAATCTTCCACGTTGACCTCAAAGGACAGGAAGTAGACACAGACGAGTTGCTACTTGAGCTAATTGACTACGGTGTGGAAGAGGTTGAAGTCGAGGATGGTGAGCTCGTCATTACGGGAGACTTTGTCTCCAACGGAGACATCCAAACCACCCTTGAAGGTAAAGGGTACGAAATCTGCTCGGCTGACTTTGTCAGAATACCTAAAGACACGAAAGAGGTAACCCCGGAAGAGCGCGAATCCATCAACAAGCTAATAGAAAAACTGGAAGATGATGATGATGTGCAAAACGTGTTTACCAACATGGCTGATGACAGCGAGGAAAACAACTAATCTCCTCGTACCGATAGTATCAATGATATTTTAGCTCTGAGAGGCTCAAAAAGTACCCACCTACTTTTTGAGCTTCTCTCAATAAAAACGATGTTGAACACACTCTCTGACCTCCTAAGTCATTTCTCAAAAACCAAGACTCTAAACAAGCTCAAACGACAACTAAGTCATCAACGCATACAGCTATCAGGCTTGCATGGCTCTGCTCCGGCGCTGGTGCTAAAAAGTTTGGAGTCTCCTCTTCTCTGCATTGCGCCGGATGAAGATGCCGCCGGCTATCTCTTCAGCGACTTGGTTGCCTTAGCTGACCGACAAGAGACCTCGGAGGTTGTATTCATACCCTCTCTCTACAAAAGAGGGATCCGCTACGGTCAGAGGGATGCCGCCAACGAGGTACTCCGCTCTCAGGTAATCGATGCACTTCGTTCGGGGACTCAGCCACAGATTATCGTCACCTTTCCCGCGGCCTTGATGGAGTTGATCCCGGACGCCGACACACACGACGAGCGCAAGCGTATCATACGAGTGGGCGAGGAGATCCAGCGTGCACCATTTCGGGAAAAACTCTGGGATCTAGGATTTGAGGAGGTTGACTACGTCTATCAGCCCGGGCAATTTGCCGTCCGAGGAAGTCTCATTGACATCTTCTCATTTGCCCAAGAGGAGGCGATCCGCATAGACTTCTTTGGGGACGAGGTGGAGAGTATTCGCACCTTTGATCCCGAGACACAGCTCTCACACGACACTCTCGAAGAGGTCACGATATTGGCAGCCATGGACACTGCGACACCGACCGTCTCGCTTCTCTCCATACTTCCACCGGTGTATCGGATCTTCATTCCACAGCTCTCCTTCCTGGACTCCACACTGGAGGAGCTCTTCACTCAGCCCCCGGCACACCCCGAGGACAACCTTTTTGCCACACTGGAGGAGATGCAAGCCATGCTACAAGCCCCCGAGAGCGTACACAGCGAGCTGAGCCGTCGATCAATTCTCGCTCAGGATATCCCCCTCGACCGAAAAGGTGACTGGCTTGAAATACCCTTTTCTCAGCGTCCCGAGCCGCTCTTTCAAAAAAACTTCGACATCCTCTCCGACACCCTACTCGGTCTCCAAAAGAAAGGCTATGACACAGCCATCATGAGCAACCAAAAAAGCCAGATCGATCGGCTGAAGTCCATTTTTAGCGATCAAGACAAAGGCGTGACCTTCCTCCCTATACTGCCGACATTGCACGCCGGCTTTGTGGACGATGAGCTCCGCGTAGCACTCTTCTCGGACCACAATATATTTGAACGGTTCCATAATTACCAGCTCAAGAGCGACCGGATCCGACAAAGAGCCTCCGCCCTTACGCTCAAGGAGCTAAAGACCTTTGAATACGGTGACTATATCGTACATGCCAACCACGGGATAGGCACCTTTGGTGGCCTCTTTACTGTGAAAAAAAACGGTAAGTCCATGGAGATGGTCCGACTCAACTACAAGGGAGGCGACAGCCTTTACGTCAGCATCCACTCCCTGCACCACATTTCCAAGTACAAGAGCAAAGACAACGAAGAGGCACCCACTCTGAGCAAGCTGGGCACCGGTGCCTGGGATAAGATTAAAGAGCGCACCAAAAAAAAGGTCAAGGACATCGCCCGAGACCTCATCAAGCTATATGCCGAGCGACTCAAAGTCAAGGGCTTTGCCTACAGTCCGGACTCCTTTCTCCAAAGAGAGCTGGAGGCCTCTTTTCAGTACGAAGACACACCGGACCAAGAGCAGACAACCGCCCAAGTCAAGGCAGACATGGAAAAACCCATCCCCATGGATCGACTCATCTGTGGCGATGTCGGATTTGGCAAAACGGAAGTTGCCATCCGAGCGGCCTTCAAAGCCGTGACCGACGGCAAGCAGGTCGCCGTGATGGTCCCAACCACAGTCCTCGCCTACCAGCACTACCGCACGTTTGTCAAAAGACTCGCTGACTTTCCTTGCCGAGTCGAGTACCTTAGCCAGAGCAAAACACCCAAGGAACGAAAAGTACTACTCGAGGATCTAAAAGCCGGCAAGATCGACATCATCATCGGCACCCATACACTAGCCGGCAAGACCGTGGAGTACAAAGATCTGGGGCTGCTGATCATTGACGAGGAGCAAAAGTTTGGAGTAGCCGTCAAGGAGCGACTGCGCAAGGCACGCACACACATCGACACCCTCACTATGACTGCCACCCCCATACCGCGTACTCTTCAGTTTTCGCTCATGGGGGCACGTGACCTCTCCAATATCCAGACCCCCCCCCCCAACCGCTACCCCATTCGCACCGAACACACCGTCTACGACCCGGTAGTTATCGCCGAAGCCGTCAATGCCGAGCTAGCACGAGATGGGCAAGTCTTCTTCATACACAATCGGGTACACAATATCCATGACATCGCTGATGACCTACGCCGAGCCGTACCCGGTGTACGCATCGGCATAGGCCACGGACAAATGCCCACCAAAGAGCTGGAAAAAGTCCTACTCGCCTTCATGAACCACGAGTACGACATCCTCCTAGCCACAGCCATTGTCGAAAACGGCATCGACGTTCCCAACGCCAATACCATCATCATCAACGATGCCCAACGCTTTGGGCTCAGCGATCTCCACCAGCTGAGAGGGCGTGTCGGCAGAGGCAACAAAAAAGCCTACTGCCTCCTCCTCACCCCACCCCTACGCGACCTCACCCCCAACGCCAAAAGACGCCTTGAAAGCATCACCACCTTCTCCGAACTCGGCAGTGGCATCCACATAGCCATGCAAGACCTCGACATCCGAGGAGCTGGCAACCTACTCGGAGCAGAGCAGAGTGGCTTCATTGCTGACCTGGGCTACGAGACCTACAAGCGAATACTGGAGGAGGCTGTCTTGGAGCTCAAAAACGATGAATTTGCAGACCTTTTCGACACCGATGAAAAAAGCAGCACCACCAGCATTTCTGCACAAAAAGACTACGTCTACGAGACCACACTCGACACCGACATGCCCGCCTTTTTCCCCGCCACCTACGTACCCGGTGACAACGAGCGGATCAGCCTATACAAAGAACTGGACAGCCTAACCACCGAGCAAGAGCTGACAGCCTACCTTGACAGGCTAAAAGACCGATTCGGCTCCCCTCCACTTGAAGCCCTAGAGCTAGTCAACGTCGTACAGCTCCGCATGCTGGGCAAAAAGGCCGGAATCGAGCGGCTTGTCCTAAAAAACAAGACACTCATCCTCACACTGGTACAAGATCCGGAGAGCAGATACTTCCAGAGCCCAATATTCAGAAACATTCTCAACAACGCAGGCACAACCCTGGTAGGCAGAGTACACTTCAAAGAAGAAAACGGCTCACGGAGCATCACCATGAAAAACGTAAACAGCCTGAAAGAAGCACACGACCTCGTCCAAAAACTGATTTCCAGACCCGAAATCGACTAAAAGAGAGCATTATTCTCGACCCAACTCATACGGCTCAGTCACACATACGTGGCTGAGTCCTTATCCTAATACTCACAGAGTGGATCAATCAAAGGCAAACCTCACACCCTCACACCCTCACACCCTCCCCCTCATCCACCTGAACAGCTTCCCTCGCTCATTCCCTTCTAGAGCTTTGTACGACAGCTTCCACCTAGGGAACTACAGTTTCCTCCGTATGAAATTACAGTTTCCTCCGCATGAAACTACAGTTTCTTCCGTATGAAACTACAGTCTCATCAGATGGGACTGGAGTTTTAGCCTCTGAGACCAAAGTCTCCGCCTCGGAGTGCAAAGTTTCAAGGCAGAAGAATGTAAAAAAGTTAGTTTTTGGTATCTTGGGTAGCAATTCGGGTACCACAAATAAAGAAGGCAACCGTCCCCACCCAACTAGGCATAAACAACTAATTACTCACGACAAGAACCATCATAAACAAGCCAGTACCGGAGAATGGCCTTCGTCCAAAAGGGAACAAAGGCCAAAAGCCGGGACACAACACAAATCTTTTCAAAACCCACAAAGGAAATGTTCAAAACGACACGACTACTGCTCCTCCTGCTGGCAGTGCACTTTTTGACGCCAAGCGTCTACGCAGGAAACAAGTTTGACCACATACGGCCGACCAAAAACATCATCGTGATGATTGCCGATGGTACCTCCATCAGCGCTGTATCCCTCGGTAGGTGGTATCAGCGTGTCCAAAACCCGGACAAAATCCACCTAAACCTTGATCCCTACCTCAGTGGCACCATACTGACCTACTGCTCCGATGCCCCGATCGGAGACTCAGCACCGACAACCAGCTCATATATGAACGGCGTACCAAGCATGGCCGGATTTGTGGGTACATACCCCCAAAGCACCGACCATGACCTGATTCCACTGGAGCCGGAAATGGCGTATCGGCCGGTAGTCTCGGCATTCGAAGCTGCACGACTCGGACTGGGCAAACGCGTGGGACTCGTAGCCACATCGGAATTTTGCCACGCCACACCGGCCGACTGCATGAGTCACTACTACCGTCGCAACAGCTATGAATACCTGATTCCACAGCTCGCCCAAAATGGAGTAGAAGTACTCTACGCCGGTGGAACAGCCCTCGTGAACCCCGAGATAGAGAGCTACCTCAAAAAAGACGGCATCAAGCTCTACCGCGACGACATGAGTGCTCTAAATGCCCCGGAAGATAAAGTGTGGGGCCTCTACGGAGCCAGAGACGTCACCTACGACCTTGACAGAGACCCAGCCAAAGTTCCCTCACTCGCACAGCTCGCTAAGGCGGCCATCAACCATCTCAACCAAAACAACCCCAATGGTTTTTGCCTAATGATTGAAGGTAGCAAGATCGACTGGGCCGCACACTCCAACGATGCCGTGGCTGTTGCAACCGAGATGCTCGCCTTTGACGAAGCATTCGCCGTAGCACTGGACTTTGCCCAAAAGGACGGCAACACCACGATCATAGTCACCGCTGACCACGGCAACAGTGGCCTAAGCATAGGCCGACGAAGCCTCGGAGGTAAATATGCCGAGACCTCATACCGCGACCTTTTTGGCGCACTGACCAATATCAAAAAAACATCCTGGGGCCTCAAGAATATCCTCCTCGAAACCCCGGAAGACCAAGTAGCACAAGTTTTTGAAAAAGAGTCAACGATCACCCCGACCGACACACAGGTGGAAATTCTAAAGGTCCTGAGGCATATCGGACTACAAAAGAAAGCCAAAGAAACAGCCACCGATCCCGAGACCCTCCTCAGCGAAAAAGCCTACCTCGAGCTACAAGCCAACCCCTACCCCAACACTCTGGAGGGATACATTGCCGCACTGTACAACCAACACATGCACATCGGATTTACCACCTTTGGGCACACGGGAGAGGAAGTCTTCCTCGCTTCGTACGCGACCACTCCCGACCAGAGACTCTATGGGATGAATACCAATATCGACCTGCACAACTACATCCGAGCCATCATTGGGTTAAAAGACAACATGGTCGATCTATCGCACAAATACTTTGCTCCCCACACGGAGGTTTTCAAGGGCTACAAATACACCCTGACCGGAGACAAAGGCACAGATAAGGTGCTGACTGTCAAAAACGGCAAAAAGACCTTGGTCGTTCCCGCACTTCGCAACGTGGCTTACCTCAACGGAGTTGAACACCGTCTCCCCCTCACAACCGTTTACATGGACAAGACTGACCAACTCTATATCCCGGCAGAGCTTGTTAAGCTAATCAAGTAACAGAGCAGAGTTTGCAACCATTACCCAAGGAGGGGACCACAGCCCAAAGGCTTGGTGCCTTCCTTTTTCGTTTTAGGTTTTATTCAAATGAATCTGTATATTGTGGAGGTAAAGAAAAACCAACGAAACTATGAAACAACGGACAACCATAACCACAAAAAAAGTCGGCTTCAGAGGCGAGTTTTTACTGGACGGAGCATCGGCCAAAAGTACTTGGAACCAAATATCCAGTTCTCGAGGACTATCCGAGTGGTTTGCTCCCCATGTCGACCTTACAGGTGTGAGCGTGCATGTGTTTTGGGATGACAAAGGAGATGACCGGGAAGCAATGATCACAGATGCTGCAGACGGAATCTACATTCAGTGGAACTGGGAAGACGACCCCGAAAGCTACATCCGAATGCAAATCGTCACCACCGAACTATCCCAGACAGTCTCACTCCTAGTCGAAGACCACGACCTATCAATGGAGACAGATACACTTAGCGCCCTTTGGGAGAAGCACATCGATCGTCTCCGGACAACCCTCGGCATCGGCTAAGTCGCCCTCAAGCAAAGAAAAAGCCCGACAAAAGGTGCACACATGGGCCTTTTTTCAACGGGGGCTTTTGAGTAATTTTGTGGCCATGAAATTTGACATACTAAAGAGCGACCCCGGCTCCCAAGCAAGAGCGGGGATTTTACATACGCCACATGGCGACATACACACCCCCATATTCATGCCAGTAGGTACGGTGGGGTCGGTAAAGTCGGTGCATGCGCACGAGCTAAGAGAGGATATCAAAGCAGAGATTATCCTTGGCAATACCTACCATCTATACTTACGCCCCGGGACAGCCGTACTGGAAGCAGCCGGTGGGCTACAAAAGTTCAATGCTTGGAACGGTCCTATCCTCACCGACAGTGGTGGCTTCCAAGTATTCTCACTGGCGCACAGACGCAAGATGACGGAGGAGGGGGTTACTTTTCAGAGCCACATCGATGGCAGCCGACACCTCTTCACTCCGGAGAAGGTAATGGAGATTCAGCGTAGTATAGGTGGAGACATCATCATGGCCTTTGACGAGTGTCCTCCGGGAAATGCCTCCTACCGTTACGCTCGCAAATCACTAGACCTGACCATGAAATGGCTGGATCGTTGCTGGAGCCACTTTCACACAAAGACCACATCACTATATGGATACAACCAAGCCCTATTTCCTATCGTACAAGGGTGTGTTTACCCCGAGCTACGTCGCGAGGCCGCAATGAGAGTGGCAGACTATGGAGCGGACGGAAATGCGATTGGCGGGCTAAGCGTCGGAGAAACGACCGAGGAGATGTACGAGATGATCGAGGTGGTAAATGACGTACTTCCCAAAGAAAAGCCAAGATACCTGATGGGCGTGGGCACACCTGCAAATATCCTAGAGGGAATCGAGCGTGGCGTGGATATGTTTGACTGTATAATGCCCACTCGCAACGGGCGCAATGGACAGCTCTTCACCTGGCAAGGAACTATAAATATGCGCAACCAAAAATGGCGCAACGACCACACCCCCCTGGATCCCCAAGGAACCAGTCGAGTAGATCACATGTACACACGTGCCTACGTTCGTCACTTGATACACAGCGATGAAATACTTGGGCTACAGATTGCCAGTATTCACAACCTTGCCTTTTATCTCGATCTAGTCCGTACGGCTCGCGAGCATATCTTGGCAGGAGACTACACTACTTGGAAAGCCAGCGTACTTCCTGCGCTATCCCAACGACTATGAGAAAGAATCGCTGGGATGACTGGTGCCGAAAGATCGGCATCAAGAGGATTGACAGGTACATTATCGGTCGCTTCTTGGGGACATTCCTTTTCACGCTCTCCCTGATCATGGCCATAATCGTAGCCATCGACATACAGGAAAAGCTAGACATTATCCTAAATCCTGAGGTCAGCAGGCTCGTCATTCTCCGATACTACATTGCCCTTATCCCATACTTTGCGATACTTCTGACCCCCCTGTTTATCTTTTTGTCGGTCGTGTTTTTCACAAGCAAACTAGCGGCACGATCCGAGATAATTGCGATGCAGGCTGCGGGCATGAGCTTCAAGCGTCTTCTTTTTCCCTACATGGTATCGGCCGGGATAGTGGCGACTGTCTCTTTTTTGTTTTCCAGCGAAATCATCCCCAAGCTGAATGTTTATCGGGTTAGCTTTGAAGACACCTATGTATTTCCAGACATGAAAGTCGTCACGGACCGGAATCTGCAAGTGATGGTCGCTCCGGGGGAGGTAGCTTTTTTTAGCACGTTCGAGTCGGACGACAACACCGGCTACAACTTTTCGCTTGAGAAGTACGACGAAAATAAGTTGGTCAGCAGAATGACTGGGCAGACCATCACCTACGACAGCCTTTACCACTGGACAGTACACGACTACCACATCCGAGACTTTGAGGGCCTGGTGGAAAAAAACAGCTCCGGAGATGTGCTGGACACTATGTTGCTCATCACGCCTAGTGACTTGGTAGTGGCGTGGCAGGGAGGAGATCAGATGACCACAGGAGAACTCTACGACTATGTCAAGAAACAGAAAAAAAGAGGCGTCGGAAACATTCAGTCGTTTCAAGTAGAGTTTCACAGACGCTTTGCGTCCATCCCTGCGGCTTTTATCCTTACGCTCATAGGGGTAGCGCTGAGTGCCCGAAAAGTAAAGGGAGGCACTGGGCTGAATATCGCCATCGGACTGCTATTGTCCTTTAGCTACATCTTACTCTTCATGATCTCCACCTCCTATGCCGTGAGCGGTGCGTTGGCTCCTCTTATGGCCGCCTGGCTTCCCAACCTGATCTTTATGCCGATAGCCTTTTTTTGCTATCTAAAGGCCCCACGCTAATCCTCCTCCTCCCATGCCGGCGCCACAAGGACTATATGTACAAGTACTGGTACCCTTACCTCTGGACCAGCCGGAGTACACGTACATTCTGGACTTGGAGCACTCAGTGGATCCTACAAAATTGATCGGAAAGTTTTGCTTTATTCCCCTCGGCAAGGGCAAAACATACACCGGGGTGATCACCAAAATCCCGGAGACTCCCCCAGCTCCCAATATCAAGTACAAGCGTATCCTGGCACTACTACCCTACCCTGCTCTGCCACCTACCACCCTAAAACTCTGGAGATGGGTGGCAGAGTACTATATGTGCAGCCTAGGAGAGGTATACCGAGCCGCTGTACCGGGACCTTTTCGGCCGGATGGAGAGCAACGCTACCGAATATCTGAGGAGGTACCGGATCTCGGTGAGGCGTTACAGGCTTTTGTGGAAGAACACTCCACATTCTCTCTAAAAGAATTGAGGAGAGAGTTTCCGGATGAGTACTCCTACCTACTGCAGAAGCTAATAGAGCTAGACGCCATCATAGCCACAAATGAGCCCAGGATCTACCGCAAAAAAGAGGTCATCGGCTGGACCCTATCTCCCTTTTTTCTCGCCTCCCAAAACGAGCAAAGCCGAGTACTGGAGTTACTCAAACGCAGTCGACAGACCAAAGAGGCGGCCGAACGTATCATTGCGCAAAAAAAGGCAGTGGACACTTCCCCCGTCACGCTCTCGGAGCTTGGACAAAGACTCGGACTCAGCAACTATGCCCTAAACAAACTACGAGACCTAGGGGTGATCGTTGAGCAGAGAAAAAGCACGCCCCAATACGTACAAGCAGGAAACAACACTCCCTGTGACACCGCCCCAGACTTTGGCGACAAAAGTATCCTACTCCACCACCTTCCCTTCTCGCCCATCGAAGAGCGTCTCCACATACTACACCTAAAGAAAGCAGTAGAGTCCGACCATGGGCAGTATCTGCTCCTCCTACCATCTCAGGAGTGCCTAGAGTACGTGGAAGAAAAGCTACAGCAAATACTTGGGGCGCAATACCGCCCCTACCACAGTGGATGCACACTTGGCGAGAGACATCACACCTGGCACGACGCACTAAAAGGCACCCCCGGAGTATATGTGGGACTGAGAGCCGCAGTCTGGCTCCCCATACCGCGACTCAAAGAGATTGTGGTGGTGGACGAAGAAGACATCGGATATAGACAGTATGAGCCAACCCCCAGATTCACCGCCTCCAGTGTTGCACTCATGATGGCCATGTACTGTCGCGCCAAGACCATTTTGACCTCAGCCAGTCCCTCCGTACAGAGCATGCTCCTTGCCATACAAGGCAGATACAACCTGCTCGAGACACCGGCCAAGCACCCCAAAATGCCTACAGTCACCGCTGTAGACATGAATAAGGCATTTGAGCAAAACAAGGTGCAAGCAAGGATGCTCTCATTCGAAATGTCTCGTGCCATCACCACTACTCTGCATGAAAAGCGCCCCATACTCCTGATGTACCAACGGAAAGGATTTGCCAAGTACGTAGAGTGCACCGCCTGTCACTGTGTCCCCACCTGCCCAAAGTGTCACACAGCCTACCGCTACTACAGTGGCAGTCGCAACCTCGTCTGCCCCGTCTGCGGACACTACGAAACACTACCCGACCGCTGTCCAAACTGCAACCAACACACTCTACAAGCTGTAGGTACCGGAGTCGAACGTTTGGCAATGGCACTCAGGCAACTCTATCCGGGTGTGAGCGTTGGACTATGGGACGGCCAAAACAAGCCAAACACACAGATCACCATCTGTACTCTATACACACCACCGCTTGAGCTACTACACCGGGCCGGAATGATCGGAGTCATCCAGCTTGATCTACTCGTGATGAGACCGGACTTTCGTGCAAATGAATATACCTATCGCTACCTGATGACCTGCCTTACCGAGGCAAGAAACGCAAAACACCTCCTCGTACAGTACTTCGTCCAAAGGCCAAATGCGCTTGACGCCATCATGCAGCACGACTACAAGCTCCTCCTTGATCATGAGCTGCACGAGCGACACCTCGTGAAGTTTCCCCCTTTTTCACGCCAGCTGGATCTCGTCCTACAGTCAGACAACCGACAAGCGGTATTTGAGCTAAGCCAAACTCTCACACAACAAATCGGTCTCCAACTCCCCACCCTCAGCATACTGGGTCCAACTCCATTGCCCTCCTACAAAAAGGACACCGACATCGGCTACCGGATCACCCTTCTCATCCCCTTGCAAGAAAACCTCAGTAACCTAAGGGCACTTTTGCACAAATGGCGAAAAGAAATTCTGACACAACACAGAGGTAGCTCACTCTACATCCACTTCGACATGGATCCCCTGTAGAATGATGAGCCCATCCCTCCGTAGCTCTTTTCCAAAACAGGACTAAGACCAAACACAACCAACAGCCACAGTTTTCCACACCGTGAAGACAGCAGTTTCTTCCCCATGAGACTACAGTTTCTTCAGTATGAAACTACAGTTTCACCCGCATGAAACTACAGTCTCACCCGATGGGACTGGAGTTTTCGCCCATAAGACTGCTATCCTATTCCGAGAGGAGATTTCCATACGCACGCGGAGCCGATTCCGGCGGAGTAAAACAAAAGTCTCCTCCGAGGAACGTGTATATTCCTCGGAGGAGACTAGTCGTTTTAGGACGAATGGGGAGTTCTGCTCCGGAAAGCAGTGCTAAACTTTCAGAGATTGATGGTTACCGCACCGAGGACTCCTATACCTGGTCGAGAATAGTCTATCCAGCGACTTTCGCGCTGATTGATGAGGTTGGTGCCCATGAGGGACAGCCCTAGGTTTTTGTGCAGTTTGTAGCTTATCCGAGCGGATAAGTCGGCCACAAAGGGGATCCGTCCGTACTCTTTTTGCCCCACTGATCGCAAATACTTTATACCACCAACGCCTTGGAGATTGCAGTGGGCGGTGAGTGACGGCAGTATCTGATAGTCTACAGATAGGTTCATCAGGATTGCCGGCCTTCCGGATAAGTGTACTTTGTTTTTGGCCAAGATGTAGTTGTTGTACTGCATGCTTCCGACAATTTCCAGACCTCCTGCGTATATATATCGCGCACTCGCTGTGAGGTAGGCCAGCCCCACATTATTTTTTCTCTGCGGTAGAAAAGTGGTGAAGGGGAGTCCGTGAGCTTGGTCTTTTGGGTCCGGCGTGGCACTGTCGTATGCCCAGTCGTAATAGTCTCGGTAGCTTGCATAGCCACCTCGGAGGTCAAGCGAGAGCCCGGATATGCTTCCGACTTGGACTCCGATAGTAGCATCGTAGTCGGCAAGTGTCATAGCTTTTGAGAGCGAGGTGGGTAGGCTGTAGCGATTGAGCCTGTAGAGTTCACGGAAACCTGTGACCTCACCCCCTCCTTTTACTGTCGCAAATGCTGAAAGGTCGTCCGTGGCTTTCCACTTGGCAGTGATATTGGGTGAAATATGGAGCTTGGTTGAGACCCCATTTAGGAACTGGATGTTGGCCCCACCACGTAGCGATAAGTCCTGATAAACATATGAGACATACGGACTGACAGAGAAGACCATGGGAGTCGAGGTCTCAAGAGTTGGGAGACGTTTGGCAGAGACTTTGGTTGTTTTGAAAAACAAGTCAGCACCAAAGTTGAAGTCATAGGTAAAGATGCCGTATGCCAGTTTTCCTCCGATCAGTAGATCAAGTCCGTTTGCGTTGTTTTTGTCTGTGGCAGAGGCAGGTATTGGCAAGGATTGGCGTCCATACCCAAGGGTACCATACAAGCTGTATTGCCAAGGCGATCTAAGGATGAGCGGTGCCGGACTAAGGTTAAAGTCTATGGCACCTCCTACCATTTGATAGAGGGGGTAGCGGGGCTGTGCTCCATCCGGTGGAGTGGTGCTCATAACGGCGTGCCCGAAGTAGGTCTGCATGTTGTTGTAGGCTTTGGCCGATACGTTGAGCAAGCGATCGGGCAACTTGTGCCCATAGCGGAGGACTACATTGGTGTCGTGCGTATTGTTGAGCGCACGGAAAGACTTGGAGTCACCGGGGACAAGGTCCTTTAGAGAGCAGTGGTCGATGGCAAGATCAACAATGCCGTTTTCTCCGGCTCTAAAAAGAAGTCCGGTATTGAGGCCGAAGCGAGTCGGATAGCCCCCGAAGATCCTAGCATGCCAAGTATGTTGCTTGGGCAAGGAAGCATAGCTCCGGTACACGGGGTCGAAAAGACGAGGCCTAACCTCCATCCTTACCCCATAGGTTGTATTGGCGAAGTTAAGAGACTTTAGTCGGGTGTCACGCTTAGTGTCAAGAGGATTGAAAAACTCTTTGGTAGCCTGCTCTGTATCCGGGATGTACTCACGCTCTAGGATCATTTCTCTCTGTAGCGTGTCGGACTGCTCTGTGTGGGTATTGCTTTGCGCAAAAGACATGGAGCTACCAAGTAACAATAAGCACAGGATATTTATTTTTCTCATCTGGGTTTGCTTTCTTCAATAAAAGGATCAGTGCGATGCCGCTTTATAGTGTTGCCAGTTTCTGATTGATCATATCGACAATTCCGTCGGTGGTATTTGGATAGCTGCCTTGCACGCTTTCGTAGTAAGCGCGTGCCGACTCCTTGTCTCCTAGTTTTGCATAAGTGTCTGCGAGCAAAATGAACCCCCGCGCAAGCCAGTAGGCATTGGATGAACCACGAGTGGTTAGGGCATTCATGCTACGCTGAACCTCGGCATATTTGCCGTGGTCATAGAGATCAAGTGCCAAAATCACATCAGCCATATCGTGGGTGTTGACATTGGGAAGCTGCTTGAGTAGGCGAGCATAAGCAAGGGCTTGTCGCTTGTTGTTGGCTTTGGCGTAGCATTCGGCCGCATAGCCGATAATTTCCGCTTTAGTCCGATCATTCACCTTGAGGTTTCCCATGGCAACATCTTCGGCAAGCTTGTACACAAACTCGGTGCTGTGGCTATTCATTGCCCGCTCACCAGCAAGACGGACAGCATTGCTACACTCAGTGACATCTTTTGCATAGCCGGCTTTCGCCAAGTAGGCTTCAGCAGCTCTTCCGGGTTGATTGAGTTTGTCATAGGATGTGCCAAGCAAATTGTACACCTCACCAGCAAGGTCAGGATCTAAGCTACGACTGCCAAGCCTCTCAAGTGCTAAGGCAGCACTTTGGTAGTTTTTTGAGTTGTACTCAATAAGCGCCTTGCTGTATATAGCCCGATCTATATAGGCACCGTTGGGATAATCATTGATATACCGATCAAGTGCCGATTTGGCTTCCTGCGGAGTGGCGGAGGCCACCAATCTCTCCGCAGCCAAGTAACTCATTCTATCAAGTTCTTCGGCCGAAAGAGTACTGTCTAGACCCGTGTTGTGCGCAAGAGAGGTGTAGCGGTCAACCTGATTGAGTTGAATACTAATGGACTTCAGATCCTGCAGTGCTATCTTGGCCTCGTCACTTTTGGGATAGTTACGGATAACACGCTCATAGGCTTGCGCTGCATCATTTAACCTATTTTGGTTGAAGTAGGAGAGCGCAAGCTGGAGACCAACTTTTGGGGCCAGATCACTTGAACTGTGTAGCCGGAAAAAACGCTCAAAGGCATTGCGAGCACCCTCCTCATCCCCCGCGAGGGCCAAGCTTTGCCCTTGCTCAAAAAGGGCTTTTGGAGCAAGCTTTGAAAGAGGGTATCTTGTAGGCAACTGAGCCAAGACAGCGGCTTTGCCTCTATAGTCCTTTTGCAATCCAAGTACGACACCTCTGCTATAGAGTGCATAGTCGGCTTCGTTGCCACCCGCTTGCTCTGCTTTTTCAAAAAAACGTTGTGCCTCTGTATAGTCTCTCTTCTGAATCCTTATGTCACCAAGTCGATTGAAGACTCCGGACCGCTCGTTCGCACCCAAATCATTGTTGTCCGACAAGTAGGCGAGAAAAGCCTTTTCTGCATCCGAGTACTGTTTTGTATTGAAGTACGCATACCCGAGTGTGTAATAGGCATTTTTATTCAGCGGCAGATCCTTGGGGCGTTGCTTGAGGTAACTGTTGGTATTTTGGATGGCATCTGAATACTTGCCTTGTTGATACGCCGCCTCACCAAGCCACAAATAAGCCTCGGCCACACTTGTCGCATCGCTAGCAGTGCGAATAATATCCCGATACTGATCAACAGCCTCTGTAGCTTTGCCCTTGGCAAGTGCTTGGTTGGCCTTCCCGAGTCGTACCCTGTCCCGCACGCGCTTGAGCCGCTCAGGCATAGGAACTATGGAGTTGAGCTCTTTCAGTGCCAAGGAAGTGTTGGGTTCATTTAGGTACGCATCCTCCAAATAGCCGATTGCCATTGGGCAATACTCACTGTCGTGGTGTTGACGGATAAAACCAAGCAAACGACCTGACCCAGGTCCCACTCGCCCCGGAGCACTACTATATACCGCCAAAGCTGAGTTATAAGCCGCTGTTTCTGTCAGTGGCGTAAAAGCATTGATCTCAACAGCTTGATCAAAGGCAGCACCTGCAGTAGCGATATTTTGTGAAGCTAGGTGCCCTAGGCCAAGATAATAGTAGGCAAGTTGTGCCATGAAGTCTTTTTGCCCGGAAGGCACACGCTCCAAGTAGCGAATAGCCTCGGAGCTTCTTCTCAGTTCGACCAACATTTTTCCCAAGGTTAGGAGCTCTAGTCGTCCCGGATTATCCGAGCGCATGACATAGTCGGACAAATACTCCACGGACACTTGCTTTTGCCCAAGGTTAGCCGAAGCAAGGCCGGCTGTTTTGAGCAAAGAGAGATTGACCGCCGGATCCAGATGTGGCATAGACAGTCCTTGACGTGCGATACGGAGCGCCTCCGAATACTTTGTTTGCGAAAGTTCTCCTTCGGCAATATATGCAGTGGCATAAGTCCCATAAATAGCATGGCCCTGTATTTTTTTCAAAAGCGAAAGGCCTTTCTCTGCCTCACCTGTTTTTAGATAAAGGTAACCGGTATAAAAGGTTGCGTCCTCACGAAAGGTGTCGGAATACACAAGTGGAGCAAACCTTCGGAGAGCCTCCGCATACCTACCCTCACGCATCAGTGCATACGCAAAATAGTAGTCCGTTGCGACAGCCATACGCTCCGGCAGTTGCTCTGTGTCCACCCTTCTGTACCAAGGGATAGCTGCACTATACTGCTCACGTATATAGTACCAGTCTCCTAATCGCGCACATGCATATGGCAAATATGCAGAGTGGGGATATTGCTCAATGAAGTGTAGTAGCTTGACCTCGGCTTCTCCGGCATCAAGAACTCCTCTGGCAACAGCATCCAAAAAACGAGCCTCTTCCTCAAGGGCCGGTAGAATCCAAACATCTCGATAGACAGGCACAAGCCCCTCTATCACCCCCACGTTACTCTGTAGCTGAGAAGCCTCACGCGAGCGCAACAGGTGATCCAGCTGATCGTCATAAGTCTGAGACAGTGCGCTCGAGGATAAGCATAGTGCCAGGGCAAAAAATAGAGATTTATACTGCATACATTTAGTCCAAAATAACGATGTACAAGTTAGTCAGTACCAAAGTTACCCATTTTCTGCACAATGCGATTTATACGAAGGAGTACAGCCCTGCCACATAGTCTCCTTTCTAAATTTGAAGCACTGTCACACTTCAGGGTGAAATGTGCCACACGCATGTCAAAACCTAATAAGTTTTTTGTCCCGATATTTTTTGTGTAAATTCGCACGACAATGTATGTGGCAAACATTCTAACTATTGATCGCCATATTTTGTGAACAAACACGATTTTGGCATCTGCCCCGACCACACAGACGACCGGTATCGCGTGCATGGTCACCTGAGGCTACCTTTAGGATGGACCTGGCACCCCGTAAACAAAAAGACACAGATCAAGAAAATCCAATGAAGAATTTCCTCAAGATGACATTGGCGTCCTGCTTGGGAGTCATCCTTGCAAGTGGCGTTGTTATGATTCTTTTTTTCACACTTCTCAGCTCAGCTGTAGGAGCCTTAGTTAACTCCTTCTCCGGATCCAGCGTTACAGCTGTAACCCCCACTGATGGATCCGTACTCCTCTTGGACTTGGAGGGAACTCTATCGGACCAGTACACGACAGACTACTTTGAGGATCTTTTCAACCAGGGTAGGCAGAAAAACTTTGCATTGCCAGAGATTCTCCGTGCTATAGCTGCTGCAGAAGACGACCCCATGGTAGAGGCCATCATACTAAAACTTGAAAACTGCAATATGGGTTTTGCCAGCGCACATCAGTTGCGAGACGCTCTAGAGTCCTTCAAGCAGTCGGGGAAAAGAATTTACGCCTACTCAGATCTGTTTTATGGGTATGGAAACTACTATGTAAGTAGCGTAGCGGACAAGATTTTCGCAAACCCCAAAGCCACATTGGGTATCACCGGACTAGGCTCCACAGTGCTGTTTCAGCGTGGTCTACTTGAAAAACTAGGGGTCAAAATGGAGGTGTACAAGGTAGGTACGTTCAAAGGGGCTGTAGAACCTTATGTCCTTGACAAGCTAAGCGATGCCAACCGCATGCAGATACAGACCTATCTGGATGGACTGTGGAACGGGACACTATCCCAGATAGCCTCCAGTCGCAACATTTCGACAGAGGTGCTTCAAAACTTTGCTGACAGCGCACTCTTCTTGAAAGGGATTGAAGAAGCTGTAAACCGCGACCTGATAGACAGTCTAGTCTATGAGACAGACCTAGATGGCATTCTGGCCAAGGAGGTCCTAGGAGATGAGAATGCTGATCTCAACATCCTACGAGTCAATGACCTTCTCTCTCCAACAGACGAAAAAGCAGAAGGCAACATCGCGATCCTATATGCCGAGGGAAACATCGTAGACCTCAAGCCTGAGAACAACCCATTTGAATCAGACATCAAGCAAATTGACCCGCGAGTCGCCGAGCAACTAGCCGAGCTTGCAGAGGATGACGATGTTGATGCTGTTGTCTTTAGGATTAACAGTGGTGGAGGGTCTGCCAGAATGTCCGAACTGATTGCTCGTGAAGTCATCCGACTAAAGGCAAAGAAACCTATTGTGGTATCTATGGGCGACTATGCCGCCAGCGGAGGATACTATATTGCGTCCAACGCAACCAAAATCCTTGCTGACCCATACACTCTGACCGGCTCAATTGGTATTTTTGGACTAGTTCCCAATTTCACAGGCACAGCTGGCAAGATTGGTCTCACCCACGATACAGTCAAGACGGCCAAGATGGCCGACTTTATGAGTCCACTTCGGCCATCTACTGCGGAGGAAAAAGCAGTTATGCAGGAGATGATCGAAAAAGGCTACGATGAGTTTTTGACCCGTGTGGCTCAGGGACGCAACCTAACAAAAAAGCAAGTAGATTCAATTGCACAAGGAAGGGTCTGGCTAGGCAGTGATGCCCTAGAAATTGGACTCGTGGATCAACTCGGCAATCTGCAAGACGCAGTAGAAGAGGCTGCTAACTTAGCCGATCTCAGCAACTACACTATTACCGATTACACCCAGGTAATGAGCTGGACAGAGGCTCTTTTCGGCTTTGACTTGGGAAAAACGGTCCGTTCGTTAATGCTCAGTCCTGAAGAAAGAGCCATGAGAATGGTCAATAAACTGACCAAGGAAATGAGTGGGATCCAAGCCGTTCCCCCCTACCCTCTGACAAACATACGTATGGAGAACCAAGAGTTGATTTACGACCTAGGACAGTAACGTAAACAAAGAGAGTGAAATGAAGAGACGTGGCAATATCCTCCTGAAGCTTCCGGCCATACTGTATGGAATCGGCAGCTGGCTGAGGAATGTCGCATTTGAGCTACAATTACTCCCATCGATCAAACCCAACATTCCTACCATTTGTATCGGAAATCTCTCTGCCGGTGGAACAGGAAAGACCCCACATGTGGAGTTGCTGATCCGATTATTATCCCCCAAGTATAAGGTCGCAGTTCTCTCAAGAGGCTATGGACGCAGTAGCAAAGAGTCAATCATAGCAGGCCCAACGGATACAGCACAGACAATCGGTGACGAGCCATTTCAGATCAAGAGAAAGTTTCCGGAGATCATGGTCTATATCGATGCTAACCGTCGAAGAGCACTTGCATGCATGGAGGCTATGCCGGAAGCAATCAGGCCAGACGTGGTGTTAATGGATGATGGATTTCAACACCGATATGTGATCCCGACATTCAATATCTTGCTCACCCCATTTCACTTTCCCTACACTCAGGATGACTTGCTACCGTATGGTAACCTAAGAGAGTCAATGTCCGGAGCAATTAGAGCAGATAGCATCATTGTGACCAACACTCCGCCGGATACGAAGCCTATCGGAATACGAAACATAAAGATGGAGCTAAACACCCTGGACTACCAAGAAGTCTATTTTAGTCGTATAGTGTACGAAGAGGTGACGCCACTATTCTCTGATGGGAACAACATTTATCCGAGCACAAACACACCTATCCTAGGACTAGCCGGAATAGCTGACCCAACAATATTCATAGATACCATAAAAAACAGCTACCAGCAAATATTAGACATGCTTCTCTTTCCGGATCATCACGCCTTCACGACTCAAGACATTGAGAAAATCGTTGAGCAACTTAAAGATGACCCCGATGCTGTGCTCCTAACTACCGAAAAAGATGCCATGCGCCTACTTGCCTACGAAAGTATTCTTTCTGAGGATGTCAGAAGACGCATTTGGTACTTGCCTATACAAGTATACCTATCTCCTAAAAACACAAAGCGATTACTCGAAAGAGCGGACCGTGCCATCAAGTACAATACTCTCCACTACTAGATCCCATGGATGTCAAAGAAATAAAAGTCATCAACAAGAGCAACAACCCACTTCCCTCCTATGCCACACCTGGATCTGCCGGACTTGACATCTGTGCTTTCTTAGACCGAGCTACAACCCTGCAACCAATGGAGCGAAAACTGATCCCTACCGGTCTCTACTTTTCAATTCCCGTAGGATATGAGATCCAAGTACGTCCCCGAAGTGGATTGGCAATCAAGCACGGCATCACACTTGTCAATGCTCCTGGAACAATAGACTCAGATTACCGGGGAGAGCTTGGACTACTTATCATCAACCATTCAACTGAACCATACACCATCCAACCGGGCGAGCGTATTGCACAGCTAATACTAGCTAAGTACTCTCAAGTAACCTGGCAGGAAGTTGACACCTTGGACGCAACAGAACGGGCTTCCGGAGGATTCGGGCACACTGGCAAGTGAATGTCCAAAAGATGACAGAATCATCCAAAACTGACAGAAAGAGTAGTTATAGAAGAGATGGATCAGTCTTTGCATTCAGCATTTGTGTGAAGACTGTAAATCAAATTACCATAATATGAGCAACAAGAAACATAAAAAAAATAGAAGCGACGAGCAACAAGATGCGACGACAACCCGTGAGATAACAGGTGATACAGAAGTAACCACGGAAGAGACACAAAACCAAGTACCAGAAGAAAACAAAGAAAGCCTTCTAGCACAAGAGCTTGAAAATCTCAAGGACACACATCTACGCCTTAGGGCCGAGTACGAAAACTTTCGGAAAAGAACGCTTCGTGAAAAGTCCGATCTGATCAAATATGCCGGAGAGAAGGCTATTAGTGCATTCTTAGAAGTAGTTGATGACTTTGATCGTGCACTATCCAACATTCCAGAGACTGAAGAGAATAAAGAACTTCGGGACGGAGTGGAATTGATACGTCTCAAGATGCTCTCCAAACTCAAGTCACAAGGAGTAAACGAAATGGAGGTGATCGGCAAGGACTTTGATGCTGAGGAGCATGAGGCTGTAGCAATGGTACCGACAGATGAGCAAGACAAAAAAGGGAAGGTAATTGATTGTGTCCAAAAAGGCTATACGCTCAATGACAAAATAATCCGTCACCCAAAAGTGGTAGTCGGTCAGTAAGAGGACCCATATAATACGTTGGAAATTTAAGACTAAAAACATGCAGGGCACAATTTACAAAGCACGTGACCGGCGTGTCTCTTTGAAAGACAAAGCAGATAAATGACCAAAAGAGATTACTATGAAATACTTGGCGTCTCCAAAGATGCCTCGGATGACGAGATAAAAAAAGCATACCGCAAAACAGCAATAAAATACCACCCCGACAAAAATCCCGGGGACAAAGAAGCTGAGGAAAAGTTCAAAGAAGCGGCTGAAGCATACGATGTACTTCGTGACCCAGACAAGCGAGCTCGTTATGACCAGTTTGGGCATGCTGGTGTTGATGGAATGACCGACGGGGCTAGCGGTACAGGTGGCATGAATATGGAAGATATCTTTAGCCAGTTTGGAGATATTTTTGGCGGATTTGGCGGATTTAGTGGATTTGGTGGGTTCTCAGGTAGACAAGATGGTGGAGGCTATCGGTCTCGTGGAGGAGACATTCGTATCCGAGTCAAGGTAACCCTACAAGACATCCTCAATGGAGCAGACAAACGAGTCAAAGTTCGCAAGGATATCGCGTGCAAACACTGCCATGGCAGTGGTGCCGAAGAAGGGAGCAAAGCAGAGACATGCCCGACTTGTCACGGATCGGGTACGGTTATCCGGACACAAGACAGTATATTTGGTCGTGTACAGACACAATCCACTTGTCCGACATGTAGTGGCTCAGGTCAGATTATCAAGAACAAATGTAAATACTGCCATGGATCCGGCGTTGAGCGAGGCGAACAAGAGGTTAGCTTTCACATACCTCCTGGAGTAGCAGAAGGTATGCAGATGACAGTGAGCGGAGCTGGAAATGCGGGCCCAAACGGAGGTGTAAACGGCAACCTTCTTGTATTATTTGAAGAAGTACCCGATCCCGACTTTATCAGGAACGGCAATGACATCGTCTACAGTCTACTCCTCCCGATACCAACAGCACTAATGGGTGGTAAGGTAGAAGTGCCAACACTAGATGGACGTGTTCGTGTGACTATAGAGCCAGGGACACAACCCGGCAAGATACTCCGTCTCCGCAACAAGGGTCTTCCAAGCACACGTGGTTCAGGAAAAGGCGACCAACTCATTTCTGTACAGATTTTTGTTCCCAAAAACCTGCGTGATTCTGACTTAAGACTGGTGCAACAGCTAAATGACATTAGTGCATTTCACCCAACAGAAAAAGACAAGAAACAATTCATCGCTGATCAGAGGATGAAGTTTGATCGATACGAAGACTAGTTGTATCACAATAGAGAAGATAGACTCTCTAGGTAATATAGTCATCAAAATCAAGTTAGGGTGTGTCAAAACAATAGTTTTGGCACACCCTAACTTGATTTTGACTTTTTGCCTAGAGTACATGTACAGCCTTTAACATCACAGTCTCATAAAAGAGAGGGTGCCCCGGACACGTCGGAGCACCCTTTTCTTTCTCTCTAGATGAAAGCAACTAACGGTAGAGCTTGATTTCGCTAAAGCCTACCGCATATCCCCATCCATCCACTCGCTCAATATGGATGATCACAGACTCTGCATCATTAATAGGTTCGATCAATTTGATAAGTCTAAATTGATCAGGATTGCTGTACAAAGCAGGAGGATCCATAATCTCAACATTCCCGAGTGCATGCTCCACTCCATTTTTGTCTAAGTACTTGATTTTAAGCTCAGAGGGAAATGTCTTTAGAGACATGCTCCCCCAAAATTCCTCTTGCTGAGCTCTCAGACCAATAGCCTTGAGAGATCCTCCAATACCATCTATCCTGAACGGGTAACCAACATAGACAGATATCCCTGTCATCGGATCACCATCCGTAATGGCGGTATAGTCACCATCTGGCATACCCTGAGTGTACTCAGCACTTGAATTGAGCGAAAGTTGCCCCACGGGGATCTGTTCCAGTCCGGCATCAGTCTTCTCTACACTCCACAGTCCATGGACATGATCATGGCTTATATGTAGGATGACATTAAAGTCCGAAGTATTAGAGGAAACTTTTGCTCCCTTGTCCTCAGACATCAGTCGCAATGGAATGCAATAGTACCCCTCATCTAAAGACTTAATATCCAAAAGTTTCACAGAAAACTTATCAACACTCTCCACTTTTCCCGCCGGAACGGTAACTGTACTTGTCACCAGTTCGTATAGCTCTGGAGCAAGAATGCCCACCTTTGACATAACCCGGGGAGCTAGCTTGGTTTCAAAAGGCTTGGCCTCTGTGTTGACCATCACCTTTCCAGTGTAGTCATTTTTGATAGGAGAGGTCAACCTGAGAGGGAAACGTACAGTTCCGTCTTCTGCTTGGAATTCCAAGCGTCCGTTAAGGGTATAAAATGTGGCCTCTGTGACAAGTTGTTGCATGCCATTTTCGCGGACATAGGACCTTGTAGAATAGTCTTCTGACACGGTATCTGATGGGAGCAATAGTGTTCCTATCCGAGAGTCCTTACATGACGTAAATGCGAGTGCAGCGAGGACACAGATGAACGCACAGCGTTTATTATTATATTTATTCATGTGTTGTTGCCTTTCAGTATTACTTTTACTTAAACATTACATCCGGCGTCCATACTACCGATCCGCCTCCCGGAACAGTGGCATCGGGGTTCTTTCCCGTAGCGTCTTTGAAGGTATTACCTGTTCCTTCGTCTAGTCTCCAATAGCCTATGAGTCCTTCGCTCTGAGGATTGCAGTTGTACATGTTATCCTGCAGTTGCTTTGGCGTACGTGCCACCTCCCATAGGCGGAGCTGAGCAACTTGAACATTGGCTCTCAGGTAGTCGGTATTACCAAAGCCTGGAGTCTTTCCTAGCCACACCTTGCCGGCCGGCAGATCAAGCTGGTTATCAAGTTCACCGTTGACATAGATATAGAGTTTGGTATCAGCACAAACCATTGCAATATGGTACCAAGTGTTTTCCTCAAAGAGCATATTGCTATTGAGTTGAGTTCCTTTAGTCTTGATCTGAAAGCGATTGCCCTCTATTGGTGCATCACCAAAGCGACAGAAAATTTCACCATCACGATGCTCGCCATCAACCTCAGCTCCGCTTCCCCATCCGCCAAAGAGTGCTTGGTTGTTGAGCTGGCCATGACGCTTACCCAGTAGGTCCGCCTTTACCAAAAACTCAACAGTCCAATTGACCAAGCCGTGTTCTTCAGCGAGATTGAATCGGAGGTTGGAGCTAGAGTTCATGGTCAGAACAGGTTGAATAGCCTTTTGCTTGAGGATATATACAATCCGGTCACAGCCATCCAGCAAAGTGTACGAACCACCCGGAGAAGCTATCCTAAAACCTATGGCATAGCTCTTACCTGAGTCCTTGAGTTCCTGGGAGAGCGGTGGTATCTCTATTACAATCGGGTCGGATAGGACTTCTCCTTTCTTAATAACAGTAGAGGTCCCTATGAGCTTGTAGCCCTCAAGGGGGAGGGGCTCTAGCTCAGTCCCATTGACCTGATTGTATGCCTTGACCACCTCGGCATCAGGTAAATATTGCACCTGAATGTCCTCCTTGGCCGGCTCAGAAACTTGGATATTGAACTGAGTCGTGGTTGCACTCTTGGCTACCTCTACATTTAACCCCGTGTTGACTGCAGTTTTTGTCTGGGATATGTATACTTGGCCACTAAGAGGAGTATATGCTTGCTCCATCTTGCAGCCGGATAGTGTGGCAATCATCAGTCCTGCGGTAGCTGTCAGGATCCTTGTCACATATTGTCTATTGTTTATCATTTCTTTATCTAAAATAGATGAGAATTTAGTGTATAGCGGGATTCATGATCTGTATCGCACTTCTCAGGTATGGGTAGGTACCTTTTTTCCCTTGAACACGATACTCATATTCCATGTGAAAGGCACCAACTCCGCCTTTGCGGTATTTCTGACCTTTCCAATCACACATGTACTTAGCGAACCAAATTAACTGAGGATCGCCATCATACGGACTTTGACCACCTTTGGCTGCCGCACTCTCAAAGTTGGCACACCAAATCATCTTTCGGGCGACCTCCTCGGGAGTCATATGATCTTTGTAGTGATCCATCACGTTCGCATACCTAGAATCCAATGACCCAGGATCTGCATCGCCATAGGCTTGTATAATAAAGTAATTGAAATACTTGCCATAGTCCTTACCAATAGCGGCCGGCTCACCATCGATTACGAATAGCTTTTTGCGTCCTTCCTCGGTCTCAGCCAGCGGGCCCATCATCTTGCCGAATGTCTCCACAAAAAGATTGATGCGATGGCGGGTACCGTTTTTGTCATAAGCCCACAACTCTTTGTTGGTTTCGAATGGCTGGCCATACGAAGGCTCTGCATCAATATCAAGACCGTCTAGGTCATACTTGATGATTGTATCAGCAACAGCCTTAGCGTACTTGATAATAGCGGCATCAATAGTCTCCGGTGTACTCACCCACTGACCATCCTTCTCTACATCCCAGCCCCAAAAGCGGTGTTGCCATTGGTTCCAGCTAACCCCTTGCTTCTGTAGCTCTTCAGGGATAGGAGGAGTGATCGCATCACCGATCTGAAACATGAGGATACAAGCTAGAGCCCGAGTTCCCTTTACTTTTTGGACGTATTTAAGGTCGGCACGACGTATAGGATCAATGTTCCTCCAACCGCCCCATAGCGATACAAAATCCACGCTATCGGGAAGCCCCCTAAGGGAATATTCGTAGTCTAGCCCTTTGCCTGTCCAGTTTCCATACCAACCGAATGCAACCTGATGGTCACTATCATACTTGTATCTCCTGAGATTTTGATAGTAGGGAATGTCTTTATCTCTAGCAATAAGGGCATCAATCTCAGATGGATCAATATAGGATGCACCTTCTCCGACATGGCTGCTACGGGTGAGGTCAATACTGTATAGAGGCTCTGCGTCGGTCATCTTTTTGCACGAAGATGTCCCCATAGCCAACATACAGAGCAAGAGTGAAATATAGTACTTGAATTGCTTCATATTGTGAGTTATTTTTCAAAATTAGGGGATAAGACTTACTTCTTTTGCCACCACATTTTTGTTGCATAGTCATTTCGACCACCAAGCTGAGACTCCATTAGGCTAAAGTTTTTCGGATCCTTTGTTGCCTCTGATGAGGCGTAGGGGATTCTGTTCGCCGTCTTTAGGCTGGCATAGCCTGGTGTGGGTTGCACCGGTGGATAGATGTTGGGATAGCCAGTACGCCGGATATCAGCCCATGCCTCAGAACCAAGGGGATATAGTGCAATCCATTTTTGGATCATGAGTCGCTCAAGCTTTTGTTCAAAGGGAGCGGCATTGTCCCAAGCAACGGTCAAGTTGCTAAGCGGTGCACTATTTCTACCATATCCATTAGGAACATTGATATAGGGCATCGGTTTGTCATTGTTGTTGGCAAGGTACTGATCAGCCTGATCAACACCCCACTGCTGGAAGGAAAGGCGCACACCCTTATTATACCAGTCCTGCGCACTACCGCCTACGTTCCATCCTCTCAGATCACCCTCTGCACGCAAAAAGGCAACCTCAGCAGCGGTCATCCAAATACTGGCTTTATCTTCCGGCCATATTGCTTGAGAATAAAGCTCAAGAGCCTTAGCTTTCACCCCGATAAAGGCTCCTGCTTGTAGCCCTACAAGACTGCGATCAGCCGGAGTTTTGGCCGGGGCAAAGTACTTTTCGGCACGAGGATCATGATAGCCACTGAGGTAAGCGTCCATCTCTGCAGACATGACCGCATCACCCCACTCCACCGAGGTCTTATAGATTCCGGCCGGCTTGTACTGATAGGTTAAGTTGTCTCTATTTGTTTCGATAACCCCATCACGGATCGCCTTTTCACCTATAGTCCGTGCCAAATCAGGCTCTACAAGGCTCATCCGAATAGCCATGCGCAACTTGAGTGAGTTTCCAAAAAGCATCCATCGTCTGATCTCTCCACCGTAGATCACATCGGCCTCCGGGAAAAGAGTAAAAGAGGGGTCAGCCACAAGTGCTTTTGCAAAATACTCCGTAGCTGTGTCCAGATCTTTCAGGATAGCTTTGTACACCTCACTCTGTGGGGCAAAGGCTCCCGGCTCAGTTCCACCAAAAGGGAAAGGACCGTAGGTGTCCGTCAGATTGAGCAAGGCATGAGCTCGCAGAATAAGTGCCCAGTAGTACACGGGGCTTTCTTTTCCTGCTTCATCTATTATATCCTGCATAGCTCTTGACAGCCGTGGCCAAATTGTGCTGTACGGGAAATTGATCCATCCATCAGGAGCATTGTAGGTGCTGGTCTTAGCATTATTCCATGCATCCTTTGTCTCAGCGAAATAGCGACCGTAGATGTTACCGATCAGGTCATAGGTCATCTGAAAATCGTTTTCCTGTTGAGGGAAAGAGATGTTGAACATCACCTTGAGTGCATTCTGCCCGGACAGATTGTCCGTCTTCAGCTCTTCGGAAGAAACCGATCCTATTGGTCGATTGATTTCCTCAAATGAAGAACATCCTCCCATCAGAAATCCTAGGCATAGCAACCCAATGGCTACAGTCTTTGTATGCGTAGTACTCATAGTCTTTGCTGTCATTAAAATTGAACCTTTGCGGTGAATCCAAAGCTCCGCATTGAAGGCTGCATAAAGTAGTCAAATCCCTGATAGTATGTCCCGGTCGAAGCACTCAGCTCAGGGTCAAAAGGAGCCTTCTTATAGATCATCAGAATGTTGTTGGCATTCACACCCAGGGTGATTCTTGCCTTGTTGGCAAACCAGCCCTCCGGAAGGGTGTAGTTGAGGTGCATTTGCTGTAGTCGTACGTTTGTAGCGCTGTAGATGTAGTTTCTCCACAGAGGCTTTTCTCCTGCTGTACGTTTGTAGTACTCCTCGGCAGAGAGTAGGCCTAGGTTGACTTTCACACCTCCTTTTTCTCTCAGATCCGCTGATGCTTTAGACACCCCATACTGATCAAGGTAGGCTTGTGTCTGAGACATCACGATACCACCGATACGCGCAGATATCAAAAAGCCAAATGAAAGGTCCTTCCACTCAAAGTCATTGAGAAGACCCATGTTAGCCGATGGCAGAGTGGTACCTCTATAGACAGGGTTTGTCAGATTTTCCGGTACAATCGTATTGTTCTCAACCATTGGGTAACCCTCTTGGTCGCGCTTGATGGACGTGTAGTCGTAGACGTCGCCCATGGTGCCACCCTTGGACAGCACTACCTCGATACCATTGAGCCCACCCATCTTGATTGACTCAGAATCCTCGGACAAAAGCTTGATGATTTTGTTCTGGTTGGCACTAAAGGTATAGCGCGGACTCCATGCAAAGTCACCCCACTTCAATTGAAGACCGGTGGACAACTCAATACCTTGATTTTGGACATTACCGGTCTGTACATACTCCTTGTCGTAGCCGGTTGCGGCTGATGCGGGTCTCAGGAAAGTCTGGTTGGTGGTATTGGAGCGGTAGAGTGTTAGGTCAACATCCCAGATGCTAAAAAACTTACCGGTCAGTCCTACCTCCCAAGAATTGGTTCGTTCAGGGAAGAATGTCTCCGGGAACTTGATGGTCGAGCCCTTGTAGCCCCCGGTCTCCGGATCAAAAGAGTAGCGATAGGGACTTGCAATATTGGGAGAAATAGCAGAGCCCACACTTGCCCATGATCCCCTCACTTTGAGGTAGCCCACATACTTTTTATACTCTGTTGGGATGTACTCGCTTAGCAAAGCGGACACTCCGACCGAGGGATAAAAGAACGACTCATGAGAGGTCCCGGCAAGCGCAGAGTCCCAGTCATTTCGTCCTGTAACCGTAAGGAAGTAGGTACTCTTATAGCCAAGCTCTGCACTTCCAAAAGCCGAATAAATCAAGTGGCGCACACCTCCAAATATTGGAGCATTCTCTTTTTTGCCTGCCGCATAATCTATCGCATTGGGCGTAAAGATATTGGATGGAGCCCGAAGCCCTCCTCTAAAGCCTTCCGAGCGCGTACTCGAATAGTTGGCGGCCCCACCGATGTTACCTGCGATCGAGAAGTATTCGCCTACGTTGAGATTGAGGTTGGCAATCAAATCCCAATAGAGGGCTTGCTCCAAACCATTCTCATACGAGTAAAATCCATACGGTGAATGGGCAAAAATAGTGGCAGTCGATGCGTGCCGCTTATCTTCGTTTTTGATCTTTGTATTGTCGTACCTAAATCGAGTAGAGAGATCCAGCCAGTCGGTCACTTGTGCCTTGAGCGAGGCGGCTGCCATGTACCGCTCTCTGCTGTTGGTCCGGATCATTCGATGCATTGTCCAGTAGGGGTTCTGGGAGTTGAGGAGCTCACCATACCTCCAGTTTTGCTCGTATATCCTACGGATAGGGTTGTAGGTCTCATAGAGTCGCACACTGTCAAAGTTGTCTCCTCTCGGAAAAAGATAGAGCATAGGCAGTGGGTTGAAATACTGTCCTTGCGCCATCAGGTTCTTGTCCTGGGCTTGGATATAGTTGAGGCTCAGGTCCAGGGTAAAGAGGTCATCCAAGAAGGTAGTGGTGTTGCGTGCAGTGACATTGTACCGGTCATAGCCAGAATTGGGCAAAATTCCCCTCGCGGTTGTTGATCCGAGAGAGAGGTAGGTCCTACTCTTCTCATTACCCACATTCAGGGCGACGGTATTCTGGATATTCATACCGGTTTTGAAAAATCCGGTTGGGTCATACTTGCCATACGGTGCACTAGCTTTTTCCCCCCAGCTTGCGATCTCGCCCGGGCGATTGATGTAGCTGTCCTGAAACTCCGGCAGCACAAATGGACGCAAAAACTGCGAGCTGTTGCTGATCGTCACACTCACGCGCCCCGCTTTCCCGGATTTTGTGGTAATCATGATAACCCCTTGGGCGGCGGCAGATCCGTATAGGGCGGCAGCAGCGGGTCCGCTCAGCACCGTAAGGCTCTCAATGTCATCAGGGTTGATGTCGGATATTCCCTCACCACCGGGTTGTTCACTAAAAGCTCCACCCCCTATATTTCCTTTTGACGTGTTAAACATTGGGACACCATCAATCACGTAGAGTGCCTGGTTGCTGGAGTTGATGGACTTGGGGCCACGCATCACGACACGTGTGGCACCACCGAGTCCTGCCGACGAGGCATTGATATTCACTCCGGCTACCTTTCCACTTAGCGCATTGATGAAGTTGGCATCCTTCACAGTAGTCAGTGCGTCACTCTTGATCTCCTGTACATTGTAGGAGAGTGCCTTTTCCGAGCGTTTGATACCCAAAGCCGTTACCACAAGCTCATCCAGGACCTCAGTATCCTCATGCAGTACAATGCGGATGCTGCTCTGGCCTTCCAGCTTGGTATCCACCGCCTTCATTCCAATGTAGGAGACACGGATAGTGGCTTGCTTGGACACATTCTTCAGGACAAAGCATCCATCCATGTCGGTCAATGTACCGAGACCACTCTGCCCCAGCACTTGTACCGTCGCACCCGGGATCGGTTGGTTGTCGGTGTCCACGACAGTCCCCTTTAGCTCCATGGTCGACTGGGCATAGAGGCCAATCGCCATCCACATTAGGGACAGTAACAATAATAGTCTTCTTTTACTCATAAAATAGTTATAAGGGTTGGACATATAGCACACAGGCTCACCGGTCTGTGCCTAAAAAGGAACCCTCTGATCTACCGAAAAGCAGACCAAAGGGCAACAAAAAAACCGCCCCTCCGCAAGTGCAGAAGAACAGTAAAAATGGACTATATAATAAAAAGGTGAGGCGAGACGCCCCCTCTCCCAAACGATAAGCGGCTGTAAGTCTACGGAGGAGTTGGTACAGAGTGTGTAGCGAGAGTCTCTCTCTCTCTCTCTCTCTCTCTCTTCTAAATTCACCGATATAGACAAACTATTCACGCTAAAAAACTCTAAAACAAGAACCTACGATAGGATCAACTTCAGAAATTGCGTACCACTGTTGTGATCTTTTCATATTCTTTTGCGCAAACATACACAAATTCAGCAACACAGCAAGGCTCAAAAAGTCGTCCGGATCCCGCCGGCGGTGATGGGCGACAAGCTAACGAAGGGGAAAAGCGCAAGAAAGCGTACCCTTTGACACAACCCCCAACAATTGGTATTCCAAAGGGCTAAAAAGTCAGCCCTCTGTACTTCCAAACTATTTTTCCCGGATGAAAAACTCAAAATCACTATGTGATTTATTCAAATCACTAAGTGGTTTATTCAAATCACTGTGTGATCTCTAGAAATCACACAGTGATTTTATCTTTTTCATGGGAGAGGACCATCTTTTTCTCCGACCTCGTCGGTTTTTTCTCCAAGGGAAAAAACTTTTCCCCCTAGCCCAACAAAGTACCCGACGCGAGCCGTAAGGGAGCTCAAGCCAAAGCAGGGTATGGCACTAACTCTGGGAGGGGCCTAGATCGTAGTAATGATTAGGAAGTTAACACACAAACGGCTAAATTTGCGGGCAAAGCAGTATTAGTATGTGGTTTTTGCAAAGTGAGTTTTATATCTGATCATACGGAGGAGTTTTCCCCTTGTGACAAGGGAGTCTGTTTTGGAGAGTTGGTTGCTCTTGTGGAGGAGCGAGTGGCTCAGGGGTTTCCTTTTGCCTGTTTTAGGTTGCCGAGCGAAGGTTCGGTGGTGCGAGAGGTTGGTCTTGGGGGTGTGGCCACTGCCCGTGCGTTGGATCCGATGGAGTTGCGTGGTGGCACTGCGGGGGATGGTTTTGTGATGGTACCTTTTGTCACCTCCACTGCGTCTCCCAATCTTTTGGTCAGTGAGCGTAGTGGTGGCTATCGGGTGGTGCACCTATCGGGGGACACCGGTGGGCTCACGGACAACCATAGGCCCGTGAGTGGTATCCCCAATTTGTTGCCCGATGGCTATCGTACTGCCTTTGGGCGTTTTTTGGGATACCTTGACGGGGGAAGTGTGGAAAAGCTGGTACTCGCCCATCGTATGGAGTTGCCGTGTATCTCATCCGATGAGATTGTCTTGGCTTTTTGGCGGGCGCTCGCCCATTATCCCAGTGCTTTTGTGTCGCTGTGCTATACGGTGGAGGCGGGGCTTTGGCTTTGCGCGTCACCCGAAGTGTTGTTGCGCGGTGCGGGGGGCAGATATGAGACTGTGGCGCTGGCCGGTACCATGACTCGTGGGCATGGTGACTGGAGTGAGAAAAATCGTCGTGAACATGGGTATGTGCATCGATTTATTTCTGAGGTGTTGACCGAGGAGGGCATTGAGTTTCGGGCTCACGGGTTGCAGACAATTTACTCGGGTAGCTTGCAACATCTGTGTGCCGGTTTTACGCTGGAGTTGCCCAATGGGTATGCTCCGACCGCTTTGGCTGAGCTTTTGCACCCCACTCCAGCCGTCTGTGGCACGCCTCAGGGATTGGCTCGTGATATGATCTTGGGGGCGGAAGGGATTGACCGCTCGTACTATGCCGGATACGTGGGGTGGTGCGGGGCTCCGGATCGTGGGGGAGAGGTAGATCTGTATGTACATATACGCTGTATGCAGTTGTTACCGGGCTTGTCGCTCAGGCTGTATGGAGGGGGCGGTATCGTGTGTGGCTCAGAGCTGGTGAGTGAGTGGGAGGAGGTACTGCACAAGCTCTTGGCCGTCTATGGACTTATTGGTGGTAAAGTGGTGGAGGTATGATGGCGCACCGTTTTGTGATAAATGATCTTGTGTCTCTGCTTGGTGGGCTTGGTGTCCGCGATGTGGTGTTGTGCCCCGGGAGTCGCAATGCTCCATTGGTTCATGCTCTGAGTCATGGGCTCGAAAAGGCGGTGTGTCACTCAGTGGTCGATGAGCGCAGTGCGGGCTTTTATGCTCTCGGGCTGTCGCTTGGGAGTGGGTTGCCTGTAGTGGTGTGTTGCACGTCCGGTTCGGCTGTCGCTAATCTGCTACCTGCAGTCTCCGAGGCTTTTTACCAAGGAGTCCCATTGATCATTGTCTCAGCGGATAGGCCTGAGTGCTGGCTTGGGCAACAAGCGGGCCAAACCCTCCCGCAACGTGACCTTTTTGGGGCCATGGTACGTCGTGCGGTGTATTTGCCGGAGCCACACTCCGATGAGGATCGATGGTACTGCAATCGCCTACTAAATGAGGCCCTCTTGGGTGCTTTTTATCCGGTAGTGGGTCCTGTGCACATCAATATCCCGATTAGCAACCCAATTGTCTGCCTACAGGAGTCTCCCGAGGTGGCTCTTCCGATCGGCAACACTGCTGTCTCCAAAAGACTGCAAGGAGGCAGGCTGGTGCGTCACCACTTCTCCTGCCAAGTGGAGGCACCCGACTTGGGAAAATTGCTGGAGCGACTTGGTCGTTTTGAGCGAAAGATGATCTTGGTGGGGCAGAGGGCTTGGGGCGTGGATCTTGACAAAGGGGGTGGGATGCCTTTTCCACAAAGTTTGCGTGAGCATTGTCTCTGTATCGGCGAGTCTCTTTGCAACAGTGAGGTGGAGATCTGCTCGCTGGATGCACTGCTTGGCTCGCTGAGCGAGGAGGGTCGTCGTTCGCTGCAACCTGACCTGCTGATAACACTCGGTGGCCATGTCGTATCCAACAAGATGAAGCAGTACTTGCGCGACTATCCACCGATGGAGACGTGGCAGGTGTCACCGGATCCCGCTGTGGTGGATCTTTTTTGGGGGCTTACGGATCTTGTGACGACGAGAGTAGAGCCTTTCTTGGAAGCAGTGGTCCACCATCTCAATAGGGATGCGGGGGGGAGCCGGTATGCCGAAGAGTGGCGAGAGCGTATCGCTCACCTTCCGGCTCCACAGGCTCGTTTTTGCTCGCTGGGGGTGATCGGCTGTCTGCTGAGCAAGTTGCCGCGGGAGGGGGTAGTCCTTCACCTGGCCAATAGCTCGGCTGTACGGTATGCGGAGCTATTTCGCAAAGATCATCTCCTACTGACCTTTTGCAATCGTGGCACCAGTGGGATCGAGGGTTCACTATCGACAGCACTGGGCTTTGCCCGTCGTCGTCCGGAGCTACTGCACGTCCTCGTCATAGGGGACTTGAGCTTTTTCTACGACCTCAATGCCCTAGGACTACCCGAGGTGGGGAGCAATGTGCGGGTGCTACTGCTCAACAATCAGCAGGGGAGTATCTTTCACAGCCTGCCCGGTCTGGAGATGGACACCGTGAGCGAGCGGTATATCACCGCCACACATTGCCTGCAGGCCAAGGGGTGGGCAGAGAGCTGTGGCTGGGAGTACCTGTCGGTACACGACGAGAAGGAGCTGGCAGCGGGTATGTCGCACCTTGCGGGACAAGCGGATCGTCCACGCCTTTTGGAGGCCTTTCTCTCCTCCGAGGACGAAATGGATGAGCTGAAGAACTATTTCAAGCAATTAAAACAAATCGATCATGATCATGAGTGAAAAGAAGATACGGGAGTGGACTCCCATCAAGAAGTACGAAGATATCCTTTTTGACTACTACAATGGCATCGCACGTATCACGATCAATCGCGAGCGGTATCGCAACGCTTTCACCCCAACCACCACAGCCGAAATGAGCGATGCGCTACGGATATGCCGTGAAGAGCAGAGCATCAACGTGGTGGTACTGACAGGAGCCGGCGACAAAGCTTTTTGCTCCGGGGGCGACCAAAATGTCAAGGGGCGTGGCGGATACATCGGTAAGGACGGAGTGCCTCGGCTGAGTGTCCTGGATGTCCAAAAGCAGATCCGCAGCATTCCCAAACCGGTCATAGCCGCCGTCAACGGCTACGCTATAGGCGGTGGACATGTACTACACGTCGTCTGCGATCTGTCGATAGCCTCGGACAATGCCATCTTCGGCCAGACCGGTCCACGGGTAGGGAGCTTTGATGCGGGATTTGGCTCCTCCTACCTCGCCCGAGTGGTTGGGCAAAAAAAGGCACGAGAGATCTGGTTCCTTTGTCGCCAATACTCTGCTCAAGAAGCCCTAGAGATGGGATTGGTCAATAAGGTCGTACCGCTTGCCCAACTCGAGGATGAATATGTACAATGGGCCGAAGAGATGATGCTCCTCAGTCCACTGGCCCTCCGTATGATCAAGGCCGGACTCAACGCTGAGCTAGACGGACAAGCCGGCATCCAAGAGCTGGCCGGTGACGCCACCCTCCTATACTACCTCACCGACGAAGCCCAAGAAGGGAAAAACGCATTCCTGGAAAAGCGCAAGCCCAACTTTGACCAATACCCCAAGTTTCCCTAAGATGTCACCACTAGAGAGCATCCTCCACCTCCCCACGCTACTACCACAACTCCGAGAGCCGGTCACCCTCTCCATTGAGCCCTACACCCTGTACTTCCGACGCCCTGCCAGGACCTCTCGTGGCGAGTACCGCACCAAGCTCGTCTACATTCTGAAGCTCCGGAGCGTAGCCAACCCACACCTCATTGGCTACGGCGAGTGCGCTCCCATGCCACAGCTTAGCTGTGACGACCTTCCCCACTACCCCACTCTACTGCAACAGTTGGCACACACCCTGGCACAAGACCCACATCTCCTAGACCCGGCCATGCTACGTGCCTATCCCTCCATTGCTTTTGGCCTAGCCACAGCCATCTCCGGCCTCCTTGCCACACGCCGGCACCACAACTTCCCCACCCCTCCTCTCTGCGACACTCCCTTCACACGAGGCGAAGCCACCATCACCATCAACGGACTCATCTGGATGGGCGAAAAAAACTACATGTACCGGCAGATCAAAGAAAAGATAGCCCAAGGCTTTGGGTGTCTAAAACTAAAGATCGGCGGCATAGATTTTCAAGAAGAGCTCCGGCTACTCCGCTACATCCGCCGGAATTTCACTCCTCAAGAAATAGAGCTCCGAGTGGATGCCAATGGTGCCTTTTCGTCCGACACAGCACTAGAGAAGCTCAAGCAACTCAGCGACCTACAGCTACACTCTATCGAGCAGCCCATCCCTCCCTCACCACACCACTGGGAGACCCTGGCCACACTCATAGAGAAAACCCCTCTGCCCATCGCACTAGACGAGGAGCTCATACCCCTACACGCCACCGAGAGCAAGATCGAGCTACTCGACCAAGCTAAGCCCCACTACCTCATCATCAAGCCCACACTGCACAGCGATCCGGATGAGTGGATAGAGCTGGCCAACCAACACCACATCGGGTGGTGGGCCACCTCCGCACTGGAGTCCAATATCGGGCTCGCCGCCATAGCACAGTGGGTGAGCCAATACCCCATCCAATGCCCACAAGGCCTGGGTACAGGAGCACTCTACCAAAACAACACTTCCTCCCCACTCATCCTCCAAAAGGACCAACTCCACTATCACTCCTTCCCCAAAAACTGACGCACCATCAACTCCACGTGCCAACCGAACAACTCTATATAGGAGACACCCTCCTAACCCCCCAACGACTACACACTCTGCCCACTCCGGTGCCCCCTACTCTCCGGCCACTCCTCTCTTTTCTGTCCGAGTGGTGGGACCCTCTCACCACTCACATCACCGCACAGACTTCCGGATCTACCGGCACGCCCAAGCAAATCAAACTGGAAAAAAGTGCCGTGCGACGAAGTGCCCAGAGGACCAACCAATACTTCGGCATCACCAAGCGCCAACGACTACTCCTCGCCATGGACCTCCGCTACATAGGTGCCAAAATGATGGTCGTACGAGCCGCTATCGCCGGAGCAGAGCTGGTCGTTGTCCCCCCGACCTCCCACCCCCTCGCCACACTCTCCACACCGCCACACTTCGTCTCACTTGTACCACTGCAGCTCCACCACACACTGGAGACCCCATCGGAGCGACAACTCCTCAGCCGGGTCCAACAGCTCATCATCGGTGGAGGTGCAATACACCCTCACCTCCTAGAGTGGCTCGATACTCTCCCCATACCGGCCTATGCCACATACGGTATGACCGAAACCATCTCGCACATCGCACTACGACGCCTCAATGGCACCCACGCCACACAGTGCTACTATCCGCTGGACGGCGTACAGCTCACACTCGGCACACAAGGAGAACTAATCATACACGACCACCTCCTCTTTCCCAACCAACCCCCAATCATCACCAACGATCTCGCTGAGATCCACCCCGACGGAGGATTTGTCATCAAAGGACGCACCGACAACATCATCAACACCGGTGGCGTCAAGATAAGCCCCGAGCAAATCGAGCAGACCCTCAGCCACATCCTACGAACACCTCTCGCCATCAGCTGGATCCCCGACAGTGCTCTAGGGCAAAAAACAGTCCTCATACTCCAAGCCGATATCATACCCGACAACCTCGACACCATACTACAAAAACACCTCCCCCCATACCACAGACCCAAAGAGGTACGCCTCCTACCACAACTTCCACACAACCCCAACGGCAAACTCGACCGGAAAGCCCTCCACCGGCTCCTTCTCTCCGAAGAGTAGGTGCACTAAGACTGGAGTCTCATGCAGAGAAAACTAAAGTCTCCTCCGAGGAGACTGGATTTTCCTCGGAGGAGACTAATTCTCAATCACAATCAGAAGAGCTATGACACCTAACGGAAGTCCTGCACCTTCATGTCGACACACTTGGGCTTTAGGAAGATAATTTGCGACAAAAGTGCAATCAACACAACCCCGGCCAGCACACTAAAGGCCAAGCCTAGGCTGTCCTCTCCTGCCCAACGCCCCATCATATTGGTGATCATGGCACCGGTACAGACCTCTCAGTTGCCTGAAGTAGCAAGGGTTTTCGAGCTCAATGAGATCCGCAAACATGGTCTCCGCCATAGTGGACAGAATCTGCCGATCAAGGTAATTGAGCGGGGCTACGCTCCAGAGCATACCTACGACTACTCACTTGTATCAGGATCTATGCTTGATCGTTGCGATGTTGTCCATACCTGAGTAACGTCTTCGTTAGGGGAAAAAAGGGCTTATTTTTCAATCTCGCCACACAAGAGCATGCTCTTGACAAGCAACCTAGGGATGTGGAAGGGGCCTTTGAAAAGATTGCCCTTGGCGGGCTGCGCCACACTGCCATCACGGTGCAGGTAGCCGTACCACTCGCCATACTCTGTATCTCGCAAGTGGCTCCAAGCCCAGTCGTGAGCCTGACGGTGCCAAGCCTTGTACTTTTCGTCTCCGGTGAGGAGGTAGGCGTAGAGGGTGGCAATGACGGCTTCGGTCTGAGGCCACCAGAACTTCATGTCCTGAGAGTAGTCCTGTGCCGGAAAGCCCTTGCAGTCCTTGAAATTGATGATTCCGCCATACTTTTCATCCCAGCCCCAAGCCCAAGCGTCGTCAAGCACCGTGAGCGCAAAGGTCTGCGCCTCCTTGGCCCACTCTGCTCCGGCAAAGGTCCGGCTCGCCTCCATCAAGAACCACGCCGTCTCGATGCAATGCCCTGGGTTGATGACCCTACCATTTAGCGTATCGATCAGCTCGCCCTCAGGGGTCACCATCTCCAGAAGGCAGTGGTACGAAGGTTGGTAGAACTTGTCCTTGATCAGTCTGAACGAAGTATGTGCCTGCTCCTCAAGAACCGGATCGCTCACGACCGAACTGAGCACAGCGGCAACATTCATCATGATCATGGAGATACTGTGGCCTAATGCCGGCTGGTTGGCTGTGATGTACTTTGGCTCAAGCACACCGGGTGTGGCAAGCCAACTCCTGACTTGCTTGAATAGTTTCAATGCCCGATCGGCATAGATCATCTTGCCTGTCGCTTTGGCATACTCGACCCACCCGATGATCGCAAAGCTCTCGGAGAAGACATAGCGACGCTTACGCAACGGCGTACCATCTTGCTTCACTTCAAAGTACATTCGCCCATCGGAGGGATCGAAGCATTTTTCGAGAAACGGGAGAATCACTTCGCACGCCTCCAGCCACTCCGAGCGTCGCTCCACATGGTTGTATGCATACGCAAAAGCGTATAAGCTACGCCCCTGAAACCACACCGACTTGGTGCTATCCATTAGCGTTCCATCGCGGTCAATACAGGTAAGCATCCCTCCATACTTTCTATCCAGTCCATACTTTAGCCAAAAGGGGAGTATCTGCTCTACTAGCTCCTCCCGATAGAGTCTTCCGTAGTGTTGAAAATCCATATACCTTATTTTATTAGTGTTTATTACAATGCGCAAAGAAATCTATTGTCTCCAGTTGACGCTTGATCTCCGCTTCTTCCCCAGTGTCAATATTTCGGAAGGGGATTCGATGAGGCCAAGGTCAAGGCCCAAAAACTTCATGATACGCTTCCCAGCCACGATATTTCCTCCAAACTGTGCGATCACGTTGAGTTCAGCATACTGGGGGATTATGTCATAATTAACTTCCCTCCCATCAGCGGTAAAAGGAGTAAACGGAGGCGTGATCAGCCCATTAATCTTTCTAAACTTGCTCATACACGTGATCACAAAACATGTCTAAAGTATAATAGCTCATCCCTACCACTTCGGTATGCGCCAGATATCTGGCGTACGCACCCTGGGCATTCGTTCGCCGCCGACCATATAAAGCGCATCCGGAGAGATCGCAAGTCCTGCCCCTGCCGTAGCATAAGCCGCACTCTTGAGATCTCTCGTCTCGCCAACAGCCCATCTGTACCACCTACAAAGTAAAGCTCACGTCCATCATCCGAGACCAAAGATGCACCATAACCAACCGGCACAGCCAAAGAACCTAAAGAGCAAGTCTCTGATAGCGTACCATCACTTGAAATACGAACCTCTAATACCGAGCGATAAAATACTTTGCCAAAAGGAGATGAAACTGGGAAATTGCACCACCAACCGTAAACAAGCCAATTTTCCACACATCCTGCATTCAGCCCGGAAGTCCCCTCCCCAAAGGCCGACTCTCTCTCATCCAACACATCAAAACGAGGATGTAACTGCTCAGGCACGCCAAACAAGGACTCCACACGCTTATCACCATTCATACACGAATAGAAAAACAAAAAAGGCATGAAAGGCAACAATCCGGTTACAGTATTTACAATACTCCTCATCAAACAACCTACGCTATTGAAGAAAAACTAGCTTTTACAGTCTAGTTACTAAATTATAATCTTCTAATAGAGCAAAACTACTAAAAACATCAAACACTTCAATAGCAATATCAAAATATGGGCTAGGCTGATCATACTGTGGGGTAGTTTTGGACAAAAAATAGTAACTTTACAAAGGACACTAGATCAAACCTAGCGTTGAAACCTTTTTGCCAAGCAAATTCATGAGTAGCGAGAACATTGTCATCCCAATAGAACAAGTCGAAATAAGCAACCTATCACCTGAAGACCAAGCCCTGGTGGAGCAAGCCAAAGCTGTGGCAAAACATGCTTACGCACCTTACTCACACTTCCGAGTAGGAGCTGCACTTCGTCTGAATAGTGGCAAGATCGTCACCGGATCCAATCAGGAAAATGCAGCCTATCCCTCAGGTCTTTGTGCCGAACGCACGGCTCTTTTCTATGCCGGGGCACAATATCCGGACGATCCAGTAACTACTCTAGCCGTAGTGGCCATACGCGAAGATGGCAAGCTGGCAACCATAGCCGCCCCTTGTGGCGCTTGCCGACAGGTAATGATAGAGGTGGCAGATCGATATCATCAACCCTTCTCGGTTATTTTAGCCGGAGAAAACACAGCCAAGATTATAGCAGACTGCCGTGACCTTTTACCCATCAGTTTTGATGCCTCCAGCCTCTGATCTGCATGAGTAACTTTGTTGTTTCTGCTCGAAAATATCGTCCGAGCACCTTTGCCAGTGTAGTGGGGCAGGAAGCACTCACCACGACACTCCGAAACGCTATTCTACAGGACAAGTTGTCTCACGCCTACTTATTTTGTGGACCCCGCGGTGTCGGGAAGACCTCTTGTGCTCGGATTTTTGCGAAGACAATCAATTGTCTCCACAGGACCCCGGATGGTGAAGCTTGCAATGAATGCGAGAGCTGTGTAGCTGCCAACGAACAACGATCCTACAATATCCTAGAGCTAGATGCCGCCTCCAATAACTCCGTAAACGACATCCGCCAGCTCACGGAGCAAGTCTACATTCCACCCTCTATTGGAAAGTATCGGGTCTACATTATAGACGAGGTGCACATGCTGTCAAGCAGTGCCTTCAACGCTTTCCTCAAAACACTTGAAGAGCCACCGGCTCATGCTATATTCATCCTCGCCACAACAGAAAAAAACAAGGTCCTCCCAACAATCATATCACGTTGCCAAGTCCATGACTTCAATAGGATCACGCCGGAGGACATTGTAACCCATCTCAGGCACGTGGCAGAAACCGAAGGCATCCAAGCAGAACAAGAGGCCCTTCAGCTAATAGCGATCAGTGCTGACGGAGGAATGCGCGATGCGCTCAGTATATTTGACCAGATCGCCGGATTTGGGAACGGCACCATCACGATCAAGGGGGTAAGGGACAACCTCAACCTACTTGACGAAGACGAGTACTTTCAGCTCCTGGCGTACATTCTACAAGGAAAGCACCCCCAGGTACTTACACTGGTCGATACCCTCCTCCGCCGTGGATACGAGGGAGATAATATTATGCGAGGCTTCTCCAATTTCTTACGAAATGTGCTACTTTCTCAACACCCAGAAACAGCAAAAATTGTAGAAGCACCGGACTCTATCCGACAACGGTTACTCAAAGCCGGGCAATACTCCAAAACCCAACTCTTGTGGGAATTTCTAAAAATCAGCACAGCTTTTGGGACTCAGTATAGGAGCAGTAGCCAAAAACGCCTAGCACTCGAAGTCGCCCTACTCAAAATGGTGGAGTTGTGCCCCACAAGTGTACTCTACCCAGAGCTGCAGACAGGCACTTCCGAAGGTACGAGTAATGCCGGCAATGCAAAACAAGAGGCATCCAAAGTCTCTACAACGGTTAGAGAAGACAACCAAGTACAGCCTACAAAGGTCAACACACCTCAACCGGCCCCCAAGACCTATCGGCAATCGGTTCAACCAATAACTACAACGCAGGACAGCACACAAAATAACGCGCCAACACAGAAAAAGATATCCAAAGCTCAAGAACACTTTGGCTTCAACCTACTGACAGGCAAAACAACTAGCGAAGAACAAAAAGAACTAAGCGAAAAACAAACAGCCCCATCTGAGCTAAGAAATAGCACCTTCTCAAATGAGGAGCTACACAACGCATGGAGTAGTTACGCCGCCAAAATTCCTAAAGGGCAAATGCTTGTACGGCATGCCATGCTCAACTACAAGCCAAACATTACCCCTGGATCCATTGCCAATCTAAAGATAAAGGTAAGTAACGACACGGAGGCCAAACAACTGGACAGTCAACTTGGGCAGATACTCCGATACCTTGCAGATAGGCTTCACAACGACAGTATTAGGATAGAGATAGAGATAGACGAAAAGATACAGGATGAAGAACTAAAGACACCGGAAGCAAAGTTTGAGCACTTTGAGAAAGTCAATGAATGGTTTTCAAAATTTGCAGACGACTTAGCTCTCCGCCCCATGAGTTAATATTTAACCAACTATAAAAACAAAAAACAGAATGAAAAGACTAAATTATTTGCTTTGTAGCAGTGTGGTTGCTACATTTTTGACGATCCCGGCACTCGCACAAGAGCCCCAAGAGAAACCCGAAGAGTACCGATTTACGACCATCAAGGAAGCAAAAATCTCACCGATCCAAGACCAAGCCAATAGTGGAACCTGCTGGTCATACAGTGGTCTCGGATTCCTCGAAGCCGAAGCATATCGCCTTACCGGCAAAGAAGTAGTGCTATCCCCTATGTTTATCGTATCACAGTGCTACAAAGACAAGGCTAGAGATTACGTCCGCTACCACGGTAATCTAAACTTCGCACAAGGTGGTGCATTTGGCGATGTCCTCCATGTACTCCGGAGCCATGGTGTGGTTCCTATGGAAGAAATGTATGGACTAAACTATGGGACAACCCGTAACGCACACTCCGAAATGGAAGCTGTTGCAAAAGGATTTGTCGAAGCCCTAGTTAAAGAAATGGAGAAAGCCAACCACCTCTCAACTGCTTGGGGAAGAGCATTTGACGGCATCATTGATGCCTATCTCGGAAAAGCACCTGAGAAGTTCACTTTTGAGGGTAAAAGCTACACACCTAGTACATTTGCAAAAACACTGAAACTAGATCCCAATAACTACGTCTCGCTTACATCATATACCCATCACCCATTTTACAGTAGCTTTGTCTTGGAAATTCCGGACAACTGGCGCCATGGATTATCCTACAACCTTCCGATCGAAGAGTTGATCCAAGTGATCGATAGTGCCATAGATAACGGATACACGGTAGCTTGGGGGTCAGATGTCAGCGAAATCGGCTTCACCCGAAACGGACTAGCAGTACTTCTTGATGTCGAAGCAGCAAATTCAGATCACGGTTCGGACCAAGCACGCTGGATTGGCACATCAGGAAATAAAAACAGACTCTCAGTAGGTCAGCTAATCAATACGCCCGGTGCACCGGAAATCAATGTAACCCAAGAATATAGGCAAAAAGGATTTGACAACCTAACAACCACCGATGACCACGGGATGCTGATCTACGGCCTGGCACAAGATCAGACCGGCAAACCTTTTTATCTCGTGAAAAACTCATGGGGTGATGCCGGAAAATACAATGGCATATGGTATGCGTCCAAGGCATTCGTGGCCGGAAAGACAATGAATATCATCGTCCACAAAAATGCAATCCCCAAAGCACTTCGTGCAAAACTAGGAATTTGATATAGCCAAGAGCTACCATACAATAACAACTAATGAGAGAGGAGGTGTCTTAGACACCTCCTCTCTTTTGATATGCTGGTCAAAGGAAAAAGCATTTAGTTAGGTATATAAAAACAGAAAAGGATGTCTCACGACATCCCAAACCTTTCTTGTTTAACCTTTAATCTAATACTATTATGAAAAAACCACGATGCAAATGTACGTACATTTTTCAATATAGCCAAATCTTATCCTCTCTTTTTCCTCACAAACCGAGCAAATCACCTACATATTGTCAGTTATTAACCTTTAGATGCGGCAGGATACACGCCTTATCGAATTCTTAACATTAGACTAAGACATAGGAATGATGGGTCAACGCGTGCATTTAGTTGCAAATTCGACGTCAACTGATAACGTACTAAGGCAAAACAATGAACACCATCTCCTCGCAACATTGAGGGAGTGTACATGTATGGCATGTATCCGAGCTGACCGCGAATCATAGTTCTATACAAGCGATAGTACTGTATGCCAGCTTCAGCTGCAATCTGATTTCCACTATATTTCAATCTTGTGTAGAGTGACGTGCCAAGTGGATTGTGCATTTGCTTGGCAAACTGCAGACCGGCACGCACGTTCCATGACGGAGTTAGCATACAGTCACCCCGAAAACGCATTGTAAACCGTTTTTGGTTACTGCCCATAGATACATATCGTGCAACAGCCGAGGTCTGCCATGGATCACCGGTATGATAGATACTTGCAGAAAAGACATGACCTGGAATAGTGGCATTAGGACTCATTCTCCGAAATCGCTCAAGATACAAACTGGCGGTAACCATATAAGCAATCTCGCCTCTCCACATCAGGCGAAGTCCTCTCTCGGAGTACCCCTCGGGAGGATAACTATTGGGCGTCGAATAAGGGCTAATAAAGCGGTCGCCATAGTAGTGTCCCTGAAGTGTAAGTGTCCCCATAGTGCCATTTCGATAAGCTAATGCTGCTTGGACAGCACTCCTGCTCTTTTCAGCAAGTACAAGTTCCATTGTGGACCGAAATCCTCCTTTTGAATAACTCATACATAGGCTATTTTGCAACAACAGGTGACGCTGAGGGTACAGCCGATACGGTAAGAGTGCTTCGCCACGACTGCTACGATAGCGGTACAACATTGAGGTAAGAGCCAACTCTAGGCTAGGCATACGATAGCTGAGATACCCACCTACCATCTCACAACGAGCTGTATGCCGGTGTTCGCGTTCAAGGTTTGTACGCCTTAGTCCAGAGCGATACAGGGTGCGTATGTGATCTTTTTCGATACGCGCATCGGTTGGCTCATAGCCTGCAAAAAGCAAAAAGGAGAGCGGAGAGGGGGATCGATAGTGAAGAGCCACTCCTCTCAGATATCCACTTTCGCGAAAAGAACGATGTGGCTTGAGTTGCCCCACCCATGTTCCGACTCCACTTCCGCCGTACTCAAGTTTTGAAAAATAACCACCGCTCATCCCAAGCAAAAGCCCATGTCCAATAGTCAGCTGATAGTCTCCAAGAACAAGTCTGTAGTTTGGCCTACCCCATCGAAAACTGCCTGTCAGATAATCAAATACTCCACTTCTCAAAGGTAGCCAAGGTTCACCTATGTCTTTTTGTCCGGCAAAGTGCCATGAGAGTTTCGCCCCCATTCTCCCCTCGTACTTCAACTCTACAGAGTTTGATAATCGATCCTTGGGCCGTAAGGAGGAGCCTACAAAAAAATCATGTCTTGCTCGCAAAGTGCCGGATGAGTAAGGATTTTTCCCCACATATATAAAAGGCTCCAAGAGCTCTAAATAGGCAGAGGATAACTCCGGTGTAGCTTCCTTTATTTCATAGACACTGACAAAGCCCCCCTTTTGAGATCTGAGCAAAAGAATATTACGTGCGATAAAATCATCAACAAATGGGAGCTGTACAATTTGCTCCGCCGTAGCATTATTCAGATCGAGGGGATGCTCGAGTAAGTCCGTGAGTTGCTCAATGATTACCTGCCGATCACTACTCTCATCGCTGGGCAAAAGTTCTAGGATTCTCTCTAAACTTTTGGCCACTTGTGCAAACATAAGTATCGGTCCCAAAGCCCATACAAAAAGGACGCCTAGAAGCCGATGCCAAAACATATCAGTGAGCCTCAAGCCAATTTTTACCTACACCAACATCAACAATAAGAGGAACTTGCAATTGTGGCATGACGCCCTCCATCTCAGAGCGAATAAGCGTAACCAAAGTTTCGACCTCGTCGGAAGGACTCGTAAAGCACAACTCGTCATGTACTTGCAAAATCATCCTTGCACGCAGATGTTCTTTTTCAAGCCTATCTTGGACGCGGATCATTGCCAACTTGATAATATCTGCCGCTGTTCCTTGAATAGGCGCATTGATTGCATTGCGCTCTGCTGCACCACGTACGTTGGCATTTTGCGAATGAATATTGGGCAAATATCTACGACGTCCAAAGAGAGTCTCAACATAGCCTAGAGAACTAGCCTTGCTAATTGCCTCATCCATATAATCCTTGACAGCCGGAAATGACTCGAAGTAACTTTTAATCAGATCACTAGCTTCGGCGCGAGGTATAGCAAGGCGACTACTCAGCCCATACGCTGATATCCCATAAATAATCCCAAAGTTTGCTGTCTTGGCTCTTCTACGATATTCCGGCGTAACAGCTTCCGGATTTACTCCATAGATATGACCGGCCGTTGCCGCATGAATATCCAAACCCTCATTGAAAGCCCGAATAAGATTCTTATCTCCACTGAGATGCGCCATGATACGCAATTCTATCTGCGAATAGTCTGCTGAAACAAAAAGGTCACCTTCCTCAGGATGATGCCCCGTAAAGGCCATACGGACCTGCCTTCCAGCCTCATCTCGAACTGGAATATTCTGAAGATTAGGGTCAGAGCTTGATAGGCGTCCTGTCGCAGTTACGGTTTGATTGAACGTGGTATGAAGGCGCCCATCAAAAGGGCTAATGTACTGTGGTAAGGGCTCAACGTAAGTATTCAAGAGCTTTCTCTGCCCACGATAGTCCAGGATCATTTTTATAATGGGGTGAAGATCACTTATCTTTTCCAAAGTTTCTTCATTTGTCCTATACTGACCGGAGGGGGTTTTGGCTGGTTTCTCTACAAGTTTCAGATGATCAAAAAGGACTTCTCCCACCTCTTTTGGCGAGCCAATATTAAATGGTTCACCGGCACAATTGTGTATTTCTTGCTCTAACGTTCCAAGATTATCCTCCATTTCCGCCACTACGTTTTTCAATAGTAGCGCATCTAGCTTTACCCCTTCCTGCTCCATTTTCAGCAAGACCTCCATCAAAGGCATCTCCATATCATAGAATAGCCTCCGAAGGTCATCATTCGCCTCTATCTCTGGCTTGAGTGCTTCATATAGCCGGAGTGTGACATCAGCATCCTCTGCCGCATACGGCAACACTTTTTCCGAGTTGATCTGCCCCATTGTCAGTTGTTTTTTTCCACGTGTGCCGATCAAGTCTTCTATCGGCATAGGCTTATAGCCTAAATAGGCTTGAGCCACGTAGTCAAGCCCATGTCTTTGCTCGGGATTGATAAGGTAGTGTGCAATCATGGTATCCCAATACGGCCCTTGCGAAATCACTCCATATCGCGATAAAATCTTTAGATCAAACTTTAGATTCTGCCCAACCTTCAACACTTCCTTATTCTGAAAGAGCTTTCGAAAAGGACGCAACTGCTCAGTGGCTTCTACTTGAATTGGAGACAACGGCAGGTACCACGCTTCATGTGGCCTAATAGCAAAGGAAATACCGACAATAGGATCCACCAATGGATTAAGACCTTCTGTCTCGGTATCAAAAGCAAAAGCAACCGATTGCTCAAGACGAACAGCCAACGCCTCTATCGCCTTGGGATCATCTAGAAGTTTGTAGTCATGAGGCGTATTCTCTAGGTCACGCATCGTTTTCACAGTATTTGCCTCGGGTATAGGAAGGTCAAAGAGAGAACGTTCACGCGGTTTGACCGAAGACACCTCAATCTCAGAGTGTAACTTGCTTAACTTGCTATTGAGCTCCAATTGGGTGTAAATCTCAGACAACACCCCATAGTCTGCAGGATGCATCCGCAGATCTTCCAATTGAAAATCAACAGGAACGTCAAGTACTATTTTCACAAGCTCTCTAGAGTGCATGAGCTGCTCCCTATACATCAGAAGATTATCCTTGACAACCTTGCCCGGAACATCATCTATGTGATCGTATATTCCCTCAATTGTCGCAAAGCGTTGAAGGAGTTGTGCAGCAGTCTTCTTCCCAACCTTTGGCACGCCTGGGATATTATCCGAAGCATCACCCATCAGGGCAAGGTAATCAATTACCTGCCCCGAGTTATTCAAATCATGTAATTCTGCCACCTCTTTGGGTCCCAATTCCTGATACTCACCTCCTTTTAGTGGTCGTAGTATGTGTATCCGATCAGTTACCAACTGGCCGTAATCCTTATCGGGTGTGATCATATAGACCTCCATCTCCGTGTGTTTATCAGCCACTCGGTGCGCAATGGTACCAATCACATCGTCAGCCTCATAGCCATTAACGACAAACATCCTTACCCCACGCGCCTCTATTATCTTTTTTATAAATGGTATTGCATAGCTTATAGCCTCAGGAGTACGCTCTCTCTGAGCTTTGTATTCGGGGTACATCTTGTGCCTAAATGTAGGGGCAGGAGGATCAAAAACAACCGCCATATACCCATCATCACCGACACGACTGAGTATATCATCAAAAGTATTGAGAAAGCCTACCACTGCAGATGTATCATCACCCTGAAGTGTTAGTCGTGGACGATTGAGAAAAGGAAAGTAGCCCCTATAGATTAGGGCATAGGCATCAAGTAAGTATAGTTTTTGAGACATAGAGTTCTAGCTAGTTTACGGTAAATCAAAGGTAGACCTTTTTCTAGAAATTCCCAATCACTTACTCTCTTAGATCTAAAAGGGAAAGGAGAAGGCTAAAAGAAATAAAAAAACCAGCTTGTCAGATAACAGACAAACCGGTCTAGCATATTCGGGGATTAAACTCCTAGATATTTGAGCAAGATAGACATCCTTTCATCAAAAGAAAGAAAAATAAACAAGGGCGACAAACAAGTAGACACGCAGGCTGTAGAGCATCACCAACGATCATTGCGATCACCAATGCCTCCACAGAAGACCCTGTGCCACCTCTCAA